>CAZZIU010000021.1:0-31170 GCA_964654545.1 uncultured bacterium
ATCTGCATCTAGTACGAGAGGACCGATGTGGACGAACCTCTGGTGCACCAGTTGTCTCATCAGAGGCACCGCTGGGTAGCTATGTTCGGTCAGGATAAGCGCTGAAAGCATATAAGTGCGAAACCTATCCCAAGATGAGATCTCTCTACCGTAAGGTAATAAGGCTCGTTGAAGACTACAACGTTGATAGGCCACAGGTGTAAGACCAGTAATGGTTTCAGCCGAGTGGTACTAATATGCCGAACGGCTTTGCTAATTTTTCGTTTTTATAAATCGAGGCATTAATTTCCAAAAAATTTATTTTTCCGGTGATTATAGCATAGAGGTCACACCCGTTCCCATCCCGAACACGGAAGTTAAGCTCTATAGCGCCGATGGTACTGCACGGGAGACCAGTGTGGGAGAGTAGGTCATTGCCGGATACTTTTCGTCCCGGTATCTTTTTGATATCGGGACTTTTTTTATTTATATGGTAAATATCACACTTCATTCTCTATGAGGTATTATTAATTGTATAATGAAGTTGGCTCAGGTAAATTTTATTGCAAGGGAGTAAACGTACTATGAGAATTAAACATTTTATATTCATCCTATTATTCTATTCGTCACCATCAGGTTTATTGCAGGGCCAAACTGCCCATTTACAGGGACAGATTTTCGAATATGCCACGTATTATATCAGTAGTTTTGATTTACAGACCGGCTCATCACAAGTTCAATTTTTTAATTACAATATCATATCCAATTCCTACCCAACATATGTAAAATTATATTTTAAAGGCGAAATGATATCTCAATCTCTGGGAATTACTGAACCAACAACAATTGTAGAGTTGCAAACCGAACCATTCCAAATTGAAGCACAAGTCGTTCTTGATAGTCGCGATTTATCTAGCGAGAATACCGTTATTTATGACATGGCAACACCACCAAATGCAATTGAAATACATGGTGAGATAATGGAGATAATGAATCCATCACAATTTGATGCGATATTGAGTTCGGTAATCACCAGTGGAAAGCTAGCCGACGGACAATACACCTTTACCGTAAAGCTGTTTTCTGGCACCAACCCAAGCAACCTCTCTATGACGGACGAGGATATAAAAGTTATAAATATCCATTCCCCTGTTTCTATTTCACTCGAATCTCCTGGTGGCTCACTCCCTGACACAACGTCAAATCTTGTGTATACCACATTCCCAATTTTTAATTGGTATTCAGAAAGCTGCCAAGGATGTGAGAATTATATTAGGGTAGCTGAATTTCATCCAGCAGTTCATTCATCAGTCGATGAAGCAATTGACGATGATGTTTCTTTACCGTTCAATACCGGCGAAGCATGGGAACCAATAGGCTCGTTCAACAGTTACCAATATCCATTGTCGGGAGCCCGACCATTAGAGTTTGGCCGTGTTTATGTCTGGCAGGTTCGCCAAACACTAACCACAACTGCCGGATTGGAAGAATTATTTTCTCCAGTCTATGCATTTAAAATAGCAGATATGGGAGGAGATGTAAATCCGGAAGATACAAACCCCATATTGCAAATGCTGCAACAAGCGTTGGGTGATGGGCCCTACACCCAACTAATGTCTGCTGGTCAGGAGTTAAATGGATTCATTCCAACCGGGAATTTTTCTATCAACGGAATTCCGGTTGACCAATCAAGCATTGCTTTCATTCTAAACCAAATTGCTAATCAAAACGTTCAAATTCAGTCTATTCAGGTGGAGGACTAAGCATGTTTAAAAAAGTGTTATTAATTGCTATGTTGTCCACATTTCTCATTGGTGGAAGTAAAATTGCCGTTGCAACAAAAGTAACCGGAAATGCACAATTTCAAAGGGAATCCATGGGAACGGATTTTAATCAGTTAAATCCCGGGACTGTATTGGAAGACGGTGATAAGGTGAAAACGGGAGCAAATGGTTTTGCAGCAGTTATATTTATTGACGACAAATCAGCGTTGAAAATTCGTGCAAATAGTGTAATTGAAATTAACGGCCAGCGATCTGCATCGAGTATCTCAAAGAAAATTGAGATGGAAGCAGGAACTGTCCGGGCAAAAATCACGGATCAGAAGAAAAGTGAATTCGTGATTCAAACGCCCACATCGGTTGCATCGGTAAAAGGAACCGATTTTTGGTTTGTGTCTAATCCTACCTCAGGAGATCAGTTATTTGGATTAGATGGGTCAGTATTGTTCACCAACATATTGTCAGGCATCTCAATGGATGTAACCGCCGGATTGACCTGTATTTCGGGGCATGATGGCAGTATGGATATAGGAGCAACAAATCCTGCAGATATTCCGGTAGATCCTGATGAAACTGACGGGGGTCAATCCAGCCAGTTACAAATCGAATTTGAAGATGAAAACGGTACAATAAAGACACTAATAATCGAATATCAATAACCCTTTTTTCGCCGTAAAAATTCTCATAAACTAATCCAATGAATAGTTGGCTGTCTGACCATATTCTGCGGATTGGAATCATTATTCTCTGTCTGTTAACCATTCTGTTTCCACAGGATGACTCTCCCATTTTTCATAAGAAACCGGATATTGCAACTGCCGGTGAACCACTGGAATTGACACTCTCTCTCTTTGAAGATTTTCCAGTAGTTGAGAGTACAATATTTTTCCGAATTCCTGGACAAATTAGCTTTCGAGAGGCAGAAATGCACCTGATTGGATTATCATGGATCGGTACTATTCCAGGCGAATATATCACGGATGCTGGTGTGGAATATGCTATAATTCTTGTACTTGGAAATGGCGGTACACTGGGGTTTCCAGAAGACAATCCATTTAAAGAACCATTATTTATTCCCGTCCGTAGCCTGCCGGATAAAGGGCGACGATTTCCAGGTTCGGATCAATATTCAGCAGAGCAAATGCTTGATGCTGAACTTCTCATTCTATCACCCGAACCGGGCAGTAGTGTACCACCAACAGATGTCGTAGTAGCTGCTTCGTTTTTTCACGCTCCATTTGTGGATTCTTCCTCTATTCAAGTCTTGGTTGATAACACTGATTATACGTCCGAAACCCTAATCTCCGATGGGATTATTAATCTTGTTCCACCACCTCTACAAGCAGGCTATCACTCTGTCACCATCAACCTTAAAACTGTGTATGGAGTGACAATCAAACCGGTTAAGTGGTCCTTTTACACGACTAAATCAGGATTCAATCTGAAGGAACAATTGATTTATAGTGGTGATGCGAATACAAAGACATCATTGGAATACAACGGTGGTTCAGCACTCGGTGTTTCAGAGGCATCCTTAAAAATGAACGGAAGTATTACCTGGATTGGTGCAAAAACCCAACTCCGGTTATCGAGTAAAGAATCAGATTATCTACAACCTTACAATCGGTATTCGCTGGAACTTCTTTTTGGTGACTATCTGTCCATTAAAATGGGTGATTATTATCCGTCGATAAATGCATTCACAATTGATGGCAAAAAAATTAGAGGACTGGGAGTACATATTCGGTTGCCGTGGATCAAATTTCATTCAATCTCTGGAGTAATTAATCAACCTGTTCAATGGAAGGGGAAAAAAGACCAGGGTTTTCTATTTAATGGCAACGATCTCCAAACTGATTCATTAGGCACCTACATTTTCCCATTGGATCGTACAGGATATACTTTTCAACGGCAAATCAATGCATATCAATTACTGGTTAAGCCATTTAAGCGATTTTCACTTGGTCTTCATTTCCTGAAAGCAATTGATGACAAAGCAACTGTGAAACGGACGTTGCCAGCAAACGCAACATTTACAGTTGATTCCTTGTTGACAGCCGGAGAGTACACCTATTCAAGCTACCAGTCTGCTGTTCAATCCTATGGAGGAAGAGTTGATTTTCCATTGGATAAGTGGGGTGGAGGCGACCCAGAAGATAATATAGTGGCTGGCTTCTCAGTGGTATCACTGTTCGATCAGAATAAACTCCGCTTTGAATTTGATTGGAATATTAGTCTCTACAATCGAAATATTTGGGATGGTGCCATGACATTGGCACAACTCGATACAGTGCTTGATGATAGTCTGGATGGGTTCGTGGGTACCCAATACGATGAGAATGGGTTGGTAATGAGCGGTTCATTATTGCTGGATACTACCGCTTTGAACAACCCAAAAGATTATGAGGATTTCTTTACAGTGAATCAATTTATGATTCCATTAATTCCTTTCGACATTGCTTCTTTTCCCGATGCCCCCATAGCAACAATCGTGAATATGCCGTCAGCTGCATATGCCATTCGATTAATCGGAAATTATTTTTTAAACAATTTTACCATTGAGTATCATCAGGTCGGACCGGAATTTGTTTCTTTGGGTAATCCATATATGACCAGTGATATCCGACAGTTTACCATGAAAGATAGGATTCGATTAATGGACAATAAACTGATTCTCAGTGCCGGGTATCAGCATAAAGATAATAAAATTTTAAAGACCACTGTTGATCCATTAAATACAAATACATTTAGTGCAAGCTTAACCCTGGCACCTGGGATGGAAGCACCGACCCTCATGTTTAATCTCCAATCAATAGGAAAAAATAATGAAAAAGAAAACCTTGATCAGATTGGAGAAGAGTTGGTTGATCTCCGTGAAAACTCCAGGACAATTCAAACAACAATGTCCCTAAATTATCCCTTTCCTATGCCCACAGCCAGCCACAATATTGTCATAAATTTTAACACTGTAAAAAATACAGATGTTCTTGCTGAGGATCGAAAAACGGGTTATCTATTTCCCAAAACCGATACAAAATCATACTCACTTAACATGAGCAGCAGATACGCATCATCACTCCGAACGGTTATTAGCGCGAGTATCACTGAATTGTCATTACCCACTATTACAGCTTCTGGGGAAGTGGGAACCACACCGTTTGTCTGGACGACAGGAAGTATTAATGGATCCTATTTGATTACACATACAAAACTCAGGGCTTTGGGGGGTATTGATTGGATGAATTCAAGAGGTGAAACAAACTCCAATATATTTGGGCTAAGGATTGGAGGGAATTATACAATAATAGAAAATTTAATTGCGAATTTCTCCTCCAGTGTTAAAGTCCTCCACAGCACTGTCTGGAAATTGAACAGTTACGGATTACTTTTCACATTGAGCTATAGGTTTTAATATGGACAAACTTTACAAATACTTCAAAGAACAAGGTGTTGGTATTGCACTTACACTGGGTTCCATTCTGGTCGTACTGGTTTTGCATTTTTTTGGTACGTTTGATATTCTGGAACTCAAAACATATGACTTTCGATTTCATTCGGTGAGAGGTCCTCTTACTGGCTGGCGGGCAGTGGATTCAACATTTAACAAAATCGGGACGGATATTGTTTTGATCGAAGTGGATGATGAAGCGTATCGCCTGATGCCGGAAAAATTGGGGTGGAACGAGTGGCCGTATCCCTGGGAAGTGTGGGCACATACCATTGATAATTTATCCCGGGCCGGTGCAAAAGTTATCGCATTCGATATTCAATTTGATGCATCCAAAGAAGGAGCAGATGACATTGCACGGGCAATACAAGACGCTCGAGAGAGGGGTACGACAGTTGTTATTTCAACTAAAATGGTTAGGGAAACAACGCGTGTTCCACCGGAATACATTGCCGAACCAACCACCAAAATCATGGCGGCAAATCCGGAAACAGGTTTGATCAATGATATGATGGATGAAGATGGTTTTTCCCGTCAGTATTCATTGTACGGTGTCATGGGACATCGACCGGATAAAGCATACCTGACATTAGGTCTGGAAAGTGTAGCAGCCTATTTTGATTTTCCCGATTCTGTTATTCCAGAATTCAGCAAAGATGAAAGTCTCTGGCAATTTGGATCTCTAAAGATCCAGGCATATGGCGCAACAAATAATTTCCTGGTTAATTATTATGGTCCACCATCCGGATATAAAATCCCTTCTGGTGAGAATTATCCTCCCTGGGGGACCTATCCGCGTTATTCACTCGCGTATATTATTGACACGGACGATATTACCCTCAACAGTATGGAAGAAGATATTGATTGGATGGATCAATTTATGCCAGGAGAAATACCTGATTGGATTAAGGCTATTGAAGATCCGGATGAAAAAGCAGAAATGATGTCCATCATGGGATTGGGAGATGAATTTGATATAACCGCATCGCCATTTTACAATAAAATAGTCGTTATTGGTGTGGCAGTTGAAGTAATTCATGATACAAAATCCACACCATTTTATAATTATTTTGGCTTGCAGCAATTAACACCGGGAATGGAGACGCATGCCAACGCAATGCAAACATTGATTCATGAAAATTTTATCAATGTATTCGGTGAGCGACTTACCCAAATTCAATTGGATCGGAATACTTTTTCCATTTTGTGGATGCATGGATTATTGACCCTATTATTATGCATCATCGCCTATGTGTTATTATCGTACTTGAATCCTGTACTAGCTGGCATTTTAATATTTCTTGAGGGATTTGTTTATTTTGGGCTTGCATGTGGACAGTTTGTCAATGATTCGTTCTGGGTAATCAAAATGATTCTTAGAAAAATTTCGCCCGATAGTCTACTCGCTAGCCACCCATCCTGGTTTTTTTCAGACCTACCAGGCATTGGAGACAGTACAATGGTTCCCATTGTGGTTCCCATCGCAGGAATATTGATGACCTATACCAGCAATGTGATATACAAATTTTTGGTCGAACAACGCGACAAAAAGTTTTTAAAATCCACTTTTGGCACCTATATATCTCCAGATTTGATCGATCAGATGTACGAACAAAAGCAACAGCCAAAACTGGGTGGTGAGTCAGGATATCATGCGGCATTTTTCTCAGATATTCAAAGTTTTTCGTCATTTTCCGAAGTGCTCGAACCGGAAAAAATGGTTAGTCTGATGAATGAATATCTTACAGAAATGACAACCGTATTATTGGATCATCATGGGACGCTTGATAAGTATATTGGTGATGCGATTGTTGCATTCTGGGGTGCACCGGTAATGGTGGAAAACCAGGAATTCGAAGTCTGCCAGGCCTCCCTTGACATGGCCAAACGTTTAGACGAGCTAAGAGAAAAATGGAAGGGCGAAGAGGACTGGCCTGAAATCGTGCACAATATGCAACACCGGATCGGATTAAATGCTGGCGATATGGTAACAGGAAATATGGGTTCTACCATGCGCATGAACTACACCATGATGGGAGATACGGTTAACCTTGCTGCACGATTGGAAGCATCAGCAAAGCAATACGGCGTGTACATTCAGGTTGCAGAAAATATATACACTGCTACCAAAGATGATTTTGAATACCGTTTTTTGGATAATGTGAGAGTAAAAGGAAAAACTATCCCTGTAAAAACTTATGAATTGATTTGTGCAAAAGGTGATATCTCAGATCAGGATGCACAGTGTCTTGAAAAATTCCATAGTGCACAAGAATTGTATTTTGCGCAGCAATGGGATAAAGCCATAAAGGGATTCGAGGAATCGTCACAGCTTGAAAATATGTTCCCGGGACGTTCGACTAATCCGTCTGAAGTCTACATCACCCGCTGCAAACACTTAAAGGCTAATCCTCCTGAAAAAGACTGGGATGGGGTTTGGACCCTTACAGCAAAATAAATGTGAGAATTGTCACGGCTAAAGCCTAAATCATTACTTATTTTGATTGTATGTTGGGGAGGAATATAAAAGCCAAATTTCCTGGGGGGTTCATTCCGCTCCTTGCCATCTTTTTTGCCTGTCGGGCATTTAATGTGTTTGGAGAGGTCAATAATCCATTTGATCCCTCCAGTGCAGATTATGTTCCACCGCAGACTGAATTCGTCGGTGGTCCGGCCCTGGATGAGGTTCTCCACGAATCGCAGGTGACCCTCCAATGGCGGCATGCAAATCCCCTCTACCGACCCACTGATTCGACTGGCTATACAGTTGCAGCAGCTGTTGAATTTGCATATCGAATAAATTCCGGAAAAATGTCAGAGTATAAGAGCGGAAGAGAATTGCTCCGTGACTCTCTATCGTATTGGACATTTGATACACTCACGGGTATTCACACATTTAATTTAAACGGGCTTGAAGACCGACAATATATCTTTACAGTAATTTGCCGGTACCCCACAGACATAGATGAAGGTTCAGGTAAATTCAAACGATTTACAATTGATGCGCTGCAGGGACCAGGTTTGATATTATCTCCAGCCATTATCAATTTAGAGGACGGGGGCAGATTTATTCTTACCCTAAAAGTGATTGATGTTGTTGATCTTATGGGGGTACTTGGTAGTATTGATTATGATTCAAGTCAGTTTTTGGTTGAGGATTACCTGTACTATTCAGATTCAACTGATTTCTTAATGCAATCGATGGCAAGTAACCTGGGCGACTTCACTTTTATTGAGGATGAGAATGGTATTTTTACTATAAATATTGCACTGGCGGCCGGGAGTGGAAATGGCGTTAACGGCTCTGGAGATATCGTTCAACTGACAATGAAACATATTGGCATCCCGGGAAATAAAACAATAAGCATTCTGCCGGAGTCAGCATTGCGAAACACATCAAATGAAGACCAATTAATTCTTATCCAGAATTCAGTAATCAATGTTTGGTAATAAAACATGTAACTAGGATAATCCTATGAAACATTTAATAGCTATTTTTCTATCAGTTTTTCTAACATCCCAATTATTTGCGCAGGTTGCAAGTGTTACGAATGTGACCGCTGCTCAGCGTACAGATGGATCCAAAATAGTCGATATTTACTACGATCTATCCGAGGATACATTATTTACCTACTTTACTGTTATTGTCGAAATCAGTATGGATGGAGGATCGACATTTTCCCAATCTTCCTACGTCAATGGCGATGTGGGAAACGGTATAATATCTGGTCTGAATAAACATGTTGAATGGAATATAGGAGCTGAATTCTATGGTACATTTAATGATCAGACGGTGATAAGAATAATTGCTACTGGTCGGTTTTTTAATGTATCGTTTCCCTTTTCTGTCGTATCCGCAGGTGACTTCACTTATGGCTCAAGTAATGAAATTAGAAATATCCCCTATGATTATGAGATGATGATGTATGAAGCAACCAATGCCGATTATGCCGCCTTTTTAATTGATGCATTTGAATCGGGAGGCGTTTGGCTGGATGGCGACTATGTACAAGGTTTCTATTCCGGTGACGAAGTGTATGGACCTGGCAATTATAATTTAATTCAATTATCTGGAAGTCACATATATTGGAATGGTACAACCTTTGTTGTCCACGAAGGATATGGACAACATCCGGTCGCTTTTGTGAGCTGGTTTGGTGCCTACAAATTTGCCGACTATTATGCCTTACGTTTGCCAACCGATGAAGAATGGGAAAAAGCAGCCCGGGGAAATACAGGTAATGCTTACCCCTGGGGAAATTCAATAGATGGAACCTATGCAAATTATTGGGACAGTGGTGATCCTTATGACAATGGAACCTCACCGGTGGGCTTCTATGATGGAAATGTGAATGATGGATTTTCAACCAACAATAGCCAGTCTCCGTATGGAATATATGATTTAGCTGGAAATGTATCTGAGTGGACATCCACATGGTCTTCTTCCAACAGTGATAGAAAAATATTTAAAGGCGGTGCCTGGGCTTGGGGATCTGGTGAAGCCTCAAGTGTTTGGTGGGCAGACTGGTGGTCTATTTGGGATTGTGATCAAGCTTCAGGATTTCGTTGTGTTCGTACCATTAGCTCTGCAAGAGCAGATTATTTGTTAGGTAACAAATCTAAAAATTCAAAGCTCAAATAAATCAAAAAAATGCGTCGTTTTTCGACAATATTAGCCCTTATTTCAATAGTCATTGGACAGACTGACACGACGGCCACATTTAGCGGTATATCTGGAATTATTACAATTGATGCGTCCGATCCCACCGTTGATTGGATTTCACCAAATGGGGGCGAACAATTTACAGTTAATGAAATATTTACTGGATCATGGAACGCTAGCGATGAGAGCTTTGGTACAAACCCAATTCAAGTTGACTACTCAACGGAAATAGGAGGCTGGTTTTACCCAGTAGCATCCAATATGAATAATTCCGGAAGTGACAACTTTTCAGCTCCGGCTAGTGAGACCGATTACTTCCGAATTCGCATTCAGGCTATGGATGTTTTTGGAAATGTCGCGGAAGATATTAGTCAAGGATACATTCTCGTAGGCACGGGTGCAGGTGGTTCGGATACAACCACTACCATTAGCGACACAGGTCCACAAATTACCATTGATGCAGAGGATCCATTTGTGGAATGGTTATTGCCGAATGGGGGTGAATCTTATGCTTCTGGCGAAGCTATAAATATATCCTGGAATTCAAGTGATCAAAACTACGGAGCCAATCCAATTGACATCCTTATTTCTGAAACAATTGGAGGGTACACTTCTTCCATTGCAAGTCAAATTCCTAATACTGGTTCTACCACAATCTCATTGCCTACCGTTGATACCCAATTCGCTCGCCTCCACATCATTGGGTTGGATAATTATGGTAACAAATCGGAAGATGCCAGTGATGGGTATATTACCATAGGATCTCCAGCAGGGGCCGGTAATGATACAACGGCTAACGTTGCAAATTTTTCTGGTAGTTTTGTCACCGATGCATCAGATCCACAAGTTGATATATTGATGCCCGATGGAGGTGAAACATATCTTGAATTTTCTTCGATAAATGTCCAATGGTCTGCATTCGATGAATCAATATTAACCAATCCGATTCAGATAAGTATGGCAACTGAAATCGGTGGGATTTTTACTCTCCAATCCGAGAATATTGCAAACGACGGTCTAGAACAAATTGTCGCACCGGCTGGTCCGGTTGATTTTGGACAAATGCGCGTAACCGCTGTCGATACATTCGGAAACATTGGAGTGGATGAGAGTGCGGGTTATTTCTCAGTATTCGTGTCAGGGACTGGTGCGATCCAGGGGTATATTAGTACTGCTCGAGACATTGATGGTACGCTTTATGTCTCATTGTGGTACCCTGGACATAATCCTGATACAGATCCAGCAGATGAAGAAAAGACTCCGGTATCTGTATCAATGCTGTTTTCTGACCAATACTTATACTCATTTGCTAATATTGATCCAGGAGTTGGTTATACCGTTGGGGCATTTATTGATCAAAATGGATCAACCAATACAGGTACGGACATCTGTGACAATGGCTTTGATTTGTCAGGATTGTCTTTACCCATTACCGTTGAAACAAATTTGGTGTCACAGGGAACTGACATTGCCTTGGCAGAATGTCCCGATTTTGATGCACCAGCAATACCAGATGCATTTTCCATTGCAGCGGGAGATCGGGAAATAATACTTTCATGGACAGCCAATGGGGAGCCGGATTTGGTCGGGTACAATATTTACCGCGGGCTTTCTGCAACGACACTTATTTTGGTCGACGATATTACCGCTCCTGATACCAGTTACATAGACACCAGTGTAATAAACGGCCAAGAGTATTTTTATCAGATCACCGCCCGCGATGGAGCAACCAACGAAAGTGACCCAACCGCAGTACTTTCTATTATTCCCAATGGGCCACCACAATGGGTTGGTATTACTGACACATCATTTTTTGAAGATGATTCATTGGTTCTGGATTTATATGTTCTGGTATTCGATGATAGCGATGCAGATAATACGCTAACATTTACGATTCCTTCGGGAGACTCTATTTCCATAATATATAATGAACCCAGTCACACCGTAACATTTGTAGCGGAACCGGATTCCAGTGGATTTTCTGATTTTGTCACGTTCACAGCTACCGATCCTCAAGGAGCCTTTTCAAATTTGAGCTTTTTGGTTTATGTCCAACCGGTAAATGATTCGCCGGTGATTACGTCGCCATCAGAAATTACAGCAGTGGAAGAATCTCCGTTTAGCTATGAAGCAGCCGCATATGATGTGGAAAGTGAATTGGTGGATTTATCCTATGATGTAGTGCCATCATGGACATCTGTCAATGGAGTTATCATTAGTGGAACACCTGATGATTTTGCGTCCGATACAATCTTTCGAGTTATTGCAAGTGATGGTGAAATGAGCGATACGCTGGATGTTTCCCTGTGGATAACCTATATAAACGATCCTCCAACGATCACATCTGCAACACAGGTGAACGCTGTTGAAGATCAATATTTTGTCTACCACGGGACAGTTGATGATCCGGACAACTCTTCGTTCTATTGGCAATTTTCCAATCTTCCACAATGGGTTACCGTGAATGCAGATTCTGTTTATGGGATACCGACGGAAGGTATGGGTGATACATCCTTTACATGCATTGTTTCAGACGGTGATTTACAAGATACAGTTGAAGTCCAAGTCAGTGTACAGGCTGTTAATGATCCACCGGTTCTCATTTCCGATGTGGTTACATTGGCGACAGAGGATTTGCCTTACCAATATATTATTGAAGGTTTTGACCCTGAAAATATTTCACTGAACTGGCAGTTTCAGAATATCCCAAGCTGGTTGAATGCTGACGCAGACACGCTATCCGGGATTCCAGCCGAAGGTAATTTAGATACAACGTTTACTATCATAGGTCAGGATGATGCGAATTCAGAGCAATGGATTGTGGACATTCTTGTTACTCCCGTTAATGATCCTCCCATAATTACTTCTACCAATAGCCTGTCTGGAAACAGTGGTCAATATGTTGTTTACCATGGATCTGCATCCGATCCTGAAGATTCCACATTGTTCTGGATATTTTCGTCACTACCATCCTGGCTAACTGCCGACGCGGATTCGGTTTTTGGTCTTCCCGAGCCGAGCAGTACAGATACGTTTTTTATAGCCCAGGTGAGTGACGGTGAACTAACCGATGAAATCACCGTGAGCATTGTATTAAACCAAGGGAATACACTCCCATCCGTTTATCTTGCTGATATCGTCGAAGAGCAGCACAAGAATGTAACGATGAACGCATTCCTTATGGATCAGGATGGCGATCCTCTTACCTGGTCCGTAAAATACAACATTGGTGATGGCAATTGGATGCCGTGTACAATTTCATCTTTCTCAGGAACGATAGGAATTGATACCATGGAAATTGTCTGGGACAGTTGGAATGATTTACCAGAAGTGTCCTATCCCGCAATCGAATTACGGGTAATAGCTTTTGATAACATTGGAATTAATTATAGTGAATCGATACCATTTTCACTTGATAACCATGTTGGAAGCGCACAGTTTCAGCTAGACACAATGGAAGAAGTATCCCGAGTGGTAGAATTACCAATTATGATTACAGATTACTCTGGTGATCACTATACAATTACCATTAATTATGCATTTAATGGCAGCGGCTGGAACACACCATCGTTGCAAGAATCTTCACTGGAGATTGGTGCCGATCAATATAATACCGTATTCCACTGGAATTCTGAAGATAACCTCCCTAATCAGGATGGTGTGGCGACCATGTCCCTGGCAATTTTCGATGGCTGGGAATATGGTCAGGGAGATACAATCTCCATTCCTCTGGATAATCAATTTCTTCCCATCGTTACCAATTTGGGGAATATGGATATTCATTGGTTTGACACAATTGAATTGACATCAACTGTGGCATTAAATGATTCACTTTTAAATCAGGATGTTGCAGTAACGGGACTGGATCTGACCTATCCTTCTATTCCAACCTGGGACTCACTACACCAGCTGGTGGAGATAAATAACAGTGGAGGCTGGATAGGTTCTGATATAATTCAAGTCATTATTCCTCACACCATAACCGATATTTATGGTAATCCTGTGGATGGGAATCAAAACGGAGATCCGGATGGTGCTGCAGATGATGTGTTACTCGAATATAATGTCCACATGATTGGTGATTACGATGGAATGGGAAGTATCGATTTTGAAGATCTGGTATTGTTCCAACAGGCCTGGTGGCAAGATCCTATTAATACTAATGATAATGTGGGACCTGCGACGGGAGTTCCACCCTACATGCAAGTCAACGCAGATTCAGTTATTGATTTTGAAGATTTAATGGTGTTTGCGCAAATGTGGAATTGGTCTAATGATCAATCAGGCAGGGTACTGGCTCGCGGATCAAATTTTCCTGATGGAAATACTATAAATATTAATGTGAGTTATGCAAAGCGCAAACCAGGAGAACCGGATGACCTTGTTTTTATCGATTTGCTCCTGGATAGCCTTGAATCACCACCCGGATCATGGAATATTACATTGCACCACACCACACAGGATATGGCGCTTCAGCAGGTTGAATCTCTACTCGATGATCAATGGATTCTACTGAAAAAAGAAGACCCCAACCTTGGCTATATTATGATTCAGATGGCTGACTTGAACCGCCACAATGATCCTGTCCAGGGTTACATTCTTCGACTAACCTATAAAAGATTAAGCGGAGTTGAATCTGACATCGGTATCTATTGCGATGTTAGAGACAGAAGCGGCTATTTATTGCATAGGAATTATCACTACCAGAGAATTCAGACTCAACGACCACTTCCGGATAATTATGCCTTAAATCAGAATTATCCCAATCCTTTCAATCCTACGACCCGGATTGACTATGATCTTCCAGAGGACACACAGGTCTCTATTATTATCTATGATATCCTGGGACAGGAAATATTGTCCCTGGTTGATGGGGAACAGGTAGCAGGGTTCCATTCCATTGTGTGGGACGGATCTAATCATCGTGGTCAACAAGTGAGTGCTGGCATGTATCTGATGCATATGGCCACACCGCACTATTCGGCAGTTAAAAAGCTGGTTTTAGTAAAATAATCATTTAGACGATATTTCTTAAATCCAAACTTTATGCCATTTGCATAAATCCCTTGATACATAAAGATAGAAGTTGTAACATTCATCAAAATGTGAATATCGTTCATTTCGTTAATACCGTAAAATTGCGGTAAATTGGGTGTGGATGAATAACAAAATAAAGAAATTTTATACAACCGGAGATGTAGCTCGCTATTGCGAGGTGGACGTGAATACAGTAAAGCGCTGGATACGTCAGAATAATCTTCAGGCTTTTTCCACGCCCTCCGGCCACTATCGTGTAGCAAGAGAAAGATTCATTGCATTTCTTGAAGAACAAGGCTTTACCTATGATCCGGCCTTTTTTGGAGATAAGCGTTACTCAAGTGACGTATTAATTATAGATGAAGATCCAGCCCGGATGGATGAAATAAGACAACTGCTTCGATCGGTTTACAATGGAATAAAAATAGATACAGCATCCAACGGTTTTGACGGCTATCGGAAAGTTCATCCTGAGCCACCACGTCTGATTATTGTGGACATGAAAACACCGGATGTTTCAGAAATTGAATTTTTAAAAATCATTCGCAAAAAAGAAACGTTCCAGGATACTCCAATATTGGTTATAACCAAGTCTTTGGATCGGTCCTTAAGCAATGAAATCATGAAATTGGAAGTCAACCGCATTATTGAAAGCCCAATTGGGGAAGATGACTTAAGGGATTTTTGTGATGATGTGTTGCTGGATATGAACTCTGTTCACACAATACCAAGCAGGAATGTGTCATGAGTAATATGGATTATTATGAATTGGTTGATCTGGAGCAAGAACCATTTGCTATGGCACCGGATCCAAAATTCTTTTATCAATCAAAAAGCCATGGAGAATGCCTCAACCGACTCGAAATATCATTGCGATTAAATCGTGGGTTGAATGTGGTTATTGGTGGTATTGGGACAGGTAAAACAACATTGTCAAGACTGCTCCTAGGTCGTTTTGTGGAATTTGGCAGGGATTACAAATTTTACCTGATTCTTGATCCGACATGGAAAGATAATTATGAGTTCCTCCACTATTTGCAAAAAATGTTTGGTATCAAATCCAAAACTGATTTGCAGGTTGATATGATGGACCAGATTGAACATTATCTGATTGATATGGCGATAAACAGCAAAAGGCGTATCGTACTGGTAATCGATGAGGGTCAAAAAATGGGAAATGCCCAATTGGAGATCATTCGAACGCTGCTGAACTTTGAAACCAATGATTCCAAACTAATTCAGGTGATAATATTTGCTCAACCAGAGTTTAAAGAATTGCTGGATAAGCATGAAAATTTCCGCGATAGAATCGCATTTGGATATTTCCTTAAACCGCTTGACCTTGAAGATACAATTCGACTGATAAAACACCGACTGGTTGTAGCCGGGGCCGACAAAGACAATCTGATGTTTACAGATGAAGCGATGAAGATCATTCACGAAAAGACCAAGGGATTTCCAAGAAAAATTGTAACAACGTGCCATCAACTTATTATTGATATGCTACTAACAGGTAAGAAGAAAATTGATGGTACAGATGTTTTTGAACGTATGAAGGAAGCTGACCCATTCCGTGTCTGACGAAGTAAAAGATAAAAGCACCGAAGAGAAGGAACTGGCAACAAACCGGCTGTTGGAATTGTTACGTTCTCAGCAGGTAGGTACCAGGGATGACAAGACCGACGGGAAGAAAAAGGAAGAAAAACCTGTCGATTCGACGGTTGAAGTGGCAGAGGAATCGCCGAAGGCTGACGAAGACGACAACCTGGAATTGGGTGAAATTGAATCCACCACAGTAAAAGACACCATGGATGAACAAGATGATGAAATCCTTGTTCCTGAACTGGGGGAGGATGGTGATTTTGAGAAAAGTGGCATTTCATCACGTGAGCTGCTCGACACCCTGGCAGATGCATTAAAAGGTGGAGAAGAGACATCATCCAATGATACAGAACAGGACGAACCGTCTGGTAAGCAGATTGAAAAACCGAAGGAAATGGATTTTTCCCGCAATCTGTTTGATGAATTAAAAACAAAATCAGATGTAGAGCCAGCGGAAGAAAAAGAACCTGAACCAGATTCAACTGATGAAGAAGCGACTCCACCCTTACTGGATATCCTGCAAAAACCCGACGATGATGAACCTGTGGAATCACCGCAGGAGGTTGAAGAAGCGGTAAGCGGACCAGTCGATACTGAACCTGAACCAGAACCTGAGGTTGAGTTGGAAGAGGATGAACAGGGACCAGGTGTGGGGGATCTGTTATCGGAAATCCAGGTACAATCAAGCGAAGCAGATGATGGCGACAATGAAGAAGCACCGGCAGTCGAATTTGATTCACGAAATTTCACACCCTTACCTAAGAGTGCCCTACCAACAAAGAATCAGATAACACTCAATTATGTAAAACGATATTTGAACGAATCGCGACACCGAATTGCGATTGTTATATCAAAGGATTTTGTACGAGTCGTGGAAATAGAAACTGGGACGACTCATTCCACATTGTTAAAAGCCAGAACCTATAGTTTACCTTATCAGGGTGGTGATGAACCTATCTATCATACAGAAGATTTGCTCGATTATATTCTTGAAAATGAGATTGATCCTAAAATTCGAAAATCATTATTCGCTTCCGTTTATCACTCCGGAATCAACTCACGGACACGACTATTTCAGACGCCCGTAGTTAAAAAATCAGAAATGAAAGACCTGGTTGCATGGAATATCAAAAAAGCCATTCCATTTAAACCCGAAGAAGCAGCAATTAACTGGCAAATTGGTGACGTTATCGAAGATGCCAATAAGCAGAATGTACTGGTTGGCGCCATTGAAAAAAATTCGCTGGATAGTCTTATCAGCAAGTTTAAAAACTATAAGATCAAACTCAGACTATTTTCTACCTTGCCCATTTTACTGTGGAAAAATTTCATTCATAACTATCCCGATTACAAAGCGGGTGCCTATGCGCTTATTCACATTGGATACAATGCCACAACCGTGGTGGTGATTATTAATCACGAATTCGTATTCAACCGTGAAATTGTGATGGGGGCAAAAGATTTTTACCAGGCGATACAGCAAAAGATTATTGCCAAAGGGAAATCAATCGAAATTGGTGAAGACGATTCAGTTCGAATCTTGCGTGATTACGGTATTCCCAAAGAAAAGACCGGTGTTATACCAAACTTGGGTGTGAGTCTGTACAAGTTATCGATATTTCTCCGTCCGGCAGTGGAGCGACTGGTGAATGAAATAAATCGTTCCAAAAATTTCTTCGCCAAGCAAAGCCCGGATATGGAATGGGATGGTATTTTTATTGACGGACAAGGTGCCACATTTCCAAACCTCCCGGATGTGTTGTCCGAAAACCTTGAATCGCGAGTGGAAATATTGAATCCTACCCGCTATGATTCGTTTCAGTTTGCGGAAGATGTGGTAATAAAGGAGAATGAAATTTCCAGTTATTCTGTGAATTTCGCGCTCTTGAACGATAAAGCAGAGTCGCTCAATATATTGCCAAAACCAGTAATGGCAAGTTACCGTTTTATCTTCTTTTCCAAGCTGGCAATTGCCGTAAGTGCTTTCTTTATTCCGTTCTATGTGACCATGCTCCTGGTCAGTCAAATTCAATTGCGAATGCTAAAAAGTGAAGTGGAAACAAAAACCGCACAGTGGGAAACATTATCGGAACAATCCCAGGAATATTTCGATATATTGAAAGATCTGGATATTATTGATGGTTATTACAAATTGATGAAGAACGATCATATCCATTCCAAAAATGTTCTAAGTATCATGAAAATGCTTACCGATGATATTTCCCCTGATATCAAATTCACATCACTTATTTTCAAAAAGGAATTGATTGATAAAGATAAAACCGACATGAATAATCCCAATAATTATAACAACCTTATTGAATTATCAGGATTTGTACAATCAGATCAGTCTATTGCCGATATACAATTAACCAATTTCCAGATACAATTGGAGCAGACTGAAATCTTCGACACAATTGAAAGAGAAATCAAAGAAACCAGTGATACAAATGAAGAATGGAAACTGTTCTTCCAATTCAAACTAAGGTGGTAATTAAATGAATTATCAATACACATTTTATGCCATGATTATTGTTTTGTTAATCGCAACGGGTGGTTGGATTTATAAAGATTTAAACGTATACGGTGATGAGAAATCAGTATATCGAAAAGAACTAACACGGTTGGATACGAAATTTCATGAACTTTCTGTAGTAAGAAATTCATATGAGGACGTGAAGGCGGCATTCGATAGAAAGATCGACAATTTCGACACTTTAAAAGTTAAAATGTCAGCAGACAATAAATCTTTTCTCACACTTATGACATCCCTTAGAGAATTGGCAACCAAGCAAAATATCCAGGTTCCTTCTTTGTCACCAAAGTTAAATGATTCTTACCCGGCCATAAAAAATAAACTAAATCTCACAAAAAAGCATATTGTGCGCTATCCGGTTGAACTAACAATTCAAGGTGATTATTTAACGATTGGGGCCTACATGCAAGAACTGATTTCACACAACAAAATATTCAATCTCGGTCGGATTACAATTGATACTGACGTTGAAACACCAGAATCACTCACCTGCAGCATGATTTTGTATGCATATTTATTCAAGGGGGATTAGGTAGATGAAACTTGATCGACGACAAATGATTATGCTTGGAGTATTGGTAGTAATGCTATTATACCTATTATATGATTATGGTGTCATTTTTCCCAAAGAAACAACTGAGTTAGCGCAGGAAATAGAAGATTTAACCGAACGCAAAGATGAGGTCGACGACATTGCCGAATATGCAGCATTAATGGTCATGCCAGAAATTAAATGGGATAAAAATTGGGGTGCTGATCCGTTTTTTTACACGAAACAAAAAAAAGAATCTGGTGAAGGTGGTTTGCTGGGTATTTTTGGCTCAACAAATGATGGAGCCAGAGTAAACTTTGACTTAAATGGAATATCCTGGCTCGGAAATTCAGGATATGCACTTATCAATGAAAGTATTCTTTCGGAAGGGGATGTTATTGGCGGGTATACCATTGAGAAAATTGCCATAAACCATGTCATCTTAAAACAAGGACTTAAAACAGTTAGGTTGACACTTAATGAATAGAATTTTATTTATCATCATACTTTTATCTGTTTCAGTTTTCGCACAGGAATTGGAATTGATCAATAGTTTTGAAAGCGATGGGCAATTGGGAATTTCCATGCGATTTACGGAGGACATAACTTTTGAGGAAGATGCAACGTATTCTCCACCTCAATTACGGATAGTTGTACCAAATGCATCTTATCCCAAACGTCGTTATCAAAAAGATATCGATTTACCTCCATTGTATCGCTACACCGTTCAGGATTTGCGTGGTAAAACCAATAAAGTAGAGGTTATTCTCTATTTTTCAACCTTACCGGAATACACCATTGAAGTGGATCAGGCACGTATTGTAAGAGTATCATGGGCTCCACAGGAGGAAGAGATTAAGAGGAAAGTGCGTGCCCAACGGATCGGTGCAATGGAATCAACTGTCTCATTGAATTTCAAAGACGCCCAGCTAATTGACGTGTTACGATTGCTTCAAGCGCAGAATGATTTAAATATTATTGCTGGAGAGGATGTAAAGGGGAGAGTAACGGTTGGACTAAATGATGTAAACCTGGGTACTGCGCTGGATGCTATTTTAAAGGTAAACGGCTACGACTGGTTCATGCAGGAGAATATTTTAGTAATTAAGAAAATTGAAACTGAAATGGAAGGCTCTACCGAAACCAGAATATATAAGCTGGAATACGTAGATGCCGCCAGTGTCGCATCAGCTATCACAAATGTATTGACCAAAAAAGGGAAAATGACAACTTTTTCAGGGACGCAACAAAGTCCGCTAAGCGGAACATCATCTTCTGGTGGAGGTGGACAGACTCAGGGTGTACTCGGTGGCGCAGGAAGTGCACAGGGGGCAGGAAATGCGGCAGCAGCAGGACTGACCGGTTTATTAGGCGGCATTGGTGGAGGTGGCGCAGAAGGTAGTCAGGCAACCAACGCCGGAGCCGCTGGCGCAACAGGTGGACAATCGAATGCAGATGTTATTCTTATCACAGATGTTCACTACAATTTTTCAAATATCGAAGAAGTGGTGTTTGCACTGGATCAGCCTGTACAACAAATTAATATTTCTGTAAAATTCATCGAGACCAGGTTAACAATGGATGAACGGATGGGCATTAACTGGTCAGCCAGAACGCAACTCGATGTCCCGGGTAATCCGTCCACAACAACTGGTACCACAAATACAACCGGAACAACCGGAACAACCGGAACCACCGGAACAACGGGAACAACCTCTAGCGCTGCCAGCACCCTGCTTGAATTGGGTAACTGGAGACAGGGTTTAAAAGTTGCCACATTAACGCTGCCAATATTTTCAGCCTTATTGGAGGTGTTTTCAAATGACGGGAGCACACGATTATTGCAAGAACCCCAGGTCACAGCAAAGAACAATGCAATGGCTTCAGTCAATGTCGGTACTACCATTCCAGTTTTAGTTCCGCAGGCCACGGGCAGTAATTTGGGAACACAACCGTATCAATTCCAGGATGAAGAAGTGAGTGTAAAACTAAATGTGATGCCCAGAGTAAATGATGAACGGTTTATCTCCATGTCTATTGATGCACAAATTGAAGCCATCACAGGATTTACGGGTCCAAATAATGATAGACCAATTATTTCCAATCGTCAAACCAATACGCAGATTACCGTCCGTGACGGTGAAACATTGCTGATTGGTGGACTGATTTATGACCAGTATGTTGAGAATAAAACGGTTACTCCATTTTTGGGAAAAATTCCGTTCATCAAGAAATTTTTTAATCATTCCATTACGACGTCTGAACAAACCGAGTTACTTATTTTTATCACTCCAAATATTGTAAAGTTATCATAGATGGCAGCCCAAGTTGAGATTTATGACTTGCTAAATTTCATGCGTAAATCGGAAGCTTCCGATTTACATTTATCTTCTAATTCTCCTCCGATCCTACGGGTTGATGGAGAATTAAGAAAGACTGAGCTTCCCAGTTTATTACCTGCTGATGTTCATACCCTGATTTATGACATAATGAATGATGAACAACGCCGACTCTATGAAGAGGAACTGGAGCTTGATTTTTCAGTGGAAATCAAAGCTATGGGAAGGTATCGTGTAAATGTGTTCAAAGAATTGTACGGTGATTCAGCGGTATTTCGTTCAATATCGGATAAAGTATACAGTTTTAATCAATTGGGTCTGCCATCCGTTTTAAAAGACCTGGTATCGCATGATAAAGGATTGATTTTAGTGACCGGACCGACGGGCAGTGGAAAATCAACCACCCTCAATACCTTAATCGATTTTATTAATGAAAATATGCGTAAGCATATTATAACAATTGAAGATCCTGTTGAATTCATTCACAACAGCAAAAAGGGCCTTATCCGGCATCGAGAAATCGGCACCAACACAAAATCGTATGCCCGCGCCCTTCGCAGTGCCTTAAGAGAGGATCCTGACGTCATTGTTATCGGCGAAATGCGTGATTTGGAAACCACATCACTTGCCATCACAGCAGCAGAGACAGGTCATTTGGTGTTTGGCACACTGCACACTGTAAACGCAACCAAAACCCTGGATCGGGTAATCGATCAATTTCCTTCAACCCAGCAATCCCAAATACGGGTAATGTTGAGTGAATCAATTGTGGGGATCATTTCGCAGCTGCTATTAAAGAAAGTAGGTGGTGGTCGTGTAGCGGCTTTTGAAATTCTAATTGGAACTTCAGCAGTGGCAAATCTCATCAGGGAAAATAAAACATTTCAGTTACCGTCTATTCTTCAGACCGGATCCAATATTGGGATGACCACCATGGAACAATCCCTGGTTCAACTTATCAAAGACAAACAGATCAACCCGAAGGATGCCTTAGACTCGGTTGACGATACAACCGAATTCAAAAAAATGTTGGGTAATTGATGTATAAGATCAACGATTTGCTCAATGTAATGGCCGAAGCAAATGCCTCAGACCTTTTTGTCACGCTAGGCGCTTATCCCATGCTGAAAATCAGTGGGAAAATACTACCGCTGGAAAAGGAAAAAGTCATTCCGGAAACGGTGAAAAATCTCCAGGCTGAGATGCTCACTGAACGACAGATGGAAATATTTCAGAAAAAGAAAGAGCTAGACTTCACGTACAGTTTAGCAGGCGTTGGACGATTTCGTGTGAATTTTTTCAGGCAACGAAATTCAGTGGCATTTGTGGTGAGAAGAATAATTTCCAAAATCATGACGATTGAGGAACTCAATTTACCTTCCACCCTGGCTCACCTGGCGCTGGAAGAGCGTGGATTAATTTTTGTGGTTGGAAGTACTGGAAGTGGAAAATCAACAACACTTGCTTCTATGGTGGACTATTGCAATTCGCATAAAACGGCCCATATACTGACGTTAGAAGATCCCATTGAATTTCTTCATTCCCATAAAAAGGGTATTGTAAATCAACGGGAGATTGGGCAGGATTCTGACTCTTATACGGCAGCACTTAAAAGTGCCTTACGTGAAGCACCATCCATGCTACTTATTGGAGAAATTCGCGATAAGGAATCCATGTCCGCCGCGTTGAATTTTGCCGAGACCGGTCATCTTGTATTGAGTACACTACATGCAAACAACGCCTACCAGACGATTGAACGTGTCATGAGTTTCTACAGCTACAACGAACATGAAATGGTGCGCTTGCAACTTAGTCAAAATTTAAAAGCAGTTATTGCCCAGAGATTGGTACCATCACTGGATGGAAAACGTGTAGCTGCACTGGAAATGTTACTCCAAACCGCTAGAGTCAGGGATGTCATACACAGAGGTGATCTGGATGTCCTGCGGCATACCATTGAATCATCCGCCAATGAAGGAATGCAATTGTTTGACCAGCATCTATTCAAATTGGTAATGGATAAGAAAATCGATGAAGATGTAGCAATTCGTTGCGCAGATCGTCCAACAGACTTAAGTTTGAAATTGAGAGCAGAGAAACCAATGGAGACAAGGGATGATATTCATCTCGAAGAATAATGAAAGGGGATAAATGGGGAAACGCATACTAATTGTTGATGATGAGGAATTTTTTATTCAACCCATAAAAATTCTTCTGGAACGAAACGGATATGAAATTCATATCGCCAGTGATGGCATGTCAGGATTGCAAAAAGCAAGGGTCGTGAACCCTGATTTGATTATGTTGGATTTAATGTTACCGGGAATTGATGGATATCAGATTTGCCGGTTGCTTAAGTTTGATGAAAAATTCAAGAATATTCCAGTTGTGATCGTTTCTGCAAAAGATTCGGAACACGACAGGTTATTGGGAATCAAAAGTGGAGCAGATGCGTACATTACAAAACCACTGAATCCCAGCGAACTTCTATCTGAGTTTAACAAATTATTAGCAGTGGCATGATACCTTTGCTCGTTATAGTATTTGGATTAATGATAGGGAGTTTTCTGAATGTATGTATTTATCGAATTCCTGCTGGAGAATCCATCGTTACACCACGATCTCATTGCACCAAATGCAACCACATGATAACGGCGTTGGAAAACATACCTGTTCTTAGCTATTTGTTTCTGGGTGGTAAATGTTCTAATTGTAAAGAAAAAATATCACCAAGGTACCTGTTGGTGGAAATTCTCACGGCCATTCTCTTTTGGGTCACATATACCCAAACCGGATTATCCCTGGATCTGGTTATGTACGCCATTTTTATCTCCTTAATCATTGCTATTACTTTCATTGATTTTGATCATCAGATAATACCCAATTCCCTTTTACTTGCCGCTTTGATACCAGGGATTTATCCATTCCTTAGAGATGGCTTATCATCGTGGACGATGTACTTCGTGGGAGGAATTGGGCTTGGATTCTTTTTTTATGCCATCGCCTGGCTGGGGTATTTTGCGTTTAAAAAAGAAGCAATGGGAATGGGTGATGTCAAATATGCTGCTCTCATCGGATTGGTGCTGGGATGGCAGGCTGGTATCGTCGCAATAGCAATTGCGTTTTTCAGTGCGGCAGTCATTATATTGATTTTATTTGTTATGCAAAAAACAAGTGTAGGTCAACGTATACCGTTTGGGCCATACATGGGCATTGGTGCTGTCGTTGCATTGTTTTGGTATGAACCGATCATCAATTGGTACATGGGATTCATTTTACCTGGTTAAATAATGAGTGCAGTAGCTACCAAACGCAGAATTGGCGACATCCTGATAGATTCAGGAAAAATAACGGATGATCAACTCCATGAAGCCCTGGAGTTTAAAGATGAACACCGCGTTTATTTGGGAAAAGCCATTACCGCTTTGGGCTATCTCACTGAAAAGGAACTGGTGGAAATTTTAAGTGAGCAGCTTGGCATACCTTATCTTGAATTAACTGGATATGAAATCCAGGGTGACGTCCTTGCTTTGGTGGATCAGGATTTTGCTGAAAAATATAAAATAATGCCCTTGTTTTATATTGATGATTCGCTGACTGTTGCAACAGCTGATCCCTTGAACGTGCAAATGGTGGATGAATTGGCAGTAACGACCAATAAAGACATCAATCTTATCTTGGCACCGGAAAGCGAAATTACTCAAGCCATTGATTTGTTCTATGGCGCGGCCATGTACGAAACCGGAAAAACCGGTGATCCAAAGGTTAAATCCAAACAAATTGACCAAGATACGGAAATCATTGAAGCAGTAAATATGCTTTTTAATGAAGCTATTAAGATCGGTGCCAGTGATGTTCATGTTGAACCACGTGAAAAAGATGTGAGGATACGATTCCGCGTGGATGGTGTTTTGCAACAGCATTATACCGTACCGAAAGCATCCATGAGTCCTCTTATTTCCCGTATCAAGGTTATGTCGGACATGGATATTTCTGAGTCACGAAAACCACAAGATGGTCGTTTTACGCATTATATTGGTACAAAGCGAGTGGACGTCCGTGCTTCGACCTATCCTACCCCAAATGGTGAAGTGGCGGTTATGAGAATTCTGGATCAATCAAAAAGTAAAATTGATCTGTCCAAACTAGGATTTCAGGAAGCCATGCTCGAAGAGTGGCGACGACTAATTCACTTACCAAATGGAATAATTCTTGTTTCAGGTCCGACGGGAAGTGGTAAAACCACAACCTTGTATGCAACGATTCATGTGATCAATACGACGGATGTCAATATCATGACGGTTGAAGATCCGATAGAATACCAACTGGACAATATTAATCAGGGTATGGTTAACAATAAAGCAGGGATGACCTTTGCCGCTGCTTTGCGATCCATGTTACGACAAGATCCGGATATTATCATGGTTGGTGAAATGCGTGATGTGGAAACCGTTGAGCTGGCTATTCGCGCTGCTTTAACCGGTCATTTGGTATTCAGTACTATTCATACCAACAGTGCAGCGGCCAGTTATTCACGATTGGTGGACATGGGAATAGATCCCTATATGGTCAGTTCAACGATTCGTGGAGTCTTGGCGCAAAGGTTGATAAGAAAATTATGTGATAAGTGCAAACGCGCCTATACACCAACACCGGAAATTTTAAAGAGTTTAAAGATGGAGGGTGATCCTGACAGCTTTACATTCTTTGAACCGGTAGGTTGTGTCCATTGTAGAAATTCAGGATACACCGGCCGGGGAGGTGTTTATGAATTGATGATTTCAGATGAAGAGATTGAAAATGCTATAAACAAAGGTATTAGTACCACTGATTTAGAAGATTTGGCAGAGAAAAAAGGTATGCTTTCTCTGCGAAAGGCTGCAATTCGTTACGTGACATCCGGCGAATCATCGGTTGAAGAAGTATTTAGGATAACACTGGGGTAACCCATGAATTTCTTGGTCATATCACCCGTTCGCAAATCTAACAAAAAGAACAAGTTTCCATCCGGTCTAAGGCAATATTTAAAGGAAGTTAGTTCGGACATAACCATTACCAGAGACGCCGCTTCAGGAATGAGTTATGTTTCCGTCGAGCACTACGATGCAATCTGGGCAGACTGGGACCTGTTGAAAGATGTTTTCCCGAATTTTATTAAGCATCTCGGAAAATACGATCCACACGTACCATTGATCATTGTTACTGACGACAAGCGCATTGATATTCGAATCGCTATGAATCTGACAAATATATTTGCCATCATACATTCTTCTGGAGCTTTGGAATCTGCAAAAGAAATATTCCGTCGTTTGACGACTTATTCAGAAATTATCAATATGGTTTCGGAAAGTTTGATGCCCCAGATTCGTCCAAGTGGTTTTGGGCATTTTGTTGGTAATTCAATTCCCATGATGAAGATGTATAAGCAGTTGGCGAAAGTGGCCAGCACTAATTTTACAGTATTAATACTTGGAGCCAGTGGAAGTGGAAAGGAACTGGTTGCCAAAACCATCCATGAAACCAGCCATCGTGCGGGCAAACCATTTGTATCTCTAAATTGTGCCGCAATACCAGAGAACCTGCTGGAAAGTGAAATATTCGGGTATGAAAAAGGAGCATTTACCGGTGCAAATCAACCCAAACCAGGTAAATTTGAGATGGCGGATACTGGTACAATATTTCTTGACGAAATCGGTGATATGGCGTTACCTCTGCAAGCAAAATTATTGCGGGTTCTGGAAGACGGTATTGTCGAACGACTGGGAGGGACTAAGGGCAAAAAAGTTGACTTTCGATTGTTAGCGGCAACCAATCAGGATTTATCAGCGATGGTGGAAGAGGGGAAATTTCGATCCGATCTTCATTTTAGAATGAACGTCATTCCAATTAACCTGGCACCACTTGCTCATCGTGATGACGATGTACTCCTTCTGTCCCTGTATTTATTGAATAATATTATTAGTAATAGTTTAAATGAAATTGAGTATATAAGCTGGGATTTGATTGAAGATCTAAAAGGTCGCGAAATTCGAGGAAATGTTAGGGAATTGGAAAATCTGTTAACGCGGGTTGTGTTTAATTCCGATTCCAAAGAAATTGGGAAACAACACATTCAGGATCCGATGATAGAGCAGGAGACAAAAGAGGTGGATGCCACACCAATTTCAAATGGAGAAATTTTACCTTTGTGGGAACTTGAAAAATATGCAATTAAAAATGCGCTCACACAATTTGATGGAAATATTAGCAAGGTATCCACAATGCTGGAAATATCCAGGGTCACGTTGTATAGAAAATTAAAAAAATACGAAATTGATTTTCAGGAATAACGAATTACATGGGAAAGTATAACTGCAGAATAGTCTCTGAAGATGGTACCATTGTGGAATCCATTCTAGAGGCTGAATCAAAATTTTCAATTTATGAGGATGCAGATAAACGGAATGAGATGGTTCTTTCGGTCAAACCATACAAGCCGCCTGTCAATATTTCTGAACTTCTTAATGCCCGGAAAAAAGTAAAACCACAGGAATTAGAGAATTTTACCACCCAATTATCGGTCCTGATTGATTCCGGGATTCCATTGATTACAGCATTGGAAGCACTGGTTGACCAAGTAGAGACAACTTCAATGAAAAAAGTGGTCTCCGGTGTTGTGGATCGTGTCAATTCAGGTTTGCCACTTTCTGATAGTTTTGCATTCTATCCGGGAGTGTTTAACGAACTGTATGTGAATATGGTTCGCGCAGGTGAATCTGCTGGCGTTCTGGATGAAATATTGAGACGTTTGGCCAGTTTTATCCAACGCGACATTGAAACATCGACCAGCATAAAAAAAGCCATGAGATATCCGAAGCTGGTTGGTGGAGCACTAGGCGCAGCGATCGTGGGTGCCACGGTATTTATCATTCCCAAATTCACACCAATGTTTGAATCGCAAGGGTTGGAATTGCCTTTACCAACCAAAATATTAATGGGACTAAGTGATTTCTTCATAAATTACTGGTATCTGGCAATTGCCGTGTTATTTGGGACTATTTACGGGTTTAAATATGGGGCTAAAACCAAGCAGGGTTCCTACCTGATGGATATGATGAAATTACGAGTTCCAATTATTAAACATATTGAATTGCAATCCACGTTGGCACGATTCACCCATATGTTAGAAACGTTGACCCATGGAGGTGTTCAAATTGTTCGATCATTGGAAACAGCAGAAGGAACAATGGGTAACAAGGTAATATCTCGAGATATTAGAAAAGCCCGGGAAAGTGTTGAGCGTGGTGTCAGTTTGGCCGAATCACTGGGGCAAAGTAAGTGGATACCCAAACTAACCATAAAAATGATTTCTATTGGCGAAAAATCCGGTGCTCTTGAAAAAATGCTTGAAAATGTCGGACGTCAGTATGATCTAGAAGTAGAAAACCGGATTTCCAGGTTATCGGCTGCGATTGAACCAATAATGACAGTGGTAATGGGAGCCTTTGTGGTTTTACTCGTTTTGGGTATTATGTTACCGATGTGGAGCATGATGGGAAATGTAGGTTAACCTGAATGGATGTAATAAAAATATACAACTCTGTAATATATCGTAACAAAATGAGGGGTTTCATAAGATACCTATCGAGGAGAGAATTTTGGTAAATTACTGGCACAGTATTTGTTACCGATAGGTCTCTGATGGGAGAAAAATAGATTCAACTAAGGAGAACGTATGAAAGAACGTAATGAAAAAGGATTTACGCTCATAGAATTGATCATGGTTATTGTGATACTAGGTATTTTGGCAGCTGTCATAGTCCCTAGATTTTTTGATTTCACATCGGATGCCCATAAAGCATCGATTGATGCTTTTATCGGCAATTTCAAATCATCACTCTCTATGTATGCAGCAGACCAAATGGTTAAGAGCGGCTATCGCAGTTATCCCGATGCGGATGATTTCGAAACTGAACCGGCTGGGTTCGGAATTTTACTTGATGAAGTTCCAGACAGTTGGACTATTGTTTCTGATGGTACCAATAAGGTAAAATTCATGTATGATCTAACCGATCCTGTTACTATTGTCAGATACACGAGCAACGGTGAAGACAGCTATACCTTCGAAATCATCGACGGTCCAGATTATGTCACCAATTAAACCGTAACAATAGATAATTGAGAACACAGGAGGAGGTCAGGATACCTCCTTTTGTGTTTTGTAAGATGCAAGAATTGACAAAACAACAATTGAAAAGTAGCCCCGGTTTCACCTTAATGGAACTGATTATTGTCATTGTGATTGTTGGTATCCTTTCAGCTCTATCCGTACCAAGAATCACCGGATTGCTTACGTCGATGCAAATGAAAGCTGCCCGGGAAAAAATTCTTGATGACTTAAAATACATCGAGAATTATGCCATAAGTCATCATGATACAACATGGATTGTAATTGACCAACCTAACAACAGCTATGCACTGTATGCAGGTCCATCTGCCGGTGATCGACAGCTATTACGAGACCCGTCAACAAACCAGAATGCGGTGATCAATGTTGGTGCGATGTTTAACGGAATCTATATTTCGCAGGTCAATTTTGGCGGATCAAATGAAGTATTTTTCAATTGGTACGGTAGCCCCAGTTTTGATGGAAATATTATTTTAAATCAGCAATGGGTCATTCATTTAATTCCTGTTTCGGGTTATGTGTATGAATCAACCAGCCTGGATACCCCACCAAATCCATGACGACTAAGATGCCTTCAAAAATTAGCAAACAAAGCGGATTTTCGCTCATAGAGCTTGTATTGGGTATAGTCGTGGTCAGTATTGCACTGGTTAGTGCGATGGTATCCTTGACCAACGTGGAAGCCAAATCTGTTCATGTCGAAATAGTAAATCGCGGCACCAATTACGCCAACAATATTATTGAAACGATTATCAATCATCGGTTCGACGAAAATATTGCTGAACCGTGGAGTACTAATTTGGGCGCTGAGGAAGGCAATAGTGCTGATTACGATGATGTTGATGATTATAATTCCGTAAACTGGTCAAGTAATGCGCTCCCCGGATATGCGGCGATCTCAGTCGTTCAATATGTTTCAGATATAGATTGGCTAACCCCGGTAGCCAATGTAACACCGTACAAACTTGTTACCGTAACTGTTACCCATAGTGTACTTGATATTCCCATTGTGGTAAAAACGCTAGTGACAAGTGGTGTTTTGGCATTTGGTACAATAGACCCCGGGGATGATGACGATGGCGATAA
>CAZZIU010000022.1:0-29892 GCA_964654545.1 uncultured bacterium
ATCCAGTGAAATTTCTCCTGCTTGTTACCAAACCATACTCCATTGCCATCCTGCAACCGGTTTATGACTATCTGATTTCTTCAAAAAGGGGGAAGGCAAAATGGTTTTTTACCGATCGTATTGCGGAAGGGTTTACCGAGTTCGATGGTATTACATCCAATCAGGAAGTCATGGAATTCAATCCCGACGCGGTTCTTGTACCGGGAAATGTGGTTCCGGATTTCTGGCCAGGACTAAAAGTGCAAATATTTCATGGATTGGGTGAGGAAAAGCGAGGCCATTATCGTATCACCGGTTTTTTTGATTTATATTGTACACCGGGTCCATTCATGACCCAAATATTTTCAATGCTGGCAGAAAAAAAACATACTTTTTTGGTAAAAGAAACCGGTTGGCCAAAGCTTGATCCTGTTAAAGATTATAAACGGCAAGGCACACAGAATTTTTTCCAAAACACCAATCCAGTGATTTTGTATGCCCCAACATTTAGTCCCCGCTACTCATCTGCCGCGAAAATGGTTCCGCACATTCAGTCCTTGAAGGAAAAACCGCTGAACTGGATAATCAAATTTCACGATCTAATGGAAAAAAAAGTGGTTCAAGAAGCAAAAACGTTATTAAGTGAAAATATTACAATCCCAGATGACGATAATATATTACCGTATATGACTGAATCCGATATGCTCATTGCGGATACGTCATCGGTTACGTATGAGTATCTTCTGTTTGATAAACCAATCATTACCTGTAATGGTACGACAAGACTAGACAAGGGCATTAACATCACATCTCCTGAAGACTTATTTGGTGCCATTGTGCGATCTATAGAGGATCCTACTGAATTTTCAGAAAACAGAAAAATGTATTTGAACCAACTACATCCTTATTTGGATGGTAAGTCCAGCGAACGGTTGATTGACACCATTATTTCCGTATTGGAACACAACGAAATCAACCGCCTTAAAAAGAAGAAACCAAATTTTTTACTAAAAAGAAAAGCTCGAAAATTATTTAGTGAATGAATATTCTTTTTGAACTTCATCATATGTATTACTTGCCCCAGTTCTTACCCATCATGGATGTGCTTAAGCAACAATATACCCACAAGGTCTTTGTCTCGATCAACCTAGGGGAATCTGAAGATGAAGTAGCACTGTTTCAAAAAGAGTGCGACCGCCTAAAATTAAATCCAATTTTGGCAAGGAGCGAAACAGATAGAAAACAATCCATAAAAGCCATGGATTTTGACGTGATATTTGTGGGGAACAAACAATATCTGAATGAAATTGCAACCAGTAATACCTGTGTTGTTATGGTATACCATGGGATTGGCTTAAAAAATTCGTATTACACTGATATTTCACCCCGGATTGACGTAATTGCCGTTGAATCGACAAAAAGATTACCGGAGCTGGCAAATCACCGTGCACTTCCTGTTGTCTGCGGCTTCACAAAACTCGACCCCCTTTTTACAGGGATTAAAATTGAAGAGGATGAAAATGAACTTCCAACGGTACTGTATGCACCAACTTTTTACCCATCCTCCATTGAACGGACGTTACCAGTATTAGGGCAATTAGAGATGGAAATTAATCTCATAGTAAAGTTGCATCAGTTTAGTTGGACGAAAAAGAAATACCACTACCACTATGAATTAGCGCAACAAAGTTGTACATCAAATCAGCACATGCAATTGTTACCATTTTCTAAATACAATATTGTTCCTTTTTTTAATAAAGCAACCATACTAATAAGCGATATTTCTTCAACCCTTTTTGAATTTTTGGCTGTTAATCGTCCGGTTATTCAGACAAATTATTTTACATATCGTTTCAAACACCGGTTATTCCCAACTGTGTATAAACACAGGTTTGACCAAGACAGATTCGACCAGATTGATTTTACTCACCGGATAGATTATCCCGATGAATTGAATAACGCTATTCTCTCTGCTCTCAATAAGAACGACGAATTAGGGGATAAAAGAAAAATCGCAAGGGATACTTATCTCCATAACTGCGATGGAAAAGCCTCAGAACGTTTATTAAACGGTCTTTTTGAATATTTAAAAAAATAATCCCACAGTACAATTTTCATTTCTTATCACCTAATTTTGGCCCCATATGAACGCAATATTATTAGCAGCAGGTGTTAGTCGTAGACTTTATCCCCTCACTCATGAGACACCGAAATGTTTATTAAAAGTGGGGGAAAAACACATTCTGGACTACCAATTGTCCGCTCTACTGGCAATGGGTGTTACGGATATCGTGATCGTACTTGGTTATTACCGCGAAATGATTCAGAGTTACATTCGTGAAACCTATCCTGAAATCAATCTCATTCCAATAGTAAATCATCATTTTTTTGATACAAACACGGCCTACTCTGTAAACCTTGCATTACCGCATGTGAACAATGAATCCTTCCTATTAATGAATGCGGATGTTGTTTATCCGCAATCATTGCTTGAAAAAATCATACATTCGAATTACGATTCAGTGTTAGCAGTAGAAATCAAAAAGTGTGGACGCGAAGAAGTTAAAGTGATAGAAGGCAAAGATCAGCGGATTGTCGCCATTGGAAAGGAACTCATCCAGGAAAATGCATTAGGAGAATTTATTGGTGTGGCTCGATTTTCAGCAGAATTCGGTCAGGTCTTTTCACGGTCAGTTGCCACGTTGATATCCGCCGGCGGGAATTCGGAATATTTCGAAGCGGGCATCCATCCTATACTGAGTAAACTTCCCGTATATTATGAAGATGTGACTGCCTATCCCTGCATTGAAGTTGATTTTCAGGAAGATTTGGAATCGGCGCGCGAAATTATCGCATCCAAATGGTATAAATAGATTCTACGAGCCCATGCCTCAATTACACCCATTTAGTGCCTGGCACTATAATCCGGATAAGATTTCCAATTTAGACGCCGTCATTTCTCCACCCTACGATGTGATTTCTAAAGAAGATCAGGCGGCTTTATATGACAAATCTGAATACAATTTTTGTAGAATAATTTTACCAAAAGAAAGAGGATCCAACCGGTACAAAGCAGCCGTTAGGACGTTATGGAAATGGATTGATAATTCTATTCTGGTACAAGATTCACACCCAGCATTGTATTTGATGGAACAAAGCTTCTTGATGGATGATAAACCGGTAATTAGAACGGGAATTATAGGGGAGTTAGCCCTGGAGGAACTTGGAGAAAATATTCTCCCGCATGAACAAACCATCGAAAAGCATATAGACGATCGATATCGATTAATGGAGGCCACGCAAACCAATTCCGGTCAAATTTTCATGTGCTATCGCGACCCCAACTGTGTGTTGGAGAATCTTGCAGATCAGATAAAACGAAATAAGCCTGTGATAACATGCAAGACAGATGATGATGTGAAAATGGCTATCTGGCCAGTAGCAGATAGGATGATAATCAGGCAGATTCAACATGTAATTCAGCAATCAAAAGCCATAATAGCAGATGGCCATCACCGGTACAAGACAGCATTAAAGTATATGCATTCCAATCGCTCTTTGCCAGGCTCTGATCGTGTCATGGTAACACTGGTAAATGCTTACAATCCTGGTATGCAGGTATTGCCGACGCATCGCATCATTCATGACTCAGTTGCTCCAGAGGATCTTTTAAAACAAATTTCATCCCATTTTAGAATCAGGAATAATGTTTCATTGGATGAAATGTTATCGGTTATTAAAAAGGATGAAATCGTTTTTGGGTTGTATAACAAACATGCTGAAACAGCCTGGATATTAGAGTATTCAGGTGATACATCCAGTTTAGATATTGAAGTATTCCATGAGATGGTTTTAAAACAAGGATTTGGCATGGATACATCAACTGCAGACGGATTGTCAAAACTATCCTATCTGAGGGGTACTAGCTCACCGGCAGAATTTATAGCATCGGAGGATTTTAAATGGCTTGGGTTGATAAAACCACCCAATTTAAACGAGATATTTTCTTGGGCAGAGGATGGCCGGGTGATGCCACAAAAATCAACCTACTTTTATCCGAAAATATATTCAGGTCTTCTGCTTAGAAGTTTTTAAGTGTCTTTTGGCTTTTTTACCAGACTGAAAATCAGGTATCCGAATAACCCTATAAAGTATATAAAAAAGAGGATAAAACTAATTTTAATCGCGATGGAGTCAGAGGTACCAATTGGGTCTCTAGGGTGTAAGACACGAGTTAAATTCAGTCGCGAGGAAATGTAATATAATCCAGGTATTAAAAGCATGACGCTGGTGTACTTGTTATCATCGAAGATATAATTTATAAAGAGCACAAATACAGATATTAAAAGTATATTGGTAGACAAGTGTAGCGACGGTTCCTGCCAATAAATAGAACCCCAGGCTAATAGAGCTGCATATAAACTGATACAAAACCCAGCTAAATAAGCGATAGTAGATACAACCCCAATTTGTCTTATATCGGAAAAGGAGACTTGAAAAGTACCAGCAACCCATTTTACAACGAGCAATCCAATCAAAGAAATAAAGCCTAAAATCCCACACCATGTTAGTGCAACATGTATGTAGACGTACTTAATAATAGAACCAAGCGACTTCTCGTTGGGGGTAAAGATAATTAATAAAATAAAAATTAGTATAAAAACGAGGATGGGGAGACTGTTACGTCGTATTTTTTGATGAACCATAGATAATAAAATTAAATAGTATTATAACGTTACTGTAATTATTAAATAAAGAAGACTTCATTCTCCTGTTTCCCTCGATTTACATGCATGTCTTCCTGTAAATTAAAGAACCAATAATAAGGGATATAATATGATTACCAGAGAGCAGGCCCTTCAATATCATCGGGAAGGACGTCCTGGAAAAATTGAAGTGGTGGCAACCAAATCAACAGTTTCTCAAATAGATTTATCATTAGCATATACGCCTGGCGTAGCTGAGCCATGTCGTGAAATTGAAAAAGACCCGTCTACGGCAAATTTATATACAGCACGTGGAAATCTCATAGGTGTCATCACCAATGGAACCGCCGTGTTGGGATTAGGTGATATAGGTGCACTGGCCGGCAAACCGGTAATGGAGGGCAAAGGTGTTTTGTTTAAACGATTCGCCGATATTGACGTATTTGATATAGAACTTGATACCAAGGATCCTGAAAAACTTATCAATGCAGTAAAATTAATGGAGCCAACATTCGGTGGTATCAATTTAGAAGATATAAAAGCACCTGAATGTTTCATTATTGAGAAAAAACTAATTGAGGAGATGAATATCCCTGTTTTTCACGATGATCAGCACGGAACGGCAATTATTTCGGCGGCAGCATTGATAAATGCGGTTGAGTTAGTAGGGAAAAAACTTGACGATGTAAAAATGGTGGTCAGCGGTGCGGGAGCTGCAGCCATATCTTGCGTACGCCACTATCTCAATTTCGGCCTCAAGCTGGAAAACGTATTAATGGTAGATCATACGGGTGTGATTTATAAAGGGCGCACCGAAGGGATGAACGAATACAAACAAGAATTTGCCAGAGAAACCAAGGCACGTACACTGGCCGATGCCATGCGAAAGGCTGATGTATTTATCGGATTATCGCGGGGTGGATTAGTGACACAGGACATGGTGAAATCAATGGCCAAAAATCCTATTGTGATCGCTATGGCGAATCCCGATCCGGAGATAATGTATGATGTTGCCATTGAAGCGCGACCTGATTTAATCATGGCCACGGGAAGATCAGATTTCCCAAACCAGGTAAATAATGTTCTTGGCTTCCCCTTTATCTTTCGCGGTGCCCTGGATGTACAGGCCAAAAAAATCAATACGGAGATGAAGATAGCCGCATCACGCGCATTGGCTAATTTGGCAAAAGAAGATGTGCCGGACGAGGTGACTCGCGGGTACAACATGGACCGCCTGGAGTTTGGGCGGGATTATATTATACCAAAACCACTTGACCCACGTGTACTAACACATGTTGCTTCGGCAGTTGCACAAGCCGCCATGGATACAGGGGTTGCACGTGCGACCATTGAGAATATGGAAGATTATAAAGATTCTTTGGAAGCTCGATTAGGTAAATCTCGCGAACTAATGAGAACAATTATTCACAAAGCACAGCGAAATCCAAAGCGAATTGTTTTCCCGGAAGGTGAATCAGATCGCGTGATACGGGCCAGCTATCAGATTGTACATCAGAATATTGCAAAACCGATTCTACTTGGGAAATCCAAAGTGATAAAACAAAAGGCCAAGGAAAATAATATTGATCTTAGCGGTGTCGAAATTGTCAATCCGAATAAATTTGCGAATATTGATGCGTATAGGACGGAGATCTACACAACCCGATATCGCAAGGGAATGACACGTCGAAGAGCAGAAGCTATAATGAATCGTAGGAATTATTTTGGTGCAATGATGGTTAAAATGGGCGATGCCGATGGAATGGTTTCCGGAATTGCTCAAAATTATGCCAATGTATTACGTCCTGCATTGGAAGTTATGGGCGTGAAAAAGGGAATTCACAAAGTGGCCGGTCTTTACATTTTGGTATTCAAAAATAAATTAAAATTTTTGGCCGATGTCACAGTAAACATAGAACCAAGCACGGATGATCTTGTGGAGATTGCACAGTTAACTGCTGAAGAAGTACAAAAATTTGGTGTAGAGCCAAAATTAGCTTTGTTGAGTTTTAGCAATTTTGGCAGTGCAAAACACCCACTGTCTGAAAAAGTAAAAGAAGCAACCAGGTTGATTAGGGAAAAAGCTCCCGACTTAATCATCGACGGTGAAATGCATGCTGATGTTGCAGTATCCACATCGTTGCTAAAAAACCATTACCCATTTTCCATGTTACAGGAAGAAGCCAATACATTAATATTTCCAGATTTAAATTCCGGAAATATCGCATACAAGCTTTTAAAAACCCTGGGTAAGGCCACTGCAATTGGACCTATTTTGATGGGTCTTGAAAAACCTGTAAATTTGCTTCAATTCGCTTCAAGTACTGTGGATGATATTGTCAATATGACAGCCATTACAGTTCTGGATGCACCGGCTGGGGAAAAGAAATGATTTTAGTCAAACAAAAAATAATGATGGGTGATTTATTAAAAATACGTTAGCCAATTTTCTCACAATAAGGGGGTTATTATGTCAACATTATTAGCAACATTGAAAAAGAAAATTCCTGATTGGCGCTACGAAGTAAAGCAGTTAGTAGAGGATAAAGGTCAGGATGTAATTAGCAGTGTGACCATCAGTCAGGCGTACGGCGGCATGCGTGGAGTAAAAGGACTGGTCTGTGATACTTCCGCTGTTTCACCAGACAGCGGACTCATAATTCGCGGTTACCCACTCCTGGATATAACACATATTCTCCCCGAGGAAGTTTTCTATCTACTGCTCACAGGGGAACTGCCGGATAACAAAGGATTGAAAGATCTCCAGAAGCAGCTGGTCGAGCATGGGGAAGTACCGGAGTACGTTTGGGATATCCTGAATGCAATGCCGAAAGATTCACATCCCATGGCAATGTTTAATACAGCAATCCTATCCATGGAAAGGGAATCCGTGTTCAGAAAACTATATGATGAAGGATTGGCCAAGCAGGATTACTGGAAAGCCATACTGGATGATGGAATCCGCCTGGTGGGAAAACTACCGAATATTGCTGCAGGTATTTATCGTATGCGATTTGACAAAGGACCAAGAATTGCAATGGATAAAGCATTGGACTGGGGAGCAAATTTTGCCCATATGCTTGGGTTAAATGATCCAGAGGGTGATGTGAAGAAACTTATGCAACTGTATCTTATGCTCCATTGTGATCATGAAGGCGGAAATGTATCAGCATTTAGTGCGTTAACGGTTGCCTCTGCATTATCCGATCCCTACTATGCGGTTTCGGCGGGATTAAATGGATTGGCAGGACCTCTTCATGGTTTGGCTAACCAGGAATGTCTGAAGTTTGTCCTCGAGGTGCATGATCATTTTAATGGGGCACCATCTGATGAAGAATTAACCCAGTTTGCCTGGGACAGATTGAATAGTGGCCGTGTAATTCCTGGTTATGGACACGCCGTTTTACGTTGCCCAGATCCAAGATTTACAGCGTTTATGAATTTTGGGAAAGAACACATTAAGAATGATGATGTGTTTACCATTGTTCAAAAATTATTTGAGATAATTCCTGGCGTACTTAAAGAACAGGGCAAGGCAAAAAATCCCTGGCCAAATGTTGATGCCGCTTCCGGGTCACTGCTCTATCATTATGGGCTTACTGAATTTAGCTTCTATACAGTATTGTTCAGTATTTCAAGGGCGATGGGAATGGTTTCCCAGATGGTAATTAATCGTGCCCTTGGAATTCCAATCACGCGACCAAAATCCGTAACAACGGAGTGGGCAAAAAGTCAGTAGGTTGGATGACAAGAAAGATCGTTCTTGGATTCATTGGGATTGTTCTGTTATGTGGGAGTGCGGTTCTAAATCAGGAGATTGAGAAAGAAGTCTACCAGGTAATTCGGGTTTGGAGCCCCAGTGAACCCACCCTGAATATTTTGCGGCGAAATGGTATTTCATTAGACCACACCGCGATTCTAAATGCTACCTATATTGACTTGATTGCCAGGGCTGATCAGGTTTCACGCCTCAGAAAACAATCGATTGAATATAGCATCCTAATTGATGATTTAGGTGTGTGGTCAGCAGGTCGCAATATCCCCGCTACCGAACGTGAGTTACCCCTGGGATCTATTCAGGGTAATTATTCCATAGTTGAAGCTGTTTTACGAATGGATTCACTCCATATCCAATATCCGCAAATCGTATCGGAGAAAATCAGCATAGGAACGTCTATCGAAGGCCGAGATATTTGGGCATTTAAAGTTTCGGATAATCCTGATACAAATGAGAGTGAGCCAGAAGTTTTATATACTGGATTAACGCATGCCCGAGAGCCAATAGGAATGATGAATCAGTTTTATTTTGTACAATACCTTTGTGAGAACTATGGCAGCGATGAAGAATCCACCTTTCTTGTAGATCAACGGGAAATGTGGTTCATTCCAATCCTCAACCCGGATGGTTATCAATGGAATGTGGACTACTATCAAACATACGGCTCACCGGGCTATAACCGTAAAAACAGGCGTGATACCGGTTGTGGAACGGGGACTGCCAGAGGGGTCGACTTAAACCGTAATTATGAGTACGATTGGGGAGCAGATGATGTTGGATCTTCCCCCGATCCCTGTTCATCAATTTACCGTGGGACGGCACCCTTCTCCGAACCGGAAACAAACAATCTTAAAAATTTTGTATTGGAACATGAATTCCAAAATATTATACACTATCATGCATGGGGCAACGATCTTATTCACTCGTTTGGAAGTGGAGAATATCCACCTGAACCAGATTATACCATGATCAGTGAAATTGGTGCATGGATGACGACGGAAAATAACTATCCGGTTGGAACGGGTACCGAATTGCTCGGGTATGGAGTGAACGGCGATGCTGTTGATTGGTCCTATGGAACGTTGGGACTGCTTTCATATCTTCCGGAAGTCGGTTTGGCGTCAGATTATTTCTGGCCGTCAGAAAATAGAATAGTACCACTTTGCCAGGAACAATTATACCAGAACAAAGTGTTTGCTCTCGTTTCCGGAAGCGACCCCTCCGTAATTCAAATTGAAATGACATCACCGGCAGCCGGAGCTGGTGGACAGATATCCTATCAGGTATCAATTCAAAATAGAGGTTTACAGATGACCAGCGGCAGATTGGGAATTTCAGTTGCACCCTTAAATGATTTTATACAATTAACCAGTGTCTTAGATTCAATACAACAATTGGATTCGAGACAGATCCAAAATATCCAGTTAACTTTTCAGATTCCGTTTGATGCTATTACCGGGGAAGATACGGGGTTTCAGATAACAGTAAGTGACAGTTTAAGTCTTCAACACTCTGAAGTTGAAGTATATCGAATCAGCAGTCCAACTGCTCTTCCTGGTGATGTCATCACAGACCTGTCACAAAACATACTTGATGTGCAATCCCTGGCGGAAATTTTGATAAATGATACAGCAGTTTCGGATTTTCTTGCATACATTGCAGATGTGAATGGCGATAGTACAATTACAGTTGAAGATCTGACCCAATTAGTAAATATTATTTTGGAGATTGAATGAGGCGCTTTATCTGGATCATGGTTCTGGGACTTGGGTATTCAAATACAACTGTGTCCCCCAATGTATACTCTGCAGGAATCCGTGAGACAAACCAATATCGAGTCTGGATTTATTTCGATAATAAAGATAGTGATAAACCAATAAATATTAACGCTAAAACAGTGGCTAGAAGACTGAAGCATGGAAAGGCTCCATCCAATTGGTACGATATCCCTGTTAAGGAAAGTTATTTAGAGATTTTAGAGAACAATGAAATCACAATTATCCATACAAGCAGATGGTTGAATGCTGTGTCTGCTTTGGTATCGGATGTTCAAATTCAACAACTGTCCCATATTAATTTTATATCCAAGATAGAGCCAGTGATTACCTACCGTATGAATAAACCGGTTGATTTAAACCCCGCTGGATATCGAGCAAATAGCCGTTCTGATACATCCTTTTACGGTGTATCATGGGATCAGATTGAACAAATCCAGGTTCATACTGCTCATGAAAATTCATTCACGGGTAGTGGAGTGAGAATATTGGTTATGGATACTGGTTTTTGGCTCGAACACCAAGCTTTTGATCGATTAAATGTAATTGCCCAGTGGGATGTGATTAACGATGACTCCGTATGTGCAAATGAAACAGATCTGGAAACAGCTTGGGGTCAGGATAGGCATGGATCAATGGTCCTTTCCGCTATGGCGGGGTATTGGCCGGACACATTGATCGGACCGGCATACAACGCCGAATTTTTATTAGCAAAAACAGAGGATGTAACACAGGAAATTGAGCTGGAAGAGGATAATTATGTTGCTGGACTGGAGTGGGGCGAGGCGAATGGTGCGGATGTTGTATCAACTTCTTTAGGATATCTTGATTGGTATACCTATTGTGATTTAGATGGAGAAACCGCGGTTACAACCAATGCAATTGATATTGCTGCTGGGTTGGGCATGGTTTGTGTGACTGCAATGGGAAACGAAGGAGGATATTCCCCTCCTGGGGATCCTTGCAACGACCCCATTACGTACTATATGATTGCTCCTGCAGACGCTGATTCAGTAATTGCTGTAGGCGCAGTAGATCAAAATGGTCTAATTGCCGGTTTCAGTTCCCATGGTCCAACATGGGACGGAAGAATAAAGCCGGAGGTTTGTGCTCGCGGATATTATACATACTGTATATCGCCACACACATCCACGTTCACGGTAGCAAATGGTACATCTTTGTCCACACCATTGGTTGGTGGAGTAGCAGCTATTATCTTAAGCGCACATCCTGATTGGACGGCTATACAGGTAAGGGAGGCTTTGATGATGACTGCAACCCAAGCAGAAAACCCAGACAACGATTATGGTTGGGGAATCGTTCAAACATGGGATGCAATTCAATATGAGTCGACACAAACAACCAATCCATTCACGCCGATAAAAGAAGGTTATGAGATTTCATCAATCTATCCCAATCCATTTAATGGACGGTTTACAATTCGTGTCTCTGCAAAATCTGAAAATCCCATTAGTATAAAATTGTACGATATTAATGGAAGATTTATTCAGGAATTGTATAACGGAAAAATAAATAGCAATGCGAAAGAGCTTTCAATGGAATCGAACGGACTTACATCCGGTGTTTATGTATTGGCAATAGATGGTGACGAAGGGTCGCATTACCGAAAAATTACGATTATCAAATAAAAATTTTATCTGGAAAAAACTCCGAATATATAGTATAATTAGTTCTTGAGTGGTTAACCTGATATCCAATTTGAATGGAGTCAAAAATGGCCAGTCGATTAATCGAACAGTGAAAACATCAATCCAAATAATTGCTATTCTAGCCCTCACTGTCTTCTTTACTCGCGGCAAGAGTGAAGAAGTTCCGATTGTTGAGCAGGAGCAGATTCAATTACACTCCTATTCCGATTCAATCTCAATTTTGTTGGCATGGGAAAATCCCGTAGATACTGAAATAAATAAAACAACTATTTATCGCTCTGACGACCTGGCTTCTTTGTTCACCCTTCTCACTGAACTATATCAACCAACCGATCGATATTTAGACACGTTAATACAGCCTGACCAGAGATATTTCTATTACATTGAACTGGAAAGTGTGGATGGACGGATATTGGCAAGTTCTAGAGAGCACCCGTCTTTCAGTCGAATCAAATCAACTATTCCCAACTCTTCGTTTACCTCAACTTCTACCATTGGGACATGGAAGGATGTTGAATTGGATATCATTTCCCTGCTGTGCGATAACCTGTTCAATGAAAATCTACCAAACTGCGCACTACTGCTGAAAAATGATTCACTAACGGTACAGCAATTGCCGGATATCATACCTGTTGATCATCTGTTAAATCTGGACATCTCACTGATAAAAAGCAAAAAAGACAGCCTGTTAGACCAATATGAATCGTTTATCACAAAATTCGAATACAGGCATAGAAATCATCTGATGCTCACACCAACGGAATGGCAGGTGCAGTCACTCAAATTAAAAGAACGGCTGGATGTTCAATTCGATTATGTATTGAATCTGATAGAAGATTTCCAAACCTATTCTATGGAAATGCCCGACATAAGAATTTCAACAGTGAAACGTATAAACAGTGATTCATCCTTTGTTGAGATACAAGTGTTGCGAGATCCAACCGGTTACCTTGAGCTTTCATACAATGAGGAAATTGTTGTTCTAGAATCGCCTGGAATGTATGCGGTTGGTGCAACAATTGGGAGCTGGATTCCAGGGAACTGGACCTCTGTAAATTTATTCTACAATAATCAGATGATGGAACATCGCATCATTCCCGCAAAAAGCGAATCATATTCCATTGGTTTTTTTAATGATGTAATACCTGTGGATAAGAATGGATATCGTCAGGGTTTTATTAATGAAATTCAATATGCAAGTGCTGATAGCCTTTTGCGTATAGAAATATTTCTTCCTGAACAAACAGATTTATCCTATCGCATCATTGCCAACGATTCTCTCATTTGGGAAATTTCTCATTTCAGTTCCTTTGAAAACACCTTTATAGACTCCCAATTTATTTTGCCAATCGCGGCTGATATAAATTCGTTTTGGGTTCAGGGATATTCTGTAGATATTTCTCAAAATTGGTTATGGCACGAGAGTGTGATATTGTCAAAAGAAGAAACCCACCACCAGTCACGATATCCTGATGGCGAATCTTGGATAAATGATCAGGAATTGACATTTGGCAGATCCAATGTGGAAACCCTTTACACGAAATACGAATTGACCGTACCGGAAGTATTTGCGTTATACCAGAATTACCCAAATCCTTTTAATAATGGCACTAAAATTTCTTTTGACCTATTGCAAAATGCCACCGTAACGCTTTATGTATCAGATGCAAAAGGCAGGATAGTGGAAACATTTATTGAAAATACGGAACTAAACAGCGGGCATTATTCTTATCAATGGTTTGGTTCACACCATGCAAGCGGAGTTTACTTTTATACTATCTATGCTGAAATCGATAATTATCTACCCGTATCCTTCAGCAGGAAAATGATTTATTTAAAATAGAATAAGCAGATCCGTTCAAATTTTCCCCCTAATTAATTCTTGTTTCTTGAATCGAATACCATGAAACTTTGGTATCACGACATGAAGAAGTTATTAGTCATTTCTCTGATTTTATTTTTGGTGGGTTGTGCTACCCATCCGCAAGTGAGCACCAAAAGGATGCAGAAGGGTGAAACGGAACAGGGTTGGGTTTTCTCGGTTGAGAATATTTTGCCTTATTATTACTACCGGACTGCTCTGACAAATGAAAGCAATATTGGCTTTCGCATGGGTGTGCTTATTGGCGGGGCGGGAATTGATTACAGCCGGCTTTTATATTCCAAGGAACGAAAATGGGACATTCTCAATTTAGCATGGAGCTTTAACCCGAATTATAATATAGATGCTACTTATTTAAAATTTTATCAGGGAAAAGAGAAGGAAGGGAAATCCCCCTTTGTTTTTTGGTGGGGTATCAGAGGAATGTACATTCCAAAAGGCATTGGCGGTGGAACAAGCACACGAATGGGAGTCCTCATTGGTATGCAACCCTGGCAAAGAAGCGGGTTTGAAATAGGATACTATCACGACTCCAACGCAATGCCATTGGGTAAATTATTTAGCCCCACATGGCGCTGGGATGATCCTGAGAATATTGCCCGCTATGGCGATACGCCTCATATAACGGACAGTGGTTTACCATCGGAATATTCTCGGCTTACGGGAATATCTTTACGCTTTTATATCATGACGGGTAAAAAGAATAATGAACCTAAGCCATAGAAAAACAATATTAAGAAAAATAAGCAATGGTTTGTACATTGTCACTGCAATGGTAGATGGAGCACCCACTGGCGCCGTTATATCATTCCTGACCCAGACATCCATTGAACCGCCCCTGATTACGCTTGGAATACGCACCGACTCCAGGCTGTATAGAGCAGTAGAAAAAAATGGAATTCTGGGAATTCATTTTCCGACTATTGATCAACAGGAAATGGTTGCATCCTTTTTCAAAATGTTGGAGAATGATGACAAGACTATCAATGGTTATCCTTTCCAATTAAATGATCGCAATGTTCCCCTGTTGGATAATCTTCCCATGATACTGGAAGTGCAAATTTTGGATGTGGTAAAAAAGGGCGATCATCATATAGTTATTACGGAAGTTATTAATACAATTTTACGTAAAGATGTTGACGTGCTCGCTATGCACCACACATCCTGGCACTATGGCGGTTAACAGCCGTCATGATGCAAACGCAGCTTAAGCAAATTTTTCAAAATGCAAAAAAGGGTGGTGAGGCCCTACCGCAGTTTTTACGACAGTGTATTGATTTAGCAATTCAGTTACCAAATAATTCGCATTTCAATCCCGTTGTCTTTTTCAATTCAGCGAAAAATATTCTTGGTGACGGCCGTGACGAACCGTCCGAAATAATTCTCACGTATCTATACGAACAGATTTCTTCATCAATGACCACTTCTGTATTAGAGAAAAGTATTCCTGTAATTCAGGAGGAAAACAAATCTGAACCTGTGTTCGCAATGGATTTGCAGGATGCAGTTTTTTCAACAGACTGGGATGCTGCCCATCAACAAGCGTTAAAGTTATTTCATGCTGCTGAACATAAAGGGTACATTCTTGAAATTCTTACCGAGATTGGATTGAATAATACCAATAGCCATGCGCTCTATTTCTACCATTTACTACGCAGTGTTGTTTTTTTTCAACCGACCCATTATCAGTGGAACGCAATAGAGAATGCGCTGTCCCATCTAATGGAGAATCCACCGCAGGCTACCAGTGCTGGTGAAACCACGTCACCTGAAACAGCAATGTTGTCAATTATCTCTAATGGCGATGTTGATGACTGGACAGTATTTGCCGCCGCCTGGCGTCTTTGGGAAAGCGAAAGCGTGCTGCAATCCAGATTTCAGCAAAAACTGTCCAATTGGTTAACCACATGGGAACAGAAGGAGATATCAAAGAATGATGGCACGATCGATTATAAAGTATATGAAACCCCCAATTTTCCCGAGATGGCCGATAAAATCATCATGCTTGATCTTGGTACCAGAATAACCCAACAACGAATTGTGGCGCTAGAGGCGATTCGGTTTTTATGGTCCAAACTTGATTCTAAATTCGCACCTAATTTATCTGAAAAAATTAACCAAATAATAAAATGAAAATAGGCAACTATACCTGTTACAGTATTGAAACCAGCCATTTTGGATTGGATGGCGGTGCAATGTTTGGGATAATTCCAAAAACAATGTGGGAGAAACAGGCCCCGGCCGATGAAAAAAACCGTATTCAAATGGTAACTCGCTCACTGTTGCTGGTTAGCGATGATAAAAGGATTATTGTGGATACGGGAAACGGGAACAAATGGCAGGAAAAGTTCAAGGCCATTTATTCCATTGATACGGAAACCGTGAATATGGAAAAATCATTGGCTAAAGTCGGCCTGTCACCCGGAGACATTACAGATGTATTCTGTACCCATATGCATTTTGATCATATCGGCGGGAATACCAAATATGAAGAAGATAAAATTGTTCCGGTTTTTGAAAATGCGGACTATTGGTTCAGCGAGGCGAACTGGGATTTAGCGAACTCCCCATCTGAAAAAGACCAGGGAAGTTTTATGGCTGCTGACTGGAAAGTGCTGGCTGAAAACAATATGGTCAAATTGGTTTCTGGTGAACAGCCATTTCTATCTGGAATAGATATTGTGTTGTCCCATGGCCACACATTGGGACAAATGCTGCCCGTAATCAGGGATGCTCAAAAGTCACTGATGTATTGTGGTGATTTAATACCCATGTCTGCCCACATACCCGTTCCCTGGGTAATGGCATATGATATTCAGCCCATGCTTACTATTAAAGAAAAAAAGGACCTGCTTCCACAAATTGTTGAAGAGAATTGGATTTTATTTTTTGAACACGATCCATTGGTAGAAGCATGTACGGTTCAATTCGACGGAAAACATTACCAAAAAAATGAAATCATTGTACTCGCCGACTGAATTAAAACAATTTCGCGATGGTATTGATGCTTACAGAGTTGGTGATTATTACAATGCGCATGAAGCCTGGGAAGAGCTGTGGTCTAATCCAGCATTACCCTCACGGCGAATATTGCAGGGATTTATTCAAATTGCCGTTTCCCTATTTCATGCGCAACAGGGAAATTTGAAAGGCTCCAGGAGTATGATGAATAAAGCGTTGCAAAAATTTGAATCGGCACCTGCCAGCTGGAATAACATTCACCTGCAAGAACTCATTATTGACGCAAGAAAGTGGCACAAGCATATTCATACTGTGATATCCATTGAAGATATCAATTTTGAAAATGCACCAACCCTGCACATGATTGAAGCCCATGATTAATGTTTGTCTATTCATCAAAAATTTTGAACTTGGGACTAGAGTAGCCGGTAGACTGACCGATTCTGGTGCAAAGATTGAGTTTATAGACAATTTAGAGCCGGTTGCGATAAAGAATGCGGATTTAACGATAGTTGATTGCGATTATGGTGAACAGGGTACGGTTTGGTTTATGTCCCAGTTGCGGCATTTGAATTCCAGTCAATTATTACTTGGGTATATGAAGACGGTTCATAAAGCAACGCATGACAAACTGACTGCGGCAGGATGCGAATTAATAATCCCACAGTCATCCCTGGTAAAAAACATTCCGTCGATTTTAAAAATGGTCCGAAAGCATGAAAGAAAGCCGTAAACAATTATATCAACGCGCGAACCAAATTATGCATCGGCTTAAAGAAGCCTATCCGGATTCACATTGTTCCCTGACCTATTCCACTCCGCATCAACTCTTGGTTGCAACCATTTTATCGGCACAGTGTACCGATCACCGCGTTAATCAGGTGACGCCAGCACTGTTTAAAAAATATTCTACGCCGGCAGCGTTTGCATACGCCGAAGTAGAGGAACTGGCCACTGCTATCCATTCATGCGGGTACCACAATCAAAAAGCGAAAGGTATCCAAGGGGCCAGTTTAAAAATTGTTGAAGAATATGACGGAGAAGTACCATCCACATTAGAGGAATTGATAACCTTGCCAGGCGTCGGAAGAAAAACAGCCAATTGCGTCCTGGGTGAATGTTACAACGTTCCTTCAATGGTCATCGATACACATATGGTCCGGATAATGAATCTGCTCAGATTAACCAGCTCAAAAGATCCAAAGAAGATTGAACTGGAATTGATGAATATTTTTGATCCATCGGACTGGGTCAAGCTTACCCACATGGTTATTGATCACGGGCGGGCCGTCTGTATTGCCAGAAGGCCACGGTGTTCCCAATGCGTGCTGGCTGATCTTTGCCCTGGAAGGACTCATTAATACCATTATAGGTAGTTTAGCATAAATTATCGGAATACCGACTTATTTGGGGTCTGTGCATTAATACATTTTAGCATACTTTATCAACACCTAAATTATCACTTACAATTTAATTGCAGGATACAAATAAATGGGGCAACCATATTTAACCAAAGTATTTCATTTTTGTGCCGCTCATCAGTACGGTCATGAGGAATGGTCAGAAGAAAAAAACGAATCCGTTTTCGGCCCGGATGCTCGCGTACACGGGCACAATTATGCACTTGAGGTAACCGTGACTGGTACGGTTAATTCGGAAACAGGGTTTTGTGTTGATTTAGGTGATTTAAAAGCTATTGTGGATAAATATGTCCTCAGTCAGCTGGATCATGCACAAATAGAAAAGGACGTGCCGTGGTTCAAGGGAAAGCAACCTAGTTCTGAAAACATGGTACGGTTTATCTGGGAACAAATCGAGTCGCGACTTCAAGGCCCACGGTTGCATCGGATAAGATTAAGGGAAACACCAACGATATTTACCGATTATTACGGGGATGGCGGTGGATTTTAAAACACGCTTTTATCTGATCCTTGCGGGGATATTCATTGCCTCTCTGGTTGCGGGAAATTTAATCTTTCAAAAATTTTTCCAATGGACACCCTTTGGGATTTACACCTTTGAGATATCCGTGGGAATAATTCCCTACCCGATTACATTTTTGGTGACAGATCTCATTTCTGAGTTATACGGGAAAAAACGTGCGGATGCGGTGGTCTGGGCTGGGTTTGTTGCCAGTATCTTTGTGATGGTGGTGATTCTAATTGCCAATGCAGCCACACAAACATCCTGGTCGCCTGTGGGTTCGGAAACATTTTCAAAAGTGTTTGGCTTGTTTGCCCCTGCTGTATTTGCATCAATGACCGCCTACCTTATTGCCCAGTTCATTGATATCAGAATATTCCATTTTTGGAAAAATCTGACCAAAGGTAAACACCTCTGGCTGCGCAATAACGGCTCAACAATTGTGTCACAACTGGTGGATACATCAGTGGTGCTTTTTCTTCTGTGTGTCACAGGCGCCATTGATTGGATACGTTTTTTTCCACTTTTGATAAATGGTTTTCTATTCAAGGTAATCATTGCTCTGTTTGATACGCCATTTTTCTACCTTGGTGTCTATTTGTTAAAAGATAAAATTCATGATGATCCTGAAGAAAATTGGGATCGTCCAAGCCTTGCGGAGGAATTACTGTGAGTAAACCAAACCTGGACAAAATTCAAGAGATTACACGAACATTACTGCAACAGATTGGTGAGGACCCGGATCGGGAAGGCCTTATTCGGACTCCACTTCGAGTAGCCAAAGCATGGAACTATTTTTCCAAGGGATATCGTGAGAATCTGGATGATTTGATTAACGATGCCATTTTCGCGGAGGAATGTTCCGAAATGGTCATTGTCCGGGATGTGGAGTTTTTCAGTATGTGCGAACACCATATGCTTCCGTTTATGGGAAAAGCGCACGTGGGATACCTGCCCAACGGCAAAGTAATTGGATTGTCAAAAATTCCTCGAATCATTGATATGTTTGCCCGTCGTCTTCAGGTGCAAGAGAGGCTTACCCATCAGGTGGCTTATACGTTGCAGGAGGTTTTAGATCCAGTTGGAGTAGCAGTGGTATTGGAAGGTCGCCACATGTGTATGCAGATGCGCGGCGTAGAAAAACAAAATAGTTTTGCTACCACATCAGCGATGCTGGGTGAATTTCATGATCAGGTAGAAACCCGTAATGAATTTTTAAGTATTATTGGCATGCGGAATGTGTAAACATGGGTAGTGCAAAAAAATCTTTGCCCTATGACGTGGCTGTGCTTGGCGGTGGACCAGGTGGTTATGTCGCTGCAATACGGGCGGCCCAGCTGGGACTGAAAACTGTCATTATTGAAAAAGATAAATTAGGCGGTGTCTGCCTTAATTGGGGTTGTATCCCTACCAAAGCATTGCTTAAAAATGCAGAAATTCTCCACACCATTAAACATGCAAAACAATTTGGTATCACAATTCCTGCATACTCCATTGATTTTCCAAAAGTCATTGAACGGAGCAGGGCGGTCTCTGATCGATTATCCAAAGGTGTACAGTTTCTCGTGAAGAAAAACGGGATTGACCATATCCAGGGATTGGGAAAGCTAAAAGACGAACATACGATCGAAATATCACACAACAAGAAACTGCAAACCCTATCGGCCACTGCTATCATACTTGCCACAGGTGGTCGCCCACGGACCTTCCCTGGAATGGAAATGGATGGCCGGCGAGTCATTGGTTCAACGCAGGCAATGATTCTGGAAAAACCTCCTGCAAGAATGGTTGTGATTGGTGCTGGTGCGATTGGGGTAGAGTTTGCTCATTTTTACCATACATTCGGGACAAAAATTCATTTAGTTGAAATGCTGGATCGACTTCTGCCAGTCGAAGACAAAGAAGTATCCGCAGAACTTGAAAAGTCATTTAAAAAGTCAGGAATTGCAATTTCCACAAAGACAAAAGTCAGTAAAATTGAGCGATTGAAATCCAAGGTTAAAGTACATACCGAAACCAACGGCAAATCAGAAGTGCTTGAGGCTGATATTGCATTGGTTGCTGTTGGTGTGACAGGAAATATTGAAAACATAGGGCTGGAAGAATTAGGTATTAAAACGGATCGCGGTGCAATATCCATTAATGCGCACAACCAGACCAATATTCCTCACATATACGCTATTGGTGATGTGACAGGACCACCCTGGTTGGCCCATGTTGCTTCTGCGCAAGGGCATGTAGCTGCTGAACATATAGCAGGGAAATCCCCCAAGCCGGTTGATTACGATACTATACCAGGATGTACCTACTGTCAACCACAAGTGGCCTCTCTGGGATTGACGGAAGAACAAGCCAAAGAAAAAGGGCATGATATCAACGTTGGCAAATTTATGTTCCGGGCAAGTGGTAAGGCGATGGCAACAGGCGATACCAACGGATTTGTAAAAATCATCTTTGATTCCCGTTACGGTGAATTACTGGGCTGCCATATCATTGGCAGCGAAGCCACAGAATTAATTGCGGAACTGGGCGTGGCGAAATCCCTGGAAACTACCTGGGAGGAAATAGCCACGACTGTGCATGCCCACCCTACACTTTCTGAAGCGATAATGGAAGCAGCATTGGATGCTTACGGTCAGGCCGTACATCAATAGGGATAATTGACATGTCAGTTGCCACCACCAATTCCATTGATATAACTGACCTTGGTCAGTCGGATTATAAAACGACCTGGGATATGCAGATAACACTTCAGCAGGATGTCATTAACGGTGTTTCACCGGACAGGTTGTTATTGGTGGAACACGAACCGGTATATACACTGGGGAAAAATGGGGACGAAAATCATATTTTATCACAGCAATCCGATGGTATACAAACTTTCCACATTGAACGCGGCGGCGATGTAACCTATCATGGACCGGGTCAATTGGTTGGTTATCCCATTTTGGATTTAAACCGGTATCGCCGCAGTGTGAGCTGGTATATGCGGACACTGGAAGAAGTCCTCATTCAAACGCTGGCGCAATTCTCCATACCAGCTGGACGCAAAGAAGGATTGACAGGGGTATGGGTTGAGGATGAGAAAATTGCAGCACTGGGGGTGAGGGTTTCGCGCTGGGTTACAATGCATGGATTTGCGTTAAATGTGAATACCAATCTTGAACATTACGCCGGAATCATTCCTTGCGGCATTTTCGAATATGGTGTTACGTCCATGCAAAAAATACTTGGAGAGCGTATCAATATGGATTCCGTAAAAACGGTTTTGACCAAAGAATTTTTAACACTGTTTCAATCGAAGGAGCGTTAAATGGGTCGCTTGCACGGCTTTACCAAACGCGATCTAACGCAGGTGTATAAAACCATGGTCACAGCCCGCCTGCTGGATGAAAAAATGTTAACTCTGTTAAAACAGGGAAAAAGTTTTTTCCATATTGGCACTTCCGGGCATGAAGCGGCGCAAATGGCTGCGGCGGTTTCTCTACGAAGCGGTGAAGATTGGTTTTACCCATACTACCGTGATGCTGCACTCTGTCTGGGCGTAGGTATGACGCCACGGGAACAATTACTCTCATTTTTAGCAAGAAAAGATGATCCCAATTCCGGTGGGCGTCAAATGCCACAGCATTATGGGCATAAAAAACTTAACATAGTCAGTCAGTCCAGCCCCACCGGTACGCAATTTTTACAGGCCGTGGGTACTGCATTGAGATGCAAATGGGATGAAACCAAGGATGTGGTGTATGTCTCCAGTGGAGAAGGAACGACCAGCCAGGGTGATTTTCATGAGGCATTAAACTGGTCCAGTCGTGAGAAGTTGCCTGTCATATTCCATGTACAGGACAATGAGTATGCTATCTCCGTGCATATTTCCGAACAAACATCCGGTAAATCGGTGTATTCCATGGTTGCGGGGTACACCAATCTGGCCCGGTTTGATGTGGATGGTACAGATTTTTTCGAAACCCAACTGGCGTTCAAAAAAGCAACAGACCGCGCACGCAAGGGAAAAGGCCCATCGGTTATTGTGAGTCATGTGGTACGCTTGTTGCCCCACTCATCCTCAGATGACCAACGAAAGTATCGCAAACCTGACGAATTAAGTGACGATCAGAAAAGGGATCCGATTACCAAATTTGAAGCGGCCTGTTTGGAAGCGGCTGTTTTTACCGAAAAGGATTTTGATACTATTCGTAAGGAATGTTTTGAGATGGTGAAATCTGATGCCGAATGGGCGGAAGATCAGGATCATCCTGATCCATCGACTGCATTGCATCATATATACAGTGATTATTCCATTCAGACAGAAACTGAATTCAACACCATTGCCGACAAAACAGTGTTGGTCGATGCAATTAATCATGCCCTGGGGGAAGAATTAGAACACAATTCAAAGATGGTAATCTATGGTCAGGATGTGGCCGACAATAAAGGTGGTGTTTTTACCGCTACCAAAGGATTATCCACAAAATATGGTAAAAACAGAGTATTTAATTCCCCCCTGGCAGAATCTTCAATTGTGGGAACTGCTGTTGGGTTATCATTGACAGGCTACAAACCGGTTGTAGAAATTCAATTCGGTGATTATATCTGGACTGCAATGATGCAAATCCGAAACGAAATGGCTACCATGCGCTACCGTTCCAACAATGACTGGAACTGCCCGGTGGTAATACGAGTTCCGGTTGGCGGTTATATTCATGGAGCGCTTTGTCATAGCCAATCCATCGATGGCTATTTCATGCATTTACCGGGAGTATATATTGCATATCCCTCCAATGCTGCTGATGCCAAAGGATTGCTAAAGGCTGCCTGCCGCATGGAGGACCCGGTTTTATTTTTAGAACACAAAGGCCTTTACCGTCAGGGATATGCTGCGACACCTGAACCAGACGAGAAGTACATATTACCATTCGGAAAAGCTCGAGTTGTTACCAGCGGGGAAGACCTGACTGTAATCACCTGGGGAGCAATGGTACAGAAATCCATTGATGCAGCAACAAAAATTGACGAAGAATATTCCGTGGAAATCATTGATCTGAGAACCCTGAACCCTATGGATATAGACACCATAAAGGAATCAATAGGTAAAACAGGAAAAGCCCTGGTGGTGTACGAGGATAACATGACCAATGGTCCGGGAGCGGAAATTGCTGCCCGAATTGCGGATGAATGTTTTGAAATGCTGGATGGACCGGTTAAACGGGTCGGTGCAAAAGATTGTCCAATTGCGTTCAACTGGTATCTGGAGGAAAAAATCCTGCCACAGATATCCGATATACAGCATGCAATAACTGAATTGCTGGAGTATTAGCCCATGAAGATTGATGTCGTCATGCCAAAAATGGGGGAATCGATAACTGAAGGTACAATTATTGAGTGGCGCAAAAAAGTAGGTGATTCCATAGCCAAAGATGAAATTCTACTGGAAATTGGTACGGACAAAGTGGATTCTGAAATTCCATCACCACATGGCGGAACAATCGTAGAACTGTTGGCAGAACCAAACGATGTTGTTGAAGTGGGGATTCCCATCGCCAGGATTGAAACGGATGCGAAACCTTCGCCGGAAAAACCTGCGGTAGTCGAAAAACCGGAACCAACATCTGATTCAGTGGAGGTTAAAAAGGATTCTGCACCAAAGACGAAACCGGACCGAAAAGCAGGTCGATTTTTTACGCCGGTGGTTATCAAAATGGCTCAGGAAGCGGGTATTTCAATAGCCACGCTGGAATCCATTTCAGGGTCTGGGAAAAGCAACAGAGTTACCAAAAAAGATTTACAAACCTATCTACAGGGCGATGTGGAAACAGAAGCCAGTCATGCTATTAGCAAACCACAACCATCATCGTCACCACAGGTTAACGTAATCGGTGAAGCGCGTGTGGAAATGGATCACATGCGAAAACGCATTGCGGAACACATGCGGCAAAGCCTGGATACATCCGCCCATGTATATGTGGTGGCAGAAGTGGATATGTCACCGATTGTAAGCTTTGTTGCCAGGAATGGCAATGCCTTTAAAGAAAAGGAAGGTTTCAGTTTAACCTATACACCCTTTATCATACAGGCGGTTGTACAAGCCCTCAAAGAATATCCGGAAATGAATGCATCATTGGACGGGTCCGAGATTGTGTACCATAAACATATTAACATCGGTATGGCAGTGGCGGTTGAAAAGGGATTGATGGTTCCTTCATTGTTCCATTGTGAGGAATTAAATTTTCTTGGATTGTGTCGGAAGGTAACGGATCTGGCTACCAGAACACGCAAAAAGCAAATTAGTCCTGATGAATTACAAGGTTCTACATTTTCCATTTCTAACTTTGGTGTATTTAACGTAACGATGGGAATGCCAATTATTAATCAACCCAATGTGGGTATTCTTGGTGTGGGAACCATTAAAAAACGACCAGTAGTCATCGAAAGTGATTCGGGGGACACGATTGGAATTCGATCGATTATGTATCTCTCCCTGGGGATGGATCACCGGTTGATTGATGGAGCCGGTGGCAGCCGTTTCATCGACTCCGTGAGAAAAAACCTGGAAAATGTGCAACTGGAAGGATTACTATAATGGCGATCGATAATGTATTAAAATTGTATTCGCAGACCATTCGCTCTCCGTATTTACATTATGGTTATTGGGAAAAACCTTCTGAATTGGTTTTATCTGATTTAACCCTGAATGATATCCATCTGGCTCAACGCCGGTATATTGAACATTTGGCTGAGTTTATTCCAGAAGGAGTAAACTCTATTCTGGATGTGGGGTGTGGCATTGGGGGCAACACGGCATTTTTATTGAACCGCGGGTACACCATGGAGGCCCTGTCACCAGACGCCTTTCAGGAGCAGACTATCAAGGATAGGTTTCGTGAGGCGGTACCCTTCTATCGCACAAAATTTGAAAATCTAACACACTCACGCAAGTACGACCTGATATTGCAGAGTGAGAGTGCCTGTTATATCAAAATGAAAGAGGGCTTTGAAAAGGCATGGGAGATACTGAATCCGAAGGGATACTTACTGGTATCGGATTATTTTGTATACAATAAATCCGGTGAAAGTTTGCATTTAAAAGCCTCCCATCCGTTGGATCGGTATTTACAAATTGCCAAAGATAGTGGATTTACACTTGTTCGTGAATTTGACCAGACGTTACAAACCGTTCCCACATTGGATGCGGCGTTGTATTTTGTGAATCGATTTGTGGAACCGACAGTGGAATATGCTGTTACTTCTCTTGAGGCGAAAAAACCAATTTTGTACCGTATACTGAAATTTCTGTTTAATCGATTTGGTAAAGACAAGATACGGCAAAAGGACCTTATTCGTAGTGATGAATTCAAAAAATACCGCAAATACATGATTTTTCTTTTTCAAAAACCATGATAGGTACCATACAAAAACCGAAAATACGGTTACGGCGAGGTGCGGATTACCAATTTGTGCAAAATGTGGTAAGCACCAACGCGTTACATACGGTTTGCGAAGAAGCGCGATGCCCCAATATTTATGAATGCTGGAACAACAGGACCGCTACCATCATGATTTTGGGTGATACCTGCACCCGGGCTTGCGGATTTTGTTCGGTAATGACTGGAAAGCCCAAGATACCCGATCCCATGGAACCGGTAAGAACGGCAATGGCAGTAAAACAAATGCAATTAAGGCATGTGGTCATAACATCGGTGGATAGGGATGATTTGAAAAAGGATTACGGTGCAACTATCTGGTCAGAAACTATCCGTCAAATTCATCACCACGTGCCAGACTGTACGGTGGAAGTATTAACCCCTGATTTCAGGGGATACACACCTGCATTAGAGAAGGTATTTGATGCGGGACCGGAAATATTCAGCCACAATATGGAAACAGTGGAACGCATCAGCAGGCAGGTGCGAAATCAGGCAGATTGGCAGCGAAGTCTGACCGTTTTAGAATACGCTGTTCAACAAAAGCAACTAACCAAAACGGGCATGATGGTTGGTCTGGGTGAAACGAATGAAGAAATTCTTGTTGCTATGAAACAGGTGGCGCAAATTGGTGTTAAAATTTTTACTATTGGCCAATACCTGCAACCAACCAAACAGCATTTGCCGGTCCATCGATTTGTACACGACGATGATTTTCTTATGTTGAAAGAAGAAGGATTAAAAATGGGATTTCAGATTGTAGAATCGGGTGTTTTGGTAAGAAGTTCCTACCACGCCGATCAGCAGGCTCGTATAGCGTTAACAACATTGAAAGAGAATTGATAAAGGGAAAAGATGAAAAACACGAAAACGATGGTGACTACCATTATAATAATAGGCGGATTAGTGACAGCTTTTCTTTCTGTATATGATCCATCCAGTGATGCTCTGGATATTGTGGTGAAAGATGGCCATACTTACGTGGACGGTGTAATGGCTCCAGATCTATCTGATTTGCCGTTTCATGGCGCGTATATTGATGATAATACTTGTTTATCCTGTCACTTAGAGGATCGAGAATTGAACATCATGGGGCAGACCTATCTTTCCAAGAAAATGGCACACGAAAAGCGCGACAGTTGTAACAGGTGTCATACACTAACGCATGAATGATACCTGCCAGATCAGCACACAATTGTGTGTGGCATGTTGTTTGTGCATTATTGGGGGTTATCTAGCTAAAAGGAAGATTTAATGAACGATCAAGAAAGCAAAGAAAAGACGGGTTCTGAAGTATATCCGGTTATGCCATTGCGGAATACGGTATTATTCCCGCAACAGGTCATTCCAATTTATATCGGGCGTGAAAAATCTCTGAAATTAATCAACGACCTGGATCCTGATCACAAATATATTGTGGTGGTTGCACAGGAGGATGGAACGATTGAAGACCCTGCACCGGACGATTTATACTCCTACGCTACACTGGCAGTGGTACTCAAAGTTTTTGATATGCCGGATAACAGCAAATCGGCAATTGTTCAGGGCGTGGAACGGGTAAAGGTGCTCACGTATACATCCGATACCCCATATTACAGGGCAGCAGTTGAACGTATTAACGACATTGAGCCTGAGGATGATTTGGAATTAGATGCGTTGGTGAAAAACCTGAAAAGTACCTTTAAAGATCTAATTCAAGTCGCCCCAAATTTATCCGAAGAACAATCAGGCATGCTCTCCAATATTCAAAAGCCTTCCAGAATGGCAGACCGGGCAATATCACTGCTAACGGTTAGTAATGCGGAAAAGCAAGGTGTATTGGAAGAATTGAATGTAAAAGAACGGGTGGAGAAAACCATATCCATCCTGACCAAAGAAATTCAACGCATCAAACTGGGTGAAGAGATTCAGACAGAGGTTCAGGATGAAATCGCTAAATCACAGCGTGAGTATTATCTCCGTGAACAGATGAAAGCGATCAAGAAGGAATTAGGTGAAGATGAATCATCCGTTGAATTAAAAGAGCTGGAAGAGCGGATAACCAAGGCAAAGATGTCCAGCGAAGCGGAAAATATTGCCAAAAAGGAATTGGATCGCCTGTCAAGAATTCCAACCCAATCGCCAGAATACACTGTGGCACGGACCTATCTGGAATGGTTGGTGGATTTGCCCTGGAGTATATCTTCTGAAGACAGGGTAGATGTGAAACGTGCGAAAGAAATTCTGGACGAAGACCATTACGGTTTGGATAAGGTGAAAGAACGGATACTGGAATATCTTGCAGTGCGGGACTTGAAGCAGAAAAAAGATCCCGGCGGAAGGGTTAAAGGACCGATTCTTTGTTTTGCCGGACCTCCGGGGGTTGGTAAAACATCGCTGGGAAGATCCATTGCACGGTCAATGGGACGAGAATTTATCCGTTTGTCGCTAGGTGGCGTACGAGATGAAGCGGAAATCCGTGGACACCGTCGAACCTATATTGGTGCGTTGCCGGGACGAATTCTGCAATCTTTGAAAAAAGCAGGTACAAACAACCCTGTATTTATGTTGGATGAAATTGACAAATTGGGAGCCGATTTCAGGGGTGACCCCTCCAGCGCGTTGCTTGAAGTACTGGATCCGGAGCAAAATGATACCTTTAGTGATCACTATCTGGAAGTGGATTTCGACCTGAGTAAAGTAATGTTTATCGCCACAGCAAATTACCAGGATCCGATTCCACCGGCACTAAAAGACCGAATGGAAATCCTGGAATTTTCAGGATATATCGAAGATGAGAAAATCAATATTGCTAAACGCCATCTGATACCAAAACAGGTGGAAGAAAACGGACTGGACTCCAAGGATGTTGCTTTTGACAACACTGCCATTCAGGAATTGATAAGGTCCTATACGCGGGAAGCGGGCGTAAGAAATCTGGAACGAGAAATAGCCAACACGCTGCGTAAAGTGGCACGTGACAAAGTGGAAAAAAACGGCAAAAAATACAAGTTAACCAAAAAGCGCATTAATGAATACCTGGGCGCACCAAGATTCTATTCAGAAATTGCTGAACGTGTCACGAAGCCCGGCGTAGTGACAGGTCTGGCCTGGACTGCTGCCGGAGGAGATATTCTCTTCATTGAAGCATCTAAAATGAAGGGTAAGGGCGGGCTAACCCTGACAGGGCAATTAGGCGATGTAATGAAGGAATCTGCTTCAGCTGCTCTTTCTTATGTGCGAGCCCATGTGGATATCCTTGGTATCGACCCGGATTTCCACGAGAAGACGGATATTCATGTGCATGTTCCCGCTGGGGCAATTCCCAAGGATGGCCCATCAGCCGGCGTGAGCATGTTCACCTCGCTGGTATCCTTATTGACGGGGAGAAATGTACGGGAGAATGTGGCAATGACAGGGGAAATCACACTTCGAGGAAACGTATTGCCCATTGGCGGTGTAAAAGAGAAAGTTACGGCAGCCCATCGTTCTGGTATAAAAATAATAATTTTGCCGGATCATAACAAAAAAGACCTGGAGGAAATACCCGATCATATCAAGAAGGATTTAACCTTTCATTTTGCAAAGGAAATGATGGATGTGATTGATGTGGCGATTCCTCAGATCGGCTCGAAGGTAAAAAAAACCAAGGACAGGGGAAGCAAATAATTGTAATTTCCCGCCGTTTTTTAAGGGGCGCATAGCTTCCCGACCTTCGGTACGGGACAGGCAGCTTCGCTATCCGCCATTACAATCACAGGATTGTGCACATTGTCATTTGATAATTGGTAATTGAAAATTGAATTGGGCGCATAGCT
>CAZZIU010000023.1:0-29173 GCA_964654545.1 uncultured bacterium
ACATGAGCGGTCAGCTGGTAGATAATATTTATCAAGGATACAAGAAGCAAGGTCCCCATCGCATAGAGTATTCATTTTCTGGTCTTGCCTCGGGAGTATACATTTTCCAGCTTTCTTCTCAGGATTTTTCCATTAATAGAAAATGCCTATATTTGAAATAATTTATACAATAAGGTCAATGTATCCATACGTGAACCATCATTCGTTTCGGATTCTCTAATTTACCTTTTCATCATTCGAAGAATGACAGTAATTTTTCACCACCTTTTACCTCCGCGGAGGAGATAAAAAATTTTACAAACGGAATTTTAGGAGCATAGAATGGCTTACATTATTGCTGAACCTTGTGTAGGGACTTGCGACACTGCCTGTGTGGAAGTTTGTCCGGTAGATTGTATTCACCCCACCAAAGACGAATGGGATGAAGCGGGATACGATGAAAATGATCTTTCTGGGAAAATGCTTTACATTGATCCGGAAGAATGTATTGATTGTGGTGCCTGTGAACCTGAATGTCCACCGGAAGCAATCTTTGAAGAAAGTGAAGTGCCGGAAGAATGGACCAAGTATATTAAAATCAATTATGATTATTTTGGACGGGAATACAACGGTTAATTCCACCAACATTATCATTGGAAAAACGGCTGTCTTGGCAGCCGTTTTTTGTATTCGGGAGTACGCATGAATAAAGAGAACATACTGGAAATACTAAAAACGGTGAAATATCCCGGGTTTAGTCGTGATATTGTATCCTTCGGGATGGTAGAGGATATAGCGATTGAAGGTGACAACATTTCAGTTCAATTAAAAGTCTCTACGCAGCAGGAGGATAAAAAGCAAATAATCCAATCGGAAGTAGAAACATTACTAAAAGAGAAAACAGAATTTTCTACCGTAAATATAGATTTTTTAGAAGGAGCACCGCAAAGCGTTAGTGCACCGGCTCAACCCACCTCCATTGCACTCGGAGAAGCGAAACATATTGTGGCAGTTGCGTCAGGTAAAGGCGGAGTTGGTAAATCGACCGTAGCTGCCAACCTTGCACTGGCTTTGAGAAATCAGGGACACAAAGTTGGATTGCTGGATTTGGACATTTACGGGCCATCGCTTCCAATTATTTTAGGCATTAACAAGACGCCTGTTATCACCCAGGAGCGCAAATTGGTACCATTGGAACATATGGGGTTAAAAATCATGAGTTTCGGATTCATAAGCGGTAATGAAACGCCCGTGATATGGCGTGGTCCAATGGTGGCAAGGATGACAGAACAATTTTTCGGAGATGTGATCTGGGGCGAATTGGACTATCTTATACTTGACCTTCCTCCCGGGACCGGTGATATTCAATTAACACTAACCCAAAAAGTACAGCTAACCGGCGCAATTATAGTAACTACGCCACAGGATTTAGCATTAGCAGATGTACGCAAAGGTGCGGATATGTTTCGAAAGGTGAACACTCCTGTGCTTGGGGTGGTGGAGAATATGGCTGGATTGTTAATTGAGGGTCATGTGGCTCCAGCTTCCCAGATCAAATCAATTACATTAAACAACAATGAAGTTCCCGTTACCAGTGATGGAAAATTCAGTCATATCCTGAATATATTCAAAGAAGGCGGCGGAAGACAGGAAAGCAATCGATTGGATGTCCCCCTGCTAGGATCCATTCCCCTGTTATCAGAAATTGTAATGGCAACGGATAACGGTCAGCCTCTGCTTGAATCGAATCCGGAATCTAGAGCAGCATTACTCTACATGGATCTGGCACAAAAAGTGACGGAAGCGGTAACAAGCTAACTTTATGATAAATGGAATACAGGTCTTTATCATTATTACCGGTACTTCCGTTGCTACTTTTTTCCCTTACCTGATATTTCGATCCCAGCGCAATTTTCATTTCCGAACCAAAGGAATGAAAACGTTGACGTATAATGCAATAGTCATTACTCTCATGCTGTGGTGGATGAACCCAAATGTGCAACTACAACTCAGTTCTACCTTTTGGTGCGTTACTGTTTTGTCATTTGCCCTTTTTTACCGCGGGGATAGCCGGATACATGGTGTACCGGTTCTTGTCATTACACTTTTATGCGCAGTTCTGTTGTATCGTATTACAGCTCGCATCATACCTATAGAGCAAATGTCTATGGTGCTGGTTGCTTGTTTATTGTCCGGGATAATCATTGCACTGTTTTTGTACGGGAGTATTTACCCGGAACACGAAGAATTAAATCCGCCGGGGAAAAGGCCATGGGTCGTGTTGATTATCGCGTTGGTCAGTCGTTTGCTATGGGCCGGATTTCAAATGATTGGGGGAAAGACAGAATCGCGATTTGGCGAACCGGAACCAATCCATGTTTTTTTCGAATCCCTGGATTGGTGGTATTTGGGTGTTGGAGTATCACTGGCAATTTTAATTCCCTTAACAATTACGATCATTCAAATCATCAAACGGAAAGACCTTAATCAATCAACTCTTTTGATTGGAGCGACATTCTGTAGCCTAATCATAGGACAAAGTATGTTGCTGCAATTCATCACCCAGTATGGAATTGTTTTTTAAATAAGCACACCAGAATAACGCATCCCGCTTTTTCCAAAATACCAAGGTTTACTATTTATTGACTGCCGGAGTGCAAGGGGCTAATTTCGCCCGCATTTTCTCTTCGGTATACCACTGCTAGATATGTCACATTCCGAACTTAGAAACACCATCAAAGCCAGCGGAAATCTTCCGGGACATATTGCTATAATAATGGATGGTAATGGGCGCTGGGCAAAAGATCGAAGCCTGCCCCGCGTTTCGGGTCACCGGGAAGGAATTAATTCGGTTAGGGAAATAACACAAGTGGCAGGAGAAATTGGTGTGAAACACCTTACGCTATACACCTTTTCAACCGAAAACTGGAAGCGGCCGCGGATTGAAGTATCCGCACTGATGAAATTGCTATTAGGGACCATCGAGGGTGAAATAGAAAACCTGCATGAAAACAATGTTCGGTTTACCACCATCGGTGAATTGGCTGATCTACCAGGCGATACCCGCAAGGGAATCCTTGCTGGAATAGAAAAAACAAAAGACAATACAGGTTTAAATTTGAATCTCGCATTGAGCTATGGAAGCCGACAGGAAATTGTGCGAGCCATGCGCCTGATAGCAAAGGATGTCCAAAGTGGAAGAATCGAAACAGACAATATACAGGAAGCAACCATCGAAAAATATTTATTTACAGCAGACATACCGGACCCGGATGTATTGATTAGGACGGGTGGTGAGTATCGCATCAGCAATTTTTTATTATGGCAATCAGCCTATACCGAATTGGTTGTTACAAATACGTATTGGCCAGATTTTCGGGAACAACAACTGTTGGAAGCCATTATTGAATTTCAATCCCGGGAACGACGATTTGGGAAAGTGAGCGAACAATTAAGGAAATAGTAGTGCGTAACGTTTTTCTTTCTTTATTAATTATTCTTTTAGTTTGCAATGTCAGCCTTGCTCAGCAACGTGAAGTTGTATTAAAAGCAGTGCATGTTGAGGGCAACACTCTAACGCCTGAAACAATGATCCGGTATACCACAGGACTCAATGCTGGTGAAAATATAAAGCCCGGTGATTTTTCCCGTGCTGTAAATCGCCTATGGCAATTGGGATTGTTCGAAGATATTCAGATTCGACTTGACCGAGAATCCCCGGACGGAGTTGATGTGACCATTGTTGTGGTCGAAAATCATGTTCTTGGCAATGTGATATTTAAAGGGAATAAAAAAATTAAGGAAAGCAAATTCGACGAGGAATTACATATTAAATCCGGCCAACGAATTCGACCGCACCTGCTTACAGAATCTATTCAAAAAATTAAGGCATTGTATGCTGAGGATGGCTATCTGCTGGCAGATGTAACCGCTGAAATGGTTGAGCCGGAAGAAGGCACTATAAAATCAGATAAAATGCGTGCCAATGCTAAGGATGTGGTTTTCACAATTCGTGAAAACAAAAAAGTGAAACTCAAGCATATTCGATTCGAAGGAAACGAAGCTTTTTCTGCATTTCGACTTCGCAGAGCACTCAAAGAAACCAAGCAACAACGCTGGTATTTATTTTGGCGATCCTATTATGATGAAGAGAAATATGAAGAAGACCTGGCCAGCCTATCGGCGTTTTATCGAAACCACGGTTACCGTGACTTCACCATCCTCTCCGATAGCGTTTATTACGACGACAACAAAAAGCGTATGAATGTTCTGTTGCGTTTGGAGGAAGGCCCGAAATACAAATTCCGGAATTTCACATGGGAGGGCAATACACTTTTTTCTGAAGAAGAAATAGTGAGACGACTGCACATAAACAAAGGCGATATATACAGTGAAGAGGATTTTAATCTCGCCGTTTATGATCGTGTTCAGGGATTGTACATGGACAAGGGCTATATCTACAGCCAAATAAATCCACAGGTAACACCCGTAAGCCAGGATTCTTTGGATGTTCATTTTTCCATCGTGGAAAATCATAAAGTATATGTGCGCAATATATATATTGCCGGGAACACAAAAACCAGGGAGAATGTTATCCGTCGTGAAATGAAATTGTTCCCGGGTGACGTGTTTAATCGTGACAAACTTATACGTAGCCAGCGTGAAATTTGGATATTAAACTTTTTTGGCAACGTTACACCAGATGTATTACCAGTCGATGAAGATGAGGTTGATCTGGAGGTAATTGTTGAGGAAAAATCCTCAGACCGCGCCAATGCCAATATTGGATTTACAGGCGAATATGGTATGATGGGTGGCGGCGGATTAGAATTCACCAATTTTAGAGGCCTTGGTCAGCGTTTAATGCTCAGTTTTAACGTAGGTACCCAATACAATTTTTACAGCAGTTCTACACCGTCTAAATACCATAGTTTCAGCCTTAGCTTCACTGATCCGATGATTTATGATACACCTAATCTGGTTGGCGCATCCATTTTTTACACCTTTCGCGGCAGGTCTACTCAATATTCGTATCCATTGGATTTCACCGTGCTGGGAGGATCATTATCCTGGGGCCGTCGTTTCCGTTGGCCGGATGATTTCTTCCGAGGGAACTGGGCACTGCAGCTTAGCGAGAAGAATTATAAAGGTGAAGCGGATTTAATAGATCAATATCTGGGATATTCTGAGCCGGATGACCCGACCAAAGCAAAATCAACCGGCATTGGTTTAACGCAAGTCATTACGCGGGATAGTCGTGATCGGCCGGAGTTTACAACACGCGGTTCACGAATGGTTTGGGAAACAACTCTGTCAGGCGGTATCCTTGGTGGAAATGAAGATTTTCATAAACATGTTTTGAACTTAGAGTGGTTTACACCTACCTTTTCTAAATTTGTTTTGATGAGTTCTTTAAAATTGGGTACGCTGCAGAAATTGGACGCATCACACGAATCCCACTCAATCGTACCATTTGATGAACGCTTTGTGATGGGTGGAAACGGAATACCATACGGAAATATGTTGCGGGGATATCCTGATAATGCAATTGGCCCCAGGACCAGTTCCGGTGGTCCACTGGGCGGCAACTCAATGGTGAAATTGACCAGTGAATTACGGTTCCCCTTTTCAGAAAATCCCGTTGTATACGGGCTGGCTTTTGCAGATATGGGAAATGTATGGACCAGCAGTGATTTAACCGAACCGTTTGGTCTAGAACGATACGATACATTTTCCCTGAAGCGTTCGGCGGGAGCAGGAATTAGATTTTTTATGCCCATGATTGGGATGTTAGGCTTTGATGTTGGGTATGGATTTGACGATATTTCAGGTAACCATAAACCTGAAGGATGGACATATACCATTACTTTTGGACAACCATTTTAACACATAGGAGGGTCTTGTGAACCGTAAACGCATCTCTATAACCTTAGTATTGTTAATAATGACAATACCGGTGTTATTATCGGCACAAGTCAAAATCGGCTACATTTCTTCAGAAAGAATTCGAACCGAGTATGAAGAATTCCAGGAAGCCGAAGCACAATTGCAACTTGAATTCCGAAAAGTGCAAGTTGAATATCAGAATAAACTTTCGGCCCTGGACAGCTTAAAACAGACCTACGAATCACAGCGTCTGATGAGCAGTCCAGATTGGCGTAGAGAGAAGGAGCAGGAAATTCAAAACACCGAACTTGCCATACAAAACTATCAGGCTGAAAAAGTCGGACCGGAAGGCGAATTGTATCGTCGCCAGGCTCAAATGGAATATGAGCTGCTGGGGAAGGTAAAGGAAGCTGTGGACAATGTTGCTATTTCAAAAGGATACGATTTTATTTTTGATGGCTCAGTTGCACTGCTTTACGGGAAGCCTACCCACGACCTCACTGACGATGTTCTGTATGAACTGAGAAAAGTAAAATCCGATAAATAGCCCGAACTTTTCTTGTTTACACTACAAGAACTTGCCGATCTGGTAGGTGGAGTTGTTGTGGGAAATCCACAAACATCCATTCATGGTGTATCGGAAATTCAATCAGGAAAGCCGGACACCATCACCTTTTTAGCCAATCCTAAGTACAAGCAATTCCTGCTGGAAACCAGTGCCACAGCGGTTGTGGTAAAGGACAGTAATCTCTTACAGGGTAAAGCTGGAATAGTAGTAGAGAATCCCCAGCTTGCCATTGCCCTGATTCTTGGAAAATATGCCCGCCCCGTTGAGCGTACCGAAGGGATTCATCCAACCGCAATAGTCCATGAAACAGCAACCATAGGCAACTCTGCATCCGTTGGTCCATATACTGTAATTGGGAAAAATGTTACGATTGCCCAGGACGCTATTATTGGTGCACGATGCAGTATTGGCGAAGAATCCTCACTGGCAGATAACGTTATTCTACTTGACAATGTAATACTATATCCCAGGGCGATATTGGGAAAAAATGTCACAATTCACAGTGGAACAGTAATCGGGTCTGACGGATATGGGTTCGTACAATCTGGTGACACGCATATAAAAATCCCACAATCCGGACGCGTTGTTCTTGAAAATGATGTGGAGATCGGGAGCAATTGCACCATTGATCGCGGCACCATCGGGGATACGGCGATAGGAGCTGGAACCAAAATTGATAATTTAGTGCATGTGGCACACAATGTAAAAATTGGAAAAGGATGCTTACTTACCGGGCAGGTAGGTATTGCGGGAAGCAGTATCATTGGCGATTTTTGCATTTTTGCCGGTCAGACCGGAGTCGCACCCCACCTGACGATTGGAGATCGAGCCATTTTCGCAGCAAAGTCTGGTGTAACCAAATCATTACCGGGAGGAAAAGTGTATGCAGGAATGCCAGCCAGGGAGATTCATGAACAGAATCGTAGAGATGCAGTTTTGAGTAAAATGAACCATTTGAAAAAGCGTCTGGAAAAAATTGAAGCACACCTTAATTTAGCTGGTTCAAATGACACGTAATCAACGCACCATCAAAGCTCCCGCGTCCTGTACCGGTAAAGGTTTACATACTGGTGTAGGATCTACCATCACCTTTAAGCCAGCGCCTGAAAACTATGGAATCAGGTTTGTACGTACCGATATGGAAGGCCAGCCGGAAATCAAAGCAGACATTCAACATGTTATTGATATATCCCGTGGGACAAGCATTGAGGGAAATGGAGCTCGAGTTCATACTGTCGAGCATGTTCTCGCCGCCATAACCGGTTTGCGTCTTGACAATATCCTCATTGAACTATCCAGCAAAGAGCCGCCCGTTATGGATGGTAGCGCCGAGAGTTTTGTGCACGCGCTGCTAAAGGCAGGAGTCGAGGAGCAAACCCTGCCACGGGAAGTGCTGGAAATAGATCGAGCTATCGCCTATTCTGATCCTGCCCGCGGAGTGGATATTCATGTGCTGCCCTCAGATCAGTTTCGCGTGACATTTATGATTGATTACAAATTTCCATCATTGGGCACACAGTATACGTCGGTTTATAACCTGGAAGATACATTTGCCAAGGAAATTGCCCCCGCACGCACATTTTGTTTTCTAAGTGAAATTGAAGAACTAAAAGAGAAGGGTCTTATCCAGGGCGGAGGGCTGGATAACGCTGTAGTTATTGTCGATAAAACAATTGACGATAAAGAAATCAACAAGCTGAAGGCGCTTTTTGATATTGAGGAGAATATTATATTGGGTGCCAATGGTATTCTAAACGGCAAGGAATTGCGTTTTACAAATGAACCTGTCAGGCACAAAGCGTTGGATTTAATTGGCGACTTGGCATTGCTTGGCATCCCCATAAAAGGACATGTTATTGCGGCTCGCAGTGGGCATGCAGCCAATGTGGAACTGGTCAAATTGATTCGCAAAGAATACGAAAAGAAAATTCTACAGAAAAAATTTCAAAAGTCATCGGCCACATCCTATGTATTTGACATTAATACTATATTAAAATTGATGCCACACAGGTATCCCTTTGTCTTAGTTGATCGCATCATTGATATGACGCCAGGAGAAAAGCTTTCCGCCATAAAAAATGTCACGATTAATGAGCCTTTTTTCAAAGGACATTTCCCAGAACAGCCGGTTATGCCGGGTGTACTTATTTTAGAAGCAATGGCTCAGGCAGGAGCATTTTTGGTTCTGAACACAGTGGACGATCCTTTGAAAAAGAATATGTTTTTCTCAGCGGTAGAAAAATCGCGTTTCAGGAAACCCGTTATTCCCGGCGATCAGATAAGATTGGAAATGGAACTGGTTAAAATGCGAATGAATGCTGTTCGATTGCAGGGATATGCATATGTTGACGATAAACTGGTTGCAGAGGGAATCCTGATGGCGAATATTGTTGACCGCGTCGGAGGTTAATTATTACCAGAAAGATTCACCCCACCGCCATTATTGGGGATAATGTAACATTAGGACAAGATGTTACCATTGGACCCTACTCTGTTATTGAAGATAATGTTTCCATTGGTGATCATACAAGGGTAGGCAATCACACCACGGTTTGTTCGGGAACCTCTATCGGCGAAAAATGTGAAATTTATCATAGCTGTTCAATTGGCGAGGCACCTCAGGATCTGAAATACGACAATGAACCCACCAGAACCAAAATTGGTAATAACGTTAAAATACGGGAATTCGTCACTATTAACCGCGGAACGGTGGCCCATGGAACCACCACAATTGGTTCCAATGTGCTACTGATGGCCTATGTACATATTGCCCATGACTGCATTGTTGGCAATGATGTTATTTTTGCAAATCTTGCGACACTCGGCGGTCACGTTGAAATTGGCAACTGGGCCAGTTTAGGAGGTGGCGTGTTGGTGCACCAGTTTACACGGATTGGGGAACATGCATTTGTGGGTGGCGGATATCGCGCGGTTCAGGATGTTCCTCCTTTTATTATGGCTCAGGGTGAGCCACTGCAATATGGCGGAATAAATAGTATAGGGTTGCGCCGGCGAGGCTTTTCCGCTGAGGAACGGAATACTATCAAAGCGGTATACCGTAAATATTTCCGATCATCTTTAACCCGAACCGATGCATTGAAACAGATTTACGATGAATTCGGTAAGGATTCACTGGCTAAAGCCATTACGGATTTTATTGCATCCTCGTCTCGCGGAATTATCTGATTTACTGTGTTTAAACACGCATTCTATTGCTATATATTTTTTTCCTCCATCGCATTTTCACAATGGATTGACTTAGATATATCCGGTTCGCAGGGCGAACGATTTGAAATCGAAACCCTGCCTCTATTCCGCGGTTTGTCATCCAGCATTTCCGCTTCGGACATTCATTTTCCATCCAATCGTCACAGAAGCTATTTTGGGTACACCCTTAACGCCATTAACGCCACCTATTATTCAGGATTGGTTCCATCGGCCAAAGCTTCAATTTCACCGTCAAGGAATTTGGCACTCGATGGACGATTATCAGCTTTTACATCCGGATCGGAATTGATGGTGGTGTCCGGCTACGGACTGCGATTGACACTTCTACAAGATTCGCAACATCCCTGGTTTTTGCTCTTTAACAGCACAGGAATGAATGGCTCATTGATAAAACGTGTGAAATCAACACAATTTGGTTTACACAGATGGAATACAATTTTTGGCATTCCCTTTATTGCAGGGCTTGAGTATCACTTCATTCGAGGATCAATGTTGTTTGCCGATAATACCAACACAAAGGTAGAAGATAAATCGACGCAAATAATACTCGGGTTCTCGAAAAAATTTGGATCTACGACTATTCTACCGAAACTATCATGGCATCCGAGCGTAGTCACCATTTCCGTTGAAATGGGATTATACATTTACTAATGAAAAAGCGAATTTCAATATTAGGCTCTACGGGTTCAATCGGTGTGAACGCGCTATCGGTGGTAGATCAATTAAACGATCAGTTTGAGGTTGTGGCGCTTTCTGCCAACACCCAGTGGGAAGTTCTGGCAAAGCAAACCAATCGACTGCACCCGAAGACCATTTGCCTGGCTGACGAAACCCATATAGAAGAATTAAAAAATGCTGTTGGAAATGATGTTGAAATTCTATTTGGAAGATCGGGTCTACTCGAGTTGGCAGGCAGAAACAATGTTGATTTAATTCTAAATGGTTTGGTGGGTTCAATTGGTATGGAACCAACCTTTAGGGCCGTTACTGCTGGTGTTAATGTGGCTTTGAGCAATAAGGAAAGTTTGGTGGTAGCCGGAAGTATTATCACCATGGCGGCAAAAAAAACTCAGGCCAATGTTTATCCCGTTGACAGTGAACATTCTGCAATTTGGCAATGTTTACAAGGAGAAACCAAAGATGATATCCGCAGGATAATTCTTACTGGTTCGGGCGGACCCTTTCGGGCACGGCCATCTGACACATTTGAAAATGTTACTGTTCAGGAAGCACTGCGTCATCCCAACTGGGATATGGGGAATAAGATAACGATAGATTCCGCTACAATGATGAACAAGGGTTTGGAAGTGATAGAAGCGTATTGGTTGTTTGAACTTGCGGTGGCACAAATCGATATTGTTGTTCATCCTCAATCCATTATTCATTCCATGATAGAATTCAACGATTCTTCAATCAAGGCACAATTGGGTGTTCCAGACATGAAGGTCCCTATACAGTATGCCATGACATACCCACAACATGTACAAGCGAATTGGGAGCGATTGGACCTGGCTGAAATCAGTACGCTCACGTTTGAAAAACCGGACTACCAACGGTTTCCCTGTATACAACTCGCGTATGATGCATTAAATATGGCTGGATCAGCACCAGCGGTCTTAACAATGGCAAACGATTACGCGGTAGCGGACTTTCTCCGGGGTAAAATCGGGTTTATGGATATACCACGATTAATAGCAACAGCTGTGGAGAAACATAATTATATTTCAGACCCGTCTATGGAGGACGTTTTAGCTTTGGAGAAATGGGTTCAAACAATGATGCAAAAAGGTGAATTAAAATGACGACACTTTGGGCAACAATTGTCGTAATAGGGGTATTGGTTTTTGTCCATGAATTGGGACATTACTTGGCCGCCAGATCGGTTGGCGTACGCGTAGAAAAATTTTCGATTGGCTTTCCACCACGACTTATTTCATTTACCTCGATTCCTGGAGGCTGGCAGGTTCAGGTATTCTTTTACAAAAAAATCGAAAATAAACTGGAATGGGCACCGGTTTGGACGACTTCATTGTCCAGTCCCAAAAAAGCTGGTACAGGCACTGAATATTGTCTGGCACTAATTCCCATTGGCGGGTACGTGAAAATGGCCGGAGTCATTGATGAAAGTCTGGACACCACCATAGAACACAAGCCGGATGAGCTCATGAGCAAATCCAATTGGGCACAAATCTGGGTGATGAGTGCAGGTGTAATCATGAACGTACTTCTCGCTCTTTTGGTGTATAGCGCTATTGCATACCACACCGGACGTCCCGAGATTAAGGATATCCCGGAGGTGGCTGAAGTCATTGAGGATATGCCTGCAGCAGAAATTGGTCTTCAACCGGGTGACGTAATCACGGAAATTGATGGTCAGACCATTGAGACGTGGATGGAAATGAGCACAATAATTCATGCGGTACCAAACACAGATATTGTCCTTAAGTGGAACCGTGGCGATAACCCAATGTCGGCAACTGTAAAAACCAGTTGGCAACTATCGATGCAGAGCGGACAGGTCGACACTCTGGGAGCAATTGGGATATATCCATCGTTTGAATACGTTGATGTTAACGTTGGTGAAGCTATCAAAATGGGGTCAATATCAACGATTGGATCAGTGGCTCTAATTGGATCAAGCCTATCAATGCTCTTTGTCGGGGAAGCATCCATTAAAGAACTGGGAGGACCGATTGCCATTGCTCAAATTGCCGGTGAAACAGCGAAAGCCGGATTAATTCCGCTGTTGGCATTTATGGCCTTCTTTAGTGTCAATCTGGCATTTCTAAATATTCTACCTGTTCCGGGATTGGATGGTGGCCATATATTAATTATACTAATCCAATCTATCATCCGGCGACCGTTATCGATCAAGGTTAGACTAGCAATTCAACAGGTTGGAATGGCACTGCTATTGTTACTGTTCGTAACCGTGATCTACAATGATTTTTCGCGGTTATTTACGGGGTAGCTGAATAGGAAATTCCAGTAAGACGTAGAAGCATTGACCCGAATTTCAATTTAATTTGTATTTGAACAGGTATCCGGCGTTCGTCTTCGCTAAACCATACAATCATATCACCCTGGTTTTTGAAAAGGGCTTTATCTTTGCGATACGGCCTAAATTTGATGCATTGAAATTTTCCTGCAGGAACTTTCAGGGTTTCGCTTTTGCTTGCAAGTCCTTTGAATGTTGTGAAGCGACCGTTATCAAACGTCTTAAATGCCAGAGAGTCTCCCACCTGCAGAGGAATTGTACGTAAGTAATACAATAAGGAATAAGGATCACGCAGCTCACCTTGCAATTCCAGCGTGTCGGATAAAGTAATAATTCGGGTCATTTTGTGATCAACGACAACCCGTGTGTGTTTTCGATAGCTACCCTCGCGCAATCGTTTTTCCTGCTTTAGCGTTGTCAAATCCTCAACACTCAACCATGTATCAATTCGATCACGGATTTTAAAAAGACGATCTGCAACATCACCTGTCCCAGCACGGAATTGCACACGAATCGCATCCTGACCATCAACCGATTCTATCCCAAGATGCTCCAACGTGGCTGTACCGGCAGGAATAATATTAAACTTTGCTGTATATTCTAAAATCTCACCAGGGGTAAATGGGGAAACACCAGATTGACCTAAGGCAACAGTTATAAGCAGGGCCAGGGTTGAACAATAAAAACGCATCATCGAATTTGTTCTAATCCGTCTTTGGTTAGAAAATAAATTGTTGAGCCGCTAGATGGTGGAAGAATACCTGCATCAATGAACAAATCTATATCATTCTCAAACTCAGCTACAATATCCAAAGGATTGTTTAAGGGTTGTGAGCCGCTGCGATTAACACTGGTGGATGTAATGGGTTTTTGAAAAACCTCAACCAACTTAAGGATGATAGGTTGATCGGGCATGCGTATGCCCAGCGATTGATTCTGACCAAGGATGTTGGGGTGTACTATTGTTGGGTTTCCTGATGCTATGACAGTTGTTGCACCTCCAAGGATTTGTACTATTTGCTCCCACTCGCTATCGGTACACCTGGTCCAATTTCGTGCCGTTTTTAAATCAGGCGCTATAACGCTCATTGGTCCCGATCGATTTTTTAGACGATTAAGTCTGGCAATAGCACTACCGGAGGTGGCATCGACTCCGAATCCGTAAAGCGTATCTGTGGGATAGACCACAATACCCTCCCGATTCAGGACATCAATCGCTGTGGATAGCAGAGCTGTATCTGTTATCGATAATCGAATCATTCAGGTGTCGTCTTCCAGCGTTTGTGAAACCAAAAATACTGTCCCGGGTATTCTTTTATTTTTTCTTCTAGCATGGTTGTAAAGCTTTGGGTCAGTGCCTGAACGCTTCGACGTTCCGGAGGTTTCACTTCCTTAAACTCAACAGCGTATTCGTTGTAAGAAAGTTGATAACAGGTTGCAAATATAATGGGAGCTTTAGAGCGGTAGTGAAAAATAGCTACGCCTTTGGGCGTAGAAGATGGTTGTCGGAAAAAATCAACAAACACACCCTGCTTTCTGGCATCCTGATCGCTGAGCAATGAGAGTATATAATTATCTTTTAATACATCTGTCATTTCCCGGGACGTTGCTTTCCGATCAATTTGAATCATACCAAAGGCACCCCGCTGGCGGTTAAAAAAATGGTGTGCTCCACGATTTCGTTGTTTTTGTACAATACTTGCAACCAGGTACCCATGGGCACCAAACCACGATCCCAGCAATTCCCAGGATCCGAAATGGCCAGTAACCAGAATGGCGCCACGGTTACGGCTAAGGATATCATCCACTACATCTTGACCCGCCACATGCCATTTGGTTTCAGAATAGGATTGGGGTAATGAAATAAACTGAAAAAGATTCCAGGTATAGAAATAATAACATTGGAACACGGTTTTATTTACCCAGTATTGGGATTTGGACGGGAATGCTTTTTTTAAGTTTTGCATTGCCACTTTTTTCCGAATTGGAAAAAGAAAATAAAGAATTTTTCCCAATACGACAGATACGCGAAAGCGCTGCATTGGATGGAGGGTACAAACAATGTGGTGCGTCCACTCCAGTATTCGATAGGTAATGGATGACGTAGGCATAATGGGATTTATATCGATTTTCTCATAAAGCACCGGATGAAAATCTAAGCGGAAATGAGGATTACAAAAACCATGCTTTTTTAATTTAAAATGAATGCGTATTACCCCTTTCATACCGGAAATCAAACTTTCGTCGGAAAACCGGACATAAAAATTGATTTATTCCTCAACCAACAGGTAAAATCCCACGATGAATACACGTCTTTTACGCACAGCACTATTTTTTTTCATTTCAATTTTATTTGCAAACGACATTGTATACCGTATTCCCATTCAGGGAACAATTGATCTGGGATTACCTCCATACATAGAAAGAAGCCTGGAATCCGCAGCATCCGATCAAGCCAAGGTAGTCATATTTGACATAGATACGTTTGGGGGACGCGTGGATGCGGCAACACAGATCAAAGATGCCATATTGGGAGCTGAAGTTCCAACCGTGGCGTTTATCAATAGACGGGCCATCTCTGCTGGAGCACTTATTTCCATGTCCTGTGAATCCATTTTTATGACTTCGGGCGGAACAATTGGTGCCGCCACCGCCGTAGATATGCAGGGAAACAAGGGAACGGAGAAAGTCATCAGCTATATGCGCGAAGAAATGGCATCAACGGCGGAAAGTCGTGGTAGAAATACGGATATAGCCAAAGGAATGGTGGATGAGGAGTTATCATTTACCCATTTGGTTATCGACGGTGATTCGGTTGAAGTCTTGGACTTGGAGGGTCGCAAAGAGGGTAAACTCATTACATTGACAACAGAATTGGCAATGAAATATCAAATTGCAGACGGTTCCTATGAAACATTTGATGACGTTCTTTCGGCCATGGATCTGTCTGAGGCAGAAGTAAAGGAAGCCCGTGAAAATTGGAGTGAAAATTTCGTTCGATTCCTTACACACCCGGTGGTGGCATCCTTGCTAATGACGTTTGGATTTTTGGGAATTCTCTTTGAGCTGCAAAGCCCTGGCTGGGGTGTGGCGGGTTCGATTGGTTTGGCGTGTTTGCTGTTTTCATTGGGCGCATCCTATATTGCCCAGCTTGCAACCATGTCGGATCTCCTTATCATTGCCGCAGGGGTTTTTCTGCTGTTAATAGAAGTGCTGGTCATTCCTGGCTTTGGGATTGCAGGTATTGCTGGCATTGGATTTATCCTTTGGGGATTGTACGAACTATTACTACCCAGTGTACCGGTAGGGAAGGAAGTTGCATCCATGGCATTGACTGGATTTACCATTGGAATCTTTGGTGGGTTGGTTGCCCTTATTCTGCTCTTTCGACTGATGATAAAAACGGAGTTTTGGCAAAAGCTTACTTCTCCGGAAGGGCAAAAGGAAGAATTGGGATATACAACATCCCTCAGGCTGGAAGGTTTCGAAGGGAAAGGCGGTATTGCCGATACGGATTTACATCCGGCTGGATGGGCCATGATAGAGGGCCAGCGAATATCGGTCGTCTGTGAAGGATCCTTCATTGATAAGGGCACCCCTATCACAATTATTAAAGTGGACGGAAACCGTATAGTTGTTCGTCCAGCATCATCAACATAACGAGGTATCAGATGGACTTGAGTTTCGTAAGTATATTTTTATTAGCAGCGCTGCTATTTTTTCTTTTTTTATTGTTCTATTTCGTTCCGTTAGGATTGTGGGTTCAATCGCTTGTCAGTCTTGGTATTGGAAAAATCACGATTATTGATTTGATACGTATGCGCCTGCGAAAGATTGCTCCACGATTGGTGGTTGACAGTGTGATTAATTCCCAAAAGGCCGGTCTGGATAATGTCCAAACGGATATGTTGGAAACCCATTATTTAGCTGGCGGTAACATACAGAATGTTGTTTATGCGCTCATTGCTGCAGCAAAAGCAAACATTCCACTTACCTATGAAACGGCAACGGCTATAGACCTGGCCGGCCGGGACGTAAAGTCAGCCGTGCAAACCAGTGTTTATCCGAAAGTAATTAACGCCCCAACCGAAGGTTATCTTGCGGCCGTAGCAAAAGACGGTATTGAATTAAAGGCACGAGCCCGCGTAACCGTACGAACCAATATTCCCGGACTGGTAGGTGGCGCTACCGACGATACCGTTATTGCTCGCGTGGGTGAAGGGATTGTCAGTGCCATTGGTTCTGCCACAACCTATTCGGACGTTTTAGAAAATCCTGATGCCATATCCAAAGCAGTATTAAATAAAGGATTGGATGCAGGAACAGCATTTGAAATTCTCTCCATTGATATCGCGGACCTTGATGTTGGTAAGAACGTGGGCGCAAGGTTGCAAGCTGATCAGGCTGAAGCTGATCTGCGCGTAGCGCGTGCAAGGGCAGAAACACGGCGTGCAATGGCCGTTGCGGAAGAGCAAGAAATGAAAGCCCGGACACAGGAAATGCGCGCCAAAGTTGTAGAAGCTGAAGCAGAGGTTCCCAAAGCGATGGCGGAAGCCTTCCGTGATGGTAACCTCGGTGTATTCGACTATTATAACATGCACAACATAAAAGCCGACACGGCTATGCGTGATTCGATTGCCCAGGCCAGTGAACAAGGAACCCTTAATGACAGTGAGGATGACGACTAGCCGATGGAAGGTATTGGTTACTGGTTATTCCTCTTAATCCTGTATGGCCTGTCGGCGGTGATGAAAAAACGCCAACAGGCCGCCAACCGGCGCAGAATGAATGAAGAAGAACCGGAGCCCAAACCACAATTCGCGACCAAAGACGAAATTTTCAGAGAGCTCTTTGGAGGCGCCTGGAAAGAGGAAGTTGTCGAACCGGAGATTGGGTTGGAAGAGGAGTTGGAATATCTCGATTCTGATCCCATACCAGCCAAAAAACCTGAGCCCAAGCCACACCTTCCTACCCGGGATAGTCCAGATTACGATCAACTTGCCAAAGAACTCTCTTCTGACATAGATGAAAGAGAAAAGCGGTTTGATGAACAGACCGATCGGATTGGATCAGACGTTGTCGTACCATCAATTGATACAGCGATTATTCCCGGGAAAGACGATGATATTTCTGATCGAGTTACCAAAACGACGGCTGGAATCTATGCCAATAAAAGATTGGTAGAGATGCTCCATAAAAGATCATCGTTTCAGCTTGGATTCATGCTGAAAGAAGTTTTGGATCGGCCACGCTCCCTTCGGAGAAATATCCGTTAAAGTAAAATTATTGACGGGAATTCATATCCCGTTTTCCTGTGCTTCTACCTAAATTCTGTCTATGTCAGACAGACAAAAAGACCCATCGAACCCGTTGTTTTTCAACCCGCTTGAACCTTATGTGGGATTAAGTATTTCCGATTTGAATCGTTATTTGCCAGCGATTCAAACTGTTCAGGATTTATCCATGGCACCGGATAAGAAATATGAAGGCCTGTTTTTTGGTGATGCGGTGCTCGGTCTGAGCAAATTACCTGAAAATTCCATGGACCTGCTCATTGCCGATCCACCAAAGAATCCATGGCGGGGCCCGGAAGACAAGGGCAACAAAATGTCTTTGCAGGAATATTATCAATGGAACAGCGAGTGGCTGAAGGAATCCTGGCGAATATTAAAACCAACGGGCATGTGTTATCTCATTTGCGATTGGCGTTATTCAGGAATGTATCAATCTTTATTGAACAACCAATTTAATTTGCAAACACGTATTACCTGGCGGGACGAAAAAGCCCCGAATATGGGAAAAACCGGGACATGGCGAAATGTTATTAGCGACATCTGGTTTGCCACAAAAACTGACGATTTTATGTTTGATAAGCATACCGTTGGCAAAGGATCGGAAACCGAACGAGCCAATCTTTGGTCCGATATTCAATCTGATATAACCACTGCCATTGATGGTGACCTACCCGAGCGTATCCTGCGGCGCATTCTTTCGTCCAGCAGTTTTAAACTAAACTGGGTTGTGGATCCTTTTGCGCGGAGTGGGAGTATTGGCGTTGCAGCCAAAAAAATGGGGCGTCGGTATATCGGATTTGAAACGAACAAAGATCAATTATTAATGGCCATGAAACGAATCGATCAGGCTTAGTGACAGGAGAGGAAATGTCCCTTTTTACTACCATCCAATCAGATATGTATAACGCCATGAAAAAGGGCAATAAACTGCAATCAACCGCGCTGCGTACCGCCCTTGCAAAACTGAAAGATAAGCGCATTGAAAAGCGGGAAGATTTAACCCGGGAGGAGGAAATTAAAGTACTGCAATCGCTGGTCAAGCAGCGTAAAGAATCCATTGCCCTATATCTCCAGGGCAATCGTCAGGAGTTAGCGGAAAATGAAGAAAAGGAAATCTTGGTTTATGAATACTATTTGCCCAAGATGTTATCGCCGGAAGAAATAAAGGTACTGGTCGAAAAAATCATTAAGGACGTTGGGGCAACGTCCATGTCAGATATGGGTAAAATAATGCCGGTACTAATGAAAGAAGGTGCTGGCAGAGTGGATGGAAAATTGGCACAACACTTCGTGAAAGAAATACTGGGATAGTTTGTGTTGGTTCATGGGATTGTTTTTAGACATATTAGCAGGTTTTTTTATTGTCGGTATGGGGGCAGCCGGCTTTAACCGTGGGATTGTTGAGGAACTCGGACGTCTACTGGGCTTAATATTCGCTGCGATCATTGGATTAACATTTTATATTGATGTGGCCGGGATTATACTATCCGTAATTGCATTGGACCCGTGGATTGCATTATTGTTTGCTTATGCCTTTCTTTTTGGAATTTCACTGCTGGTCACCCGATTTATTACACATCTGATTCACTATTTAATCGTATCCGGATCGACGCAGTGGATGAACCGTGGACTCGGGTTCTTGTTTGGCGCACTCAAAGGATTGATCATTGTAATCGTATTTGTGTGGCTGGTGGATATTTCTCCGATGAAAAAATGGTCAGACATTTTTCATCGCCATTCATATCTGGTGCAGGAAACAGCAAAAATTCGTTACAGGGTGATTGACTTTTTTGGCTGGAGTGATCCGGTTAAAACCGGCGAAGAATACATGAACAGCCTCATGACCAAGGGAATCCTACCGGAGAAAAACATCTAGTGGCCCGTATTTCTCAGGAGACAATAGACCGGGTTCGCAACGCTGCGGATATCCTTGATGTGGTATCCCAATATGTTGATTTAAAAAAACGTGGGCGCAATTATTTTGGCGTTTGTCCATTCCATCATGAGAAAACCGCATCCTTCAGTGTTGCCCCCGAAAAAGAAATATTTCACTGCTTTGGCTGCGGGAAGGGTGGAAATGCCATCAATTTCGTAATGGAATACGAAAAAATCGAATTTGTTGATGCCATAAAAAAACTTGGTCAGCGATACGGAGTTGAAGTAAAAATGGAAGGTGGCAGTCCCGGTTCAACAGAGCTCCGGAGTCGATTATATCAGATTCATGAATATGCCCAGTCACTGTACCAAAATAATCTGTATAAGAATACAGGAAAAGCTGCACTGGATTATTTAAAAAAACGCGGTTTTAGTGAAGATATCTTGCGAGAATTTGGCGTCGGTTTCGCCACGGATTCGTTTGAAAACCTATATTTAAATGTGAGAGAAAAGGGATTTACCGCCGAGGAAATCGGAAAATCAGGGCTTTTTAGTCAAACAGAAAAAGGGGTGTTTGATCGGTTCCGTAATAGGATCATGTTTCCTATTTTTGATCGTACCGGTAAGATTGTTGCTTTTGGCGGTCGCACACTGAGTAAAGATGATCCGGCAAAGTATTTAAATTCCCCTGAAACGCAGCTATACCGCAAAAGCGATGTATTCTACGGCCTGCACGCCACAAGAAAAAAAATTAACGAAGCCGGTGTCGCATTGCTGGTTGAAGGATATACCGATTTCCTTCGACTTTACGAAGCGGGGATTCAAAACGTTATCGCCGTTTCTGGTACTGCGTTGACAGAGAGACATGTACAACAATTGAGCAAATTCATCTCTACTGTTGTGGTCCTGTATGATGGTGATACCGCCGGTACCAGCGCTGCCATCAGAGCGGCCTATTTGCTATTAGAAGGTGGTCTAGAGCCGAAAATCCTGCAACCGCCAGATCAAACGGATCCGGATGATTGGGTGCGCGAAGCAGGCGCCGATACGGTGCGACAAAAGATCGATAAAGCAGAAAACGTAATTCTCTTTCAGGTTCGCACCACCAAAACACTGGAAAAAAGTGTTCATGAACAATCTCAACTTGCCGATGATATTTTACGTCAATTGACACGCATAAAGGATACGCTGGTTCGTACATCGATGATCAGGGAATTGTCACAAACAATGGGTATAGCCGAAGAGGATTTGGTAAAACGCTTTCAGGGCTTTCTTCGCCGTGCCCGAGGGAAGGGTTATGGCGGTAACGATCCAATGCCGGATGAACGAATTCGGTTTACCACCCGCACCCAAAAAGCGCAATTGGAATTAATCAAAATATTGGCCGGAAATGATATAGAATCCAGGGATGCGGCGAAAGACAAAATCCACCTGGAATGGTTTTCGGACCCCTTTTTAAAAAAACTGGCAAAAGCATTGCTGCCTATCTATGAAAAATCGATTCCCTATGCGTCCATTCTTGACACATTTACTTCCAAACAGGAACACCAGGCAGTGAGTGAAATTTTTACCACCATTCAGGAAAATCAGGATCCAAATCGCATCCTTGAGGAATGTACCCGGATTCTACAAATAGAACCATTGCGGGAAAAAATCAAGCAATTGCGTCTTGAAATACGTGCCAAGGAACAGGCCGGTGAGGATGCAACCAGTCTGGCAGTTGAGGTGGCACAAATACAACAGGATATGAAAGCTCTGACATGAATCATAGGTTTTGGGTAATACTTTTCCTCTTGTGCGGTATAAATGGGCAGGAAATCAAATGGGAAGACTATCCAGAAACAACGGCCTTGTTCATAAGCGCTGACACCCCGGGAATCCCAATCTATATAGACGGGATTGAGGTGGGTGTTGCTCCCCTCAATCGGGCCGTCGAAGTGGTTCCGGGATGGCATCGTGTGAGTTATTTTCCAGACACGGATAATCCGTATCAGTCCCTATTTCCTAGAGATCGACGTATCCATGACATTATCAGAATGGGTACAGTGAATGTGTTGGTTGAAAAAGGAAAAACGGTCGACGTGGCGTTGAATTATACGGGTATTGCAGAAGAAGTGAGAGAATATCAAAGGTCCGTTAATAGCGGTCGCTGGGTTGGTTTTGCCATGGTAATGGCCATTCTGGCTATTCTAACCTGGGTAACATAATGCGCCATTTTGCTGTTTTGTGCATTATAGCAACGTTATTTGCCCGGGATGATACAATTGTAAAATACTATTTGGCTCCTGACGAACCAAACACCATTTTCGGTAATGAAATTGACGCAAATGAATTAGAGGGAAAATCATATTTCAAGATAACCTACTCGTCGGAAGGGACTATTAATAATATTGAATATATTGAAAGCCAAAGGGGTGTAATCGGCAACGATTCACTCAAAATTTTTGAAAGCAATCGAGAAACCACGGTTGAAAGAAAACCATTTATACCCTTATCTCCGGAGCAGCAGGCGGAAATGAATCCCTCAAACCAAATTATTCAACATGCAGCCTACTGGAATCGGCGGTCACCACCTGTGACGCTACAAAATGTAGAAATTGAATTTGTTGAACAAGCAGAAAACATGGTAGAGGATGAGAAGAAAACAGACAAACAAGTTGACGATTTTCCCCCGGATACAAATTCAATTGACTCAACAGCGCAAATCGTTGATGATACACCAAAAGAGATTATCGCCATAATCACGGAGGAAGCTGCTGAAGTGGATTCAGATTCAATGGTAGTTAAAGAGAAAAAGCGACAACGATTAACGGTTAGCAAAACACGCGACAAGAAATATTATAAAAACTGGAATGTGGTTAGAGGCACATTGAGAAAACCAATACCTCACAAAAATGCTATTTCGAACTTCTTTGAGGCGGCGTTTGATTCTCTGGGGTTTTTGAAATCAGTAACTGAATACAGAATTCGATCAAGACCAGTCAAAACAACCACATTTATGCGTGATTCCACAGGGCTGTATAACATGTTTAAAGAAACCTATCATATCAACACAACAATGCTACAGAACAACCCGCACTTGTATTCTGACAAAGCCAGTGAATTACGACCGGATTGGTGGGCCCTATACACCCTAGATGAGCACCACCGTCACGTAATAACGGTAACTGTATTTGATAGCTTTGGTATTCAAATGTATCATTACTCTTTTCACTACGATACAACCCCTCTCGCGGGATTACGGAACGATGACCGAGCAATCACTGTGAAATATTTTTCCGCGGAGGATTCTTTATTGGGATGGCACCAGTTGTTTTATCGGGAGAAAAACAACCTATATAGAATTGATTATTATGATTATCACAATGCACTGCAACAATCAAAAGAATTCACGTATAATCCTGAGCAAAAGGAATTGCTTATTACTCTCAGAAATGAGAAGGGTAAGATTATTGACCGGCGATTAAAACCAGTATTATAAATTATTGGTGTAATAAAAAAGCCCCTCAAGAGAGGGGCTTTTACTTTTAAGATAAGATTTAAAAATTAATGGTACATGATAAGTACCAAGTATTTAGATGAGTAAGATTTGAATAATGCAATATATCAATAGTAATATTTTCATTAACATCATAACCAAGTCCAGTATGGTAGCTTGAAAAATTAAAGTTTGTCGAAGAAATTGATGCCTCTATGCTTGAATTTTCAGTATTACCATCTGATTCATTTTCAATCACAGTCGTACCAGTCTCAGGACCGTGCGTGTATATTGTAGTTATTTCGTTTGGTTTATTGTCATATTCGGTTAGATAGTCACCGTTTCCATATAGGGGAATAATTTGATTCGATCCAATTCTAAACTTTAGCTTTTTTACCAAATAGGTTTCGATTGAAGATGGAACTTCAAGATACAGAATATTAGCACTAATATTTAGTTTAAATGGATTGTTATAATCTATAGTTTGGATATACCCAAAATCGTCGACTTGCGGATCATTGTCTAAATTTTGGTATGTATAAGATCTGGTCCGTGAATTTTTATTTATTTCAGAGCCTATGTGCACATAATTACCTTTGACACCAAGTATAAATAGAGCATCATTGGCAAAACGATGTTCAACACCAAGCCCACTAGCAATATTAAAGAAATTTACTGAACCATCACCGTTCTCTTTGGACTGAGATTTTTCTAACCAGTGATATCCATATTCAGTATAATATGTTCCGTCCCAGTCTTGTACTTGATAATTAGGCCTATCTCGCTCATATAAATATTCATTTTCATCAGTGATGTTAATTGGGAAAAGTGCTGTAGAGACACGTCCAAATAGGCTTGTAAAGGTTGATTCTCCAACCTTTTTTCTTAATCTTGCACTGGCAAACAATTCTGAACCAATCAAGTTGAGATTACTTGTATTATCGTCTTTTTCGATCCTAAAATTTCCATTTGGGTCATCATAATATTGATAATAATCGCTACTATAGTAATAAGGATCGTTTATATATTCATCAAAAAACTTTGAGGTGAAGCTTGCTCCACCAGGTTGGATACCACCACTAATACTCAGCTCAGTATTTTCTCCACCAATAACAGTTCCAGCAATAAGACCCACAAAAGTTCCATCAGTTCCAAATTCACCTGTAGAATTCCGCGTATAGTTATAGGAAAGCTTATTACTCTCATATTCTTCCTTGTGATAATTGTCTTCATAGTTATATCCAAACTTAAATGATTTGAATTTTGCCATAACACCAAATCGAAGACCAAATAAATTTATCGTTCCAACGCCAATAATTTGTCTACTGCCAAAATGGAGTCCAGCGGTATAATCACTTTTTCTATTTCCTGAATATGAATATGTCGTATCATTCCAGAAATCATAATATGATTCTGTATCATTGTTTTTATCTAAAACATTTGTCGTAATATCATATCCTTCGGTTACATAAAATGCACCACCGCTTAAAAATTTCCAGCGCCCTAAAAACCCAACTAAATTGGAGGGATAAACAGAATTCTGGAGAAACGACATTTCTTTTCCAAGCATTGAAATAGGAATTGCATTTCCAAGATTGCTCAGATTTGTGTAAATCTGTAATCCATTTATATTAGAGATGTAGGCGGGATTATAAAACACATCACTATAAGAGTCATGAGTAAAATCAAGGATTGATGTTCCCATTCCCTTGATGCGATATGAATAATTAGATACATCGGAGAACGTTAGAGAAGAGAAGAAGAGAATTATTAATAAAAACAATTTATTTTTCACAAAACACACCTTTCACATGTTCAAGAATAATAGAAATTAAGTTACATATTAATAATTTGGAAAATAAAAAAGCCCCTCAAGAGAGGGGCTTTTATGTGATGTATTAATGTGGGTTATAATTTGACATTAACATTCAGATTGAAACGACGACCCAGACCATAAAAAACATCTAGATCATCTTTTGTATAGTCTGATCCATCAACAGCTTCATTAATATATTCGGTATCAAGAGCATTAAGCAGATGAACACCAAACTCCAATGGAAGCGATCCTAATTTCATGCCGTATCGAACATAAGAGATATTTAATTGATGTAAATATTCTGGGTCGATAGATTTTTCAAAATCACGATCACGTCCTTTTATGCGTGTAATTAGAGTATCCGTTGAAGCTTTCAGATATATAATTAAATCAGGCTTACGTAAATAGGATGTCATAAGCTCAAAAAGATGCTGGTAATTCTGCCAATCGCGCTCATCCATATTTCCGAGCAAATGCAAATTTTTTGCAAAGATTTCAACATCTTCATAAATGGTGCGGTCTTGAATGGCACCGGACTCATCATGAGCGATCTTTGTTTGCATCCGAAAACGGTGATGGAGAAAATATATTTGTAGATTAAAACTCCATCGGTTCATATCACCATAAAAGTCAGACAGGTAAGGGTTGTCTGCCACCGATTCATAATAGGGCGTCCAGTGTAATCGTTCGGCAATAATTTTGGTAAAGGTTGTTTTACCAACACCAATATTTCCAGCAATGCCGACAAAAGGATGTTTATGTGTAGTCATTAATTGTTTTAGTTAAAAAAAGCCCCTCGATTGAGGGGCTTTTACACCATTGTAACAATTAGAGATTTACGCGAAATCCAATCATCAACTGCCAACGAGAATGGAAATCATCGATGCCATAGACATCTTCTGTTTTCTCGTAGCGCTCAGAATCAAAAGCGAATGTGGGTTTTTTCGTGAAATCGTCATCTTCAAATTCTACGAAATTGAGTAAGTCAACTGTACCAAAAGGAACATATTCAAACTGTCCCCAATCACTGTTTAGGAAATTGGCAAAATTGAGAATATCAATCGTCAATTCAAATTTGTTTGTAACATTCTGAGATATGCGCAAATCCAGACGATTCCGCCATGGTTGCCGGGCGGCATTACGATCGATGATCTTACCTTTGAATTCTTTCAAGGCATCATCCTGATCTACAAATGCGGTCCACGCAGTCCAGGCTGGATCTCCATTTGAATCAACGAGATTTACTTTGGATTGATCATCAAATACAAAGATCAGATCATTTCTAGCATCACCGTCACCGTTATAATCCTCATCACTTTCCTCTCCTTTGTAGCTAAATGGGTTTCCAGATTTCCCCTCATAATAAATGGAAATAGTAGTCGGGAAATTTTTAACCATATCAACCGTACCGCCAATATTAGCAACAATCCGATGGGGAACTTCGTAAAGGGAAGAAGTTAAATTTGGATCGTTGGTTGCCATTCCAACGGGATTATATTTCCAGTTAGATTTAGCCTGGGATGATGTTAGACTATTAATATCCTTAGCCTGTGAATAAGTGTAAGATAAACCAGCACTAAGAATACCAAGACCTAAATCCCATTCTCCATCAACTATACCGGTAAGGTTGTACTGATAACCTTTGTTCGTATTTGTAACGCGCATTACATGGTAGAATTGATCAGTTACTCCAAATTCAGTATAGTGATTACGACCGTCCATAAGAGTACCATCTTTCACTGCGTTCATCTGCTCATATTTATAGTCATTAATTGATTTGGAATAAAGAAATTCGAATGTACCATTCAAACCAAATGGTAGTTTACGATCAATTGCCAGATTAGTTCTTAGAACCTGTGGAAATTTGAGGTCCTTATCCACCACATTAATTTCAGATTTCTGATAAGAATCGGTTATGATTCCCATTGCAATCAGGCTATCAATTTGTTCTTCCCGATCCAATAAAACAGGTACTTGCTCGCTTGTGCGGACTGTTTTTAATAGTTTACCACTGTTACTGTAGTTGTTAGACATCCAGACGAATTTTGGAGAACCTGAAAAGACTCCAATTCCGCCCCGAATTACGGTATTGTTTTTATCATGCATATTATAATTAATACCGAGTCGTGGTGAAAGGTGGAGATTACCACTTGGCATTTGGTTTGTTTTAATATCCATATCACTAAAATATTTAGCAACAGTATCATTGGCTGCCGGATTTTCAGGAAATAGGGGAATATCCAATCGCACTCCAGCCGTTAACTTAAGCTGATCACTAACTTTCCAAATATCTTGACCATAGAATCCCAGTAGAGTTGAGCTCCATTCAACAAAAGGTTGAGGGTCCCCTTCAATTGCCGAATAAGTCAATTCGTATCTCCACGTTTCACTTTTATCTAATAGACTATCACCAAAGAAGTAATAGGTTCCATTGAAGTTTCTGAAAAACCCGTTTACGAAGTTATAACGTTCCATATTGAATCCGGCTGACAGGGTATGCTGATTAGCATAATAACTGAAATTATCAGAAATTTGGAAAATATCCTGATCCAGTTTATTTCCGATGGAATATTGCTCGGCTCCGGCGGCAGCCGACCAGAATCCAAAATTGAATGAGGGTAAATTAGAGCCTTGCTCATTCCGATAGTCCCGAATTGATGTTAACCCAGCAGTAAATGTATTAGACATCTTATTACTTAGGCTGCTGTACAAGTGGAGCATTGAGGAATTTTGTTTGTGATTGAAGACATAGCCTGCATTACCAAAGTAAAAATTACTGGTTGAACGTGCGTTAATGTCATCACTGGCATCAACAAAATTATGTCGGAAAGACAAGCGATGTTTATCGCTTAAATTAAAATCTAATTTTACCAGCAACTTCAAGCTAGGCGTTTCAGAATCGAATGGTTCTGTACCACCTGTATTAATACCATATTTATGGGTAAGAATACTGTCAATACGGGTGATGTTAACAGACCCAGTATAACTTTGAGCCTGACCCGACTCAAGCGTGATAGTATTTGGAGTGGTTTTTTTACTGGTTTCAGCACTGATGAAGAAATGCATTTTATCTTTGATAACAGGACCTCCTACACGGATGCCGTAAATTTTTTCGGAAAATTCCGGATATGAATTGACGGTTCCATCATCCTCTATAAAGTCGCCAATATTTGATTCGTTACGTGTATGCATATAGGCTGAAGCGTCCAACTTATTAGTCCCACTACGAGTAACAGCGTTTAAAGCGCCACCAGTGAAACCACTCTGACGTACGTCGAAAGGTGCAATTGAAACCTGCAACTCTTCTATAGCGTCCAGACTGATTGGTTGTGTTCCCGCTTGATCACCAGGCATACCGTTGTCAGCTAGTCCAAATACATCATTCAGAACAGCCCCATCTATTTTAATATTATTATAATTGGGATGCCGGCCTGCAATATTAATTTCACCACCCATACCTTCTACAACATAAGGATTAAGTTTGGCAATGTCATATAGACCTCGTTCAACGGTAGGCATATCCTTGATGTTTTTTTCAGTGAATTGTGATTCAGCGCCGGTTTTACCAGCATTTCGGTCAGCCACAACTTCCAGGGCTGACATTTCAATAGCTTCTTCAGCGAGACTAAAACCAAGATGCAAGTTTTCACCTAGGTTTAGAAATATTTCCGAAGATGACTCTTCACGATAGCCAATATAAGTTGCAGTAATTTCATATGGACCACCTACACGCAAGTTTGGTAAATCAAAATTCCCATCATCGCGAGTAATCGTTCCACTCATAATCCCAGAGGGGAGATGTTTTGCAACAACATTAGCCCCCAATAATGGTTCATTATTGCTATTGGTCACACGTCCGCTGATTGATGCTGTGGTAAGTACTTGACCAAACATAAAAGTTTGTAGTACAATCAGTGTTATTACAATAAATAAACGATTCATACGTTTCTCCTTGGTTTTATTTTTGTATGTGAAATGATTGATTTGAGGACACAAGTACTCATATAAAGTAAAAGGTGTAATTGGGGGTTTGAATTACTTTTATTCAATA
>CAZZIU010000024.1:0-28938 GCA_964654545.1 uncultured bacterium
GAATTATCCAAATACCACTGAATTGTAGTACGAATACCGGACTGGAAGGTTTGTTTTGGTAGCCATCCCAGTTCATTTTTTATTTTTGTAGCATCAATGGCATAGCGGAAATCGTGGCCAGGTCTGTCCTTTACAAATGTAATGAGTTCTCGATATGATTTCCCATTTTTTCTGGTTTTCATCTCGTCCATGATATCGCAAATAGTCTCGACAATTTCCAGATTTCGTATCTCGTTATTTCCACCAATATTGTACGTTTCACCCACGCTACCCATTTTTAGAACATGGAGAATAGCATCACAATGATCTTCCACGTATAGCCAATCACGTACATTTCTCCCATCCCCGTACACTGGTAGTGGTTTTTCCTCCAGGCAATTCAAAATCATCAATGGAATTAATTTTTCCGGGAATTGGTAAGGTCCATAATTATTAGAACAATTGGTAACAAGAATGGGTAACCCAAATGTACGGTGCCACGCCCTGACCAAATGATCCGATGATGCCTTTGAGGCCGAATAAGGGGAGCTGGGATCATAGGCAGTAGATTCTATAAAATAGTTCTTGTCTCCCAATGATCCGTATACCTCGTCAGTCGAAACATGATGAAACCTGAATTTCTTCTTTCTTGCATCTGGCAATTCGGAAAAGTAGTTCAACGATTCACGCAACAGGTTATAGGTACCAACGATGTTTGTTTGAATAAAATCATCAGGCCCGGAAATAGATCTGTCCACATGGCTTTCCGCCGCAAAATTGACGACAAAGGTAGGATTATAGGTCGTGAATAGTTGTTTTACCCGGCTTTTGTCTACTATATCACCCTTTTCAAAAATATACCGATCAGAATGTTCCAGGTCCTTTAGGTTTTCAGGATTTCCAGCATAGGTGAGTTTATCCAAATTTATGATGAGAGCATCACGAATTGCATCATGAATAAATCGGATAAAATTTGACCCAATAAACCCACTTCCTCCGGTGACAAGAAATGTATTCATATTATGCAAATAGGTTCTCTGTATTCAATGATTTAAAATTGGGATGCTTCATATCTTTTGGTGAAATAATTGGATCGTTAATTGGCCAATCTATATTAAGGGATGTATCATTCCACATTAGGCCATACTCATCCTCGGGATGATAATACTCTGTGCATTTGTATTGAAAAACCGCAATGTCAGACAAGACACAATAACCATGTGCAAATCCTTCGGGAATGTATACCATTCTATGATTATCTTCAGAAAGGTCAAATCCCACCCATTGGCCAAATGTTTTCGAAGATTGCCGTAAGTCCACGGCCACATCCCATACATGTCCCACAGGTACGGTTACTAGCTTTCCCTGGGCAAATTCCAACTGGTAGTGCAAGCCCCGTAAAACTCCCAGTTGAGATTTGGCCTGATTATCCTGAACAAAGTTTGTTGGCAATTGATAATTTTCAAATACTGAAGCTTTATACGATTCAAAAAAATAACCTCGCTCATCGCCGTGTACTAGCGGATCAATGATTTTAACATCTGGGATGCTTGATGGTATTATCTTCACGGCAGCGTTTTCCTGCCAACATTGTCGTATGAGAATCCCAGGCGCTGTAATTCGCTGGTGTTAAGAATGTTTCTCGTATCTAAAATCACTTTTTCTTTTACCAGTGATGCCAACTCTTCCAGGTCCAATCCCCTAAACTCATTCCATTCCGTCATAACGGCTACTGCACCTGCGTCGCGAACGGCTTCCTGCCAGCTGGTTACGTAGTCTACTTGTGGAAATAATTTTTCCATATTAGCATTTGCGATAGGATCATAGGCAACAATTTTTACACCACTCTGTTGCAATCCTTTAATCATATCAATCGCTGATGAATCTCTTACGTCATCAGTGTTCGGTTTAAAGCTCAACCCCAAGACAGCAATTTTTTCTCCTTTACTGTCCTTTGGTAGTAACGCCAGCAGCTTGTGAACCATACGCTCTTTTTGAGCTTTGTTCGCTTCAACGGCAGCTTCAATGGTTTTAATTTTTTCTCCAATATCATTCGCAAGATGAACCAGTGCTTTTGTGTCTTTAGGAAAACAAGATCCTCCAAAGCCCGGGCCCGGGTGTAAGAATTTTGGCGATATGCGGCCATCGTTTCCCATTGCCCTTGCAACAGTATGAACATCTGCACCAACTTTTTCACAGATGTTCGCAATTTCATTTATATACGAAATTTTCAATGCCAGGAATGCATTGCTGGCATATTTAATCATTTCTGCCGATGCCACATCCGTATGAATCATGGGGGTTTCGTTAATGTATAATGGCCGATAGACATCTTTGAGAATTTCAAATGCTTTTCCAGATGTGGCTCCAATGACAACCCTGTCCGGCCTCATGAAATCATTAAGAGCTGCTCCCTCGCGCAAAAACTCCGGATTTGAAACGTAATCGAACTGTACTGAATCAGGTTTATTTTTATTAATGATATTGATTATTTTTTTTCCTGTTCCAACGGGAACAGTGCTCTTTGTACAAATGACTTTATACGATTTTAAATTTTTACCAATTGATTCTGCAACTTCAAAGACCGCTGATAAATCAGCTGACCCATCATCTGATTCCGGGGTACCAACAGCAATAAATATTACATCTGCAGAACGGATTGCATTATCCACGTTGTTCGAGAAGGATAATCGTCCCGTCTTAACATTTCGTTTTACAACTTCGTCCAGCCCGGGCTCATAGATCGGTATATGACCATTTTGGAGAGCCACAATCTTACCATTGTCAATATCTGCGCAAATAACATTATGGCCAAAGTCTGATATACCAGTTCCACTGACCAGACCGACGTATCCGGTTCCAATAAACGTAATTTTTTTCATTTTTCTTTCAAAAGGTTGATGGAGAAAATAAGGGTTTTCGACAGATGGGATGAAACGTTATTTATAGAAGTCCTCTATATCTCCGCCAGCTCCATTCCACTGCCAGTAAGAATAGAATGATTAATAAGCTCCACCAGGATTCAGTCGGTAAAAACTTAATATTGGATTTTTCAATTTCTGATTTTTCTTTAACATATTCCACAACGTTGCTTTTTTCGTGCCACCAAAAAAAATGTCCATCCGTTTCATCAGCAATACCTTTCAGTAGCCCTGTATTCACAAATACTTTGTTTAATTCAATCTGGCTCTCTTCAACTGTAAAATCGCCCACTTGCTTTGAAATGGATGTACCTGCCAGCATACGGATTTCGTAATGGTATGTTCCAGGTGACGAAGCCCAAAATGATCCCTCCCATCTTTCTTTTAATGCATTGTATTGTAAATCGTATGTATTCACCAATACACTATCTTTCAGAATGGTTATGGAAACATCGGAGTAGGGCGATGATTTTTCCCCAATTTTATTTCCCGTGACCAGTATTTCCTCACCCTGCTGGTATCGATTCTTATTAAATCGAAAATACAACTCCTGGTCTCCACCTGTTTTCATTAACCATGAAAATACCCCACGAAATATGTTTTCAGTAAAATCACTTTCGCTGGTATACAGCATTTTGTAATACGTCTGAGAAAAATCAGGTGTTGTCCATATTCCGCTTCTTAATGATTCCTTTTCATTTATTAATAAAATTGGAATGTCACTTTCAGAAAACGATAGAATGGACCATGATGATGGTATAGTAGATTCCAATAGTATTCCGTATTTCATTGGTGGAAATCGATCAACAATTGATTCCAGATTAGGGTTATTCAGTGCAAGCGGCAGTTTAACCCAATTCTCGTCGAGAATAACAGGCGTTCTGTCGGAAGCTAATGAATCGGATTTACTGCTCTCCGCAACATGCAATAATGGGAAAATTGTCCGAGAACTGTTTTCAGAAACATTCGGTCCATTTATCCAGAAAATCGCTGAAGATTGGGATACAATTTTCTTCGCCAATATTCGCTGTGTTTGAACATTTAGGGGCGTGACAGGAAAATTGTCAAAAACAATTAAATCAAACGGTAGTGGCCAGAACAATTTTGCCTTTTTTTCAAAATCCGGAGCATCTTGAATTATATGTGTGACTTTAACCCTGGGGTGATTTTTTAACCAACGTTTAATAACAGTGGTGTTTTCGGATGGGGCTCCAGTATACAATGCCACATGGTATTCATCTTTTAATGCAGAAACATCAAATGATAACCTATTGTTTTCAATATTTATTTCATCGGATAACGACGATGTGGCAACTGTGTAATTATTCTTCCCTAATTGTGACGGTGTAAAATGAAAATTAACTCGCGTCTGACTACCATCACCATGCAGGCGAATAAATTTTGAGCCTAATAATTCTTTGCCGCTCATTAAGCTCACATTTACACGTTCATTTACGGGACCTACGCCTGAAATAGTTACGTTGGCCTCCACATCTTCACCCTTAATAACAACAGTTGGAACATCAACAGACTGAATCGTCACATCAACCATGGGTGTTGTATCTCCAACAGCAATGGCATAAACGGGAACATGTATTTTTTTTGCTTCAAGAACCGGGTCAGATCCACTGGTAGTCTGGCCGTCACTTAATAAAATCGCACCGGCTATTTCAGTTGACTTATTGTTCTGAATATACTGAATCACATTGCCAATATCCGTAGATGTGCCCTCTCCTGAAATCAATGGTTTCTCCTGCTCCTTTTCCATCTCACCGGAAAAAGGAATCAGTTGTAATTGCACTCCCTGATTTCGGATTTGTTGAACCAGGGATTGGAGACCGGTATTAATTGAAGTGAGCGATATATTTGAATGATAATTAATACTTAATGAATTATCTATAAACATGACCCAGGGTAGATCTTTTACACGAGTGCGTACTCTCGAAAACTGGGGTTGTGTAATGCCAAATACCAAAGCCAGGAAAACAAGGATTCTTACACTGTATATCCACCGGATGGATGGATTATTCCAAATTGATCTTAGCACATAGATAAATACGATTATTCCACCGCCTAAAAGCAGAAAGAATGGTAAATCTAAATGACGCAGCAGTTCTATTGACAAGAATCTAGACCAATTTCATATTGGGGATTATATCGAAATCGACTTCAGAAATATAGCCTTGTGCTACTTTCAATTCTCCCAGGTAAGAAACCATTGCTGCATTGTCGGTGCAATATTCCAAATCGGGATAAACAATTCGAGTTCCCACCAAATGTTCTTTCAGGGATTGTCGCAGTGCTGAATTTGCTGCTACTCCCCCAGCAACAACCGCAGTATCCGCACCAAAGGATTGTACCGCCTGGTGCAATTTGTATGTTAAAACGTCAATAATAGCCTGCTGATAGCTGGCAGCAACATCTGCTTTAGATACATGATCATCGCCTGCATTGCCATCCATGAAATATAAAAGAGAAGTTTTTAGTCCGCTGAAACTGAACTCAAAATTTCCAGGTTTTAAAAATGATTTCGGAAAATTTACTGATCTTGGATTACCGCTTTTTGCCAGCGCTTGGATCGCGGGTCCACCAGGGTAATTCAAACCTAGAATCCTTGCGCCTTTATCAAATGCTTCCCCTGCAGCATCATCTCTGGTCTGTCCAAGTAACGTGTATTTTCCCATTGCTTCAATCGTCCATAATTGTGTATGACCACCGGAAACCAGCAGACATACAAACGGATACTGTAACGAGGGATCCGCAAGGAAGTTCGCAAAAATATGCGCTTCCAGATGGTTAACACCAACTATTGGGATCTGTAATCCAAGTGCCAGGCCTTTTGCAAACATTACACCCGTAAGCAACGTGCCAGCCAGCCCCGGTCCCTGTGTTACGGCAATGCCATCCATATCATCTAATTCCAAGGATGCCTTTGCCAGCGCTTCTTCAACGAGAGAATTTAACAGCAGTTCATGTTCTCTGGAGGCTACTTCTGGCACCACACCACCAAATTCAATATGCACTTTCTGGGAACTGATAATACTTGAGAGTATCGTGCTGTTACGGCAAATAGCGACGGCGGTTTCGTCGCATGATGTTTCTATCCCAAGAATAGTCAATTAGCTTCTTTAGTAACAACAAGTTCAAGATTTCTGGGAGATAAATCCTGCCATTGCATTCCAATGGGTACCTGTACCCGAGGTTCATAAAATTGGGTTTGGGTGTTCCACTGTTCGCGAAAGTCAATCGTTACATCAATATCCTCAGGATTTACAGATTCTATTATATTGACACCTCCAACCAAGGTGAGGGATACCGTGCGCGGGTTTACAAAAACACGAATTCCTGGCGGGACCCTCTGCACGATCACTGGAATATCGCTCACAATTCTTTCGCTAATTGCTTGAATATCCAGTGTATAGGTTACTGCACTGGTTGACAATTCAATTACAGAAGATGGATTTGCCAGTTCGATTCGATCTTGAACTGTAAATTGCAAATCCATTAATGTATCCGCCGTTGTTTCTACCACATCAATAGTCTGAACAATTTCTTTGGGTCCGGCGATTTCAATAACTGCCGGAGTAAATTTAATCGAATTTACCTGAAGGTATCCCGACATTGGTTCCACCAGTATTTTTGATGTAATCGGTACTTTTTTTACCTGGTATTCATCCAGGACAATATGAACTTCGCGGGGATATAAAACTTCCACAAATACTATATCGAAGGCATTTGGAATGACAACTTTTTGCGGGTATTGTGAAAAATACTCATTTAGTATGAAATCATGTTCCTCAGAAATACGTTCCAAATCCAGTACCAATTTAAAATCATCATAAAAATCTTTTAATAGCCAGGCTTTAAAGAGTGCCCTTCCGGTTCCTGAGAATCGTACTTCGGCCGAAGCTGGTGCTTCTTCCTTTAACGCTTTTTTTGCACTCAGATTTCGTGCTTCAATCGGGACATCAATGGTAAAAGTAAAACGATTGTCACTGGCCACAAATAACCATAACAGGAACGCCAGACCGATCGAACCTAACTTAAGTCCGATAGACTGGCGTTCTAAAAAATCAGAAATCCTGGAAAACATCTATGCTCCAGTTAACCGATTGTTACAGGTTTATTTACTATCGTCGGATGAAGTATCCTCTTTAGGGGCATCCTCTTCATCTTCCGAATCCTGATTTACACTATCAGGTATTTCGAGTTTTTGTGAAGCAGGTTTATCCTGTGTATCCAGATATTCCTTTATTTCATCCTTCGGTGATTTTTTTTCATCCGTGTCACCAAATTCGGCCACAAACACTACCACTTTTTTCTCATCCGGTTTAACCTCCATAACATTACCTGTAATGGATTCTCCCGGATTGAATTCACGTACCAAGGATTTCCGTTCTCTCTTCGATCGCTTACCGAATGGAACTATTCCTTCAACGTCATTCTCAAGTGCCAGGATAATGCCTTTATCCAATACGCGAATGATTTCACCAGTGACTTCTTTACCCGTTTCAAAGGTCTTCATCAATTCTGGCCAGGGATCATCGTTTACCTGTTTTAATCCTAAGGATATCCGTCGACTATCTCTTGACACTTCCAACACACGTACTTCAATTTCCTGTCCTTTTTCAAGGATTTCTTTGGGATGGCGAACCACCTTAGTCCAGGATAAATCTGATACATGAATGAGCCCATCAATTCCCTCTTCCAGTTCAATGAAAGCACCAAACTGTGTCAGGTTCATCACTTTACCAGTGCAAACAGTCCCAACCATGTATTTTTCTTCAATCTTATCCCATGGATCCGGCTGCAATTGCTTTACACCAAGACTGATTTTCCGTTCTTCACTATCGATGGAAAGTACGATTGCTTCAACTTCATCACCCATTGAATAAAGTTCGGATGGATTCTTGATATGACGCGTCCAGGACATTTCTGAAACATGGATTAATCCCTCAACGCCCGGCTCAATCTCAATAAAAGCTCCGTAATTGGTCATACTGACCACTTTCCCAGAGACTTGCGTGTCGATGGGATATTTGTCCATCATATTTTCCCATGGATGCGGCGTGAGTTGTTTTAAACCAAGGGAAATACGTTTTTTCTCTTCATCATAATCAATGACCTTAACCGTGATGGTTTCATCCATTTTAACTATTTCGGAAGGATGGTTGACCCGTCCCCATGATAGATCCGTAATATGTAAAAGACCGTCCACGCCACCCAGGTCGATAAACACACCAAAGTCGGTAATATTTTTCACACGACCTTCAAGAACCTCTCCGACTTTGATTTTGCCAAATAATTCTTCACGCTGTTCTTTCAGACTTTCTTCTAGGATCACCTTATGGGAAACAACAATATTTTTGCGTGCTTCATTGAATTTCACAATTTTGAAATCCATTTCTTTATCCAGGTAATCATTGAAATCCTGTATTGGACGCACATCAATCTGACTTCCCGGCAAGAATGCCGTCACCGTTCCCAGATCCACAATCATTCCACCTTTAATTCGGCGTACAATTGAACCCTGGATGGTAATCTGATTATCAAATATATCTCTAAGTTCGTTCCAGCGACGCATAAAGTCCGCTTTGGTTTTGGATAAAATTGTATTCCCGCTTCGATCTTCCATGTGCTCCAAATACACATCAATCTGCTCACCGATTTTCGGCGGGTCTTTTTCGGAAAATTCTGAACGGTCAATAATACCTTCAGATTTAAAACCGATGTCAATTAAAACCTCGTTGTCATTCATACCAATTACACGACCGGTAATAACCTGGTTTTCAGAAATATCAGTGAATGTTCCCGTATACTTAATCTCGGTTTCTTCCGATACTTCAAAAGAATCTTTTGCTTCGACCATCTCTGATTTTGTAACAACACGAATGTCGTTAAATAAATCCGGGTCTAAATAATTGATTGGTTCTTTTTCCGGTACAGATCCAGTTGTCGAATCCGGTTCCGCTTCAGTCTCAACTTCAGTCTCTGCTAACGTTTCACCTTCAGATTCTATTTCATTCTCTGGCGCTGTTTCTGGCGCAGCCTGCTCTGCACTGACGTCTGCAGTTTCTTCAACTACTTCTGCCACTTCAGAAACGTTTTCAGTTGTTTTCTCTTCACTCATTAAAGTGTTCCTTTTGACTCATGTATGGTTTGTATGATAAACATAACTTGTTCATCAATAGTTAACGACGATGTATCCAATTCGATTGCATCTTTGGCTTTTTTCAGGGGACTGTGGTCGCGAGTCGAATCTTTCCGGTCACGAATGTCAATTTCTTTTATCAACTCATCCAACGATCGGTGCTCACCTAACTTTTCCAAGTCTTTTTGTCGTCTTAATGCACGCGTTTTAGAATTCGCCACAACAAAAAATTTCCATTCCGCATCAGGAAAGACTACTGTACCAATATCCCTGCCTTCGACAACACAATTCGATCCTTGACTAATTTTCCTCTGCAAATTCACCATGAATTTGCGCACTTCAGAAATAGCACTCACTGCACTCACATTCTCTGTTACTTTACCGGATCGTATTTTGTCAGAAACATCTTCTCCGTTTAACAGAACTTTTGATTGCCCCGAATTATCTGGTAATCTGATATCCATTTGGGACATTGCATTTTCAATGGCACGTACATCGGTGAAAGCAATATTCTTTTCTAAAAGTGCCAGTGTTACAGTTCGATACATGGCACCCGTGTCAAGATAAGTAAACCCCAGGCGTTGTGCTACCAATCGCGCTGTTGTGCTTTTCCCTGAAGCGGCTGGACCGTCTATTGCGATAATCATCAAAATCAATTCTCAATAAGCCGGAAAAGTTAATTGATATCAATAAGATTACCAACGATTTAAGGTGATTGAGAATATGGCTGAAAATGATCCAGCCGGCACAGCAGAATTTTTAACAAATATGAGTTGTTAGTGGATAAAAATGAAGGTTAATGAGGTAACGTTTTTATTTCTTCGGCGGTCAATGTACGCCATTGTCCAACGGGTAAATTTCCCAGTTCGATTGGACCATAGGATACTCGATGCAGCGAAAACAGCCGGATATTCTGAAATTCGAAGATTCGCCGGATTTCCCTTTTTTTCCCTTGCCGCAGTCGTAACACAATTTTGGACCTTTTCTTCACTGTTTTCTGATCCATTATTTCCGCATTTCCCCACTCATTGTCCCCAATAAAAACACCCTTTTTTATCCGCTGGGTCAATTTATCGTCCAACCTACCCTCAATTTCCGCTTCATACATCCGCGATATGCGATTTCTAGGGTGCATGAGCTTATTTGCCAGCTCACCATTGTTCGTTAATAAAAGCAAACCCGTCGTGTCTTTATCGAGACGTCCGATGGTAAACAATCGTTGGTTGTACATGATCAAATCAAAGACCGTTCTCCGTCCATGGGTATCTTTTGCTGTGGTGATAACCCCTTTGGGCTTGTGAAGCATAATGACATCGTACGAATCAGGGAGTGTCAGCTTTCTACCATCGTACGCTATCTCATCGTCCGGTTTCACTGCATAGGCCGGATCGGTGATGACGATTCCGTTTACAGTGGTAGTCGCTGCTTGAATCAAACGATCCGATTCGCGACGAGATGCCACTCCGGCTTGTGCCAGATACTTATTTAAACGCATCTATTTGCTCATCGGTTGGTTGCTCTTCCTCAAGATCTTTCATTTCTTTCAACTTGGGCATGTCTGATATTTTATTCAAACCAAAATATTCCAGAAACTTAGGCGTGGTAGCGTACAGCAATGGACGGCCCGGACTTGTATCACGGCCTTTTATCTGCACCAGCTGTCGTGATAGCAACGTTTTAATAACCCCGCTGCAATCTACACCCCTAATAGATTCAATCTCGAATCGATTTAGGGGTTGTTTATACGTAATGATTGCCAGGGTCTCTAACGCAGCCTGAGAGAGCATTAGACGACCGCTTTTTTGCAGAAGTCTTCTAATCCATACTTCGTACTCTGGCTTCGATGTTAATCGAAATCCATTTGCTACGGTCTCAATGTAGAAAGATCGGTTCGATGCGACGTATTCCTCATTTAACTTTACGATAAAATCACTCAATTGTGGTGGATCTGTCTCAAACACCAAATTAATTTGCTGTTGGTGTATTACATCAGAGGATGCAAATAACAATGCTTCTATAATGCGGATTTGTTCGTCTTTTGTCATGCTTTGTGTTGAATATGCACGATGTCCAATTCACCAAATATACTGGACTGAACCACCTTTATTTGAAACAGGCGTGTTAATTCTAGAATGGCGAGAAAAGTAACAATGATTTCCAACTTTGACTTCAGGTTTCCTACCAAAGATGAAAAAGAGAGTCGACCCTGTTCATCGAAGCCCGATAAAATGAGTTGTTTTTGTTTATCCAGACTCACCGGTTCCCGGTGTAATTCGTAATCATGAATTACTGGCATTTTTTCCATTACATCTTTGAAATAGCGTGCAATATCATACAACCCAACATCTTTTAAATACACGCCAGGATCCTCACTACCTTTTGGCGGTGGCATGGAAAACCCTTTTGGAAAATACTGGGAACGTTCGTTCAAAATACTATCCAAAACCGTGGCAGCATCTTTGAACTGCTGGTACTCTAATAGTTTTTCCACCAGATTATGACGGGGATCTTCAAATTCTTCATCCTCAAATGATTGTCGCGGAAGCAGCATTTTAGCCTTAATTCGCATCAAATGTGCTGCCATTACAATAAACTCACCGGCAACTGAAATATTCAATTGATGCATCATATCCAGCGCACCCAAATATTCTTCAGTTATCCGCGCAATGGGTATATCATAAATGTCAATTTCGTCGCGCCTGATAAAATACAGTAACAGGTCCAATGGACCTTCAAAATTTTCCAATTGAACTTTGTACGGCTGATTCAATAGTTCAATCCGGTTAATTTTCGAGCTTTTTGCAGAAATTTCTTTGCAACGTTAGATGCCTTTCGGGCACCCTTTTCACAAACCTCCTTAACATAATCCTCATGCCGAACCAAATATTCCCGTTTTTCCCGGTATGGTTCAAATGTCACCCAAATTTTTTCAAATAATTCCTTTTTAACATCTCCATAACGTAATCCTGGGGTAGCAAATCGATCCTTTAGTAAATCCTGTTCAGGTGCGGATAAAAACAATGAGAATATCTGGAACAGGGGTGTCTGAATATCCTTTGGTTCTTCAATTGGTGTACTATCGGTAACAATGGACATTACCCGTTTTTTGATTTCCTTTTCGGTACCAAAAATTGGGACGGTATTGGCGTAGGATTTGCTCATTTTTTGTCCATCGATCCCAGGAATCAGCATTGTTGTTTTTTCAATGTCCGGTTCCGGTATAACAAATGTGTTGCCGTATAATTGGTTAAATCGAATGGCGATATCTCTTGTTATTTCAAGATGCTGTTTTTGATCCTTACCTACCGGAACAATCTCCGCACCAAAGCTGAGAATATCTGCAGCCATCAACACAGGGTAAGCAAACAAGCCAAGATTGGGTGCCAAACCCTTTGCCAATTTGTCTTTATAAGAGGTGGCTCTTTCCAGTAACCCGATTCCGGTTACATTGGAAAGTAGCCAGGTCATTTCTGTCACCTGTGGAACATCACTCTGAACCCAAAAAACAGATTTTTCCGGATCCAGTCCTAGGGCCAGAAAATCGATAACGGCATCTCGAGTATTTATTTCTACTTTATTGCGATCCTGGATTGTTGTTAGCGAATGATAATTGGCAATGAAACAGAACAATTCATTCTCTTCCTGATACCGGATCATTCTTGACATCATACCAAAATAGTTTCCCAGATGCAATCTTCCGGAGGACTGAATACCGCTTAATACCCGTTTCATATACTCAATCTAAACACTTTCCATGAACAGATATGGACGCCAATCCGATCTGTTGTCATTAACAAATTGTTGAAAATAGTGAATCCGATTTGGCTTAATGGGACGTTTTCGCAATACCATTCCAGCTTCTTCTGGTGTTCGATTGCTTTTCTTTAAATTACAGGGCGAGCAAGCTGTAACAAGATTATCCCACGTATCGGGACCCCCACGTTCTCGGGGAATGATATGATCAATGGTAAGTGTGCGCGATTTAGTCCCACAATAGACACATTCAAAATTATCACGCAACAGAATATTTCTTCTGGATAAAATCACCTCAATACTATTGTAACGTAAATAGGATCTTAACTTAATGACACTGGGAATTGGCATATTGATAGACGGAGAGTGAACCAGTTCCTGTCTTTCTTCCAGAATATCTACCTTATCAAGATATATTAAACATATGGCACGCTTTACGGAACAGATCGTCAGGGGAGCGTAATTTGCATTGAGTACAAGTGCCGACCCATTAATCCCGTTTTTAGGTAATAACTCAACCATCATTTGTCAAATTAAGTTTGATATGGATTTCACGGTCTGGAGGCTCTCAATAAGTTCATTATTTGCATTTTCGTCATCAGGGTTTAATGAGTCTTTTTTCACCCATCCCTGAGAATGAATGATGCCAAACCCACCCAACGATATGGCGACATGTGTGATGGCATCTTTTCCGAAATAAATTAGGTCCCCGGGTGATATATCACCAAAAGAAATATCTTTTATAATCTCCATATTTACCTGGTCTCTGGCATCTCGTTTTAGCTCAATACCGTGCGCCTGGAATACAGTTTGAACAAAGCCTGAACAGTCAAAACCCGTTGGTGATTTTCCTCCCCAGAAATATGGTGTGCCCAAAAACCTTGTAGCCAATTGAAGAACGGACTCTCTTGTCAAATGATCGTTGAAATCTCCTATGGATCCCTGAATTTTTCCCTCTTTTCCATCGGGAAGAATTACGCCGCTCCCATTCATTTGTATTTGGCCCCCAAACGTGATATTTCGTAAGCAGGAATTGTCAGGAGATGTAATTTGACCATGCAAATCCATATAGCGTTTTGTATGAGAATAGGGTTCGTCTTTCAGAATACCCTGACCACGGTTCACCCAGCCAGTATAATGATCCCACTGCTGTATTTGAATCCATTTATTTGTTTCGTGCAGTACGCTGCAGGTCTCACCTAATAGCGCCTGTGTAACGATTGGACTATTGAAATCACCATCGCGGTAAACATTGGCAACTGCCGTATTTATGATGAAATAAGTTTCAGACATAAAAAATAAGTGCAGAAAAGAAAGGTGAATTTATCCTGCACCTATCTTCAGTACAAGGTACAATACAGGAGAAAACTGGGTCTACATCAAAACCAGAGGCTATTTTCCATCCCTAGTGCAAAGCCTTTGGAATGATTAATAAATTCGCCGATCTGTGAAAATCCAACATCCAGATGGTAATGGGCTACATGTACTCCAAATCCTACCGACCATTGAATTGATTCCGGTCCGCCCAGCGAAACCCCTACACGAAGAGGAATCTCGTTGCTTGGATGCTCTTCAATGGCTGAAGAAATCCGTGGTACAATTTTGTATCCTAATTCATCGGTGAAATATTGGCGGTACGAAACCATAACATCCATTTATAGTACATATTCTGGTGGATACCTTCACGACAGCATATTTCAGCAATGCTATCTTCACCGCGAAGCCCTTCTATCACGATTCTGATTTTCTCCTCTCCTGAATATTTGTGGCGGGTGTTTCTTTTTATCTCACGTACGGTCTTTTCGGCACTTCCAGCGTTACATTCCAGGAAGGATACTGGCCTTCTTTTGGCCTATCAATCAAACAACCTGAAAACAGTAAGATTGTGGCAATAAGCAATAAGTCGGTTCTACGTATGATCACACAGATTTCCTCTTTTTGGCTGATGCAAAATATTTACACACAAAACTATGCTGCCTGTAATAATCGACCCCGTAACAATCATCACAAAAATTTTACAGGTATGATTTATGAACTTTCTATTTGTGAAAATTGATTCAATTCACTAATCTATCCACGCTTTTTAAACCTTTTGAGATAATGTGCTGCAGGGAAACCCGTTAAAGTCGGGTGCAGTTCCCGCTACTGTAATCGTCGAGGAATTCTCATCATCCATTGATCAGACTTGATTGAGAAGGAGAGAAATATCCCATAACACGAAAGCCAGGAAACCTGGGCAATTATCCAGAACAATTTGACTTTCGGGACAAAGGTCATGGTTCAGGGAAACCTTACCAAAATACACTTTTCTTTTGACCATCGTACCCCGATCACAATCGGGGATTTTTGTGGTTAAAAGCCTTTTTATAACCTTCCTCATCACCATTCACTTTGGTTTATCGAGTCCGTGGATTGGAAGAGTCCTGGATAATCAATCACTAAAACCCTTGCCCTATACGGTTATAACCCATATCCCAACCCAATCATGGATCATTGCTGATCAGTTTGGTACATATCTACTTCCAGATGCCTATTCCGCCGGCGATTCACTGAAAATAAACCGATACGGATACCAATCAAAAAAAGTTGCGTTACCACCAGGAAAAGTATTTACTATTTTTCTTATACCAAGTCCTATTGAGCTTGGTCCAATCACATCAGAAGCAAACATTAGTCCTGCCAGTGACCAATTATCGTACACCTATTCCAGTGACAAAACTCTCCTCGTTGACCATCGCTCTTTTTTCAATCATTTGCCTGGTGTAACGGTGCGTACCTATGGCGGTCCGGGAAGCATTGGATTGATCAGTGTGGATGGGGGATCTGCAACCCATACTTCCGTATCCATAAATGATTTACCATTGACCAATAATCAAACAGGAATGACAGATATATCTCAAATTCCATCCCTATTCTTACAGCAAGCAGATTTACAGCAATCACCATCAGGTTGGGTTGGTATACAACTTCATGCCAGACCACAAAATGAAGTAGAATTTGGATATGGCAGCTATGGTCATCGATCCTGGCATGCTTCGCATCGGATTTTTTCCCTACGAACCCCGCTTGCAATAATTATTGGTGAGCAGGTTGATGATGGAAATTTCCCGGCTGACTGGCGGTCCACCCACCAGATCCGTACAAACAACGGATTTCATCAGCAATACCTTGCCATGACCACCAGCACAGTTATTAGCGATCAACGATCGCTGAAAGTCTTTGGTTTATTTTCAAAAAATAAGCGGGGAAATCCTGGCCCGGTATGGTCCCCCTCTCTGGCCAACCGATCCGATGATCTGCTACTGATTGGTGCTTCCAGTTATTTTGTACGAATTGCCGGATACAGTTCTATTACTGGTTTGATGAAAATAAACCGTGACGAATACCGGGACCCGCAAAGAAGATACCGGGCAAGCCATCAATTGCGGACGATTTCCCTATTCTATCACAGGCAACATTCAATCGATCAAAAACTTGAAATTTCTTCTACTTTAATCGCCACGTATGACAGTCTGCGAAGCACTGCAGCCGGCAATCATAGAAACATAATCATCGGAATTGAACCTGAAATTTCTTATTCATCCAATAGCGGTTTTCATACCAAACTGAGCGGCGAAAAAATGTGGCAGTCTCACCTAACATCTGATATGTCATGGATCTTTACTATCGGTCATAATACACATCCATTCTCCTATGGATTCAACCACAGCTACGTCAACCACAGTCCGTCCATGAATGATCGCTATTGGGTTCCCGGGGGAAATCCTGATTTATCATCAGAAAAACTCATTACTGATAAATGTTATTTCAAATTTCAACCAATGGGGGTGCTAACCGCCACTGTAGAATTATACTCCATATTTGCGAAAGACCTCATTCAGTGGAAGCCGGTCTCTACCTACTGGCAGCCGGTCAATATTACCAAATCGCAACGACGTGGAATAAAGGGCAAAATACATTGGGAAGTACAAACATTTATCTCTGGTTCTTTGGCATTTAACAGGATTAGCTCCACCTATCTGGTACCCGGAGATCATTATGGAAAGGCGATTGTTTATACACCAAAATACATTTGGACAAATACAGTCAATGTCCACACGCCTCTTCTGACAATGTCCGCCACTTCCCATTACATGAGCCGAATTATTTCCCTGTACAGTTGGCCAGAGGATGTGGTGTTGCCCTCGGTGTTAATACATGATGTATCGTTTTTTCACAAATGGGGCGGGAAAACCGGACTATTGGAAACACGTTTTACCATTCAAAATATGACAAATGCATCCTATGAAATGTTTCGTGGCTTCCCGGAAATGGGAAGATCGTACCGGCTATCATTAACCTTATCAACTGAGAGATTAAAATTATCATGAAAATACTGGTATTCATTGCAATCACTTTTGGAACCCAATTAATTGGACAAAATGAAACGATTATCACCTTATGTGAAGGGAACTATGGTTCATCCAATGCTTCAATCTGGTCGTTTGATGATAGTTTTTCAGGCATTGTTGGTCCGATCCACTGGGATGCGAATTCAAATCCCCTGGGCGATGTGGCACAATCACTGTTCATTGATGACGATAAATTGTATATCGTGGTAAATAACTCACACTCGATTGAAGTGATGGACGTTGGTTCCGGAGATCCGGTTTACGAACGTACCATCACTATACCCGGTACTAGCCCTCGCTATATGACGGTTCTTGATGGCCTTGGGTACGTTTCGTGCTGGAATCTACAGGGAATCCTGGTGATTGATTTACTCACTGATTCATTTTTGGACACCATTCCTGTTAGTGGTCTACCAGAAGATATTCTCATCGTGAATAATAAACTATATGTGGCCATTACCATGGATACGGATTGGCACGACGGTGAAATGGTGGCAGAATATGATATACTCGATTCCTATGCAATGACCAATACATATACCGTGTTGACAGGTCCGAATCGCCTTCTCTATTTTAATGATCACTTGTATGTCACCAGTGTGTACTATGACGAAAACTGGGTGCATACTTACTACGGAACCTCAAAAATAAATTTGACCACTGGATCGGTACTTATTAGGGATTATGGTATCACGTCTGCATACAACAATGATATAGTGCTGTTTGGTAATCAAATTTTGCGTGTTATTGGAACTGGTATTGCACCATTAACGGATTCATTACGTTTCGATACAACCGCTGTCATGGGAGATTTTCCCGGTATATACAGCATTGATACAGATGGTGAATATTTTTATATCGGTACTACTGATTATAGTGCTCCTGATCAGGTGTATATCATGGATGCGGATGGTAATGTGATACATCAGTTTCAGGTAGGAGCAATCCCCGGTGATTTTGCTTTTTACAATACGACCAGTGCTGATAACGGGTATTCCGTCTCACTGGTACCAGAGCAAGAAACTCTAATGACCAATTACCCCAATCCGTTTAATCCCTCGACCAGACTGACCATTGATTCTCCTACCGGGAGCCAATCACGTATCGAAATTGTAAACATTACAGGTCAGCACATTACCACCTTGCACCAGGGCTGGTTAACAGCAGGCCATCATGCATTTTGCTGGAATGGGAATAGCCAGTCTTCAGGAGTGTATTTTGCTGTTTTAAGGCAAAAAGATTGTGTGACAATTCAAAAACTTAATCTGATAAAGTAGAATCTAGTTAGTCGTTGAAATTCCAGATGATTTGAACCTGTATTAATTGGTTCATTGGCGGTAAAAATTCGTTGGAAGTAATCACCGGAATTGCCAGATCAGTAGATTCCCACAGGTTTTCCGTTGCATGTACCACATTATTAACAGACCAAATCATGGTAAACGTGGAAACATGAGCCTCAACGGAGGCATGGCCAAGCCAATAATCTTTTAACGCCGTGGAGGATGTGGATGATAGAAATGGAATTCCACTGTAAGGGTCCATTCTCCAATTTGGATTTCTGCCAAGTACACCTTCTATTTGCAAGGACAGTTTCGCTAATAAATTCCCATCAAAGAGCGGCAAATCCCCGGATGTCCCAAACAAAATCCTGTCCGTGAATCCCAAACTTAAGGTGCTGGTATTGAACTGATGCAAAAATTCCGTTTCCAGTCGAATTTTCCAGATGGAGGTGCTACCGGAAAAACCAATCCCTGTGGCCGATGTTCGTCGGTCTTCTGATGGGGAATGTGACAATAATGATGATCCATCGACATAATGGTTAACACTTTTTGATTTAGCATAAATAGTGAGTTGATTTTTTTCACCGGAAAACCCGGTCTGGATTGTTGCCGTGGTTGATTGCTGCATTCGATGACCCATCCCCACAGAATCCAGGAGAATCGGGTTCGGGAACCAGTCCGACGCCAGATCAATTCGATTTGACCATTTTCCTGCCTCAGTTGAATAGCTCATACCAGCGATGGGCTGCAGACCATCATTAACGCTGACCACACCCCCCGCTTTTAACTTAAAAGCATTCCAATGAAAAACAAAACCCCCTGATGACCACTTTTGTTCAACAAGTTCGGCTCCTGGAGGTGACAGTATTCGCCGATTAAGAGCAATGAAAAGCCGGTTCCCCGTTTTAAATAAAACGTCGGCCCCAATTCTACTTCTTGCCATACTGTATTTCCCCAGTACCGGGAAAAAAGATGCACCAAGAGTAAAAATTCGATTAGTGTGCATCGCAGATAATTGCAGTTCGGAATTGCCTATAGGTGTTTTCATTCCCAAGCCGGCACTGGTAATATCATCTTTGAATGTGTTCCGATTGGCGGTGGTATCATAAATACCCATGCCGGTACTGAATTTTGCAGCCGATATTTCTATATCTGTTGTTTCCAGTGTTGATGTATAATCCACACGATACGATTGTTGAATCGGAAAATCTTCGCCTGATCCTCTGATAAAATGCCCATAGCTGCCGGGGTGGGAACGCTTAAATCCATGAAATGATATTTGACGCTGATCGCCAAAATAATCGGCGCGGGCCTCAAAAACATTAATTCCCCAGTCACCTTTGGTATAATGAATCTGGGAGTTGGTGAACGTTGTATCTGGAACCGTACCCACTGTGTCTTCCTCAAACGAGGAAAGATATTTCTGGGGATGTTCATAGCGATACCCAAAACGGGCTGGATAGACGGAAATGGACGGATCAAATAATATTCGGCCTGAAACCCAATCTTCCTGCCAGGTTGAAATTCCCAGCTTTTGGGTTGCTCCCAACTGCTGGCTCCAGTCAAATGGATACAGTTCCATGGACTGTCCAAACAAGAAAAATGGGAAAGCCAGTAATATTACTTTACGCATCAATCGGTACAATTTTTGGTATCACCAAAGGGACTCCTACCAGGAATACCACGGTATTGGAAACATGATGTACAACTAAAAATAACATTCCTGAAAAATAGATTCCCAATGTTTCCTGCCAGGAAAACCCGGCGGAAATAGGGTATGCCAGCGATGTACAGGTATCGTAAATAAATGTCATACCAAAACCGGCTAATCCGGCCAGTACGATGTGAGATGTAAGGAATTTTTCACGCCAGAACAATGGCCGAAGAAATCCCCCAAGCATTCCAATTATTGTCATTGAAAACACTTGTGAAATCAAAAGTGGTGGAAACATGAGGCCTGATCCAACTGGATTCATTGCAGAGAAAATAAATTCTGCTACACCGCCCACTATCATCCCCCATCGTATGCCAAGGGAAACACCGGCAATAAAGATAATGACAGTGATAAATTCAACATTGGGTACAATGAGCAATGCAAATCCTGCACCAATGGCAATGGCCGTAAACATGGCTGCACGCACCAGTTGGTGCAATGATACTGGAACTGTGGGCGACCGATTATTCATCCTCACCTTTATACAGATTGGTACGAAAATAATTGTGTCGATCGGTCCAAATGCCCGGTTCCTTATCTTCATCAAGCGCCTTGTCATACAGATTTAATTTTGCATCCATGTTATCTATATAGTGCAGCAGCAGTGCTTCCTTTAATTTTGGTTTCACAGGACTTTGCCACTCATACCGGCCCTGATGCGCTAAAATGAGGTGTTCCAGCTTTTGTAACAATTCCGGCGGGAAATCTTTTATACCGGCTGCCGTTTCGCGCACCATATCTCTACCCAATACAATGTGCCCGATAAATTGACCTTCGGTGGTGTAATTACTCTCTAGGTCCGATTCGATTTCACGAATTTTTCCAACGTCATGAAGAAAAACACCAGCCAACAACAAATCACGATCAACGTGATAATGATCCGCTAATGCCTTTGCTACATTACCCATGGAAAGCACATGCTCAAGAAACCCTGAACGGTAGTTGTGATGCATCATAATGGATGCGGGATGAACCAGAAGGCGATCTTTGTTCTGTTTATATATTTTTGAAACCAATGCACGCAGATGGGCATTTTTTATGGACCGTATTCCAACAACGATTTCTTTCCACATTGTTTCCGGATCAAATTGCGATGCGGGAACAATGAGCGCCGGATCATATCCATACCTGCCATAGTATTGTACTGAAGCACAATTAATTTTCTTAATTATCAACTGAAGGCGATCGTGATAGGATTCAATGACTCCAGATACTGCCACCGGATCACCGGTTGTGAATTTATTATCGTATTCATTTACCTTGTCCCAAATTTTCGCTCCAATCTGACCGGTGCGATCACGTAGAATTAAATCAAGATAAATATCCTTGGTCCGAGTAAAACGAGTATGTTTTTCCGCGCAAAGAAAAAACCCCTGTATAGTTTGACCTTCTTTAAACTGATCTATGGAATATATTTTTTTCATACAACAACCTACAAATTAGACGATATTTTTAGGGAATAAAAACCAGGAAGAAATTAATTTCTGGCGATCAAAAACCAAAGAGGCATTTACGAAACAGTTTTGAATAGCGATAATCTGAAAATTGAGTTAGTTAATTATGCAAATCTAAAGCATAATCGAATACTGGAAGCCGTGTTGACTAAATGGTTTCAGGATCCGAAAGATTTGCAGTTTACCGATCCTCGTATGGCCTACCCTTTTTCATTCAAAAAATGGGTAAAACTGTCTTACCAGCAGCCCAATGTTGAAACCTTGGTACTGAAGAAAGATGCTTGGATCATTGGGCATGCCAGTATACTGTCGATTCCGTCAAGAAGACAGAAACACATTTTTCATTTCTTTGTTGATAAAGCATCGCGCGGGAAAGGGATCGGAAAATTATTTTTACGTGAGATTTTGCACCAAATTGAACAGGATCAGGCTGTGTTGATTTCGCTTCGAGTATCACCAAAAAATACTGCTGCAATCGCGCTTTATGAAAGAGCAGGATTTGTAGTGGCCGGATCCACACCCAACGGCAGTTTGTCTATGGAAAAAGTCCTTACGTGATCGGTCTGTCTTCGTTCACGGGACAATCTTTGCAATGCTGATCGGAATCCACCTGTGTGAATTGCCGAATAAATGTAAACCCAACGTAGAAGAAGGCTCCCAATCCCAGTAGTGAAGCAATGATGGTTTGCCAGGTCATTAGGCAAATCCCAGTAATTTTCCGCCCTGATAGACCAAAAATGACATGCCATAGGCTAGAGTTGTCATATAAACGAACATAAAAATTGGCCATTTCCACGAATTTGTTTCACGCTTTACCAATGCAATCGTCGCCATACACTGAGCCGCATAGACATAAAAAACCATAATGGACAGTGCTATCAGGGGTGAAAATCTCGGTTTATTTGTTACAGGATCCACATCATGCCTTAGGGATTCTTTTAATTGAACAACACCCTCCTCATCGTCACCAACGTTGTAAAGGGTAGCCAGCGTACTCACAAAAACCTCCCGTGCTGCAAATGACGTAATCAGGCCAACACCGATTTTCCAATCAAAACCCAGTGGTTTTATGACCGGTTCAATAAGATGTCCCACTTTACCGGCATAACTGGTTTCAATGGATTGAGAGTCGTCGTTCATGGGAAAGGTTGCCAGGAACCATAGTACAATCGACATGGCCATGATGATTTTCCCTGCATCCGTGATAAATTGTTTTCCACGACTGAACACCTGTCGGGTCACGGATCGCATGAGAGGAAGTCGATACGGCGGCAATTCCATGATAAAGGAAGATGAATCCTTTGTTGTAATGAACTTGCTCATGATAAATGCCAGAAAGAGTGCTGTTACCGTTCCAAGAAAATACATGAGTACCATGGTGAATCCCTGGAGACTGATAAACCCTAAAATGGTAATGGGTGGAATGAGGGCACTGATCATAAGTACGTAAATGGGAATTCTTGCGCTACAACTCATGAGGGGAACAATGAGTATCGTTAGTAAACGTTCTTTCCAGCTATCAATAGTACGAGTGGCCATGATACCGGGAATGGCGCAGGCATACCCACTCATCAAAGGTAAAACAGATCTGCCATGCAAACCTATGCGAGACATAAAACGATCCAGCATAAATGCAATGCGTGACATGTAACCGGAATCTTCCAGAATGGTCATGGCGAAAACCAGTATGAGTATCTGGGGTAAAAAGATTAGTATGGCCCCCACTCCGGCAAAAATACCGTCAACAATTAGGCTGCGCAATATACCCGCCGACATGGAATTAAATACGGACTGACTCAGGTTGGTAATTGCATAATCTATGGCATCCATTGGAATGGTTGACCAGCTAAAGATAGATTGGAAAATAATGATCAGTAACATGACAAACAGTGCCGGGCCGGCAACCGGATGGGTAAGAATTCTATCCACTTTTTCGCTGAAGGACCGGTCTTCAATTATGGATGGTTGATGATTGGAAATCGTTTTTAGCGTATCATCAATCCAATTGTATCGTGAAGTGGATTCCAGTGTCCTATGAGAATACCCCTTTTCATTCAGGTGGGATATTATACCCGGTCTTAGTGATTGAATTTCCTGGTAAAATTCAGGATGATTTGTCCCATAAAAGGATTCAAAAACCTGTGTCACAGCATTTCTGGTTATAAAACTGAGCGATTGCCCAAGTGCCAATCGTGGAGAATAGTTTAATTTTTTCTGAAAGAGCTGCTGAAGTGGGTACATTATGGCCAGTACCTGCGAATCAACCGAATAAGGAATGTGATCACCATCAGGAATTTTATGTTGAATCTGGGTTTGTTGTAATGCTTCTTTAAGTGTATCTATCCCTGTTTTTTTAATGGCAGATATTTTTACCACGGCTGTCACACCAAACGCCTCTATGAATTCACGATCTGATGGAAGTGCAATGGGTTGCTTCACTTTGTCCATCATATTCAGCACCAAAATAACAGGAATGCCCAAATCAAGTAATTGGGTTGTTAAATACAGATTCCGACTCAGATTGGTGGCATCGACCACTGATACTATCGCAGAAGGGGCTTTTCCTTCTTTTTGCCAGGAGAGAACCTGTTCCGTGACGATTTGTTCATCCAACGATTCCGGTGTTAAACTATAGGTTCCGGGCATGTCGAGAATATTGAGTACCTCTCCTGAAGGCAACAAACATCCTCCCAGTTTACGTTCGACCGTAACACCGGGATAATTGGATACTTTCTGGTTCATCCCCGTCAATAAATTGAACAAGGCAGTTTTTCCACAATTCGGATTTCCCACCAATGCAATCCAGGAGGCTGAAAAAGAATTATTTACTGCGGTCATCTCTATCTTCTACAAATATATTTTTGGCATCATCGTACCGAATGCTGATGTAATAGTCTCTTACTTTTACTTCGATTGGACCGTTAAATGGCGCTGTTTTGATGAGTCGTAATACGACGCCTGGTATTACTCCCATTTCTCCCAATCGGGAAGTTAATTTTGCAGATTCAGAAAATCGGGTTACCCGGGCCAGGGCGCCGGGATCCAATTCCGTTAGATTTTGTTCTAACGGCATTCTTCGCAAACACCAAACATTTGATGAATATGACGTTGAAGAGTAAATCCGTGTTCATTGGCGATGGTGAACTGAAGTTCTTCCACTTCGTCGTTCAGGAATTCAACTATTTTTCCGCAAATTGTGCATACCAGGTGATCGTGATGGGTTTGATCCAGTTTCTTCTCGTAGCGAAATCTGCCATCACCGATATTCATAGACCTGACAAGATTATTCTTTACCAATACATCAATGGTGCGATAAACGGTAGCACGCGATATGGCAATACCACGGTTTTTTAATGAAAAATAAATTTCTTCTGCATCGCGATGCTCATTGGAGGAACAGATTTCCTCCCATACCAGTTCACGCTGCTTGGTATAGCGTAACCCTTCTTGAAAAAAGACGTTATGCAATTCCGGGATTTTACTCATAATTATTACCTATTGAGAATGAGTCTCAAATAAAATTACACATAAATGGAACGGAATGAAACAGGATTATATTCTTTGGAAAAGGTGCCTCGGAAAAACCGAGGTCGATATTAGGTTGTCTCTACCTTCTTTAGATTTGCGTATTTCACAATCAGCTTTTTCTTCAGTCCATCCTTAAAAACAACACCCACACGCTGGTTCTCTCCCTGTCCGGTTAATGCCATGATTTTCCCCACGCCAAAAATGGCATGTTCCACATAATCACCGACCTTGAAATCATCAAAATCAACTACCGTTCTGGTGACTTTAATGCGTGTGTTACCTGAACGGCCCTTAATAACTTTTTTGGTCAGTGCTGATTGAAAGGAAATGGAATCCAGAATATCGTTTGGTATTTCACGTATAAATCTGGAGACAAGACCCACATCGTAGTCTATCCCCATGCGACGGCGGTTTTTGGCATAAATCAGATATACTTTATCTTTGGCACGGGTCAGGGCAACATAAAACAAACGCCGTTCCTCTTCCAGGTCTTTTGGGTTTTCCAGCGATCTGTACAGCGGGAACAGGCCGTCTTCCAGTCCGGTTACAAAGACTATGGGAAATTCCAATCCCTTTGCGGAATGAACGGTCATAAGTGTTACCCGGTTGTTTTCATCATTCCATTCATCCACGCTGCTCAACAGGGACACTTCCTCAATAAATGCAGTCAAATCACTGCCTGGATTGCGACCCACAAAATCTTCGATACTATTGAGCAGTTCATTGATATTGGCAATACGGTCCTCACGGTCCAGCTCATCGCTGTATTTGTAATGGTCAATAATACCCGTCTCTTCAACCAGTGCACGGGTAAATTCATTGGGATTTAGTTTGCCGATCAACTCGCGATACTTAACAACCGTATCATGAAATTCTTTGAGGGCGGTGGCCTGTTTCCCACGGATGTCCATTTGATTTGGGTCATCCAGGACATCAAACAATTCCTTTTTTGAATCCACGGCCTGCTTCACGCATTTATCCACTGTTTTCAATCCAATTCCTCGCGGCGGAAAATTGATCACACGTCGCAGTGCTATGGTATCTTTGGTATTAATAATTAATCGCAAATAAGCCAGGATATCTTTTGTTTCTTTTCGCTCATAAAATCGAACACCACCAACGATGTTGTATGGTATTCCCATCCTACGAAAACTATCTTCCAGCGCTCTGGATTGGGCATTGGTTCGATAGAGCACAGCAAATTCACTAAGCAGCCTTTTATGGAGTTTAATCTCCTTTTCAAGCGCATTGACCACCGCATCCGCTTCTTCCAATTCATCTTCCGTCTCTAAAAATCCCACCTCATCACCGACACCTTTTTCGGCTTTCAGATTTTTTTCGGCGCGGGCTTCATTGTTTTCCACAACCGACATGGCCGCATTAAGAATGTTTTGGGTCGAACGGTAATTTCTTTCCAGTTTGACAGTAGTGCAGTCTGGGAAAGTTTTTTCGAAATCAAGAATGTTCCTAATGTCGGCACCGCGCCAGCCGTAAATGGACTGATCGTCATCACCCACAACCGTAATTTGTTTGTGCTTTTCAGCAATCTTGCTGACAAATAAAAATTGAGGTCGGTTGGTATCCTGATATTCGTCAACCAGGACATACTTCCAGCGTTCCTGATATTTTTTAAGGATTGCAGCCTTTTTCTTAAACAGAACCAATGGAAACACCAATAAATCATCAAAATCCAGGGCATCGTTGTCCTTTAACGCCCTCTGATACCCGGCATATACATCCGCCAAGCGCTGCTCAACGACCTTCCTGGCCTGTTCTTTTGCTTCATCCGGCAAAATCATCTTGTTCTTATACATACTGATTTGGCGACAGGCAGTTGATGGACTTATGTAATCTTTGGATACATTCAACATATCCAGGACAATTTTCACCAGAGCTTCTTTATCCTGCGGATCATAAATTGCAAATGAAGGTGTAAATCCCAGGTGATGAATCTCCTTCCTCAGAATACGAGCACAGATGGAATGGAATGTTCCGATACTCATGGCTGAAACATCCGTCTTCACTATTTTGCCAACGCGCTCTTTCATTTCGTCAGCAGCTTTATTGGTGAATGTTACTGCCAGTATATCTTCAGGTGAGTACCCGCAGTCATCTATCAAAAAGGCAATTTTATGTGTTAATACGCGTGTTTTTCCACTGCCGGCGCCAGCGAAAATGAGGACAGGTCCTTCCGTTGCTTTTACGGCTGATTTTTGTTCGGCATTCAATTTTTTCAAATTAGCCATTTATGATTTTCCTTTGATATTCTCACGGTTTTTCCTACGGTTTTCACGACGAAATTTTTGAAATTTTCTTTTGGCAATGTTGTGTTCATCCTGAGTTTTTGAAAAGGTGTGGTATCCATCTCCGCGAGCAACGAAATATAAAAATTCATTTTCAGCGGGATACAGGGCTGATTGAATTGATACTTTTCCAGGATTATTAATGGGTCCTGGCGGTAAACCATAGTGAAGGTACGTATTGTATGGCGATTCAATCTGCAAATCCCGATTGAGCAGTCTCCTTGGACCATCATGGATAATATACTGTATTGTCGGGTCGGCTTGCAGACGCATTCCCAGTTTCAATCGATTGTGGTATACGGCGGATATGACCGGCCTTTCTGAATCATAAATCGCCTCACCCTCGATGATGGAGGCAAGCGTAACCAGCTCCAGCTCACTAAATCCCAATTCGGCAGCCCTTCCCCTTCGGGTATCATCCATGAAATCATGGTATTCAGAGATCATAGTCCTTATGATATTCTCCGGTGTTTCATTCTCCGGAAAATAGTAAGTCTCGGGAAAAAGAAAACCTTCCATGCTATCATAGGGAATATTCATTTGATGCAAAAATTGGGGGTCGGTACATAGCGTGAGAAATTCTGTTTTATCAATTTTCATGCGATCGGCAATATAATCTGCAATCTGATGCATGGACCATCCTTCCAGAATGGTAACGCGCCGCATAACCGGTATCCCATGTACCAACTGGGATATAATGTCATAATTGTTTTTTGCGTGCTGCAGCTGGTACATGCCGGCCGGTATACCGGTTTCATACCCTAAAGCTTTTACCGCCAGTTTAAATGTTTTTGGGCTGGAAATGATTTTATGGTCTTCCAGTGTACGTGCGATCTCTGATAAGGGTGCACCTTTTTGAATTTCTACTTTGATTTTTTCAAACGAATTATCCTGTGGCCAAAAGAGGATTAAAAAGAGGAGCGCGAGCAAACTGGCTGCACTGATTACCAGGATTGGGATGAGTGTTTTGTTAACTGACAAAATGAAAATTTATTCTTCTTATACGGGGGGCGAAGTTACTGCCTGACCTTTGGGTATGTCAACGAATCGAGCACAGATACCTCCTAATGACAGTTTGCTGGCAAAAAGAGTTGGTTCGCGAAAACCAAACATGTAATTTTCCCGCCGCTATGAGTAAGGAAAAGAATTCAGACAATGTCCACATTTTTGAAGGGTGGAATTTTTCAAGCGCAAATTATATCATATTTGGTATTGGTTTGGTGGTCATTATTTTGGGTTATGTTATCATGGCGTTGGGTGATGTAAACAGTGTACAAAGTTTATCCATCGCCCCCGTAATGTTATTTATCGGGTATATTGTTTTGATACCGATCGCTCTGATTTACAGGGATAAATCAGGCAAAAATTCTGATTCAGATAAAAATCTGGAACCGTAGTTCAGCTTGGTTAGAACGCCGGCCTGTCAAGCCGGAGGTCGCGGGTTCGAGCCCCGTCGGTTCCGCT
>CAZZIU010000025.1:0-28340 GCA_964654545.1 uncultured bacterium
ATTTCCCAAGCTAAAATTTCAATTTCGGTGATCAATCCATCAATCTCCCCTTTATAGGTTTTACTGACGGTTTTTTCAGTTTCACCGGTTTCAACAGAAAACATTTTGGCATCAATGGTATAGCTGTTTCCGATTTTTCCAAAAGAGCCTGATACCATATGCTGTACACCCAGTAACGCACCCACTTCTGCGGCACATTCGGCGCTGGTACAACCGGATTGCTGGAAACCCTGTTCATCCAGAATTTCATTCATCTGATTTCTTTCCACCAGAATCATGACATCGGTGCGGGCAATTTCGGTACTGAGCCGATCGGTAAGGGTTTGGGATTCCAATTGAGAAATTCCCCGCCCTTCAAAATCGAGGATCGCAACCGTTTCTTTATTTTGTGCGAGGATAATAGTGGCCTGGAACAGAAACATGCATAGCAACACATGATGTCCAGGCAAATGATGTAAGGATTTCATCGCGCTCTCTCTTCCCCTATTATGGAGGATAACAATGTTAATATATACGTTTAAACCAATACGGCGGTTTAATCCGCGTCACTTTGGACAAGCAATTCGTCAATTACTTTGGATAACTTACCTTCAAAATCTTCATTTTCATGAAAACCCTTCTGGGTCAGTTGTATGGTTTGAAATTTATCGATGATAAACAGGCGTGGCAGGGTACTGGCGTGGTAGCGCTCCATGGCGACCCCGCGGGTATCGAATAATACTGGAATTGTGATCCCTTTTTCTTCCAGAAATCCACCTGCTTTCGGGGAATGTTCATAGCCCGGATTTTTCCGGGTTGCTTCTGTGATATCCACCAGAAAAAATTTTACTTTTTCGTCCGAATATTTCTCATAAAGTTTTTGAAGGTGGGGTAATTCTTTCATGCAGGGTTTGCACCAGGTTGCAAAAAAACTCAAAACCACAACATGTCGATCAGGTTGTGTGGTGGATTTTCTTAGACGCTCCCCTTTTTCAATGGTCCAGTTTTTTAAAAATTCGAATTGCCCAGGTGCATACATAAGCGCCCATGATGGGGCCAGGTCACCTGCCTGTAATCCGTTTTCCTCCGGAATGGAATCCATGGGGACAGAAACTTCTGTTTCCTGTGCGATTAGAAATGTTGCAGAAAGAAAAAATAAACATGTGTAACGACAAACGATTGCTCTCATTGATTCATATTATCCATTTTATTCCAGTAATATTAATACCCGGCAGTCTTTTAGGACACTATATTTCTGATCAGCCGATTGCATTTGCCACCCATCTTGTCCGCTTACAACCAAATCGGCCATATTGCTTCCTTGAGCAGACAGTGCTTTCACAACCAGCGGATTTCCCTGTACGCGTTGATCAGCTTTGGCGCTTTCCAGGGATTTTGAATAACCTGCCACACCATTCTGTATGGCATACTCACGGGTATAATTCCCCGGGCCATAGATTACCGTCCCATTCTGACTTACAATTTTAGGAGCCAACGCTGGACGCACACCAAGACCGGTAGCATCAATGATAATTCCCGTATAAGGACCCGTCTGTGCTGGAGAAATTACCCCCTCTGGCTGAGGCAGTAATGTGGGGGGAGTTGCTGCAGCAACGGCCGGAGTGACCACTTCCGAAATACCGCTCATGGAAACGGCCATGGTCACTTCCACGGATGTGTCACTCAAATACTTGATTTCCCCAACCTGATAGGCGCCACGAATGACACCTTCAACTTTTTCTTTTACCACTTCATCTGCCATCCGATTACGCATGGTCGTTTCACTGGTCAGGGTTATGCCATTCACCATTTCAATCAGTTGTCGTCGGGCATCGGTTTTGGCAGCGCGAATCGCCATGGCACGAGCCTGGCCTGCATTGACAGCGTATTCAGGAATGGATCCAATTCCAGTGGCTGTAATAATTCCCTGAGAATAGTTTATGGCTCCATTTTCCGTTTCTTCAACAACGGCTCCAGGTATCACCCCGTAACCATATTGACCCAACGCCAAAGAACCTAAAATAATACTAGCCAAGCATAATTTTTTCATTATTTCCTCCATCAACTATTCAACGATTTCAGCGGTAATTCGATTTCCGCTTAATCCGGTGATTTTAAAATTAAAGCCATCGGGTGCAGTGCGGGACAATCCCATGGCCAAATCCTGTGCCTTGCCTTCAAACTCGATTTCGAATTCTGCCACCCCTTCATTCAGTGATTTTGCATACGCATTTCGTATTCCCGGTACGGTTTGGGCTTTCAGGAAGGATTCGAACATCATATAAGAACCGAAATCCGTATTCTTTACCACCATATATACTTTAATGAAATTGGATTGCTGGGTGCTCCATTTTTGGATCAGTTGAGTGATTATAGATCGTCCCAGAATTTCTGCTGCCTCGTTGGCCGCATTCACTCCGGCTGTGGTTTGCGATATATGCGGTTTTTTCCCTCGTGCCTGTGGTACCACTGCAAGAATTTCTCCTGTGTCACCCCGTACAATTTTACCGTTCACATCGGCCTGACCCGAATACATGTTGTATACCTTGCCACCTGAGCTGATTTTCGCTGTTCCAATGACAATCACTTCTGCTCCCAGGGATCCGGCAATCTTTGACGCCGCGGCAACATTTCCGCTCAAGGCCTGATCGTAATCAGGTTCACCTTTTAAAGCGGCTACAAGTTGCCGATCAACCACATCAAAACCAGCATCGTAAAACATGCTTAAAAGTTTAGTCTCAGTGAAATCGGTGGGCGTGTTGTCAATTAAATTTTCCTCGCGAACCAGAAACATGATCCTTGGACGATTCATACTGTTGAGGAGCGTTTGCATTGCCACTTCATTTTTGAGTATTTCATCAAGAATTGCAGTCACTTCCGCCTGAATTTCCACTGTCCAAAGTCCGTCAGAATCCTGCGTTTCAGAGGTTACCTCGAAGGATTGGACAAACCCCTGTGCCTTAGAAAAAATATTGTCCGAAAAAACGGCGGCGTTTTTCACTATGGTTTCTGAAGCAATCACAGCACCAAGTCCTTTTTCAACCGCATCTCTTTTAGCCTGCTCAATGGCTGCATCTTTGTTCAGGGCCATTCCGGTACCGGAAATGGTGGTTGTTTGTCCTAAAACAAGGGCGTTTACGAGAAAAACAACAGATAAAACCCAAAGAAATCTTCCAAAATAAAAATATTTCACTACCATACTCCCTTTACGAAACTCGTTAAGTTATAGTATCTCATTGCATTTTGCAATTGTCACCTGTAAAATGTGATGAAACTCATGGAAAGACTGGTGTTGTTTTTCCCAATTTCATATGCTTATTTGGAATTCTTCATTACATAAAGGTGAACCAATGAAAAAATTACTTTTTGTTCCGACTGTATTTCTTGTTTTGTTTTTGGTGGGATGTAGTCAAAAACCGGCGAGTAATGTGGATACGCCTGAATACCATTTTTCCGCAGGTATGCGTTTAATTGATCAGGAAGATTATTCCGGGGCTATTGCTTCCTTTGAACATGCCAAAGATCTTGATAAAAAATTTGCTCCAGCCTACGGAGGATTGGCCATAGCAACGGCACACCTGGGTGAAACCAATAAATCAGAATACTACATTGAAGAAGCAAAAAATATTGCGGGCAAAGATCCGGATGTCCTCACCCTGTGCGGTCGTGCCTGGATTGTCATGCGCAACGACAAAAAGAATTGGTTTAAAAAGGCAGAGGATGTGCTGGAACGCGCTCTAAAACGTGATGAAAATCATGAGGGTGCCCTTTATTATCTGGGTGTGGCCAACCTGTACAATTATGAATTCAACACGGCTGAATCTTACTTCAGTAAAGTAGTTGATCAGAAGGGTGAATATGCCGGAAAGGCGGACTTGCATTGGAAGTTATCACAAAAGATTGTGCGGGCAATGCCCGGAACTCCGGTTGGGAAAAAAGTGGCACTGCAGGATAAAATCACCCGGGCGGATCTTGCTGTGCTGTTTATAGAAGAATTAAAAATAGCGGATCTTATGTCCAAAATGCCGCAACAGGCACAAGGTTTTCAAACACCGTCCCAGATGGCTGCTCAACAGGAACAGGGAAGCCCAGTTGATGCCGCTGGTCATTGGGCAGAAGTGTGGATAAATGATGCGGTTAAATTTCAGGTTATGGATGTATTTCCTGACGGAAAATTCTACCCGGATGAAACAATTACACGTGCTGGTTATGCTATGTCCGTTCAACGGTTGTTGGTGACAGCAACTCGTGATTATAGTCTGGAAACGCGCTATTTTGGGGAAAACCCATCACGGTTTGGTGATGTTCCCAGCAGCCATCCAGCATATAATGCGATGGCACTTTGTTCAGAAAGAGGGATCATGGAGGCCGATGTGATCACAGGTCATTTTAATCCCAATGGCTATATATCCGGTGCCGATGCACTGCTGATTATTCGTACAATTCAAAGCAGTTTAAGGATGACTTTCTAGAACTAGAAGCTATTTAACGATAAAAAGGGTTGCCCATAGCGACCCTTTTTTATTTGGGGATTTTCAAATAAAAAATGTTCCCCTTGGGCTCGTTACTCATGACACCAACCTTAGCATTATGCATGGTTGCAATGCGCTCAACAATGGCCAGACCCAATCCACGTCCTTGCCGGTTTTCTCTTTTGAGCTGTATGTTGCGCTTAAAAATTCTTTTGTGTTCTTTTTCCGGTATGGATTCACCAAAATCCTTAAAATCGATTCGTATAAAATCGCTATCCTCCACAGCAGATATCACTATTTTCTTACCACTGGTAGAATATTTAATCGCATTGGATAAATAATTTTTAAATATTTCACCGATGATCGGGTTAACGTTAGCTGGTAAGCTCTTAGGCAGTTCGAGTTTTACTTTCATGCCCGTCGATTCCAATAAGGTGGAAAACTCATCCACAACTTCCTTAATCATGGCGGTGATTTCATGCACTGATTTTTCGATGCTTTCGCCCATCGTAACCTTGGACAATACAGCAATATTGCTGATCAGCTGAATAAGAGTATCACTGCTTGATTTGATGAGTTCAACTTCTTCACTATCTGGACATTCTTCTGCCATCATTTCGCTCATGCCACTGATCACCCCAATCGGGTTTTTCAAATCATGGGTGATAATATCGAGCAACAGGGCTTTTAGATTATCCGATTCCTGGAGTTCTCGTGATAGTTTGCGATGACGCTTTTCAGAGATTTTCAGTTTTTTCTCCGCTTCCAGTTTCTCTGTGATGTCACGGGAAATTCCCATGACTCCGATGTAATCACCATTCTTATTCAATATTTTTGAGGCCGACAAATAGCAGGTGAAGCGTTCCCCACTTTTACGTTTGTTCTCAACGATAGTGATATGCTTTCCCTTTTTAAGGGTATGCTCGTGTGTTTCCACGCCCTTTTTGCTGCTGTAATACAATTGATCAATTGGTGTACCGATAATTTCCTGTTTGGAATATCCAAACGATTCCTCAGCCGCCGGATTAAATTCCGTTATTTGCCTGTTTTGATCCACCGCAATGATGATATCCATCGAACTTTCTATAATATTTTTGGCGTACTGCTGTGTTTCATATAATTGCCGTTGGGTTTTTCGCAGTTCAGAAATATCCTGGGAAATTCCCATTACACCAATTTTTTCATTCTTCTCATTTTTCAATACGGAAGAAACCAATAAGCTGTTAAAGGTAGTCCCGTTTTTATGCTGATTGAGAATTTCCCGTACACTGTGACCATTCTTTATGGTCGTATTGTGCACATCCAATCCTTGTTCGATGTCGGCATAAAGCATATTAACATGGTTCCCCAGTACTTCATTGCGCCCATAGCCAAATGTAGATTCTGCCGAGCGGTTGAACTCCGTAATATGTCTCTCATTGTCCACGGCAATAATCATATTCAAGGAGCTGTTTAGCACATTGTTTACATAAGTTTTGGCTGTAATAAGTTTTCGTTCCTGTTCTGCTTTGTACAATGCCATTTCAATGCTTATCTGCAGGTTTTTTTCCGAAACCGGTTTTAGAACATACCCAAATGGATCGGTATTTTTAGCTCGTGTTAAAAAATCATCATTTTCTGCAGAAGTAAGGTATAAAACAGGAATTCTTAATGATTGTGAAATGCGGTTTGCGGTCTCAATCCCATCTATATCACCTTCTATAAAGATATCCATTAAAATTAAATCCGGCTGCAATTTTTTTACTTGCCGGATCGCATCTTTTCCGGAAACGCTACTCCCAACTACTTTATACTCTAATCGCTTTAATATGAGTCTAAGGCGTTTTTCCTCGGCTACGTTGTCCTCAACTATGAAAAGTGATCCCTTTTCCATCGGTTCTTTCCACCCCGGTTTCTATTATAGCAAACTGTGGATAATATTACATGGGTAACAGATAAATTTGCGTAATCTGGCTCACTTAGTCCACATTAGAGTTTTTTAGCTTGTTCGCTTTCCTGTTTGCTGTGCATACTCGTGCCTTACAAATGATACCAGATGAATAAAACTGCACCCTACTTTCTCATCACCTATGTGCTGTTGATCTACGAGGGCGTTCTCTCCACCCTGTTACTGGTATTCCAATCTGATCGTATTGATAGCGTTCACTATTTGAGCATCAACATAATTATTGTGGCGTTTATCATCGGATTTACGCTCTATCATGTACGCACAAAAAAATTGCAAATTATTTTTACGTTTTTCCCAATTGCTTTAACCGGATTTCTATATGCTCAGGCTTGCGCGCTCAGATTACTCCTTTTCCCTTCGGAGATTGACCCCCTTTTGCACAAATGGGAAATAGCCCTGTTTGGTACCGAATGGTACCGTGTTTTTGCTTCCCTACCTGTCTTTATTCTTGAACTATTCCATGGCTTTTATTTCTTTTACTATATTGCTCTCTTCCTTTTCGCAGCGTTAGCGTGGAAAGCGAAACCGCAACTGGTTACACAATATATTTTTGTACTGGTGTTTTCTTCCTGTCTTCACAATATTGCCTTACTCTTGTTTCCTGCCTCCGGACCCGTGTACCTACGTGAGTCCACCATGCCAGACGGATTTGTATTTATACCAATTATGAATTGGATTTATACCAACCTGGATCAGGGTGGTGGTGCTTTCCCAAGCCAGCATGCAGCCTCCACAATGATTCTTTCGCTTTTCGCTCAGCGATTGAATCCCGGTAACCGACGAATCATTGTAGTGCTTGCACTTGGAATTCTACTGTCTACGGTAGTAGGCTCCTTCCATTATGCGGTAGATGTGCTGGCGGGAATTCTTACGGGATCGCTGGCATATATCCTGGGAAACTGGCTATTTTTACACAGTTGTCATGAAAAAACTTAAACTGATTACCCTCCTGATTTTTCTCACCTATGGTTGTGTAGAACATTTGTTTTTTATTCGCATTTATCCAGCAGGGCAAACCGAGATTCGGATTCGATCATCCGGTGACTCTACCGATATCTATGACAGCGACTTTCTACACCCAGCTGATTCCTCAATTTGGAAGACCACTTTTTCTATCGACTCCAGTGAACAAGATCTACTTTGGATTAAAGAAACAAAAGGGTTTATTGAAGCGGAAAATACGGCGCTACCGGGAGGCAATCGCTACGGTGTCCAAACGTATCCGCTGAATGTATCTGTAACGAAGGGTTGGGTAACAACAACCTATACATTTAACCAAACATTTAATGGTCGTGAAATGTTTACGAAAGTTCCCCAATTGGGTGATGCAATTCGTAAAAACATTGCCAACGATTCCACCCAATGGATGACAGAATCCTTCAGTTACATCATCCGAAAAAGTCTTCAGGATTTGCATTCTGACCCGGAACTCGCATCTCCGTATGGGATGGAAGATAGGTTACTTACCCACTTCAATAATTATTTAACGCGGGTGGATCACGAGGAGCTTTACGCAGAACTCGCTACCAATAAACTTCGGTTGTTGTACACAATTCTATCACCATTTGAAAAAGATCTGCCCACAGATTATATCCCAAAATTGGCAGCGGCAATGAACCCATATGAGGAAGATATTCGAATCACCGCTGGTCTACAGGATGATCAATTCGGTCTTGCGCTCATAATGCCTGGTCGTATTGTGGACACCAATGCGGATACATTGGTGGGCGATACCTTGAAATGGACCTTTGGACTCACTGATTTTCTAAATGACTCCTTTTCTTTGCAGGCATCATCCATGGTGATTTCCACAACAATGTTCCAAAAAACCGTCGTTATAACAACACTGTTGTTAGCGGGGATGTTTTTCCTGATGTGGTACCGAAAGCGATGAAATATTGGGCTACAATTATTATTTTTTGTCATCTGTGTTTTCCACAGTCCGGATTCCTTCATCGTAAACAATTCACCCGGGTAACCCAGTATTACATTGAAGAACAACATCCTTCACTTAATCTTTTGGGGGTGGTTGTGTATTCTGACAAAAACAATGTTGTTTTACGCCTGGATATCCAGGAAACAAATGTCTCGTCCATTGATGTTCCTGGAATCTTTTCTTCCCTTGGTAAAATCAGTTTGTATTCAGAAGAAACCATTGATGAACTCATTTGTATTTTTCATCCTGATAACATTGAAACAATACCACTTATATATTCTGCAAAGACTTCCTGTACCACAGCCTGCTTTTTGGAGAACACCATGACGCTTTCAGACTGGCGTGGAACATGTTTAATTTCCCGATTAAATGTATCTGAAAACAGATGAACGACTTACAATTGAAGATAAATTCTGAATGACTGATCACCATAAAATACCCACCGCGATTAAAAGAAATTTTATCGGGTTAGATACAACCTACGAGTTGGCATCGGGAGAAATAACCAAACGTATCTATTTGGATTCAACAGCCAGCACTCTCATGATGGGCGCTGTCCATGATGCTATGGAAACCTTTTATAACCATTATGCAAATACCCACTCAATGCTCCATTTTTCCGCTAAGGTATCAACCGAAGAATACCGTTGGGCTCATGAGCGCGTTCTTTCATTTTTAGGCGTTGATCCGGATCAATACGCCTGCTTTTTTACCGGAAGTGGTACCACCGGCGGTATGAACCGCCTGGCTCGGATTTTTCGAGATTATCGACCGGATCGAGATACGGTGCTGGTGTCATTGATGGAGCATCATTCCAACGATTTACCCCATCGTAAGCATGCCGGACGGGTTATTCATTTGCCTCTGATCATGCATGATGCTCGACCCGGACAAATAAATTTAGAATCTCTCGAGAATGAACTAAAAGCGAATAAAGGCCGGATTAATTATGTGGCAATCACCGCCGTCAGCAACGTCACTGGTATTATCAATCCGATTTACGATGTTGCAGAATTAGCCCATTCTTATGGCGCTTTTATATTGGTGGACGGAGCACAGGCAGTAGCCCATATTCCAGTGCAATTGGGTGGCCATACCAATGCCGCCCGCAACATTGATGCGTTTGCCTTTTCTGGTCATAAAACCTATGTTCCTGGGTCACCCGGCGTGGTGGTTTGTCGCAAAGATATTTTATCGGCTATCGAGCCGGAAGAAGTGGGCGGGGGAATGGTGGATCGCGTGTTTGTGGATCATTACGTCATCAAAGAAGCGTATCCCGATCGTGAAGAAGCCGGTACGCCAAATATACCTGGAGCTATCGGATTGGCTGCCGCCATTGAAGTACTGGACACGATTGGCATGTCAACAATTTTTGTAGAAGAAACTGCTTTTATGCATATGGCTCTGGACATGCTTCAGACCGTACCTAACATTCAGATTTACGGTGAAACGGATTATGAAATTTGTGAACGGGCTGCCAGTATATCCTTTAATATTAGGGGTTTGGATCATGGTCTTGTGGCTGCGGCCTTGAATGACTATTACAATATTGCCGTTCGGAACGAGTGTTTTTGCGCGCACCCATATGTGAAAGAAATGATTTTTGATGAGCTCCACAGTAAAAATTCAGATATAGATATTGATTCTTTGAATGAGGAAGAAATTTTACTGAAACAGGGTATGGTTCGGGCTTCTTTTGGTCTCTATAGCGAAAAGTCGGACGTGGATGCATTAGTAAACGCGCTCACGGATATATCGAACCGAAAAGAGTATTTTAAGACTAATTATGTTGGGGCTTCGGCTGGGAATTACCAGCATAAATCTTTTAAAGCCACTACATCCACCAATTTTTCCGTTAAACAATTCGTGGCGGATTATTTCAAAAATACAGCCTGACGTGATACTCTCATTATTGTTGCCACTGATTTTTCATGCAGCGGATAGTACCGTTGTCGATCCCTTCCCTGAAGTGACTTTTTTGGAGACGGTACGCATTATTCATCACGTTCCGGAAGTTGTCTTTCATGGCAGACCCTATGATCTGCAGTGTTATGTGGATTTCCCTGAAGATAAAATTACGTTTGTTCACTTGTTTTTTAAAACAGACCGCATGTCTTCCTTTGTAGAAATTCCGTTGGAAAACAAATACAATATGTATTCCTACCGTTATTTCGATCAGTTGCTTCCAGCCGATTCGATTGAGTACTTTTTTTTGGTTGAAACCAATTCTGCCATATTCGCCACCCCCTTGGATTCGGCCGGGCACATTGCACCTGTTATGAAACCTTTAATTGACCCGGTTGAATATTATAAATCGCGAAAATAATGGAACCTGATTCTGTCCAAAACCAGATAAACCACATTCGGGAAAAAATCCGGGAGCACAATTACCGTTATTATGTCCTTGATAATCCGGTCATTTCTGATCGTGAGTATGATCAGCTCATGCGACAGTTGGGAGAACTGGAAAAAGCCCATCCTGAATATCTTACAGCGGACTCACCTACACAGAGAGTTGGATCCAAGCCCGCAGATGAATTTGGAACCATTACGCACCGCATACCCATGTTATCTCTTGCCAATGCCATGGATGAAGCAGATTTGGAGGCCTTTTACGATCGTGTTGCAAAAGAATTCTCTGATATTGCAACCGTGTCATGGGTAGGCGAACCAAAAATTGATGGACTGGGTGTTGAGGTAGTTTATGAAAATGGCATCTTTCTCCACGGCTCTACCCGTGGTGACGGCTTCACTGGAGAGGATATAACACACAATCTGAAAACCATCAAAAGCATTCCCTTGCAATTGCGAACCAGCACAGTTGCTGTACCAGAATATCTGGAGGTTCGTGGCGAGGTATTTATAAGGCATTCTGATTTTGAGCAATTAAACACTGCTCGTGAAAAAGAGGGTCAACCATTGTTTGCCAACCCACGGAATGCAGCGGCAGGCAGTCTCCGTCAGCTTGATCCCGCGATAACAGCATCCAGGCCCCTTTCTGTCTATTTTTATCAGGCTGGAGATATACAGGGAAAAGCGTTTACGTCGCATTGGGAATTCCTTCAATCGCTTAAAGAGTGGGGATTTCCGGTTACCCCGGAAATTCAACGCTTACATACCAAAAGCGATCTCCTCCGCTATTACCGATCACTTGAAAATAAACGGGACAGGTTGCCGTATGATATAGATGGATCGGTTTTTAAAGTCGACCAGATTGATCTTCGTGAACAATTGGGGATGCGTAGCCGATCACCCCGTTGGGCAATTGCAGGAAAATTCAAAGCCCGCCAAGCGACCACGGTTATTGAGACCATTGATGTGCAAGTGGGGCGAACTGGAGCCATAACACCGGTAGCACGATTAAAGCCGGTTTTTGTCGCGGGTGTTACGGTTACCAATGTAACATTGCACAACCAGGATGAAATTGAGCGCAAGGATATCCGTATCGGGGATACAGTCCTGATAGAACGCGCCGGTGATGTTATCCCAAAAGTTCGAAAAGTGATTGAAGAAAAAAGACCCGATAATAGCAAACAATTCTCTTTCCCTTCAGCCTGTCCTTCATGCGCGCATCCTTTGGTGCGTCCTGAAGGTGAGGCAATTATCCGTTGCCAGAATGTGTCCTGCCCGGCACAAATCAAAGGACGGGTTCAGCATTTTGTTTCAAAAGGCGCTTTGGACATCGATGGGTTAGGAGAAAAAATATCCGATCAATTGGTCGAAGAGGGACTGATTACCACCGTTGCAGATATTTTCACATTAGATCAATCTCAGCTCTCCTCGCTGGACAGGCTTGGGGAAAAATCGGCGAAAAACCTGATTGAAGCAATTCTTAAGGCAAAACAAACAACCTTTGCTCGTTTTGTCTACGGACTGGGAATCCGTAATGTGGGTGAACATCTTTCCCGTATTTTGGAAAAGCAATTTGCCGGTGATATCCTGGCGTTTATTATTGCGGAAGAGGAAGCGTTGGAAAATATTGCCGAGGTGGGGCCGATTGTAGCAAAATCAATTGCCCAATTTTGGCAGGACCCATCGAATGTACACGTGGTTAAAGAAAGTCTGGCTGCTGGTGTGATCCTTCAATCAAACACCAGTCATTCTGTAACTCCTCTGTCCGGAAAGACGCTGGTTTTTACCGGTTCATTACAAAAATTCTCGCGGTCAGGGGCAAAAGAAATAACAGAGAAATTGGGTGGTCGTGCAGCTGGAAGTGTAAGCAAAAACACTGATTTTGTGGTGGCAGGACCGGGAGCGGGAAGTAAGCTGGGAAAAGCACGAGAACTGGGAATTCAAATAATAACCGAGGATGAATTTGCGGCGCTAATTAAAGATTACTCATAATCAGATAAGTATATCTTCTTTGGCAAACTGTTTCCTGTGTAATTTATATTCCAAACCTTTTTTAATGTGCTGGAGAATACCATGAAAAAATATTTATTCATTTTAACACTTCTTATCCTTTGTACGGCACTCTTTGCCGGCGATGATGCTCTGGGCAACCCAATCACAATTACTGAAATGACAAAAGTATCAGACATATTAAGCTCACCGGAACAGTACATTGGAACAACGGTCCGCGTTGAAGGTGCCATTGTGGATGTTTGCGAAAATCGCGGTTGTTGGATGGATATTGCCAGCGACAAGCCCTTTGAAAAAATAACAGTGAAAGTCAACGATGGTGAAATTGTATTTCCCATGTCTGCAAAAGGACACGATGCCATTGTTGAGGGTGTGGTGCAAAAATTATACTGGACCAAAGAAGAAGTGATGGAAATCAGAAAACAGCAGGCTGAAGAAATGGGCGAACCTTTTGACCCGAACGATCCGGAAATTCAGGAAAGAACGATCTACCGCATTAAAGGTTCTGGCGCTATTATAAAAAACTAGGTTTCTTATGGCTATCAAGTGGCGCAAGTGGAATAATATTCTCCACCGCGATCTTGGATATTTGGCATTCGGTCTAACAATCATTTATGCCATATCAGGCGTGGCGGTTAATCATGTTGGCGACTGGAACCCCAATTACCGTATTACCCAAACTGAGTCCTACATTTCGCCATTTGAAGAAGGCCGCATATTAAATGACGACCAGATTAAATCTGTACTTGAGCAGTTACACGCTGATGGCGCTATCAACAATGTGTTTTATCCAAGTCCGCAAGAAGTTCATATCTTTTTAGAGAACCACACCATTGAACTTGAACTGGCCAGCGGATATGTTTTTGAGGAAAAGGTGCAAACCCGACCGGTGTTGTACCCCATGAATTTTTTGCATCTGAACCATCCCAAAGAAACCTGGACCTGGATGGCGGATATTTATGCTACTACACTTGCTGTTTTGGCAATTACAGGATTGTTTGTGCTCCGGGGAACAAAAGGAATTACTGGTCGCGGGTCGTGGCTAACCGCCATTGGATTGCTTATTCCACTGCTATTTTGGATTTTTTACTATTAATAAACCAGTACTGCTTTTACCCTTCTTTGCGCTGCTCTTAGCGCTGGATGCTGATTCAACCAGTCAACCTTCTTTCAAAACTCTGATGGATATTGATCGCTCACTATCTCATCGACTACAGGGTAACAATAAATTCCCCCCAATAGACATTGCTATGGAAAGCTGGGCCCTTATTACTCCTGTAATAGAGATCGGAAGTGGAGTGGTTTTGCATACGGATGGGTTAGGGGATAAAACAAAAGGATTGTATCTATCGCTTGGAATCACTGGTCTTACATCGCTTATGGTTAAATATGGTGTAAAGCGGCACCGACCTGATCGTCATTACCGCCCGAGGTTGTGGAATTCACGCTATACTCCTTCTTTTCCCTCCGGGCATTCCGCCTCTTTTGCCGCCTATGCGGCGTATATGGCTACAACTGTTCCCAAATCAACTCCCGTGATGCTTGGATTGACGTTTTTAACTGGATACAGTCATGTCTATGTGGGAAACCATTATGTGTCAGATGTAATCACCGGGATACTATTCGGGGGGGTGATTGGGTATTATTTTGCGGTCATGTAATATCTAGAATAATAAAGCACCTACCAAAGCGCCTGACCAGCATCCGATATCCATTCGATTGCTGCGTATTTTACTTCTCTCAGATATATACCCCGCTCTAAATCCTTCCCTAAAATCCATCGACTCATCTTCAATTTTTTCCCGCAGTGATGTCGATAATTGGGGGGTGCCCTCTACGTTTTCTTGTATCTTCTTCGTTATCCAACCAGTTATTAAACCAGCGAAAAGGCCATTATTAATCGCTGAGATCAATCCAAATCCGGCAGGAACACCTACCCAGACCTGGTGCCACTTTTCATCGTGCGCAGCCATTTTTCCTTCTTTTTTCCCCCTGGAATAGTCACTTGTATCATCGGCATCAGCACTGAACGTTTTATCCATATATTTTTCGGTCGTTTTACCTGCGGTTTGTATGGATTCTGAAACCTGATCCGCTGCAAACTCCAAGGCATTCCCAACGGCATCAATTCCGTTTTCTATATCCCTATCGGTTAGTATAACCCTCTCTCGTCGTGTGCGCCCATCGTTGTTGCTGCCATATGTCGTCTGAGATAATTCACTGGCAATGGATGGCATTACATCCAATAATTGATCAACGGATCCTGACACATTACGTGACACAGCTTTAATAATTTCCGATGATTCCACATCGAACAATCTAACATCGACGGCATAACGAAATCCAATTTTACCAATCGACCCGCCAACCATTTCCTGAACGCCCAATATGAGTCCGGCTTGAACCAAACATTCATTGGTTGTACACCCTGTTTGTTGGAATCCCTGTTCGGCAAGAATCGATTCCATCTGACTGCGTTCAACAACCTGATACCCACCATCCTGCACAAATGCTGATCGCAATCTTTCCGTTAATATTTCCGCCTCTTGATCGGAGATGCCTTTGGCGTCCAATGTTAAAATTGCAATGGGAAGCTTCTGGGTGGTGCTGTCTTGCCCCTGGACAAAAAATGTGACACAGACAAACGCAAGGAAAAATAGTCTTGATTTCATGGTTATCCCTGGATTACTTCTTTACAGGAATTTAAAATAAACTACGCAGATTTATAGTGTTATATTACACGAAACATCGTTTTCTTTTTAAACGATAAAATCGATTGATCCAGTATTGGTCATGGCTATTACATGGAGCATGTTAGAATGGGGTTAGCTCAACCAATCCTTTGTAATTTCACCAATCTTTAAGGAAAAAGAAATGATGACCATAGAAAATATAGTTGGGGATATTGTTCTCCTTGTGCTGGATAACCATGAACCATTAAAAGAATTAGGTATTACCCAAAAAGGCATCTACGTCAAGATAGTTGGTTACGATGAAAACGGGGTGTGGATTGAGCACCCGAAGTTTGCGGTTCCTAAGAAAGGATTGTCCACCACTGGAAAATCGAAACGACCCAAAACTGAACTGGTCACAGCGTCGGTTCTTATTGCCTGGGCATTCATTGTAAGCGTTGTTCATTTCCCCGGCGTGGAGGGTTTTGATTTTCCCAGCCCGTTTGATTCTCATATTGGGTTTGAAACAGATGAGTGAATTGGCAATTCAGATAACCAACCTCACAAAATCTTATGACAATGTGGCGGCGTTAAAGGGTATTTCTCTGGCAATTCCTAAAGGATGTTTTTTTGGCTTACTGGGACCCAATGGTGCAGGGAAAACAACCACAATAAATATTCTTACCGGATTGGTATTGCGAGAAGGCGGTACAACCCGGGTGTTTGAAAAAGATACGGTAAAAGATTATCGTTTTACACGCTCTAAAATTGGTATTGCAGCTCAGGAACTCTCCGTGGATTGGTTTTTCTCTATCGAAAAGCTATTGTATTTCCACGCTGGGTATTATGGCATGACTAAAAAAGAGGCAAAACCGCGAGTTGATGACCTATTGGAACGACTGGGGTTGTTGGGGAAAAAAGATTCTCGTCTGCGACAGTTATCAGGTGGTATGAAAAGACGCTTTCAAATTGCCAAGGCACTGGTACATGATCCTGACATACTCATTCTAGATGAGCCAACTGCGGGGGTTGATGTAGAATTGCGGCATGAGTTGTGGTCCCTGCTAAAAAAATTACGTACAGAAGGAAAAACAATTTTGCTTACGACCCATTATATAGAAGAAGCGGAAATGCTGTGTGAGCAGGTTGCAATTATTGATCAGGGAAAGGTTATCACAGAGGGAAAGCCAAACGAACTTATTGCCCAAACGGGACGAGCGGGAATTACGTTACAAATATCCTGTACGCCCGACGATATTAAAGAATTATTTTCTGATTACACATTTACCCATGAAAACAATCGCATGCATTTTACTCTAAGTGAGCCGGATAAAGCACTGCCGGATATCATCAGCATTTTGGTTAAAAACGGCTGTCATATACAATCAGTTGAAACGGAAAAATCCTCGTTGGAAGATGTATTCCTAAGTCTAACGGGTAAGGGGATAAACGAATGATGCGTTTCAATTGGGTGGGGTTATGGACGTTGATAAGTCGTGAAGTTGGTCGCTTTTTTGCCGTGTATCGTCAAACCATTTTCCCTGGACTTATTTCCAGTACCCTTTACATTCTTATTTTTGGTTACACCCTGCAGCAACGGATTTCCGAGATCAATGGAATTTCCTATACCCTGTTTATTATTCCTGGACTTATCATGATGAATACGCTTACCAATGCGGCAGCAAACACGTCTTCATCAATGCTACAGATGAAATTATTACAGCAAATTCCTGATTTATTAACTGCTCCTCTATCTAGCATTGAAATTTCATTGGCGTATATTATCGGCGGTACCGTTCGCGGGTTTGTTAATGGATTTCTCATCATGCTTCTGGGTATGGCCCTTATTGGAATGCCCGTTCAACATCTTTTCAGTACGATTGGATTTATATTCATGGTGTCCTGGGCTTTTTCCAGCCTTGGTCTAATTTTAGGGCAGTTGGCTGATTCATGGGACAATCTTGCCATGATGCAAAATTTCATTCTTACTCCATTAAGTTTTCTTGGTGGTATTTTTTATTCCATCTCCATGCTGCCAGATTGGGCTCAGATAATCAGCCATTTTAATCCCATCTATTACATGATTAATGGAATACGTTATACCATATTGGGTATTGCAGATTCAAACCCGTTGGTGAGTTTTGCAATGGGATTATTGCTCACACTATTATTTACAATTATGGCAATTGCCATAATGCACTCCGGGAAAAAAATAAAAGTGTAAAGAGTATTTTCAGTCACCCGATTCGTTCAACCAATGACGGTATAAACGTCAGTAATATTTAAAAATTCTTTTTTCTCGAACTGTAAATCATTAGACCCAATGGCAGAATAATCCATAGGACCAGCAGGATTAATGATATACCCCTGCCCCAGATTGAGCCAAAAAAGGAATTCATGACAGCCCCAGTATATCCCAGTAAAGCCGCCACATCCAGTTGTAAAATAATATACGTTCTAGATAGATCGATGGGATTGAAAACTGTGGCTCCCAATGCAAATTTTTCCAGTGGATAATCTGAGAAAGAAACCAACGATACAAGGAAGAGGCCATCGTATATAACCGCCATAAATAACCACAGCAGGATAGCGTACCCGAATCCCTTGATTCGATCGTCATTGGCAATAGCAATATTTGTTGCTAAAGCAGTAAAAATAAATGACAGCATAGCGCCTATCAACAGCAACGATAAAAAATCAAATATAACCGCTGATTGCACTAGTCCATAGGCAAGAAACGGTATTCCTAATCCCAGCACCAGGCTCACCGAAAGCGATATGGAAAGTCCAAGATACTGCCCCAAGAATATGGTGCTTCTTTTAAGGGGTTGTGCTAACAATAATTCTGTGAATTCCCGTGAATGATAAAAGTACATAACCCCCAGAATCGTACCGATTAGAGGCGTGAGAACAATAATAATGTTCATCATCGTCACAATTGCCTTTGAAAGATCATTGTTGATGAACAGTAATACAAACCCAACAACCAAATAAAATAAAAAATACACTGTGCTCCAGTGACTTCTGATTAAATCAATAAAACTGTATTTTAATATTTTAAACATTGGATTCCGTCAACAAATCAACAATTGCCTGTTCAAGGTCTGGTTGATTGTTTCTTTGTTTCAATTGTGGAATGGATCCACGGAAATATATTTTCCCTTCAAGAAGAAATACAATTTCATCAGCCAAATCGTTCACAAAAGAAATACTGTGGGATGTAATCAGGATTATCTTTCCACGCTTTTTTTCTTCCAGAATCAGTTTTTTTAGTTTTAATAGCGCCACCGGATCCAGCCCTGAGGTTGGTTCGTCAAGGATGATCAATGGTGCATCAATCATAAAGGTTAATAGAATGTTCACCTTTTGTTTGGTACCACCGGATAAGTGTCCGATTTTTTTCGCCAGAGAATTACTCAGGTCAAATTGTGCAATAAGGTCTTCTATTGATTTGTTTTTCCCGCGAAACGAAGTAATCATCCTGATGAGCTCTTCTACCCGGAGGTTTGGTGGAAAATTTGCTATTTGGGGCATATACGCAAGCCTATCCCGGTATGCCCATTGTCCCAATATTTCCTGATCATTTATATAGATTGATCCTTTTTCAGGAATCACCATCCCAAGAATACATTTGATTAGCGTTGTTTTACCTGAACCATTGGGACCCAATACTGCAAAAATTCCCTTTTCCTTAATATCAACATTCACCGTGTCCAGCACAGATAATTTGCCGTAGCGTTTACTTAAATCTTTAATGTCAATCATTGCTGTAAATCGTTATTAATTATGTTCATGACCGGTTGGTCGTCCTGCACACCATCCGGCGTGAAAACGGGGCTGACTTTTTCTGAAAAATTGATAATGTCCACAAACAGGCTTCGCAATAATATAATGGATTCTGGCGTTCTTCCGGCAATATAGGAAAACAATTTTATGGGACGATAAGAAACATCGCCAATTCCATTGTGGTCCAAATCATAGCCGCTGTACTCGCTCCAATGGTTCTGGTTAAATGTATTGTTGTTCACGCGATCATAGTAAGATACATCGAAACTATTGTTGGTAAAATCATTTAGCGTAAAGGTATTATCATAACAACCTCCGGCGATTTTTATCCCCCAGCCGTTGCCATCAAACAGATTATTTTTGTACAGAATCCGCGTTGATCCTTCCACATTGATTCCAATCGTATTTTGAATAAATTGATTCCCAAAAATCTCTCCATCGTATATTTCTTTTAATAATAGTCCGTAGGATGCCGTGCCCCAATTGTTTTTAAATACATTGTCTTCCATGATAATATTTTTGGAAAACATTACGGCAACTCCTGCACCATTTCTTTCGAAAACATTTTCACGATAGGTATCATTATTAGAAAACATGAAGTGCAAGCCGTACCGAATATTTCCCCTGCTGTTATTATTCTGAATGACACTATTGTCAACAAATTCAAAATAGATACCATCTCGCATACCTGAAATAGAATTTCCACTGATACGTATATTGCCTGAATTCCACAGGTGAATTCCATTGCCACTGCCCGCTTCTGTTCCACCAATACCAGAAATGGTGTTGTTGCGAATTGTACCGGCGTGGGATTTGTGTACCAAAATAGCAAATTGCGCATTGTTAATTATCAGGCTCTCAAATAGAAAATGTCGCACTTTTAAACAATATACTGCAGCGATATCATTGGTGTAACTCATTCCAGTATTTATTAATGTTAAGTTTGAAAGTGTCACGCTGTCAGCATTCACATTGAATATGATGCCATTGGAGTCTGCATCAATGATTGTATTGTTCCCAATAATGGTTAATGGTTTATTTATAGTGATTCCAGATTCAAGATATGTTCCGCTATGCACATTAATTGTATCGCCATCTAGTGCAACCTGTATCGCTTCCGTTATTAATTTTTTATCACAGGAATCACAGACTTCCACTGTTCCTGCACTAAGTAAATAGAGGCTGACAGCGGCTGGGATGATTTTTTTTATTACATTCATCAAATGGAAGAATACGCTTCGTTTTTTATCTAAGCTAATTTCCTCTGAAATGAATATGAAGGGCAATCGCTATTGCGATGCTATATGATAGGCTGAAATATTGGGATTGAGGTCGTATTTCAAAAGTAAATCAGCCCATGAATGAATTGTGCCACCTTTTTCATTTTGCATTAGTAGGGCTGTGCTTTCACTACCAAAGGCTGACAGATTTTGGCCCATTGGGCTGGGGAGATTTTCTGATTGAAAAATGGTGCTTTTCTGGGCTTCAATTAATTCACCGGGGCGAGCATAATCGCTTACAAAATAGAGGGCAAAATCTTCCGTTTCATTTGCCGTAAGATAGTCGAGCATGCATTCGATTGAATCAAACACATGGACTTTGCCTTTCGATGATACTGTTTCAGTTGCAAATTGATCATCCACAATGATCATTTTACAATAAACGCATGCCTCAATCCCGAATTGAATTTCCCGTTTTTCCGCTTTGCAGGAAAACAGAAACAAGAGAAGTAGCGGATAGATAAAAGGTGATACCTTTGTCACTTTATTACTGCTTTTCTTTCTTTCAGGTACGCTATCATGGATAATAAAATACTAGTGAAAAGCAAAAAGGCACCTGAAGCTGGATAGGAATCCACCTTGAAATTCATAATATTTTTTGTTCCGAAAATGGGTGGCTGATACATCTGGCCGGGAATTTTTATCGCCGCTTTTGGATTTAAATTATGGCCATAGTCATACATCCAAATGTAAAAGTCGTAAAGACCCGCAATACTCAGAATTCCAATAACGATGAACCACAAGAGGTAGAGGTTTTTCTTACCGGACATTCCAACAATCAACCCTGAAATTGTAAGGAAGATCACCACCAGCGGAAAAACAACGAACTCCTTCATTTCTTCGGGCAATCCATCCATCCCTATATAATGATTAAGAAGATTGATGTTTTGAATATCCCCCTCATGGACACCGGAAAGTTTATTAATATGAATATGTATTCCCAGCGGTGTTGGATATTGTGGTGCGTTTAGTTTAATTTGCCAAAGTGGAAGTAAAAAAAGTGACAGGAGTAGTAACGAACCAACTACCATCATCCATTGTGGGTGTTTCAAATTGCCCATGTTATAGCCGCATAATGTTATTTTTCATATGATCCTAGCACGATAGTGGCAGGGGGAAACGGATACCAAGTGGGGGGTGCGATAACCGCTTCCCTGCCTTAATTAACCTAGTGTAATTGAGCCCGTATTATTCACCATCCAGTGACCAGCTTAATGCAATATCAGAGTTTTTTGGTGAAACCCTAACGTAACCCTGCATCTCCTGATGAAGCGCGGAACAAAAGTCCGTGCAGTAAAATGGCCAGACACCCACCGTTTTCGGCTCCCAAACAAATGTTTCGGTCTGTCCTGGCATAATGAGTAATTCAGATGTATTCGCTCCTACCATACTTATGCCATGTGGGACGTCATAGTCCTGTTCCAGATTGGTAACATGGAAATACACTCTATCACCCACTTTGACACCTTCAATGTTATCTGGGGCAAAGTGACTTCTGATTGTCGTCATGTAAATGTGCACGTCATTCCCATCCCTGACCGCTCTTCCCTGTTTCTCATTTTTGGTCGCATAGGGATGTTTGTTTTCTTCCAGCTTATAGATCTTCTTTGAATTTGGTGCAATAAGATCGACAGGACATCCAGCCGCATAATGTGGCTCACCCATGGTTGGAAAATCCAGAATCAATTGCATTTTATCACCAGAGATATCATAGAGCTGTGCTGATTGGCATACTTCCGGTCCGGTCGGTAAAAATCGGTCCTTGGTAATCTTATTCATGGCCACCAAGTATTTGCCAAACGGTTTTTGGGAATTCCCGCCTGGGATCATTAAATGACCGACGGAATAAAAGGTGGGTTTGCGATCAACGACTTCCCATGTTCCCAACTTCCACTTTACCACTTCAGATGAAATGAAAAATGAAGTGTAGGCATAGCCCTTTGCATCAAATTCCGTATGCAATGGCCCTAACCCGGGTTGTTGTACAACACCAGCCAATACATCCTCAAAACCAAGGACTGGAATTCCGTAACGCTCTCCATCAAACTTTTCATTTTTGATCGCTTCCATCATTCTTGTATAAGAGTGTACTGTAACATTCGCCGAAAGTTTACCGCTTCCAACAATGTATTCTCCGGTAGGATCCACATCACAGCCATGGGGAGATTTAGGCATGGGCATTAAATAAACCACACCGGGACATTCAGCCGGATCGATCACCTTTACTTCTTTCATCATTGTAGATGTGGCCGAATGGGTGTCCTCATTGTATACATTGTGAGCATAATTCGTTTTCATCGTTGTGAATTTGCCCTGTTTCAAATATTCTTCGGCTTTTTTCCAGTTAACAGCAGCTATAAAATCTTTATCAAGCTGGGATGCATTCACTTCCAATAGTGTATTGGCCTCTTCAGCATTGTAGGTCGTAAAGAACATCCACCCATGTGATTTTCCCCGACCCGGGTGTGCTTTATCGTAATCAAATCCCGGCATGAGCACCTGAAATTCAAGATTCATACTGCCTGTAGTTGGATCAATTTTAATAAATGACAATGCGCCTTTAAAATTTCCCTTATAATCTTCGATTGAGATATCTCGTTGCGGGACAGGTACTCCAAAGCGGGTTCCAGCAACAACATATTCGGTATTATCCGTTACATATGGAGAACTGTGATTCCCTGCTGAATTTGGAAGTTCAATTATTTCGGCCGTCTCAAACGTCGTTAAATCAATCCGGGCTACCCGAGGAGTATTGTTTTCGTTGATAAAACACCATCTGCCATCAATGACCCCATTGGTCTGCGATAGGTCAGGATGATGGGCGTCACCCCAAGGAATAAAGCCATAGGATGTATTTAACATTGGTTTTGTTTCCTCATTAAAGCCATAGGCTTTTTCACCATCTAAAGAAAATACGGGAATAATTTTAAAAAGGCGCCCTGAGGGTAATCCATGGACAGCAAGTTGACCGCTGAATCCACCGGACAGAAAAGCATAAAATTCATCTTTTTCACCGGGAGCCACGTAGGATTTTGCTGCAATGTTTCCTTGCAAAGCTCCACCGCCGGCGCCATTGCCATTGTTGGTCCCACAGCTTGTGAGTAAAAAAGACAAACCGAGGAAAAGTACTGACATTTTAAATCTTCTCATTTTTTGATTCCTTCTATTCTTTTTCGGTTAAATTATTTTGCTGGGCATCGTATGATCTAAAATACTCCAGAACTGCTCGAGCCTCATCCTGCGTAAGGGATTGATTCGCCATGGGGGCAATATATTCCATCAGCAGTTTTTTGGCTGTTTCATTTTTCATGACCATTTCTTCAGGATTCAAAATCATATTCATGATCCATTCTGGCCTTCTTCGAGTGGTGACACCCGCTAGCGCAGGGCCAATGTGCCGTTTTTCTATCTTGTGGCAAGCGGTGCATTTCTGTACGAATAATGTGTCCCCCATTACAGCCAGGTCTTCATCAATTTCACTTGGTAAACTGATTGTTGTGATTGGCCCAAACCCTTTATCCTGCATCGGGTCAATTGCTTGCGGCGTTGCGGTACTGGTTGTCTTTTTTTCATCAGAAGAGCCTGAACAGGCTGCAATTATTACTATAACAGCGAAAGATGTCGCTAGACTTATTTTATTCATTTTTAATTCTCGGGCAATATTACTTGGTTAATAACATTAATGATTCCGTTGGATGTTGGAACGGAAGCCAGAACTTTAATCCCATTGACAAAAACATCGTCTCCCTCAGTGGTTACGTCCAAATAATCACCTGTAGCCATGTACAGTTTGCGACCTTTTCTGGCTTCTTTTTTCAACTTCTCAATATCATAGGATCCGGGTGCTGCATGCCGTGTAAGAATTTCAGATAATAAACTAACATTCTCAGTCTTTAGCAGATTCTCAACCGTCCCCGGTGGAAGGGCATCGAATGCAGCATTTACAGGAGCAAAAACTGTTAGTGGGCCCGCGTTAGACAGAATGTGTTCGATATGTGCAGCTTGCACTGCAGCTACCAACGTGGTGTGATCTTTCGAACCCATGGCAACTTTAAGAATGTCATCCTCGGATTCGTTGTCTACTACACTGGCTTGGCCCAACGGTGTGTTTTTTTCTAAACCTGGGGTTGTTTCGGCGGTGTTTTCTGTCCTTGAGTTGCACGAAACGATGAATCCCAGAATCAGAAGAATTGGTAGGAATGGTACACGATATAACATTTCTGTCTCCTTCAATTTGTCCTTTTCTTTGTGTTTGGCTTCAGCACCATATTGGAATTTAAGATTTATGAGTCTTAAATGCATAATGAATACGATTGTTGATTGCAGATTATCACATTTAACGCAAATTATTTTCTTTCAATATTCTCAATTGCGCGATCGCACTGTAAACTCGCTTGCCCTTTTTAACGATTTTATGATCAAGTTATGACATCCGAATTCATCCACCTGCACAATCATTCAGATTATAGTCTGCTCGATGGCGCTCAAAATGTAGAAGTTCTTGTCAACACGATAGGGGATCTTGGAATGGATTCCGTTGCTCTTACGGAACACGGGAATATGTTTAGCGTCATCCCCTTTTATAAAGCGGCACGCAAAAAGGGTATCAAACCGATTATCGGATGTGAAATATATGTAGCACAAGGCAGCCGATTTGATAAGAAAGTCAGAGCGGAAGGGGGCTGGGGTAACAACCATTTGGTTTTGCTGGCTCAAAATTATGCTGGATATAAAAATTTAATGAAATTGGTTACTGCCGGTTATCTGGAAGGCTTCTATTACCGGCCACGAATCGATAAAGAACTTCTTAGGACTCATAGTGATGGGTTGATTTGTTTATCAGCTTGCTTGAAGGGTGAAGTACCGGAGAAAATGCTCAAAGGTGACTGGACCGGTGCAAAGTCTACAGCACTGGAATTTGCTGAATTATTCCCTGACCGCTATTATCTTGAAATTCAAAATCATGGAATACCGGAAGAATCACAAAATGTTACCAATATGATCAAACTTTCAAAGGAACTTGGGCTTCCTCTGGTTGCAACCAATGATGCACACTATGCAAAAAAGGAGCACTCCGATGCACATGACGTTCTGATTTGTCTGGGCACCGGGAAAGATCGGAATGATCCCAACCGATTAAAATATGCTACTCCGGAATTCTATTTTAAAAGCCAGGATGAGATGTTTTCCATGTTCAAGCAATACCCAGAAGCGCTGGAAAACACAAGGAAAATTGCTGATTCTGTGGATATTGAACTTCCAATGGGAACGTATCATTTACCCAATTTCCCGATTCCGGAGGATTCTAAAACACAAGATCCTGATGAATACCTCAAAAAGCTCAGTGAAAAAGGTGTAAGGGAGAGATACGGCGATTTAACACCTGAATTAACGGCCCGCTTGGACCATGAATTGTCTGTAATAAAAAAAATGGGATTTGCCGGGTATTTTCTTATCACCGGAGATTTTGTACAATACGCAAAGCAGGAGGAAATTCCGGTAGGTCCCGGACGCGGATCGGCCGCAGGTAGTCTTGTATCCTATGCCTTGGGAATTACCACCATTGATCCAATGAAGCATGACCTGCTGTTTGAGCGTTTTCTCAATCCGGAACGGGTAAGCATGCCGGACATTGATATCGACTTTTGTATTGAACGCAGACAGGAAGTAATTGACTATATTAAGCGGCAGTATGGTGAAAATTCTGTCACCCAGATAATTACGTTTGGAAAAATGAAAGCCCGTGCTGTCGTGCGTGATGTGGGACGGGTTCTCGGATATTCGTTTGGTGAGATTGACAAAATTGCAAAAATGATCCCCGAAGGTCCGAAAGTCAAACTAAAGAAGGCTATCGATGATAATCCTGATTTTAAGGATCTAGCTGAAGGTAATTATAAAGAACTAATTGATTTCTCCCTCGTTCTGGAGGGAATGAACCGCCACGCCTCAACCCATGCTGCAGGGGTGGTTATCACCCCTGGTGAACTCACTGATTTTGTACCCTTGTATAAATCCAGCAAAAGCGATATCACGACCCAGTATGATATGAAGGGTCTAGAGGACCTCGGTCTCTTAAAAATGGATTTCCTCGGATTGCGAAACCTCACCGTTATTGATCGTGCTATTAAAATTTTAAAACATCGGGGTATCGATGTCAACATGGACACGATTCCCATGGACGATCAAAAAGTTTATGATCTATTTGCGAAAGGTTTAACGATTGGGGTTTTTCAATTCGAGTCATTGGGAATGCGGGAATTCCTCAAAAAGCTGAAGCCTACCGTCATTGAAGACCTCATTGCGATGAATGCGTTATATCGACCGGGTCCGATGGAAAATATTGACGATTTTATTGACCGTAAACATGGTAAACGAAAAATTTCCTACCTCCACCCTGATATGGAACCTATCCTTCGGGAAACGTATGGTATTATTGTTTATCAGGAGCAGGTCATGCAATTGGCAAATGCCATTGCAGGATTTAGCCTGGCTGACGCAGATCTTATGCGCCGGGCAATGGGGAAAAAGATTGCATCACTGATGAAAGATATGTCTGTCAAATTTATGGATGGGGCGGTTGCTCGCGGCATCTCTAAAAAAACGGCAACAAAAATTTTTCATTTAATCGAAAAATTTGCTCAGTATGGATTTAACAAAAGCCATTCAACAGCATATGCCTATGTCGCCTACCAAACAGCATGGTTAAAATCTCACTATCCGGCAGCGTTTATGAGCGCAAACCTTACCAGCGAAATGTCATCTACAAACCGTGTTGTCATTCTCATTAATGAATGCAAGAAACTGGGTATAGAAGTCATGTCCCCCGATATTAATGTATCCCACATTCATTTTCATCCGGTGGACGATAAAACAATTTCATTTGGACTTAATGCCATCAAAAATGTGGGAAGCAAGGCCCTGGAAAAGATTATTGAAAATCGCGAAAAAGATGGTCCCTTTGCAACGCTGTTCGATTTTGTTGCTCGTGTTGATCTTCGCACAGTGAACCGAAAGGTGCTTGAATCGCTCATTCTTTCCGGTGCCATGGATAGTCTGACGGGAACACGCGAACAATTTTTTGCTGTAATTGATGATGCTCTACACTATGGCCAATTATTACAACAGAATAATCATCGTGATCAGGTTGATCTTTTTGGAAATGGAGACAATGGACAACATGCATTCGTGAAAGAACCTTCCTTACCGGAATGTGTGCCGTGGCCCGAAAAAGAGCGTCTGGAAAAAGAAAAGAATGTTACTGGTCTGTATTTGAGCGGACATCCATTGCTGAAATATTCCGAGGATTTAGAGGAATTGAGCACATATGATTTCAGTGAAAAAAGCAATATGGGTGGATCTGACAACATGATTCGCATTGGGGGAATTATTCATAGCAAAAAAATCCACCTCGATCGCAAGCAAAAACGCATGAGCTTTTTTAACATGGAATGTCTTGGCGGACAGGCAGAAATTCTGTGTTTTAGTAGTGTCTATGAAAAATACGAGTCGATCGTAGAAGACGAAAATGTGGTTTTTGTAGTTGGTAAACCGACTGATAGTTCTGATTTTAGCGATCTAAAACTGATTGCAGACGAAATCATTCCTTTCGAACAGGCGCGGGAATATTTCTCAAAACGGGTAAATGTACAGATTGATCCAGCCGTTCACTCATCGGGAGATATTGAAGAGTTGCAGTCTATCGCCCGCCTACATCCGGGTAATTGTAGACTGGTTTTTTACATATCAACTGATTCCCAAAAACAACAGATTATCGCACACAATATTAAGGTATCGTCCCAAAAGCCATTTATTAATCAATTGCGTGAAAAATATGGCAAACAAAATGTATGGGTATCTTCATGATCGTTGTTTTGCAGCGTGTTTCGAAAGCCCTGGTGCGGGTTA
>CAZZIU010000026.1:0-14911 GCA_964654545.1 uncultured bacterium
GTAAAAATGTTTACTTTTTTAAGTACCCATTGCTCTCCATCCCAATACTCAACTCGTTTGAAATAATTTATTAATTCCGGATCATTATAAATCAAAGGCTTCTTTTCGGGGTAATACTTAGAGTATGTTGAGTAATAGAAACTGGATAAATCACAAAATACAGGTGTCATGTTTTCTAATTGGATATATATTTTATTACGCCCGGGATTTGCTAGGTGATCAATAGTATTATATAATTCTATTGATATAACCTTATTGTTGATAGAAATTTTTTGAACAGTATCACAATGTAATTTTGAGCTGAAATGTGTTTTTGGAAAGCGAAGTCGAAAAATCTCTATACCTTTATTCGCATCTATCTTTTGATAATATAATTCCTTCTGAGGTGATGCTCCATCCATTTTAAATGGGTCTAATACTGTTAATATTGCCTGATTGGTTTCATTATCGCACCCGGCTGCGATTATTTCCTTGGTATTATTTTCACTATAGACTTCATCGATTGTGAAATCCGTCCAATGTCCACTATTCCAATATTCTGCGATTTTTTCACCTTTAGCGTTTAGAGTATATATAACCTGAGGAAAATTTATATGACCAGCAGTACAAACAATTTCCATTTGCCCATCACTATTTAAATCATCACAAAAGACCCGCTCGATATTGTATGTACCAAAGTAGGTATTATCACCGAATTTAGTCTTTGGTCTAATCTTATAAATCCAAATGACTTCTCCTTTACGATTATAACATGCTAAAGTCGATTCAAATCCATTATTTGAATAACTTGTAGACCCAATAAGTATTTCGGCTTTATCATCTGAATTCACATCAGCAATAATGGCATTTTTAGGAGAATGGGAAACGTGTTCACTTGTAGCATCATATCGGACTCTAAACAATTCAAAATTGTATTTATTATAGGCGATTATCACACCGTACTTTGAAACAAGTGAATGAGGTTCGGGGTGTTTTACAATCCCAAACCAAAACCCGGCGGCAATCAGCACAATAAAACCCAACACCATCAAGGTCACTGAATTGGCATAATCCCTTATGAATTGCTGGATTCTTGATGAGACTTTCCGTCTTTGATACTGGACTAACTTTCTATTTAAATTGAATTCCTCAACATTTGACAGACCCATGACATGTAATTCTTTCAAGGGATATTGTTGTTTCAGTGTTTCAACTACTGATTCTACTTGTTTGTATTGATCCTGCGGAACAACCATTGTAGTAATTGGGCCAAAAAATGCAGCTTCCACTTTATGTTCTAATGATTCAGGTGAAACCGGGAGGATATTCCCGTTTTTATCAATGGAACCTGTAACTGCTACATCAAAATAGATTCGCGGTTGAAACGCCTGATTATGCTTGTACATGTACAAACCCATCTGTCCAAGGATAGCAAATGCCAATCCTGCAGAACTTCCAACTAACAGCGATGAGGGCTGATCCAATGTGTATTCCAGCCTGAAGGAAGTATCGTCATCGTGATTATATAGTTTGTGCAAATAGGAACACACAGATTTAGTCTGATCCGAGAAAATATCTGATTCATCAATGAGGTGGGTGGCTATCCGAACCTGATCCAACCCTAATTTTTTTGATGCTATTACTTTCTCATAACTTATTTTAGATAAAACCCCTGTGGATTCATTACCAGACTTAACCACAAACAACCCATTGATGCTATTATGTGAAGAAGAAAATGTGTCCGAATTACTTTTAATAAGGTTATCCAAAATGTATTGTGGAAGAATATTTAGATTGTCAGATATAAATTGATTTTGAACCGTTGATAACTGATGTGATTCATTAGAAACAATCAGATCGGCATCCAGTACTTTCGATAAGAACCCCGAAAGCTGATTGACTGCACCTAACGAAAAATATTTGGAGGCTATATGACTGATTATAGTATGATTGTCATCTTCTGATATCTCTTGCGAAACCAGTAAATATGCCCACTCAGGTAATTCTGGGTTGATTGATGAATAACCGATAGATAGCAATATTTCTGGAAGATGAGACTTTAGCTGACCAATGTAGGAGGCTTGCTGATTCTTTGGAAGATTGTCCGCGACGTTGTCAAAAATGGATTTTATAAGTTTAAGCTTTAATACTCCCCATGGGGTTTTGTGTATTTGAACCAGGTCTTTTTCAAACTGTCGTTCAAATTGTAACAGGTTCATATAAGCTATTTGTAAATACTTACAGATATTTTCTGGATTGGTAATTCAGGAAGTGCAACTTTTGCTTCTTTTTCTCTTACCGGTATCAGTCGAATTGATTTTCCTCCAGTACCATATTCAAATACAAAAAGGGCTTTATCTCCAGAATTAATGTTTGAGAATATTAAAAACTCTGAATCAAGGATAAAATTGTCATGCTTTTTGAGTTCGTTGTAAGGTATGGAATGGCACCCAACAGGATAGGTAATAAATAATGGCTGGGTAAGTGGATCCAGGCTGGAACTGTACGGTATGGATGTATGACCTTCTTCATCAATGATAAAATACTTGAAAGATTCGGGTTCAAAAATAATTGGATAGTGGCTCAGTTTTTCCTTCTCTGCAAGGAAATAGAGTTCAAATTGGTTATCGCTATCATTTTTGAATACACGGACAAGCACATTTTTTGAGTTATTGGTCAAAGAACCGATTTTATGTTCACCCAATTGCCGGCGTTCAGAATCAGCAGCCATTTGGTATTGATATCCTTCAGATTCTTTTGGCCCTGCCAACGAAATAAGGGACTCGTCTGGAATAAATTCCATCACGTTTTGTATAAATTGATCTATTGCACGTTTACCCATCGTTCCTCACTCAAATCTTAAAGTCAGTTTTAATGGATGCAGAAAATGACTGTTTTGCCACTTTTGCCACATATTCAAACTGAGTCCTGTATTTTTCTTTATATACTTCCTCAGAATCCAAGTCAGCTAGTTCTGCGGCTAAATAGGTATAATACGATCCATCTGAAAAATCTTGCTTAAAATCCTTTAGCAGCTTTTTTAGTGCATTATTAAACCCTTTACGTTCTACAGGTAAAAGTTTTTTGGAGGATTCATAGCGCTGAAGAATCTCTGAATCTATCTGCTTAACAGTTTTTGTGATATGTATATCTACAGTCATCCCCAGCGAGGGGTCTTGGTGGATTGGTTTATCATCTCCAAGTGACAATTTCATGCGTACCATCGCCAATAATTCTGTGACCACTACATTTATCTTTTCCGTATCTAAAAGTTTTATAAGGCAGAATTCCAGTGCTTTGACCAGGGAAGTGGATCCGTCGACATTGAATTTCAACAATTGAGCAATTCTCTCTGATGTGGAATCTGCAAAACTTGAATCATCAGATACAATAATTAGCTCACCGTGTTCATTCCTTTCCTTTCTCCATTTAGGATGTTTTGTTAGAATATACCGCAAGCTTCGATAGCACACTTTCCCAAGGGGATCTCTATGCTCATACGTCCTAATGGATTCCTGATTAAGTATGGAATGGATGAGCCTGTATATTTGATCATTAATATCCAGTTCAGATTCAAAATCAAAATATTTTTCCAGCTCTACAAAGATACCCTTTTCATCCCTTGCGAATAATGGAGCGATATAATCCAGGACCACATCATCCAACTCTATCTGGAAATCCGCCCAATCGGCTATCAAGGAACTGAAGTGCCTCATTCGTATTATGATGGATTTACCGATATCAGCAAAATGATGGACTGCGCCATAAATATCCTTCCTGTGATAATCACCAGTAATTAGATGAATCAGGATCTCTCTTATATCATTGCTATTTAACAAAAATATTTCTTTTTCTTTACTCAAAAAATCAAGATCAAATTTCAATCAGATTGTGTACTGTGAAAATTTAGGATAATTATGTCAGAAATGAGTAGTCCAAATTCTGTTATTTATTACTCTTCCAGTTACTGAAATAGTTTAACTATTAGACCCGATGACGCTCCAACTATTCTTTAAACATCTAGTGCATAGGTTTCGTTGAAAGTTGGAGGGCTTTTTGACTGACAGTTATCTACTAATTAAAGTGTCATGAATGTCACAATCAAACAATACCCTATCAATGGGGTACATGCCCCAGTTGTGGTGAGTCCGTAGAACTAAAGATGTATTCTAATACCTGGTAAATTAAAGACGCAACTAGACAGTAATAGACAAAACATTATCCAATTAGTACACACTTTCAGCCTGAGATCATCGAGAACCCATTGGACTCTTAAGCCCTTGATTGACGGTTCCTTGCCCAACTGGTATCGTTCAGGCGGGCCTAACCGACAGGATCATTCTGAAGATACCCTTTCTATTGCAGTAATCGTGAACTTTGTCTCTACACCCCGCACATCAAGCGTAAAATATTCACCAACCTTTTTTCCTACCATAGCCTGGCCAAAGGGTGAATGCATGGTTACAACCAGGGGATAGAGATCCAGCTCAAATTCAATGGGGCCTAACAGGTAATAGTCCTCCGCTTCATCTTTGCCCTCTTCCTGAATGGTAACTTTATTGCCAAAGCCTACGGTATCCGTATCAATTTCGCTATGTTCAACAATCTGGAATGGCGAATGGGTTTGCAGCGATTGTGTCTTTCTCACAATTAAACTCTGTTCCTCCCTGGCTGCGTGGTATTCCGCATTTTCTTTAAGATCACCATGATCGGCAGCCTCCCGAATCTTTACTGAAGTCTCTTTTTTTAATTTATCCAGAGCTTTCATTTTTTCTTCTAATGCGCGGTGTGACTCCCGCAAAATCATTGTGGCCATATTGGTATTCCCATTGTTAATCGATTAAGGAGAAAAATTAAATTAAAGATTACGTCCAAACAAGGTATAGACTATTGGATTTCGCACATTGAATAGTCTATTCAATTTAATACACCATTTTTAATCCACACACAATATATTCTGCATTCACTTACAAACAATAAAGCGTTATGAAGATCACCATACCAGCCACAATTGTTTTGCTGATCATTTTGCCATTAAATGCTCAAGTGGAAAATCCACTGTGGGGCTGGCAGGCGCACCAGTACATTAATGCCAAAGCTGTGGATTACCTCCCACAGGAGATGGCATTTTTCAGCGCCTACCAATCATGGTTATCCCAGCATGCAATTGATCCGGATACGGATGACAATCCAGGGTATTACCATTATATCGATATTGATTACTATGGCGAATTTTTCTCCGGCACATTACCCCATACCTGGGACGATATAATTGATCTCTATGGGTATTCAGTGGTAACCGGAAACGGGACGATCCCCTGGGTCATCGATAGGTGGGCGGATAGTTTGCGTGTGTTGATGTCCGAAAATCAATGGGACGATGCGTGGCAAGTGGCTGCGGAATTGGGGCATTATGTTGCCGATTCTCATCAACCGCTTCATCTCACATTGAATTATAATGGTCAGAACTCCGGGAATTACGGTATTCATTCCCGCTATGAGACATCTATGATCAATCCCCATTTGGATCAATTACCCTTACCCGATGGGGAGGCTCATTACTGGGTAGACGGATTGGATTCCGTTTTCCACTATATCGACACAATCTATCCATCGGTCGCATTGATCATGGCAGCCGATGACACGGCGAAAAGTGTTGATCCCGGCTATGGCACCACCTATTACACTATTCTCTGGGATAAGTTGGATTCGATCACCACCGACGCTATTCATAACTCTATTTTGGATTTAGCCAGTATATGGTATTCTGCGTGGATCGATGCTGGCAGTCCCAGCTTGGGTGCTGTGGAAAACCATTCGGAACCTGGTTCGTTTTCCCTGGGGAGTGCTTTTCCCAATCCATTCAACCCGACCACAACCATCGAATACGAAATTTCTTTTGCTTCAAATGTGCAAATATCGATTTTTGATTTACGAGGGAGAGAAGTAGAAAAATTGATTCATGGACCCATGGAAATTGGAAAACATTCGGTAATCTGGGATGCATCAAACGTAGCAAGTGGGATGTATCTCTACCGAATTCAGGCCGGGGATTTTGTGCAGACCAAAAAGATGGTGGTATTGAAATAGCCTTAGCAATCGGGCGACGTTTCAATCCCATGAATTTTAAACATGCGCTTGGCAACCTCCACCCCATCATGACTCTTTTTGGGTTGCCGGTGGATAAAAACGGGCTCTGCCTACACGTGTTTTTCGCAGTTACATAGGATTTCCACTAGCCGGGAGAATCATTATTTCCCGAATATAGATATACGCTTTTGAGGTGATCAAATAAAAAAGGGCAGCTTAACTGCCCTTTCATACTCATCAATTATAAAATGATATAATCAGTAAGAATTGTCAATCAATGATGGTAACCTTCTCTGCTGCAACACCCTTTGGTGTTGATACAACTTCAAATTCTACAGCGTCATTTTCCTTGATTGTTGCGCGGCCATTAGATTCGATCGAATTTTTGTGTACAAAAAGATCGTCACCCTGTTCGCGTTTAATAAAACCAAAACCTTTTTGGTCGTTGAACCATTTTACGGTTCCATTTTCACGTTTGGACATATTATTCTTCCAGTTAATGATTAAGATTGTGTCGTTTGTAATAAAGGGTATAGGATATAACGCGAACACAAACATGCCGAGTAATAGTACCAAACCTTATTAATCTACATAAGACTTCGGCGGGATTATAGAGGTAAATCCGCTCATATACTACACATATTAAATATATTAATTTGTCTTTTCATGTTTGTGCAAGATTAAGTCTTTTCGACAAATTAACGAATGAATAGTTGCCTGATATCATCACACAATCCTGATCACAGAAACAATCGAATTGCACCGGACCTGTTTACCTCTAGTTATCGGACTTATTATTAATTAATATCCAATTAGAAATGACGACTATCTCACCCCAACCAAAAGTTCGACTACTGATTGTCGATGACGATCCTCTTATTTTACGGCAGATTTCGTTGATTTTAAAAAGCGACGATTTTGTGCTCGATACCGCCGAGAATGGAGAACTGGCGCTTAACAAGATTAATGGCGATGGGAATTATGATGCTATTGTTCTGGATATTATGATGCCGGGAAAGACCGGACTGGAAGTGTGTGAAGAAGTACGAAAACAATTCAACCTTTTTGAGCTGCCCATTGTTATATCATCTGCCCTTTCATCTCCCGAGGATATCGCCAAAGGACTGGAATGCGGAGCCAATGATTATATTTCCAAACCCATTAACCGCATTGAATTGATTGCACGTGTAAAAAATTTAGTAAACCTAAAGCAAATCAACGATATTGCTCGTGCCAACGAAAACCTTGCAAAAACGCAAACCTATTACGACTCCGTAACCGGTCTGCCCAACCGTTCCTATCTTTATTCAAAAATCCAGTCTCTGGTAGAAAAAGTACATACGGATCAATCGTCGGTGGCTGTGATTGTATTTAATATTGATAATTTTAAATCTATTAACAATTCGCTGGGATACCATATCGGTGATATTTATCTGCAGGAAATCAGTCGATTAATTAAATCAAATCTCGAAAAAGATGATTTGCTCATCCATCTTCATACCGATACGTTTGCTGTACTAAAGTCAGGATTTATTACAACCTCTGATCGCCAGTCCGTCGTAGAGGATTACGTGCGATCACTTTTGAAAAATATAACCCAGCCCATAACTATCCATCAATATGAATTCAGCATGACCGCCAGTGCAGGTATTGCGTTTTATCCCTTTGAGAACCGATCACTAAATGAAGTGCTTCGATGTGCTGATGCAGCAATGTATGTCAGCAAACGCCGCACACAAAATTCATTCCTGTTTCATTCCAAAGTGATACACAATACCGAAACGGCACGGTTTGACCTGGAAAAGAAACTGAAGCATGCCATCAATCAAAATCAATTTGCCATTTACTACCAACCGCAAATAAGTACATCCAGCGAAAAGATTGTTGGGGCTGAAGCGTTGGTTCGCTGGGAACACCCAACCGAAGGATTGATTTTTCCGGGTAATTTCATTCCCGTTGCCGAAGAAAGCGGTCTTATTATTAATCTGAGCGAGTGGATTATCGAGGAGGCCGTGAAACAATCCTTGCACTGGCAGGGGCAGGGATTAGAACCCATCCGTATTGGAATCAATCTTTCCCCACAGCATTTTCACAGTAAAAATCTTATTCCTTATATAAAAAGTATTTTAGAAAATTACCATTTCAGTGCGGAGAACCTGGAGTTTGAGATTACGGAAGGGTGCATAATGACCGATATTGATGAGGCAATTGACCAGCTGAATGAAATGCGAGAGATGGGATTGGGTTTATCCGTGGATGATTTTGGAACCGGCTATTCTTCCTTAAGCTATCTAAAACGATTCCCCATTCATACCCTGAAAATAGATCAGTCATTTATCAGCCCTAATATCAGCCAAAATATAACGGAGGGTGCCATAGTACAGTCCATTATCAAACTCGGACACAGTTTAAATTTAAATGTTATTGCCGAGGGTGTCGAAACCTTTGATCAGTTGGAATATCTCCGTAGAAATTATTGTAACGAAGTGCAGGGCTTTTATTTTAGCCGGGCCATATCCGTCTCAACTTTCCCCGACCTGGTCCGCAGTTTCTCCTGATACAGGTAGGGTAATATAAAATTCGTTTCCCGTAGATTCACCCGGTCTTGTCCCCACATTACCATCATGAACTTCTGCAATGCGTTTAACGATTGCCAAACCCAGTCCACGCCCTTTGTTTTTTATATTTAATTGCAGGGAGCGTTCAAATATTGAGGACCTATCCTCTTCTTGGATTGTTTCTCCATAATCGATTACGCTCGCTGTTATTTTTTCCAAATCCCAGGAAATTTTTAACAATATTTTCTTCCCCTTTTGCGCATATTTGATTGCATTGCTGATAAAATTTTTAAATACTTCTATCAAAATGGGATTGGCCATGATAAACATTTTTTCAGGTAAATCTGTAGCAACCGTCATGCCCACATTTTTAAGGGACGGGGCAAAACTATCGGCCGCTTCTTTCATCATTTGAACAAGATCCAGTGACTCTTTTTCAACCCGCTCACCAATGGCCACTTTTGAAAGAGTCGTTGCATTTTCGATCACCTTCAACAGATTGACACTGCTTGAATGGATGGTCCCAATCAATTCGTCGGCAGGCTTGTCATCTTTTAGCAATTTTGCCATCCCGTGAATGACCCCGGCTGGATTTTTAAGATCATGGGTAATGATATCCAGCAATAATTCTTTCATGGTATTCGATTCAATCAGTTTTTCCGTTCGTTCGGCTACCAAATCCTCCAGATGCTCTTTATGAACCACCAATTCTTCCCGTTGGCGATCGACAGTTTTAAAGGCATAGGTTAATCGATAGGCCAGCAATAATGCCTGAATCATAATAAAAATAACCAAACCGTATTGAATGACGTATCCTGTGAAAATCACTTCAAATGCGACCAGTAAATCATTAATAAAAGCCGCAATTAAAATAATGGTGGCTGTAAAAAATGCAACGGCCCCATCCCGTTTATTCTTTATGGCCCATATCATGACAAAAATCCCATAAACCACCGACAATAGACCTATCAGGAGGAAAAAGTTTAATCCCCGCGTAAAAATGCGGGCAGGCGTAATGAGTACTGAGATTGCTAAAAGGGCATAACAGGATAGCAGACCGTAATATACTTTCGAAATTTTTTCATGCGTGAAGACGGTATGCATGTAATGCAAAAACAATGGCATCCCAAAATAAACCGTAAGAAACTCTATTCGAATCAGTAACCACCATGGCCAGGTCGTTGTAATGTATTGGATGGGGACGTACCCCGTTACGAACGTACGCATCGCCAGTGTAATGCTGAATAGTCCAAAATAATATGGTGATTTTGTATAGGTGTGAATTGGGTACATACCAATATGATACAAGCCATTTAACAGCAGAACGCCACCGACTAAAAAGGCCATGATTAATGCAAACCGCTGTCCAGACCAGATAACTGTTTGTTCTCCCAGGATAGCTTCTTCCCAGAATCCGCCTTTTTGATGGTAATAATTTGAGACGTGGACTACTATGTCTATTGTGTCATGTCGACTTGTAAAATCCACAACTTGTGGATTATAGCTTGGGGTTGATGTTTCACGGGATGTACCAGGAACGCCTGCAGAAAAAAGTTTTACCCCATTCACGTATAAATCATAGGCCGTCGCAATGGTTGGCATATCAATGGACAAACGTTCCGGCAGCGAATCGGCTGTTATTCTGGCATGGTAGGTGGCATACCCGTTTGCGTCTATTTCTTTACCATGAATATTTGTTCCGTCCCAGAGTCCCGGGACCTCAATATAGGTATCCGGCTGTGGATTTGTGCCCGCCAGAAATAATTCAGGTTTGATAAACTGTTGCCAGTAAAACTCCCATTCACCATTAAGAGGGATTTCGCCATGATCTGCCAAATCCCAGCCTTTTAAATCAAGAACCCCTTTTTGAATCATTGGCACATCATGATGCGGATCATGATCCGCCATTAGAAAACAAACAACAAATACCAGTCCAGTTAGATAACGCTTATTCAAGTATCTGCCACTCATATATATTTCTTTATATTTTCAATCAGGTTATCCTGTTTCACCGGTTTGGTGATGAAATCATCACATCCATGGTCCAAACAGCGTTGTTTATCTGCTTTAAATGCATGGGCCGACAGTACAATGATTGGGATCTCCTTCCACTCCGATGTATCTTTCATGATGTCTGCCAGATCCAGTCCATGTTGTTTTCCCTTTAGGGACAAATCCAACAGTACCAGGTGAACCGGATGCTGGTTCAGTTGATTGATTGCTGTCGAAACCGAATCAGCAAAATGAATTTTATACTGATGTCTTTTTAAATAAAACCCTATCAGATTCTGGTTGCTTGGGTCATCTTCAACCACCAAAATGCTTGTATCTTTGTTACTCGTAATCTGTTTTTCTTTTTTGGTAAACTTTCTAATCTTTTCAGTACCGACCGTTTCCAGTGACACCACATTTTCGAACTGCAGGATGAAAGTTGTGCCCTTCCCTTTTTTACTGTCTATACCTATGTCAACTTCGCACATGTCCAGATACCGTTTTGTTAAAGCCATCCCCAGGCCCACACCCTGGTACTGTTTTGTGTATCCTTCACTTTCCTGTGAAAAAATTTCGAATATCTTGCTTTGGTATTCTTTTGAGATTCCGATACCCGTATCCTTAACGTCCATAAAGACCTTTTTGTCTTTTTCCTTTAATGTTATCGTAATCCCACCCTGATGCGTGTACTTGATGGCATTCTCAATGAGATGGGACACAGAACTGGAAATAGCATGTTCATCCGCCACAACGGTTGCATCAAAAATCTCAAACACCATATTGATATACAACCCCTTGTCTTTTGCCGGCTGCAGATTTTCTGCCACACAATCCTCTATAATTGGGCGTAAGTTGATCTCTTCCATTTCAGCAATAATGGTACCCGCCTCTATTTGGGAAATATCCAGGATTTCATGGACGGTATTCATCAGCCTGTTTCCGCTGGATCGAATCACATCAAAAAATTCCAGTTCATCAGAATCCAGTTTTTTCCCTACCGTATCTTTTAATAATTCTGTAAAACCCAATATGGCATTTAAGGGCGTGCGAATTTCATGGGACATATTTGCTAAAAAGAGCGTTTTCACTTTGTCCGCTTGTTGGGCTTTTTCCAGAGCCATACGGGTGGCATCACGGGCCTCCACCAATTCAGTAATATCGCGAATTATACCATAGATATTTTCTTCTTTTCCTGCCTGATTCCGGTTTACCACAGCGGATTCGAGACAATGAACTACAGATCCTGAATGGTCGTGATAGTCAATCTGCATGTTTTGCACAAACCCGTCTTTTTTCAGGTGGGAGTGAAATTCATTGAACTGGTCTTTAAAAACATAAAGCTTTTCGGACTTAATGGTGCTTAGTGCGGATCGTTTTATGCCAAACATCATTAAGCCGGCGTCATTGATATCAACAATCTTTTGTTTACCGTTTAAAACGTAAATGGCATCTTTGGATGTTTCAAAAATTGTCCGAAATTTCCGTTCACTGATTTTTAGATCCTCTTCCGATTTCTTTCTTTCCGTGATATCCCGTGCAAATGCAATGATCACATCTTTCCCAAAATAGGTGCCTCTTATTAGCTGGACTTCCTTGGGAAATATGGTCCCGTCTTTCTTTTTCCCCCAGAATTCAAAAATTTGTGGTTTACCTTTAAAAGCTTTTTTGATATAAGCTTCTAAAGCCTTCATGTCATTGTGCTTAGGTGCCGATAAAAAGCTGGGGGTTTTACCAATAAATTCTTCTTTTTTATATCCATACATTTCTTCAGCAGTTTTATTTATATCAATAAAAGTACCGTCTTTATCCTGTATATAAATTGCATCGAGTGTGCTGTTAAACAATCCACGGTAACTACGTTCAGATTCATGCAACGCTTCCGATATGCGTTTCTGTTCGCTTATCTCCAGCTTAACGGCCACAAAATGGGTGATTTTCCCCTTTGTGTCCTTCATTGGCGCAATATTTGTCATATCCCAGTAATAACTGCCATCTTTTTTCTTATTATAAAATTCACCGCGCCAGTGATGTCCCGATATAATTTTCTTCCAAAGTGATTCATAATATTCTTTGTCATGGTACCCTGATTTCAGAATTGAGGGTGATTTACCAATGACTTCTTCCAATGTATAACCGGTTGTTACTGTAAACCGTTCATTCACATATTCAAATATCCCTTTGGTGTTTGTTATGACAACCATTGCGGGACTTTCTTCCATGGCAAATGATAGTTTCCGTAACATTTGTTCAGACTCAACCCGATCAGTAATGTCAATTGCGATACTGCGAATAATTTTCTCATTATCAATCGTTTCAATCTGAAAACATCGGTCATGCAACCATTTCCATTCGCCATTCTTGTCCTGTATCATATATTCTATATCAAAAGGAATGTCCTTCTTGGCATTGTCAATTGCTTCCCTAACTTTTGCCACATGGTCCGGATGAATTGATTGATTCCATAAAAAAGGACTCTTGAGAAGATGTTCGCTGCTATAACCAAGTGTTTTCTTCACATTCCTGGAATAAAACACGCCTCCGTCTTTCAAACTATAGGTATAAACAATATCGGGAATACTGTCAACGATTGATCTATAGTTTGATTCGCTCTCAATCAGGGCGGCTTCCATTTCTTTCCGAATAGTGATATCTTGAAACAGTCCTTCTACAGAAACCGGATCACCCTCTTCATTTCGTATCAAATGGATATTGCTTTCAACAAATATCTGATCACCTGATTTCGTCTTAAATGTAAGTTCAAAATTGCTTACCCTGTCCTGTATTCCCAGCAGTTCACGTAGTTCTTCGATCTCTTCGGAATGGACGTACAAATCTTTTTCCACACTCATACCGATTAATTCGGTTTCACTTTTGTAACCCAGCAGCTTGGCCGTGGCTGGATTTACCAGTTGAATATTGCCATCCACATCTGTGAGGATGTATCCATTGTCCATGCTCCGGAAAATATTCCGGAATTTCTTTTCACTTGCTTCCAGTGCCAGCTTTGTTTCCAGCCGTGTGGTTATATCCCAGTTGGTTCCAATCATTCGAATGGCACTGCCTTTTATATCGCGAATAACAATGGCAGTGACGCGTAGATGCCGCTGAACATTATCCGGTCGTATAATGCGGTAACTGGTGTTAAAATCCTGTTTCCCCTCCAGTGCCAAATCAATATCTGATAATATTCCATCAATATCATCGGGATGAATAAAGGATTTCCACCGCTCATAGTCAACCTGCCGCACATCCGGATCTACCCCGTAGTGCATACACGTAATGTCATCCCAGACAGTAATGCCCTCTTTTATGAACCAATCCCAAATTCCGATATTAGCTGATTTCGTTGCCAGTTTGAGTCGATCCGTGGTTTGGGCCAGATCCCGTTCCGCTTCCTTGCGTTCAGAAATATCTCTCTGAAGCGCCAGGATATATTCTAATTTTTGGTTCTTATCGACCACTTTTTCGATATTGAGCAGGACCCATTTTTCCTGACCCCGTTTGTTGCGAATACTTAACTCCACATTTCGCAGTTGAGTGCTTTTCAATATTTTTTTGAATGATAGTATCGCTTTTTCACGGGATTCATCGGTATAGAAATCAGAATATTGTTTTCCAATGATTTCTTTTTTGGGATAGCCCAGTGCTTTTACGGCAGCTTTGTTCACATCCAGTATTTCACCACTTTTACTAATTCGGTAACCATAACCCGGCAAATTTTGGAACATGTGCTTAAAATGATATTCTGCCTCTTTCAGCCGCTTTTCAGCTTCCACTCTTTCCGTCACGTCATGGATTACAGAATAAAGGTAGGTACGATTATTAACTGTGAATGGTCCACTGTGTACTTCAACATCACGGACGTGGCCATTGGCCAGTTTATGACGGAAGTGGAAATGTCGCTTCCTTTTTTCCCTGGCTTGCCGCATTTTCTCTGCAACTGCCTTTTTAGATAACGTATTTATGTCGGATATTTTTTTTGTAAGAAGCGTCTTTTTCGTATACCCATAGAATTTTACGGCGGCAGAGTTAGCATCAACTATCAATCCATCACTTTTCGGATCAATAACCAATTTAATGGCTGTATTGGTCTCAAACATTTGTTGGTATTTTAAATCTTCGCGATTTGTTTTATCTTCCAAATACGACGTACGAAGGAACAACCCGATGTCCAGTCCAATACCTTTTAATATTTTCTGTTCATCTTTATCAATTTCCATTGTGATTGGGACCCGAATACCCATGAAACCTGTAACCGCAGTTTTATTAGTGAGCCTTAGTAGAATGTATTT
>CAZZIU010000026.1:15011-24208 GCA_964654545.1 uncultured bacterium
GGCTGCTATTCGTTTGTTGGCAATGTCTATAGCATGCCGAAGCACTTCAGGATTAAGTGGTTTAGATAGAAAACCGTCTGGTGAAATGTGTCTTAAATCTTCCTGATTTATACTGGCTGCATGTGCCGTTACAAATATAATGGCTGTCTTCCAGTTGAGTGCCTCGATTTGTGCCGATGTTTCGATGCCATTCCATTCACCCCTTAACTGGTAATCCATCAATATAATATCGGGGCGGGATTGACGAATTTTGTCCAGTGCAGATTTCCCCGTACTGGCGGTACCAACAACATCGTAACCCAGAGAATGCACGATGAAAGAGATTTGCTTCCTGGTTTGAAGATCGTCCTCGACTACAAAAACTGTTGGTTTTCTCATGGGTCCTCTCTAATCATTCGATGCATGTAATCTTCTAATGCAATGTTCATCTAAGGAATATACCAGGTACGTGGACAAAATATTACTTGTATCCCCTTTGAATTTCAATAGCGAACCCTTACCGGTAATCTATAAAGGTATTTTCTTTTTCCCACCGGCGCCAACGAAATCCCAGCAAATGAGCAAGATTAATCCAAAATTTCTTTAGACGCTTCATGGAATAAATCACATATCCGTCACCGCTTTGCTGCGCGTGAATTCCCGGGATCAGGTGAAAGAGTAGATCGCCCCGAAGATATCTCATGATATAGGAGACGAAAAGCCAGAATGACTGCACTTTTGAAATAATAAAAAAACCATCGTTGCCCAGGCCCTGATAGAGTGGCATTAGCATCAAACCTGAGTTCTTGGCAAGGACGGCCTTGTTCTGGTCTGTCGCCAGATGCTCCGCTTGCTTTACCGACATGAAATTTTTATAGCCCGGGATCATATTAAATGCGCTTCTTTCCTTCACATCGTACCGGTACCGCACATGAAAAAATTCCTTTGGGTAGGATGCTCTTTGATGCAGGGCCGACACCATTTTTTCATATTCCGGGATATCCTGTTTTTTGATAATTCCGGTAGCTGCTAATCCAACCCAAACGATTGCAATGCAGTTCTTGATTGTTTCATCCGCATAGTGGCTACCCCCTTCAAAGCCCAAAGTCGTACAGTCAGATTTGTTCACATATTCCAGGAAAGTTCCTTCAATGTACTCGTCCAGTCCCAGGATAATTGGTAAGGGGAAATTGTACGCAAATGACCGATTTGAAAGGGTATCGCCTAATACACAAAAGGGATGATTGTCCTCTGCGGTATAAGAATGTAAATCCAAAACAGTAACCTGGTCGTTATTCCGGTTCAGGATTGGCGCAATACTTTGCAAAATCTCGGCCACTTCCTTTTCTTCCGAACTGTGCTGCTCTTTGTACGGTAACTGCGATATCTTTTGTGAACGCCAGGCACGATTTAAATCTTCGTCAATATATCGTTTATCCTGTGCCAGCGCACGAGTGTTCCCTCGTATACCAATAAATTCGCCACTCATTGGTATTCCCGACGCATCGCACGTGGAAAAAACTGATTCCAGTGCCACGACTCCTGCCGTCTCGTTTCCGTGGATACCCGCCATAACCAATAAGGTTGGGCCGTTGCCGGATGCTTTTCTACCGATAATTCGTTCCATATTTCTTGGTTATGCTATTCAGTATTTCGTAGCTGTTTTACAATAAAATCACGGGCGATGGACATGAAATGGTTTTCGTTTACTACGCCAACCAGTTTATCATCTTCAACAATTGGTAAACAGGATATGCCTTCTTCATGCATAATCTTTATTGCCTCCAGGGTGGTCGTCTCCGGTGTGGCTGTAACTGGATCCTTGTGCATGATAGATTTTACGGCAATATCCATTTTATCCTTATAATCGCTGCTAACCAATCGCAATATTGTGCGGTGAGAAATAATTCCTATCAGACGATTTTCCTTGTCTTCCACCATGACATGCCTGGTTTGATTCCAGAGCATCAGGCTTGCAACCAAATCAATCAATTCATCCTCTCCAACTGTGAACAGGTCCGTATCCATAAATTGCTCCACACGCAAATAGCTCTGTGACCAATCCCCAGCTTCGCCTATATCAACATCGGACCAGGTATGAACAGGTTGACCGTTTTTCTGACGGTTAATAATTCCAGCAGTAATTGCCCGCAGCGTTTCTGTCCTGGTGCCATGGTTACGCAAATCAGAAAATGCTTTTAATACCCATTTGGACCCGGTTTTTTCAGAGGATACACGTTCCCTTATTATGTCCAGATAGTGTGAAATATCAGCCGGATCAATATTTGCTTCTTTTAATCCTTTTTCTGCTTGGGGAAGCAATTGTTGAATTATCAATTTTTTCGCCGGATATGTTTTTCCATCAATCCATGTGAACTGAGCTCCCAGACCTAAATGGGCAGTGTTTAGGAAATTTTCTTTCACGGTCGAAAATGAAATCATATCCCTCACATCACTGTATTGATGGGCAAAATGACTGACCAATCCAAACCAGAAAGCAGCATTTGCAACTTCATCGGCCGGTGTCGGTCCCGATGGTAACACGCGATTTTCAATTCTCAAATGTGGTTTTCCGTTTGAAATTCCGTAGCAGGCACGATTCCAGCGATACACCGTCCCATTATGTAACTGCAGTGCTTTCAGGCTTGGGATTTTTCCATTTTTAACCATAGCCAAAGAATCTTCATTTAATTCTGTTCCCAGAAGAACCCTAAAACGAGCAATATCTTCCCTGAAAATTTCCAGGACTGATTTATCCACCCATTGATTCCCAAAGGTGACCCTGGGTTTAAATTCTCTTTGATGTGGTGTGTCCGTACGAGTGTCTATAGCCTGTTGAAACAGGGCAATGCGAGTTTCGTGCCACAATCGCTTGCCAAATAACAATGGGCTGAATGTCGCGGCGGCCAATACAGGCGCCGTGACGAGCTGGGCCACATTGTAATAATGAGCAAATTGCTCCGCACTTACCTGAAAGTGAACTTGAAAGCTTGTGTTGCACGCTTCCACCATTACAGAATCGTGACGAATGTTGAGTTCATCAACGCCCTTGATATAGAACCAGTAGGGTTTTCCTCCCCGCAATTGATTGAGTGCCTCATTCAAGGCAAAATACCTTGGATTTGGCGTCATATTTTCCAGCGTTAAATCTTCTTTCGTCAGGGTGGGTAGGATACCGGATAACAGAATTTGGGTATCATGCTGTTCGGCGGCTTTTTGCAATGTGCTAATTCGAACGGTTAGTTGTTCCTCAATTTCCCGAAGGCATTTTCCGCTGAAATCTTGCGGATCAAGATTCATCTCCAGGTTAAAGCGTCCCAGCTCCGTTGTAAATGTGGGATCATTGATGGTGTTTAATATTTCGGTTGCAGTCAGTGCCGGACGAAATTTTTGATCCACCAGAAACACTTCCTGCTCAACCCCAATTCGACGGACGTGTGATTCAATTTTCCCCTCTTCCAGTAAGCGCTCTAATGCCTGAACATCTGCCAGTAATTGTCTCGTCAGTGATCGTAGCTCCTGCTGGCTGTCATTCTGTTTCACATCTTGATTACCCATAGAATCTCCGGCTGCCTTGAGTTAAAAAGTAATACGTGGACTGATAAAATATAGATACGGATAACCGTGTAATGAAAGAGAATGAAATAGCCATTCACGACTGGGGTTTAATATGAAAAACGCTCTATTCTTCCAATAAATATATGGCATGCGAATACGGCATGAGGCTAATGGAAATATCTCCCTCTTCCATCGTCATAATTGTATTGTCCAAAAGGTTGGTAGCCGATGTAAGATTACCATCTAAACGGAGATTTTGTTCTATCGCTGATTCACTGTGATTAAATACAACCAGAATGCGTTCATCAAAGTATCTTTTCTCAAATCCCCAAACAGAACCACGTTGATAAACCGGTATATAGTCGCCGATAGATAAGGATGCGTGGGTGCGGCGCAACTGATTCAATTGAGCTATTTTATTTTTCAGCTCCAGCCCATAAGGATGTACCTCTTGACCGAATTTCATAGGCCTGCGATTGTCAGGATCAGCTGCACCCATGAGTCCGATTTCTTCTCCATAGTACACGATGGGAATCCCTGCGATGGCACAATTGAATGCATAAAAATTAGCCAGTTTCAAATACGTTTCTCTTTGTGTTGATGGTATTGGCGGGTTGGTGAAAGCAAGCTCAGTGCCATTGTCGCCCCATCCTACCTGTCCATCCGCTACCGCCATAAATTTCATTTGGTCGTGGCTGGAAGTAATATTGCCCATAAGGTTTACCGGTCCATAGGATAGGGCATTGTTTTCAACTACGGTTGCCAAATGGCGAAAATCCGCTTCATTTTCCGCAAAAGGATTTCTGGCATTAAAATAGATTGCAAAATTAAACTGGGCAGATAATTCACCCGGATTAACATAGCTTGCTATCAAGGCATCCGAACCAAATGTTTCGCCAATCTGATATATTTCTTTGCCGGGGTGCAATTGCTTAATTCTGGCAGTAAGTTTTTTCCAAAATACATGGGGGACATGCTTTACCGCATCCTGGCGAAAACCGTCCAGATTGTAGGTATCCATCCACCATATTGCATCATCGACTACTTGTTCAATTGCTTCTGGTGCAGCAGGATAATTGTAGGACGGTATAAATGTATCAAACCAGGTGGTGAGTCTTGTTTCCTCACTCCAATTACGTACATTTAATGTGCCATCAGGAAGGCGTACATCGCCAAACCATTCACGGTGCTCTTTAAAATATGGATGCTCCTGATGCACATGATTAGATACAAAATCAAGAATCACCCGAATGCCCTTACTGTGCGCTAGATCGACCAGGTATTTTAATTCATCTTCCGTACCATAGCGCGGATCTATTTCCCTTGCTGCAATTGGCCAGTAACCATGGTATCCTGAATACATCCTATTGGGCGGTATGGACTCCACCCAACCTCCAGCAGGTTGACGTTGAATCGGTGAAATCCATAATGCATTTACACCTAAATCCGTGAAATAGTTTTCTTCCAGTTTTTGAACGATCCCGGCAAAATCACCACCGTGCCAGTTGGCCTTTTCGTGCAGGGCTGGGTTGTTAATTTTTTTCGTGTTCTCCAGGTTCCCATCCAAAAACCGATCGGTCATAATGTTATACATAACAGTAAAATGCCAGTCATCCGTTTTGTCTGTAGGGACGAGGGGTTGTCCGTTTCGTATCAGTGTAATGTTGTCATTAATTACACGTCCCTTTTGATCTAAACCGGTCAATCGGAGTGACCCCTTTTTTAACTGGCTTATATTGACCACCAATCCGCCATCCGGTTTGGGATCAAACGCATCGTTGTGCAGGGGTGTATTGTTAAAATAAACATAATGTAGCGCCGGCAGGGCACCATCTTCCGGAGGTAAAAAATCAAAAATAAGCTTATTGGAATGGTGTGATTTTTTTGTATATAAACCTGCCGGATTTTCTTTTTTACTGGACAAATCAAGGATGGAATTCCACCCTCCAATGTTGTTTGAAATAAAGATTGGATTTTCCGGATCGATCAATTCTTCTCCGTCTACCACAAATTTATATTCGTGTCGTTCCGGTTTTAGATATATGGTCCTTTCCAGAATTCCATCGTTGTTGGTATCTGTCAAGGGGTAAGCTGTTCGTGACCAGTCATTAAACCCGCCCATTACAACGACTTGTTGCTCTGAGTATTCCGGAGTATAGGTAAAGGTGTGGGGCACCCTTTGCTGCAAGCGCAATAAAACATCCTGGCGCTGACCATTGACCAGCAATGAAATGGTCGAAAGTCTGGGACAGTTTGGTTTCGGTGTGATAACCAAACTATCATTATGGGCATACAACGTAACATTTATGTCCGGGTTGTCCGACACTTCGATGCTTTGAACGGTAGATGCAAAATAATTACGTAAATCAATACTGGCAGAAGACCCCTGGTCAATCACCACTGTTGGTATCGCAGATAACGGTTCTTCTAGTTGAAGCGATTGGCAAGACAGAAAAAATAAGAGGCCAAAACCGGCCAGGATTTTTCGCATGTTGTTGTTCTCCTCTGAGGCTTAATTTAATGACTCACATCTGAGAGCATTACTTAAAATCAGAGGATTTATGAAAAAGAGAATTTTTATTTCCCTATCTACCATTCTCTTGTTTGTTAGTTGTTGCAAGGAGACCCACATGCCATACCGATTACCATACGGAGCCTATTTTGATGGCCAAAACACCGAATTCAGGGTATATGCACCTACTTCCGATCAAGTATATGTCGTTCTCTTTGACACATACGATTCAGATAGCGGCAAAGAAACACCGATGTCCCGTACAGACAATGGGGATTGGGTATTATCACTCCCGGACGCTGGTATTGGTACCATGTACGGGTATCGGCTTGAAGGACCAAATAACGATCCCAATGTTATCATTGCAGACCCCTGGTCGCAAGCAGCCATCACCCAGAACAGTTACCGGCATGTGGCAAAATCGCTCATTATTGATCCGTCATACGATTGGGAAGGCGACCAATGGCAACACCTTCACCCAAGAGATCTTATTATCTACGAAATGCATGTTCGCGATATGACTGTTGACCCATCGGCAAATAATCCTTCTGCGGGTACATATCGGGGCTTGGTATATCCTGAGCAACGTGGTGGAATCGCCCACCTGAAAGCCATGGGAATTAATGCCGTACAAATATTGCCTGCACAGGATTTTGCCAATGTTGAAATTCCGTACATGGACAAATCGACGCCCATATACAATACATGGAATCCTTATGCTCGTAACCACTGGGGGTACATGACTACTTTTTTCTTTGCACCGGAAACCTATTATGGTTCTGATGGAAATATGAATCCTAATGATTGGAATGGTGTAGACGGTCGGGCCGTGGATGAATTCAAGGATATGGTTAAGGCCCTGCATAAAGAAAATATTGCTGTTATCATGGATGTGGTTTACAACCATGTTTCCAATTATGATTGGCATCCGTTTAAATATATCGACAGGGATACGTATTTTCGTCTGGATAACACAGGGAATTATATTGCCCAGTCTGGATGCGGGAACGATTGCCGCACAGAACATCCTGCCATGCGCCAGTTAATTCTCGAGAGTTTAAAATATTGGATGATCGAATACCACGTGGATGGCTTTCGGTTTGATCTGGGATATTTAATTGACAAAAATACCCGTGATCTTATTCTCAAAGAGTTGCGCGCCATCAATCCCAATGCTATTATTTTAGCCGAACCATGGGGTGGTGGGTATGATCCCACTGGGTTTTCCGATCAGGGCTGGGCTTCGTTTAATGACAGAATACGAAACGGTGTAAAAGGTCAGAATCCAATAGACGCGACAGGGTTCATTTTTGGTCATTGGCAAGGCGATGTCGATCAAAAAGCGCTGCAACGATTCGTTATGGGTTCGCCGCGCGATTTTGGTGGTCAGTATATCGATGTAGCTCATAGTGTAAATTATCTTGAATCCCATGACGACAATACTTTCGGTGATTTTGTTCGTATTGCTTCTGGTCAGGTAGAGCCGGAAGGTATCATCGCTGATCGAAAACAAAATGCACTGGTTCGTGGTCGGCAATTGGATATCAATAAGCTGGGGGCTCTGTTTTTATTTACCAGCCAGGGCATTGCCTTCATCCATGAGGGACAGGAATGGGCGCGCAGCAAAGTGGTCGCACCTTCCGAATTACCGGATACGCATAGCGGGCAACTTGATCACAACAGTTACAACAAAGATGACGAAACCAATTGGCTTAACTGGGATGAACGTGATCTCAACAATGAACTTGTAGATTATTACAAGGGTCTTATTCAATTGCGTAACAAATACACTGAATTTCGTCATTCTAATCCCGATGATTTCAAATTCTATGATAGTGAATCTCAAGTAGCGCTGGTATATAAATTAAAGGATAAATTTATCGTTGCTTTGAACGGTGATCCGGAAAAAGAATTGAATGTGTATTTACCTCCGGGATCATGGAAAGTATTAGTAAATAAGGATAGGGCTATAATTGATAATGGTCCTACTTTGTCTGGGACTATTCATCTTTCTCCAACCAGTGGAATAGTTCTAATTCGGAATTGATAATGTGAGTACTTATTATTCTGTTCTGGTTGTAATTGCTTCAATAATGGCGATATTCACAAAATATCGCCATCCAAAATTCTACTTTTTTTCAAAGCCTTTACCCATCATTATTTTGATTGTATTTGCTATTTCACTGAACAATGTAATAGTTCCTTATCGTAATACAATTATTTTGGGATTACTCTTTTCATTGGCTGGTGATATTTTTCTATTGGATAAAAATCGATTTTTTACTTGGGGGCTATTCAGCTTTCTCCTTGCTCATATTGCATATATTCTAGCATTTTTTACAATCCCTATCTATCAATACCATCCATGGCTAATTGGTGTATTTGCTATCATGGGATTAATAGTCCTTAAATACCTTTCTTCAACAACTGGCAAGATGTTTCTACCCGTATTGCTATATATTGTGATAATTGTGGCTATGGGTTGGTCTGCAACCGAACGTGCTCTTACTTTACGCTCGCTAGGCGGGTTTATAACGGCCATTGGTGCCTACAGCTTTATGGTTTCTGATACAGTTTTATCTATAAATAAATTTCGATACTCTTTCAAATCATCTGAGGCTTTAATATTGAGTACCTACTATTTTGCACAATGGTGTATTGTTTGTGGTATTAACTAAAAAGGGGCTCACATTGAGCCCCTTTAAAGTAACTAATATTACTATTCTGCTTAGAATTCGTAATTAAGAGCCCATCCATATGCAGCTGTTTTTAATTTTAGTGTATAACTATCGTCACCGGTGCAGTGATAACGAACTTTTACACCATTAGCAAAATTGCTATCACCAGAATATACAAAATCAACATTATTTGCATTTACTGATGCAACTGCCCATTCGCTTGGAACTTGATCAAGTAAGTCAGAGAAATCAGTAATTGTATTGGCTTTTGGATAAGCTTTATATCCATTATCAACTGTTGTTTCTGCAGATGACATTTCCAATGCTGATTTAATATTGCCTACAAATGCTTCTACTGATGCTTTATGCGCATCGGTGGTGAAATCGAAAAAGCGGGGGACAACCACTGCTGCCAGAATACCCAAGATTACGATCACCATAATTAATTCGATTAAGGTAAAACCTTTTTG
>CAZZIU010000027.1:0-4382 GCA_964654545.1 uncultured bacterium
AAATACCCAAGATTACGATCACCATAATTAATTCGATTAAGGTAAAACCTTTTTGATCTCTCATGTTTAACTCCTCATTGCGGTGAATTCTTTTGAAAAAATCATTCATTATCTTACTTGCAAACTATGTGCCAATATAATTGTCCAGAGGGAAACCGACGGGATCAGGCCGATTTGATACAAAACATTACAATTTATTTTTTGGAGTATGATCATTAATGAAACAGTACCCCTTTAACGAATCATGCAATAGTTGTTGGTATTTTTATTCTAATCATAGAAGGAAAAAGTCCTAATTTATTGACGGAACCAACACTTATATTCTCCATTAAAGGATATTCATGCGTACGCGAACTTTCTGCATATTACTCCTAACCATTTTTCCCCTTACGGGACAAAATTTTACTATTGCTCGCATCCATTACGGTGGTGGTGGTGATTGGTATTCGGATCCCAGCAGTTTACCTAACCTGTTAGCTTATCTTTCGAATAACACCACGATTAAAACTGAGCCGGAAGAATTCAGGGTGAAACTGACTGACAAGGAATTGTATTCCCACCCCTATCTGTATATAACCGGCCATGGCAATATTCGCTTTACTGAGGAGGAAATTAATGTACTGCGTGAATTTTTACTTCATGGAGCATTCCTCCATGCGGATGATAATTATGGGCTGGATAAATCTTTCCGAAGGGAAATGAAGCGTGTATTTCCCGACCGGGATTTTGTTGAATTACCATCTACCCACAATATTTTTCATTGCTATTATACATTCCCCCAGGGCTTGCCTAAAATTCATGAGCACGATGGAAAACCTGCTCAGGCCTTTGGAATATTTGACCAAGACCGTCTCATGGTCCTCTACACCTATGAATCAGATTTAGGTGATGGATGGGAAGACGAGGAAGTACACCATGATCCATTACCCATACGGGAATCTGCGCTAAAAATGGGAGTAAATATCATTTACTATGCTCTCACACAATAATCCCATAAGCAAACATCTACGGCATTTTCGTGTATCCGCTCTTCTGGCGGATGGTCGCCACCTATTTTGGATTGTGTACTGTTCATTTATTTCAATCCTGGGGATATTAATTGTTACGGAAAAGCTCTTTTATTTTTCCGTAAAAACACGATCCGGAATATGGTTAACTGGGGATATCCTATTAAACAGCGGATTGTTGGTAATGATTTACGGCATTCTGATGGTAGCCTTCAATCGCATCAAAAGGTACCGCTGGTCAACACTGGCAAAAAAAGTGGGTACCCTGGCATTTGATCAGCCCGATTCCGTGCTAAACGCTCTTCAATTAGAACGAGCCATGACAGATAGTGCCTCACGGGAATTAAGTGGCCAATATATACGGGATGTGGATCAGGCTCTGCGGGCGGTTGACCGAAAAAAAATATTTATTAGTCAAACAATCAAGGCGTGGAAATCGCGCACCTTGTTTGCACTCCTAGGCGTTTCTCTCATTATCCTTTTTTCCTGGAATGACAGTCATGCTGCCGTCCATCGACTGACGCACCCCGATACAGACTTTCCCGTTCCCACACCGTTTACCCTTGCCAGCCTGTCGGGGGACATCCATTTATTGGGCGGGGATCCGGCCACTATTTCTATTCATGCCGAAGGAGACCAACCTGACACGGTTTATCTTTCTCTAAAAACAACGGACCAAAAGTATAAACTGTATCGTTCTGCTTCTGAAAATAATGTGTATACGTTTAATCTAACGGAAATTTTTAGCGACTTTGATTATCAGGCATTTGTTCCGGCTACACATTTCTGGCAACCCTGGGACAGTATTAAAACCAATAATTATCATATATTGGTTACGGATCGACCCACCTATGAAGATTTCAGCATTACGGTGCTTTCTCCTCCCTACTCCAAATTGGATCCAAAAATCTATTCAGGTAACACGGCCAATATTCAGGGGTTACTGGGCTCCACCATTGCATTGCAATTCAAATCAAATCGAAAAATTCAGTCCGGTTACATATTACTGGATAATCAAAACCTGCCCCTTTCCATTGCAGGGCAATATGGAAGCGTTCAGTTTCCATTGGAGCAGGATGGAAAATTTACCGTCCATTTCGCAGATGATCGTGGCATTACGAACCATGATCCCATTCCCTATCGCTTGCAGGTGTTAGCTGATGCACCGCCGAATATGACCATCCTGTCACCAGAAATGCAATTTGATCTGGGCAGCGATCAGGCCATTCCCATTCAACTGGACATTGAGGATGATTTCGGATTTTCTAACCTGCAGGTGGGTTACGAAGTACGACGGCCAAGTTATCTGGACCAGGAACCATATATTTCCATATTTTCCATCCATATTCGCGATCCCTATCTCCTCAGCCAGGAAATCGGGTCTTATTGGGTATTGGATAACCTGGAATTGATGCCAGAAGATGAAGTCCATTTTCATTTTGAACTCTACGATAATGATATCATAAGCGGACCGAAAAAATTCGTTTCATCCACCTTTATTGCCCGTGTACCCTCCCTGGCAGATCTCTTCGCACAGATGGAGGAAGAGCAAACCGACATTACGGACCAGGCAGAAGTAAATCTGGATGAATTATCGCAAATTCAAGACCAGCTGGAATCCACCCGGCTTGATCTGTTGAAATCGGAAAACATTGATTGGGAACAGCGTCAGGAAATCGAACAATTACTGGAAAAAACGAACAGTGAAATTGAAAAGTTGCAGGAATTGAGCACTAATCTGGCACAATTAAAGGATTTTGGTGAAAAACATGGCTTACTCAATGAAGATTTGCAAAAGAAATTTCAGGAATTACAACGGCTGGTACAGGATGTAATTTCTGAAGATCTGTTGCTCAACATGGAGGATGTAGAGAAAGCATTGGATTCCATGAATATGGAGGATTTACAGAGCGCAATGGAAGACCTTGCCGCCAACCTGGATCAAATGGAAGAAAACCTTGATCGCTATCTCGATATTTTTAAACGTATTCAAGCTGAACAGAAATTAGCTGAGGTTGTCAATCGCCTGTCCCAGCTGGAAGAACAACAGGATCTGATTGATAAGCGCATTAATGAAACGGATCAAAAAACGGATAAATCAACTTTTGCCCGATTGGAACAGGAAGAGAATTGGAACCTAAATGAGCTGGAAAAAATACAGGATGTGATGAAGGAGGCGGCTGAGGCGGTACAGGAATTCAGTCCTGAAACAGCCGAATCATTGGAAGAATTAGAAGCGTCGCCATTAACGGACCAAACCAGAGCTGATTTGGAAAATACCGTCGACCAGCTTGACAATCAAAACAGCCGGCAGGCCAAGCAATCCAGTAAGCTGTCGTTAGAAGATTTACAAGCGCTCATGGAACAAGCCAAACAGGTTCAACAGCAGTTTCAGCAGGAAACCGGAAATGAAATGGCCAAAAAGTTTCAAGAAATCCTCCGTGATTTACTTGCCGTTTCAAAAGCGCAGGAAGACCTGAATGAAACCACTGCAGCCACGTCAAGAAACTCGCCCCGTATGAAACAACTGGCCAATCGGCAGCAGCAATTACAGGACCAACTAAGTCAAATCATGTCATCCATGATGGATTTGTCACGGGAAACATTTGCCATTACACCGGAAATGGGACAAATGATGGGGAAATCCTTTGTTCACATGGAAAAATCCATTGGTGAGCTCACGGAGAGGAATTCACGGCAGGCATCCCAGGATCAGCAGGCCGCAATGGAATCCATCAATCAGTCGGCCCTGGCACTGTACCAAGCGGCCCAAAATATGCAATCAGGACAATCATCGGCCAGCGGATATGAGCAGTTTCTGCAGCAAATGGAGGCATTATCCAAACAGCAACAAGGAATTAATCAGCAAGGAATGCAAATGGCCTTGGGACAAATGTCAGCGGGAATGCAACAATCCCTCATGCAAAGGTTGATGTCGGAACAGCAGCAGGTTCGTAAATCCCTGCAACAACTCATGAATGAAATGACAGGTTCATCAAAGGGCCAAAAAGGATTAGGCGATTTATCAGGTATTGCCAAGGATATGGACGATGTCATTAAAGATTTGCAACGAAAACGCTTCACTCGTAAAACCCAGGAAAGGCAGCAGCGTATTTTATCGCGCATGCTGGACAGCCAGAAATCGCTGACGCAGCGGGGTGAAAAAGAGGACCGAAAATCCACAAGCGCGCCCAATTATCTTCCCTATTCCGGTCCCGGTGGACTGCCGGCGGACATGGGTCAACGAAAGAGCCTGACGATGGAGGCTCTGAACCAGGCACTGAAAGCTGGTTATTCCAGTGATTATCAGGATATGATTCGAAGATATTTTAATACGTTGACGGCAGAATCGGACCAGGATAATCCTGTGACGGA
>CAZZIU010000027.1:4482-20068 GCA_964654545.1 uncultured bacterium
CTCAGCCTGGGTGAGGTGTATTTCCGACAGGGTAAGGATGGCGAAGCGCGGCTGGTCTGGAAGGAAGTCGAATCCCAAAACCAGTCCAATCTGGCCCTGTATAGAAATGTAATGAACGTGTATATCCGGCTGGCGCTGGAAGAGGATCTTACTGCTATGGTGAGGCGCGCCCGTGTGGCATTGCGTACACCACAGGCTTTGTCCCTGGACTTGGGTAATTATTACTATGCCCGACGCATTTACAACAAAGCGCTGGAAGAATATTTGCTGTTCATCCGCTACCAGCCACAACAGGTAAGATATATTTCCAACCGGATTTTACTTATGAGCGATGAAGCGGAAGCGCAACCCTTTATTGAATCCTATCTTAAAAAGGAGATTCCACTCAACGACACATCTGCCAGGGAGTTATTAAGCGCCTACTATTTCAAAACACAACAATACCACAAGGCACTGGAACAGCATCAGAGTCTGGGGCTTTCTGATGAGCAGGATTTTCAACGCTGGTTACAGTTCGCTGAATCACTGCGACGGGAAGAAGTGTTTGATGTGGCTATTGAAACCTATACGGACATCCTTGCCTCCAAAGGCGCCGGATCGAAATCCATCGCGGGACAGGCTTTGATTGGGCTTGCACAAACGTTTGAGGATCAAATTTTACCGCAAAAACAAACAGCGGAATTTGTATTCTATTTCCCTGATAATATTTTCTTTGAGAATCCCTTTTATCTGGCCCACCAGCTTTCGAACAAATCTGCTGAAAAGGCCTTCAGCCTGTACGACTCGGTGCTCATTACCATGCCCACATCCACCTTTTCTGCGCAAGCCAATTACCGGTTGGGTGAAATACAGTTTCGTATGACTCGTAATTTTGATGGGGCGATGAAGGCCTATGAATCGGCCCTGAGAAATCATCCCGGTGCTGACCTGGAATCAACACTTCGGCTGCGCATCGGGGACATATTTCTTGCACAGGGAAACCTGCCGGAAGCACAGGATTATTTTTACACTGATTTCCAATTGGGACCAGAATTTAAAGCCCGCTATATCCTTTCCCTGTTTTATTTGGGAAATATCGATTCGGCTTTAACGGTGACAGAAAATAGTGTGAACCAGCTTTCCCCCAAAAACCCATGGTTCAATGATTTTTTAGAAATGAAAGATTTCTTAGCGCTGGTTTCGTCACATTCGTCCACAGCGGACAGAGACGTCTTTGAGCAATACGCCAGGGCCGAGATGCTCGTCCGACAGTTTAAACTGGCTGAAGCTGTGGAAACTTTGGGGTATATCAGGGAATCCTTTTCCGAAACAGAATTATTTCCTTACATCATCCTGCGGGAAGCACTGCTACGGCGGAAACTGCAACAAATAGAATATGCTAATCGCCTGGCAAACCAATTATTGCAAACCGACTTTAAAGATCGAGGTTTGGTATTGCTTGGGGAAATACAGGAAGTGGATGTGAAGGACACAGACAGGGCATTGGAATATTACCATCAACTATTGGAAGAATGTCAGCAGTCGCTACTCACAGAACCGATCCGGTTGCATATCCGCAAGCTCACTAAAATGGAATCATCGTAACCATGAAAAAGATTCTACTTCTCCTACTCATCTGCTGGTCGTTTGGATTGGGACAGAAAATCCTCATACCAATGGACCTGGTTCAAAAAGATCATTTAAAAGCATACGGTGTGGCGTTTTATACGCTCGGCCAACATGTGAATGTGGAATGGTTATTAAATTACCGTGGGGGGTCTTTCCTCATCGATAATTATTCTTTTATTACCCAGGAATGCCGCATTCGTGGTGTATCCTATGAGCTGGTGTCCGATGCGGACGTGCTGGCCATTTACGGACAAATTGACGAAAACAATATGGATATTGTCCTGCTGGAAAAAGCACCAAAAATTGCCATTTATACACCGCCCAATAAACAACCCTGGGATGATGCGGTTACACTGGCCCTTACCTACGGCGAAATTCCCTATGAAACGTTGTGGGACGAAGAAGTGCTCACTGGAAAACTTTCCCAGTTCGATTGGCTCCATTTACACCATGAAGATTTTACGGGACAGTATGGGAAATTTTATCGTAATTATTTCAATGCACCATGGTATATCAATCAGCAGCGGGAATTTGAAGCCATGGCAAAGCGTCTGGGATTTGCCACGGTCCATGAGGAAAAAAAGGCCATTGCAGAAGCCATTAAGCATTATGTGGGTCAGGGTGGTTTTTTATTTGCCATGTGTTCCGCCACCGATTCGTATGATATTGCATTGAGTGCCCATGATGTGGATATTGTCAATTCGGTTTTTGATGGAACGCCGATCGATAAAAACGCACAGGAAAACCTTGATTATTCCGCCACCTTTGCCTTCACTGATTTTACACTTTATACCGATCCCATGGTCTATGAATATTCTGATATTGATTATCCACCCAGCAACAACCCTGTAGTAAGAGGAGCGGAAGCGGATTATTTTTCCCTGTTTGAATTTTCCGCCAAATACGATCCGGTTCCCACCATGCTAACCCAGGATCATGTGGCGGTGGTCAAAGGATTTATGGGACAAACAACGGGGTTTCTTCGATCCAAAATCAAAAATCATATTGTAATCATGGGTGAAGACCCGGCTTCTGACCAGGTAAAATATCTTCATGGTAATTTTGGTCAGGGGACTTTTACATTTCTTGGCGGTCACGATCCGGAGGATTACCAGCATTTTGTTGGTGACCCGCCCACCGATTTATCGCTTCACCGCAATTCCCCGGGTTATCGACTCATTTTAAACAATGTGCTCTTCCCGGCCGCCAGGAAAAAAGAGAGAAAAACCTGAGTTCACTTACCGTTAAGGCCGGTTCCCTGGAAGAAGCGGTTGCCCTGTCCCAGGCAACACCAGAATTTGAAAATCCCCATGGCATAGATGAATACCATGACCGACTTGATGGAACGGTTCATTTGATTTTGGTGGCTTACATGGATAGCATTCCCGTGGGCTTTAAGGTGGGTTATGACCGTGACAATGACGGTACATTCTATTCCTGGATGGGGTCGGTGCTGCCCAGGTACAGACGGCTGGGAATTGCGCAGGCTCTGACTCAGAAGCAGGAAACGTGGGTGAAAGGTCGGGGCTATTCGGCAATCCGCTTTAAAACCAGGCGTTGCCATAAAGCCATGATTGCCTTTGGGGAAAAATCTGGCTTTACTTTAACCAAAGAAATACCAAAAATTCCAGATGATGAAACCCGATTATTGTATGAAAAACCGCTTGGGGGAGCCTAAGATTTGCACAGCCTGTCCATAACCACCCAGCAACGAATTGATTTTGTCGATATTACCAGACAGGTGGTACGAGTGGTGGATTCTTCCGGCATAAAAGATGGTTTGGTCACTGTAGTCATACCCCACACCACCTGTGGTGTCATGATTAATGAAAATTGCGATCCGGACGTTGTGCGTGATATCAAATTTCAACTGGAAAAAATGGTGCCTTATGAGCAGGGCTATACCCATAGGGAGGGCAATGCGGACAGTCATATTAAAACCAGCTTGATAGGATCCAGTGAAACCTTGCTCGTGGAAAATGGAAAAATAGTACTGGGAACCTGGCAGGGAATTTTTCTTTGTGATTTTGACGGACCGCGTACCAGAAAAGTGTATCTGAAAGTTCTCGAGTCATGAAGACACGCGCACTAGCAATTTCGATGGCCGTTTTCTGGGGATTACAGTGCAGCGACCCCCAGGTTATCCCATTGGAAATTCCAAAAGATGGTCTCTATGATAGTGCCTATCCTCACACGGATGTGTCGGATCAATTAAACAGGTTGTCTGAATCGGTCATGAAAATTTATTTCACCGCCTATTACACCAATTATTTTTTCCCCGGCAGTGCCCACGTGGAATATTCACACACAAAAGAAGCGATAGCCTCTAAACAATACAGCAATGACATTTCCTTTAATCGGTCATCGTTTGGAACCGCCACCGTCATCGCCAATGAAAGGGGAAATATTGTATTACTTTCCTGCGCCCACATTGGCAGTTTCCCCGATACGATCATCAGTTATTATGAACGTGAGGACACCCACGGTCCCCATTATGTGGAAAGTATTGCCATTAAAAATTTCAGTACCCATTTTGTTGAGCATAAGACCTTGAAAGGTGATCTGGAATTATTGGCGTCTGATCAAGAAAAAGACCTGGCATTGTTTGGTATAAAACAACCTGTGGAATCCTCTTACTGGGTACCGGCATTCCCCTATCCTTTTGGTGATTTTAAAAATTTAACCTGGGGCAGTCTGGTGTACATGATGGGATATCCAATTGGGCATAAAATGGTCACCCAGGGCATGGTGAGTCCTACGGAAGAAAAGGAATCGCATACTTTTATGGTGGACGCTCTTTTTAATAAGGGATTTAGTGGAGGTGTGGTATTGGCTGTAAAGGACGGGGTACCCAATTTTGAGCTGGTGGGACTGGCCAAATCCATTTCGGCTCAGACCGAATTTTTCCTCACACCTGATTCAAAAGATGTCCTTAATTATTCCAATTCGTTTGCAGCCTATGATGGCGATATTTTTGTTTCTTCCCAACGCACATTGCATTACGGCGTAACCTACTGTGTTACCATTGATGCCATCTGTTCGTTTATAAATGAAAACCGAGAACCATTGAAAACGGCCGGTTATACCTTGCCAGCCACCTGCAATTAATTGACTTTTTTGATCGACCTGTTCCCGTAACTAAAATACAAATCATCTTCTTTGAAACACAGCCCGGTCACGGTGCTGTCGGGAATCGTTTCTACCGATACAGGTGTGAATCCCCAACCGGTGGTAAGCAACACATCCTGTTGTGCCTGGTCAACACCAAGGAAATAAAATTGTGAATCCTGGTAGGTCATTGCATACAACCCGTAATCACCACTATCCATGAATGTGTATTCAAACTCCACATCCCGACTGGCGGACGGGTTGATTAATTTGGACACCACACGGAGACGATAGCGCTGTGGAAATTGTCCGTTTCTATACAAAAGCGCCAGTGAATCGCTGTCGGCCAGGTAGGCAATGCCACTGGGATGCCACACCGAACCAACCGTATCCGCAGTAAGAAAAATTTCCTCTCCTACGGCAGAGATGGCCAGAATCAAATCGGTTTGATTGGATTGCAAATATAGTTTCTCCATGTCACTCGTCATGGCCAGGTATCCCTGCCCATTTAATCCCAATTCATACCGATCCGTAAGCACAATTGTGCTGTCCTGGGTGCTAAAACGGAATAGATCAATCTGCGAACCGGCATGCGTTGACAGGTCATAATTTGTGGAATAGAACTGGCCGTTCAGCACAGCAATATCACAGATGCTGTCGTGATAGGTATCCCTGGAGGTATCCAAAAATGGATCATTTTTGCACCCAAAAAAGATAACCACCACAAACAGATGAACAGAGAATGTGTTTATTTTACCCATAAGAGGTCTCTACAATGGTTGTTTTTTCTCCTCTTTTTTCACCGCATCCCAAATGGCATCCATTTCCACCAGTGATGCTTCTTCAATTGGAATGCCCTGCCGTTTCAATTCGTCTTCTACATACTTAAATCGACGGATAAATTTTGTATTCGTTTTCCGCAATGCATCTTCCGCTGATATTTTGAAATAACGGGATAAATTTACAATAGCAAACAATACATCGCCAATTTCCTCTTCCAATTCCTCCTTTATTCCCTTTGATTGCGCCTCCTTTAATTCCAGGATTTCTTCGTGTACCTTATCCCACACTTGCTCCACTTTTTCCCAGTCAAAACCAACGTAGCTTGCTTTTTCCTGCAATCGTTGGGCTCTAACCAGGCCCGGCAGACTTACTGGTACCCCGTCTAACCGGGAATTTCGTTTTTTCTCTTTGTGCTTTTCGGCTTCCCAATTTTGTTTTGCATAAAATGGTGCATCTGCTTTTTTATCACCAAATACATGGGGATGCCGGCGCACCAATTTTTCATTAATTCCCTGGAGGGAATCGGTCAGATTAAAGTATCCGTTTTCTTCTGAAATCAAGCCCTGGAACACCACATGCAATAAAATATCACCCAGCTCTTCCTGCAAGGTGGGCCATTCTGCCTGATCCACACTTTCAATGACTTCATGGACTTCTTCCAGAAAATATGGAAGCAGGGAGGCGCTGGTCTGTTCCCGGTCCCAGGGACACCCTCCCGGAGCCCGCAGGCGACGTACGATGGCTACCAGTTCTTCAAATTTCTCCCCCATATCCTTCTGTGACATCTGTTTTTCCTTCATAATGTTTCCCAGTCCACTTGTTGTAGAACCTGTTCTTCCATGTCCCGCATGGTTTTTTTCTCATCCTCAGTTTGATCATCAAAATCCAAAAGATGGAGGCTGCCATGGATAATGAGACGGGCGATTTCTTTTTTCAGCGGTTCCTTAAATTTCCTGGCGTTTTCTTCCGCCCGGGGTACACTGATGTAGATTTCGCCCTCCAGTGCTTCCTCCGGATCGTTTAAGGTAAAGGCAATCACATCGGTGAACTGGTTTTTACCAAAATAATCCTTTTTCAACCGGGACAGATAAGTATCATCGGTAAAAATAATGGTGAGATCGACGGAGTCCTGCTTTTGGTGGCTGAAGACGGTGGTGGCGATAAACGTTGCTGTCGTCTTTGAAATGGGATCCAGGTTCGGATCATTTTCAACCTGAACCGTGATCATGTTTTAGGGGCAGTCTCCCGCTTTTCCTCTTCAGGGTATTCGATACGAATATGGAAAATACCGCGCAGGACCGGCAGCATTCCCGTTTGTCCATCCACTTTGCCTTTTATCCGCTGAAGTTCATCAAGGGTCAGGGGACATTCATCCAATTGCCCGTCATTGATTCGCATCTGTATAATTCTATCGATCATTTCATCAATTTTTAAAACATCCGGCTCTTTCAACGACCGTACTGCTGCTTCAACGGCTTCACAAATCATGAGAATACCTGTTTCTTTGCTGTTTGGTTTGGGTCCCGGATAGCGAAACAGCTGATCATCAATCGTATCACCTTCCCTTTTGTTTTCCAGTGCACGGCGGTAGAAATATTCCGTTCTGGTGGTACCATGATGCATGGGAATAAAATCACTCACTTCGGCCGGTAGACCGTATTCGTTGGCCAGTTTCAACCCTTCTTTGACATGATTCGTAATGATTTTTGCACTCATGACAGGTGTGAGTGTGTCGTGTTTATTTTTTCCTAAAAACTGATTTTCTATGAAATATTCAGGTCGTCCCATTTTGCCAATATCGTGGTAGTAAGCACCGACACGGCATAACAGGGACCGGGCCCCAATGGCATTGGCACAGGCTTCTGCCAGATTGCCCACCACCACAGAGTGATTAAAGGTACCGTTGGCCTCCTGTTGTAAGCGTTTCAGAAGGGGATGGTTAAAATCCAGTAATTCCAGGAGCGTCAGGTCGGTGGTAATACCAAATGCAATTTCCAACAATCCCACAACCCCATAGGTGACAATCGGAGCCAGCACACTCATGGCCAATAAATAGATTAAATCGTATTGCATGGCTTCCCAGGATGTGGATTTAAACATTCCCAACCCTGCAACCACGAATACACTGGCTAAAATTAAGGCAAAGATAGTGGTAAACAGCTGGCTACGCGTGCGCAATTCCCGCACATTGTACATGGCTACCGAAGACGTAAACAATGCCACAATGATGTAGTCCATGTTGTTACCAATCATGATGGCGGTTAGAATGGTGATGGACACGGAAGCCATAAACCCAATCCGGGCATCGAACAGGATGGTGAGGACCATGCCACCAATCGTAATGGGTATGAGGTATTCGGGAAAACTAAATTTAATTACAATGAAATAGGCAAACAGGACTTCCATCATCATGATCAGGGAAATCAGTAATACCATTTTCGGATCCTTGTAAATAAATCGCCGGTGGGTAATCAGGAAGGTGAAGAAAAATGATACCACGATACCAATGATAATGAGTCTGCCTATGTAGGCCACTACTTTTTCCCACCCCGTTTCCAGACGCTGGCGGCTTCTTTCTGCCAGAGCCAGGGATTCCAGTTTCAACAGCACATCATCCGTAACGCGCATGTTTGCATCAATAATGCGTTCGTTTTTTAAGACGGTAGCCTGAAAGCGGGGAACCAGTTTCATGGCATCCTGCTGCCGCCGTTCCGTGGTGGCCACGTCATACACCAGATTGGGTTTCATCAACCCGATCAGCACGCCATCCCAAATGACCCTCCTCAGATCCTGTTCGTCCTGAAACAATTCGGCAATTTCGCGTGTAGCCTTGACTTTCGCCTCTGCCAAATCAAGAAATTCAGCGGGGCTGGTTGTGATGGGAATATCGCCCTGGTGGATGAGAACCTCGTAGCTAATGATGTTTTCTGCCGGAATGGTGTAGATACCCTCCGCCCAGCGGTTCCGGCAAACCTGCAGCACCTGCTGCTCAAATTCATCCACATCAAAGAGAAGTCCGGAATTTTCCCCAAGCAGGAAATGGTTTAGCTGTTCCTGATCACCTTCAAAGCGAAACTGTTCATTAAACTGGGTTACCAAATTGGATAATACCGTACTGTCAGCGGTGAAATCAGCTTTGGCCACGGGGTATTCCGGTTCATAGCGATAGCGGTACACCAGATCACGGGACGCATCCAGCTGAGTTTTTGCGTCTCGAATTTGTTTCACCAGGGTGAAAAAGGTGGTGATCTGATCGGCCTGTTGTGTCACAACCTCCTGATTCCGTACAAATTCAAAAGGAACATTCCTCCGCGCTTCCACCACATCCTGATCGTATCTAGACGGTGTTTTTAGGATGGGGAAGGTATACGGTGCAATAATCGGGTCCCGGACAATATCGTCAAGATTGTAGGTATACTTTAAGGATTTTCCCCAGGGAAAAAAGAGGGAAATAATGATGGTGAGTAAGGACAGTATGGCGGTTTGCTTGCCATAGGTTCTGAACAGGTCACGCAGTTGAGATCCGTAAGATTTTCTCGGGTATCGGATCATGACTGGGCTGCTATTTCCTTCATAATTTCCCTTTTGATGATTAACCGTTGAATCTCACTGGTGCCTTCACCAATCTCCAACACTTTTGCATCCCGGAAATAACGTTCCACGTCGTATTCTTTCACATAGCCATATCCACCATGAATCTGGATTGCATCGGTGGCAACATCCATGGCCACTTCGCTGGCATACAATTTCGCCATGGCCGCTGATTTAAGCACATCCCTGCCATGATCGCGGTTCCAGGCGGCACGGAAGGTCAAGAGTTTGGCTGCATCAATCCGGGTGGCCATGTCAGCCAGCTTAAATCCCACCGATTGGATTTTATGAATTTTCTTGCCAAAAGCTTCCCGTTCGTTGGCGTAGTGCAAGGCCTTTTCATAGGCCCCCATGGCCGTACCTACTGCCAGGGCCGCCACCGATATTCTACCACCGGTAAGTGTTTTCAGAAATGTTTTAAACCCTCCCGCTGCCGTTCCCAGCATGTTTTTAGCGGGGACAGCCATATCTTCGAAAAACAATTCACGGGTATCACTGGCACGCCAGCCCATTTTTTTCTCTTTGGGCATAATCTTTAATCCCGGTGTATCACAGGGCACGACAAAGGCGCCGATTCCTTGCTCTTCACCGTCTTCAATAATTCTGGCCGTTAAGCTCAGGACGCCGGCAACACCGGAATTGGTAATAAATATTTTGGATCCGTTTATGGTATACTGATCCCCATTTTTTACGGCGGTGGTGCGGGTGTTTCCTGCATCACTGCCTGCGCCCGGCTCTGTTAACCCGAAGGCACCCAGCATTTCTCCGGAAGCAAGTTTGGGGACGTAGGTCATTTTTTGTTCTTCATTTCCTGCCAGTACGATGGGCATGGTACCCAACGATGTGTGGGCCGCCATGGTGATGGCTACGGAAGCATCCGCTTTTGCCAGCTCCATCACCGCCGCCGCATAAGCCACATTGTCCATCCCGGCACCGCCGTATTTCTCCGGTACGGGAATTCCCATTAATCCCAGTTCTCCCATTTGCTGTACCAAATCATGGGGAAATTCCCCAGATTCATCCATGTCACGGGCGTTGGGCTCCACTTCGTTTTTTGCAAATTCTTTCACCATATCCACCAGCATGTGGTGCTCGTCGGTGAAAAAGATGTCTTCCATGATGTTTCCTATGCGTGTTTGTTTGGTTCCAAAGTTTACAAAATTTTACTCTCAGGCAATAGTCCGGGAGATGAAAATGGTATTTACCATCTGATGGCTGCTGACGCCCAGGTAAATCCGGCCCCAAAGGCCGCCAGTATGATGGTGTCGCCTTTTTGGAATTTACCTTCCCGGTATGCTTCGGTGAGGGCAATGGGTATGGAAGCGCCGGTGGTGTTGCCATACTTGTGGATATTGCTGTAAACCATATCCATTCCCACATTCAATTTTTTCGCCACGGCCTGACTGATGCGTATATTGGCCTGATGGGGAATAATGAGGGTAATATCCTCCAATGACAGGTGATTGGCCTGTAATGCTTCCTGGATTACTTCCGGAAAACGTGTGATGGCATGACGAAACACTTCCCGCCCATTCATGCTGGGATACTGGATACCCTGATCAATGGTTTCATGGGATATCCTGGGATGGTACAGGGATGCGGGACCTTCACACCACAATTCTTTTAAATATTTCCCTTCGGAATGCAAATGGGTCGATAAAATTTTACTCTCATCGGTACCCGGTTGCAGGATTGCAGCACCAGCCCCATCACCGAACAGGACAGCCATATCACGCCCTTCGTCGCTCACATTAAGGGCGGTGGATTGCACTTCCGCTCCGATAACCAGGATGGTATCGTGCTGACCGGTTTTGATAAACTGGTCCGCCACGCTGAGTGCATACACGAAAGCGGAGCAGGCCGCCTTAATATCAAATGTTCCTACCGTACGTAACCCAAGTTTTTCCTGCAGTTGGGGTCCGATACCGGGGAAAAAATAGTCTGAAGTCAACGATCCAACCACCACCAGATCAATTTGTCCCGGTGACACACCGGCCATCTCCATGGCTTGCCGGGCGGCAGCGGCGGACAGATGAGATGCCCCTATGCCATCTTCCACCCAATGGCGTTCCCTGATACCGGAACGGGTAATAATCCATTCATCGCTGGTATCCATGAGCTTTGCCAAATCATCGTTGGTGACAACCCGATCCGGGACGGAAAAACCCAATCCCTTAATTGCTGCATATCTCATTCTATCCTCTCAATTTGACGATCCTTGCTTAACACAATGTCACGAATATTTAATTGTACCTGGGTATGGCCCTGCCATTCATTCAATTCCACCACATAGGCAATATCGATGGGCAATCCTTTTATGAGCGATTCGTAATGGAAAGATTGATTAAATCCAATGGCGGCATAACTGGTGCGTCCCTGACGCACCTTAAAGCGTATGTGATCCCCGTTGCCGATAACCCGTGGATTCCCTGCTATTTCCACGCCGAAGGAGGCGAATTTTGGCCGCATGTTTCCCGGGCCAAAAGGACCCAGTTTTTCCAGAAAATCCAGAAAGCGCCGATCAATATCTTTCAATTTTAATTCACTATCCAATGTGAGTGTGGGTACCAGATCGTCCGCTGTTAATGTGGAATTTGCCACGTCGAGAAAAGCGTCTCTGAATTGATCAACATTGGACCTGCTCACGGTCAGGCCGGCAGCCATTGGGTGACCACCATACCCATCCAGCCACCGGCTTACATCCGACAGTGCGGCATACAAATCCAATCCACTGATACTGCGGGCCGATCCTTTTCCAACGCCATCTTTGTCCATGGATATTACCACTGCCGGACGGTTGTATTCTTCTTTTAAACGGGAGGCAACAATGCCCACCACACCCGGGTGCCAATCGGCTCCCGCCAGCACAATTGCCTTGTCGTTGATGAGATCAACCTGGGCATTTACCATTCGGATGGCTTCATCAATCACCTGTTGTTGTATGTCCTGCCGTTTGGAATTTTCCGTATCCAGTTCGGTTGCCAGCATTTTAGCGCGTTTGGCATTTTTGGTGGTGAGCAATTCCACGCTGCGGTTGGCATCGCCAAGGCGACCGGCGGCATTGATCCGTGGCGCCACTCCGAATACCAGTTGTCCAACAGACGGTGTTTTCTCTTCCAGTCCGGCCAGTCGAAGCAGTGCCTGCAACCCCACACTGGACGTGGACGGCAACAGGGACAGTCCATGATGGACAATAATCCGATTTTCATCCACAATCGGGACCATATCGGCGGCGGTACCCAGCGTAACCAGGTCCATGAGATCCCAGACCGTGTTCATGTCCTGCTCCGTTCTGGATGCAATTCCCTGAACCAGTTTATAGGCCACACCACCGCCACATAATCCTTTAAACGGGTACCGGCAGTCCTTCCGTTTGGGGTTCAACACCGCAAATGCGGATGGCAGTGTTTCGTCGGGAGTATGGTGATCTGTAATGATAATATCCACGGCCCGGGTGTTGGCATAATCCACCTTGTCAAAGGCGTTGATACCGCAATCGCAGGTTATGATTAAATCGGCACCCCTATCTCCGGCATGATCAATCCCTGCTTCCGATAGTCCGTACCCTTCTTTTTCCCGATCGGGGATATAGGTTTCTACGAGGGCTCCGAATTGGGATAGGGCCAGATACAAAACAGCGGCACCGGTTGTACCATCCACATCGTAGTCACCAAAAATCAAAATGGGTTTTTGGTCTTCAATGTTCCGGACAATCCGGCTCACGGCGCGTTCCATGTCGGCCATTAGAAAGGGATCGTGGAACCGGGTCAGGGATGGATCAAAAAACCATCGAGAGTCGGGCAGGGATGCCAAACCTCTGTTTGCCAGTACGGATGCAATGGGGGTGGTGCATTTAAATTCTTTTTTCGCTTGCTGCACCAGAGCAGCGTCAGGTGTTTTTACATACCAACGCATCTAGTCAAACTGATTTTGCCTGGGAAAAAACATTCAGGAAATTACAAATTACAAGCGGGTAATTACGAGGTTCAAATCAAAGGGAAATGGCTAACCTATCTCCATTCAGGGTGATTCGGGGGAAGGCAAGGAAACGGTTACGGTCGTTCCCTTGTTCTTTTTGCTGTCAATGTGGATGGTACCGCGGTTTAGTTCGATGAAAAGTTTAGCCAGTGGCAGCCCTAAACCCAGTCCTTCGTAATGTCGACCCAGCCCGGCGCTTTCCTGAGAAAAAACATCAAACATGTCATCCTGAAAATCAGCTGAAATGCCAATTCCCTGGTCTTTCACAACAATAATAATCTGTGAATCGGTTTTTTGAATTTCGATTGAAACGTGATTTCCTCCGGAAAACTGAATGGCATTGTGGATAATATTGGCCATGGCATGGTTAAAACTGTATTCATCAATGGTGGCCAGGTATTCCTCCGATTCCCAGCCGGTATGGATCTGGGTTTGGATTGTGTGGTCCGCGTTAGCCAAATCATCGATGATGCTGTGTAAAACAGGTACCACGTCCGTGGGTTTTAATTCGGCTGTATAATTCCCTGACTCCAGCACGGAGTAGTCCAGAATTTCGCTGATGGTTCGAATGAGGCGTTTACCACTCTGGCGAATAATGGAAAAATGGTGTTCCTGCTCGGTACTGAGGGTCCGTCCCATTTCATCTTTTAAAATTTCCGAAAAACCGAGTATGGTATTTAACGGCGTACGAATTTCATGGGACATATTTTTAATAATATTATTCTTCAGGCGAGCGGATTTTTCCGCTTCATCCAGAGCCTGGGACAGGATTTTTTCCCGCTCTATCTTTTCTGTAATATCATGAATAATTCCCTGATATCCGATGGGCTCACCCGCTTCATCCACCATGATGGTAGATGACAGGATGCAATATACTTTATTACCGGCCTTATTTTTTAGAACCATATCATAGTTTTTGACAAATCCATTTTCTGAGATGGCTTTCACAAATGTGCTGCGGTCTTCCTGGTTGTAGTACAAATTGGTCACGTTGAATGATTTCAATTCTTCCTTTTGGTAGCCAAACAAATCATGCCAGGCGTCGTTGGCCATGAGCAGGGACCCATCTGTGGCGGATTGATAAATGGCATCATTGGAATTTTCAAATATCCCCCGATATTTTTCTTCCGATGACTGAATTTGTTTTGTGGTGATTTCCAAATTGTATTGACGTTTCAGATTCAGATAGGTGATGATAGAAAATGCCACTGAAAATAAAAATCCCACCAAATAAAAAATGATACGCAACCAATCGGTTTGGAATGAAAACAGGGTGGTGTGGGGAATGAGCTGGATGGATACATCGTGCTTCCCGATATGAATTATCTGTTCGGTTGATATATCGTATCTTGGTTTGCTCGCAGGGGCATTGGCTTCGTAGATCACTTCATTTTCATGGAGAACGATAATATGAAATTGATTAAATGAGTTCAGCAGCAAGTAATTATCCAAAAAGTTTGATAGCCGAACCACGCCATTTACAAAGCCCACCAATTCTCCATTCTTCCTTACGGGAAAATAGGTTGCAAATCCAATGCCTCCCTGCCAGAGCCTGATGGGCGGCGTAATCTGATCGCTTACCGTTTGTTCTGCCTGTGAAAATGTTTCGCTGGCGAATTGGTGGCTGTGAAGATCCCGGCCCAATACCATTTCATTCCCCTCAACGGGATTGATCCATTGGATCACGCCTTCCGGATTGATAAAGTTAATGGCCTGGAAGCCGGTGCGGTGTTCTAAAATATCATAGACGTGTTTGTTAAAAGATTCTTCATCCATTTCGCCATGGATTTCGAAATCATCCCGCACGTGGTGCAGAATATCCAGATGGGAATTAATGAGTTCCTGGACCCGTAATGCAATCTGGGTATCGGTAATCAGGGTAAGGCTGCGAATTTCCTTGAGATCGGACAGACGAAAATTGTACCCAATGATGAGAAGACCTGACAGCAGGATCAGGAATACCAAAAACGGTATTCGTACATAACTAATCTGTTGCGATTTTGACATTGGGGGAAGTGTCTTTTAAAAATATTACGAATAAATGAAAACAATTACGAGTATTACAATTGGGATGCTGCATTTTGAGAGTGGGATAGATAGGGATCTCAGCGCTTGAATAAACTACGGTAAAATAAAAATGAGTCAGTCTATAAGCCGTGTTCTGTGCATCCCGCCCCGATAAATCGGGATCGGGAATTGATGGTCATTCACCTGGTTTCCGCTTTGCAACGGAATTCACGCGATCTACCCGCTTTTCAGACGATGCGGACCACATCTCAAAGCCTATTCGATCTTGCACCGGGCGGGGTTTACCTGCTTCCGGCTTCGCAGCCGGAACGGTGGTCTCTTACACCACCCTTTCACCCTTATCCCGTCTTTCAACGGGACGGTTTTCTTTCTGTTGCACTTTCCATACCCTCACGGATCCTCCGGGTTACGGAGCGCCCTGTCCTGCGGTGCTCGGACTTTCCTCATCCCGGCGTAATGTCGGGACGCAACCATCCGACTGACTCATTTT
>CAZZIU010000027.1:20168-21499 GCA_964654545.1 uncultured bacterium
GTTCCAATTATCTTTAATAATTCCTCACAATCATCTAATAGTGAATCATTTTGAACATCAAATCCATCCTTCAAAAGTTTCAACCAGTATTTGGTTTCTCGGGCCTCTTTGTAAGAAATTGTGAGTTTTGCTAAAAACTCTTTTTCTGAATATGCTCCAATGGCTTCTTCAATATTAGCCCCAATTGATGTCCCCGATTTCAACAATTGTCGTGATATTACAATATCGACATCACTATTTTTTATGTGTTTAAAAAATTTAATAATAGATAAACTGAATGAAGAAGATTTCTCCTGCAAAATATTATATTTCATATCTATCTAATTCCTTTTATAACATTTAAATCTGTATTATGAGTATTTACACTTCTCGTAATTCGTAATTAATCATTTGTTGCTATGCAACATATGACTCGTAATTGATTTACTCTTTCCAGTATAAAAAACGGTTACAGGCATCGCAGGTGCGGAGAATGGATCCGCCCTTTATTTCCGCCAACGTTTGGGGCGGAACAAAAGCGCCGCAACCACCACAGGCATTGCTTTGAATGTGAATAACAGCCACACCGTCCCGGGCTTCACGTACCCGATTGTACTGACGGAGAAAATTGTCAGGAACATCTTTTGCCTTTTCTTCACGGGCCTTTTCCAATTGTGCTTTTTCTTCGGCTGTTTCCGCCATGAGTTGTTCCAGTTTTTCCCGTCGTTCCTTTAAATCGGTGGTAAGCGTTTCCAGTGATTTCTCCTGCAGTTGTACCGTATCCTCAAGGGTGGATTTTTCTTCCAGGATCTCCAGCTCTCTGGTTTCCATTGTATCCAGTTCCTCCTTGAGAAAATCAATTTCGTGCATGAGCGCGTCGTATTGCTTGTTGTTGCTCACAAGAAACAGCTGATCCTTGTGTTCACTGATTTTATCACGATGGGCGGTAGCATCGGTTTCAATTTTCTGCAGCTCAACACTAATTTCTTTGATCCGGTTCTTGCCTGTTGAGAGATTGGTTTTCAGTGCTTCCTCTTCTTCCACCAGTTCAGCGACTTTTTTGGGTAAATCACCTAATAGTTCTTCAATGTCCATCAGTTGCGTATCAATATCCTGAATGGCAACCAATGCTTTTATCTGGTTCATGTACTAATCCTTCCTAAAATAAAAATGCACCGGAATTTCTCGGTGCATTGTGGTAAATCTTGCCGGTGGGGGCCAACTGATCGCTGATCAGTTAATTTGTTTCTTTTTAGTCTGTATCCGTTTTCGCTCACTAATGTTGTATCATTGTATTAAAAATTGAAGAGAAAATTACGGATAGAATAGGAAATTAAAAATTCAAAATTGAT
>CAZZIU010000028.1:0-21390 GCA_964654545.1 uncultured bacterium
GGGTTCGAGTCCCGCCTTCGGCACAGAGACAACCAAAGGCAGATTATGATACAACGAACAATTATTTTATTTCTCTTACTATGTGTTACCTTTGCTGTTGCGCAGACACCAGAGGATTTTCAGACAAAAGGAAACACCCTGTTTGAAGCAGGAGATTTTGCGGCAGCAATTGTGGAATACGAAGAAGCTATTAAGCTTGACCCTACCTATGCTCCGGCAATATTTCAAATTGCCTTGTCTTATTTGCGTTTGGGCGAAATGGACAAAACCCGCGAATACATTACACAGGCCATCGAAGCTGATCAGGAAAACCAGGAATATCGAGAGAGTTTTGATGAAATAAACGAGATCAATACCGGGATGAATGATGGAAATAGAGCGTATCGCAGTGGTTTGTACGATGATGCAATTACATCCTACCAACATGTACTGGACAAATTTCCATTTTTCGCAGAAGCTGCATTCAGTTTAGGGTCTGCTTATTTACAATTGGGAAACCAATCTGCAGCACTTGAAAATTTTAACCTCGCCCTGGAATTGAACAATTCCCATGAAAATGCAAGGACTGCAATTTCCAATGTAGCCAAACAGGCATTTAATGAAGGGAATAAGTGTTATAAGCGTCGCGATTTGGATTGTGCCATTGAAAATTATTTAACGGTAATTGACATTGATTCAAGTTTCTACCAGGCTTATTACCAGATAGGGGTGATTGAAGCAAAAAGAGGAAACAATACGTACGCAATAGAGAATTATAAAAAAGCGCTCAAACAGAATCCGGCTTTTTACAAGGGTTGGTTTGCGTTAGGATTGGTACAGAAAAAAGATGGTGATGTGGAAGGTGCAATGGCGTCATTGCAGAGAACAGTCGATATTCTTCCAAATTATGTTAAAGCCTATGGTGCCATGGCCGATATTTATATTGAACAAAAAAATTATGATAAAGCAATATCCGTTCTATCAACTGCCACCACTCTGGATGCAACCTATCACAAAGGTTTTCTGAAATTGGGTATGGTTTACATTGAGCTAGGCGACCACCAGAAGGCAGCCGATAACCTTGTTATGGCTACCAGTTTGGACGATGATAGTCATTCTGGCTGGTATTTATTAGCCCAGTCCTTTAATGAACTTGGGGAATGTGATAAAGCCGAGGATGCCGCATTACATGCCACGGATTTGAAAGAACGTTTTGGCGGTGGTTGGTACGAACTTGCAAATGCGGAATGGTGCAAGGGTAAAGGCAATAAAACTGCAGCTCTAAACCATCTTGAAAAAGCAAGAAACGATCGCACCTGGCGAAAGAGTGCTGAGTATTTGATGGACAAAATTAAAAATCCCCAAAAGTATCAAGACAATTAACTGAGGCCAGGCGGGAATTACCCGCCTGTTTTGTATATGATTAAAGCTGTTATTTTTGACATGGACAACACCTTGCTTGACTTTGTGAAGATGAAGCAATCTGCGGTAAAAACGGCAATTTCAGCAATGGTTGAGGCCGGATTGGAAATTGATGAGGATACCGCCTACCAAAGAATTTTTACGCTATACGAAGAACGGGGATGGGAAAACCAGAAAATTTTCAATGAATTTTTGGAGGAAGTTCTCGGAAAAGTAAATCATAAATTGCTTGCAGCAGGTATCGTATCCTACCGAAGGGCGCGTGAAGCAAATTTAAATGTGTATCCCAATGTGAATCGAACGTTGGTTGAACTATTGAAAATGGGTATAAAAATTGCTGTGGTATCGGATGCCCCAAGTCAGGAGGCCTGGATGCGCATATATTTATTAAATCTTCATCACATGTTTGATGTCGTACTCACGTTTGATGATACCCAGACCCGTAAACCTTCTCCCATACCATTCCAAATGGCGTTAGATAATCTGGACATTGATGCCAAAGAAGCACTCATGATTGGCGATTGGCCGGACAGAGACATGGTTGGAGCAAAAAAAGTGGGTATCAGGACCATATTTGCCCGCTACGGTGATACCTTTGGGACAGTGGACTCAGGTGCCGATTGGGATATAAATGATATATATGAAGTGGTTAAAATCGTAAAAAAACTGAATGGCAGCTGAAATATACCCTGGAATTGATCTAGTATCAATTCAACGCATTCGAACCGTAATTACCTCTCAACATGGCGAACGATTTTTAGATCGTACGTACTCCCCGGACGAACAAACATATTGCAATTCCAAAGGTGATCCGGCAATGCATTTTGCCGGACGGTTTGCTGCCAAAGAGGCAATTCGCAAATCTGTTATGGGTGCCGGCATCAAACCGCTGATACCGTTTAAGCACATTGAAGTTCTACCGAATGATGACGGTGTTCCAATTGTTACCATTCATCACAGACTGCCAACAAAATATTCATGTCGTGTTTCCATCTCTCATGATGGCGATTATGCCACAGCCTGTGCTATTTTTACCCTATAATAATGAGAGTTTTAACCCGTCAACAATCCATCATGATGGATTCTCTGGCGATGACCAGAGAAGGTGTTTCCGGTATTTTCCTCATGGACAATGCCGGTAAAGCAATTGCCGAAGCAGTAAAAGCACAATATATCAATCACTATTCTCAGGATCCTGTCCTGATTATCTGTGGAAAAGGAAACAACGGTGGTGATGGTTTTGCTGCCGCATTGTATCTTAATAAATGGAATATTCCGCACCATATTTATGCTCTGACACAACCAGACCAAATTGAGGGTGATGCAAAACATTTCCACGATCAATGCGTTGTCGAGGAATGCTCAATTGTTTATGGTGATACAATACCCGATAGAAACGATTGGGCGCTTGTTGTGGATGCCATACTGGGAACCGGATTCCACGGAGAATTGCGCGATTCAATTCGAATCTGGACGCGATGGATGAATGCAACAAGTTGTCCTATTATTGCAGCTGATATTCCAACAGGAATTGACAGCGATAATGGTCAGGTTTCATTGGACGCTGTTGAGGCAAAAATAACGGTCACCATGGGGAATACAAAAATTGGTCTTGAGCTCAATCCAGGGAAATCATTTGCCGGAAAAGTAGAAGTTGCAGATATTGGATTTCCAGATGTTTTCAATGATTTATCTGGACTTTCCTACACCTTGTTCGATGAATCACTGGCACAGAAATACCTGCGAAAACCAACACCTGACGCGTACAAATATTCCATGGGTAGAATTCTAATCATAGCCGGGAGCAAAGGCATGACAGGCGCTGCAATCCTCGCCGGAAACGCTGCAATTAGATCCGGTGGAGGATTGGTGAAGATCTGCATTCCGGCAAGTGTCAATGATGTGGTTGAATCCAACGTGATTGAGGGTATTACCGTCCCCTGCGATGATAACGGAGAAGGGCGGTTTGGTCGACCCTCTATGAAACAGTGCTTAGAGCAAATGGCATGGTGTGATGCCGTGTTGATGGGCCCTGGAATCGGAACCCATGATGATACGATTCAAGTCATGAAAGAATTAGCAGAACAGGCATCCAAACCCATGGTCATTGATGCTGATGCCCTTCGACTCTTTCCTTCCCTAATGGATTCTTCATCCATATCCGTACCATTAGTGATTACTCCACATTATGGGGAGTGGAGCCGGCTTATCAACACAAAAACAGAAGACATCCATCACAATTTGAATTCACATTTAGAGACATTTTTGCAACATTTTAACGGTATTCTTCATTTAAAAAATGCTCCATCATTAACAGCGTCAAAAAAGGAGATTGTACTAAATGTTTCAGGAAATCAGGGGTTGGCAAGTGGAGGAAGCGGTGATGTTCTTGCCGGCATAATAGTTAGTTTAATCGCTCAAAAAATTCCAATGGTTACAGCAGTACAATTGGCAGCCTACATACATGGAAAAGCTGCGGATAAACTGGTAACCACAAAAGGATATCGTGGTATGATAGCCAGTGATATCATCGCAATGATACCAACAATAATTTCAGATTATGAACATACAACTGGTTAAAATCCTCACGGGATTTTACTTGATTCTCATTTTGGCTTTGTCATCCATTCCCGGTAACGCATTTCCGGAATCACGCCTTTTTTCCCATGATAAACTGATCCATCTAACGGAATACGCCATTTTGGGAGGGTTAATCATTTCGGCAGTCCCAAAAACGAAGAAAATGCTTTATAGTACTATACTGTTTTGTATGATATTTGGGGCCATGGATGAGATGTGGCAAATAATGATTCCCGGACGGTTTTCCAGCGGATTTGATTGGATCGCTGATAGTGTGGGAGGTGTGATTGGAATTTTTACGGTAAAATTTTATCGTCGAAAACAATGATAAAACAACTACATATAAAAAACTTCGCGATTATTGAGGAGATTGAAATCCCCCTGCATAAAGGTCTAACGGTAATAACCGGAGAAACTGGATCAGGAAAATCACTGCTGATGGAAGCATTGCATATTGCCACTGGGGGCAAGGCCAATAAAACCCATCTAATGAAAAGTGACAGCCGCGCCATTATTGATGTGGTGGTCGATGACAAAGATATTAGAAGGGTCATCACGGCTGGGGGTCGAACCAAATCCTTCATCAATGATGAACCGGTATTGGAATCAGATTTTATTAATAAAACGCAGTATACCATTGATTTTCATGGACAACATGACCAGCAATACATTTTAAATCCACAATCACACATACAATATCTTGATCGCTTTTCAGAATCAGAAAAGCTTACGCACAGAATTGCAGATGTATTTCACCAAATCAAACAAAAAAAAGCGCAGTTAGAAAAACTGCAAACAACAAAGAAGGAAATTGACGGACAGGCTGAATTGCGACAATTTCAACTTCATGAGATAGCTTCTGCCAAGGTACGGTTAGGTGAGGATATTGCGTTAGAAAACGAAGTGAAAATATTGCGGAATTTAGATGAATTATCACGGACTGCAGATAATATGAACCATTCTCTGGTTGAAAGCGATCAAAGTATTCTAATTCAATTGGTTTCAACCAAGAAATCCCTGGAAAAACTAATTCGAATTGACAAAGAGTTTGAACAGTATTTACTTGAAATAGATTCGGCAATAGTTACTATTCAAGAATCTGCCGCTGGGATGACAAATTATGTGGATTCCTTGAACCATAATCCGGAACGGTTGAAAGAAATCGAAGATCGCCTGGAGATACTGGATCGCTTAAAAAGAAAATATGGTGGCTCACTGGAAGCAGTATCAGAGGTTGAAAATGAACTTGCAAAAAGCAGTTATCAATCAGAACACCTCGAAAAAGAGATTCAGACAACAGAAACAACTATTCATGAATTGATTGCGGAATACAAACACCTTGCTGATACGTTACATGACAAACGAATGGCGACTATACCCATCTTAACAAAAAAGATGGTTCAGGCCATGAATCAATTAAATATGCCAGAATCCAAATTTGACATTCATCTTAATCAACGAAAAGACACAACTAGTTTTGTTTCACTGGATGGCAAACCAATCGCTGCCTATGATAATGGTTATGAAATTGCCGAATTTTATTTAAGTGCAAATCCAGGAATAAAGCCAAAACCATTGGCAAAAATTGCGTCCGGTGGTGAAATTTCTCGTATTATGCTGGCGATGAAGACCGTATTTAATCAGAGTGATCCCATTGAGTGTCTCGTTTTTGATGAAATTGATACAGGTATATCCGGTGGAACGGCCATCAAAGTAGCAGAATGTTTAAAATCAATTGCTAAAAATCGACAAGTCATTTGTATTACACACCTGCCACAAATTACACATGCTGCCCATAACCATTTGCATGTAACCAAATTACTAAATGAAAAAGGTCCTCAGGTAATGACGAAATATATAACCGGTGCTGAGCGAGAGACAGTTATCAGCTCATTAACAGGGATGAAATAATGTAATGGATAAAATCATAATAAACGGTGGAAAGACACTATCTGGCAGTGTGCGAATAAGCGGGGCGAAGAATGCTGTGTTGCCTATCATGGCGGCAGCATTGCTGGTCGATGGTGTCACGCACATCAAACGAGTACCCAATCTTCGGGATACGCGAACGATGGTGAAAATGCTGGAAGTTATTGGTGCCCAGGTGACCTTTAAGAATGGAGAAATGGATATTGATGCAACAGGTAATATCACCGCTGTTGCTCCCTATGAATTGGTGAAAACCATGCGGGCATCCTTTTATGTATTGGGACCATTGGTGAGCCGCTGCGGCGAAGCAAAGGTATCAATGCCCGGCGGTTGTGCCTGGGGACCGCGTCCCGTGGATTTTCACATCAATGGATTAAAAAAGCTTGGTGCTGAGATCGAACTGGAGGGGGGATATATCATCGCGCGGGCAAACCGATTAAAAGGCACCACCATTCGGTTTGATTATCCCAGCGTCGGAGCAACCGGCAATATTCTCATGGCAGCAGTGACAGCGGAAGGAACAACGGTAATCGAGAATGCAGCACGAGAACCGGAAATTGTGCAGCTTTGTGAGTTTTTACGGGCAATGGGTGCGGACATCTCAGGTACTGGCACGACCAAAATCACCATCCATGGTATTGATATTACACAGTTAAAAGCCGTAGAAATTGAAGTGATTCCCGATCGAATAGAAGCGGGGACTTTTATGATAGCCGCTGCTGCAACAGGTCAGATAACTGTTGAAGGCGTAAACCCGGAGCATTTGTCCTCTGTAATGGATAAATTGATGGAAACTGGGGCGGATGTTAGCCAATCGGATGCAGGGATCACCATATCCCGCAGCGACCATATACTGCCTGTGGATATGACGACTGCCGTATACCCGGGATTTGCAACAGACTTACAGGCGCAGTGGATTGCATTAATGGCGGTTGCCCATGGGTCTTCAGTCATTACCGATACTGTTTACCACGATCGGTTTTCCCACGTACCAGAATTGAATCGACTGGGAGCAAGAATTGCCGTGGAAAATAATGTGGCATTTGTTAGAGGTGTGGAAAGTTTAAAAGGCGCCCCGGTCATGTCTACCGATATTCGTGCGAGTGCCTCACTTATTATAGGTGCATTAATTGCCCGCGGGCATACTGAAATCAGTCGAGTTTATCACATTGATCGTGGGTACGAACATATCGAAGAGAAATTCAGGTCACTTGGTGCTGATATGTGGCGCGAATCTGAGTAGACTTGTATGTCGATTTAGCGTAAGTTTTTAAATTGTGTTCAATAATGAATTGGAATAGTCCATGAAAATTGTCATAGTGGGAGCCGGCGAAGTCGGTTTTCATGTCGCGAAAGCACTAAGTAGTGAAGATCATGATATTACTGTCATTGATATCGATCCGGAAAAATGTAGACGTGCTGCAGAGCATTTGGACGTTATTGTGGTGCAGGGTAATGGTGCCAGTCCAAAAAACCTAAAGCAGGCCAATGTAGAAACAGCCGACTACGTTCTTGCACTCACACGGGTAGATGAAGTAAACCTGATCGCATCACAGCAAGCCCACTTGTTGGGTGCGAAAAAGATTATCGCCCGACTTCGAAATCAGCAATATACCGCCAGAGATTCCATTATTCGGCCGGAAAAATTCGGTGTGGATTTGGTGATACATCCGGAGAAAGCAGCCTGTCAGGAAATTGTAAGACTCGTGCGTCATCCTTATGCAACGCATGTGACCGAATTCGAAGGTGGTCGTCTGTTACTTCTTGGTATTCGAATCAATGATAAAGGTCCAATTGTTGGAAAAACAATAGGAGAAATCTGTTCTTCAAACAGTGAATTCAAATTTGGTATTGTGGGGGTTTTACGCGAAGGCGAAACCACAATTCCCTGGGCTGACTTTGAGTTTAAATTGGATGATGTGGTCCATTTTCTGGTACAGAAAAAAGACCAGGAGAATTTATTGTACATGCTGGGAAGGCGTTTGAAGCGCACCAGCAGGGTAATGATAGTTGGGGCGAGCAAGGTTGGTCGTTCCATTGCGGAAGAATTACAGGAAGAAATGAATGTGCGATTGTTGGAGAATCGTAAAGAAAAAGCAAGTACTGTGGCCAACGAATTAAGTGAAACCATGGTTATTGCAGGTGATGGTACTGATGTTGAATTATTAAAATCGGAAAATATTGCCGAAGTAGACAGCTTTATTACAGTCACTAACAATGAACAAACCAATTTGCTGTCCAGTATGCTAGCGCATCATTTAGGAGTAAAACAGACTGCAGTTCATCTCACAACCACTGAGTATATTCCCATTATACAGGAAATCGGCATAGGTGCTGTAATCTCGAAAAATATGTCTACCGTCAATTCAATCATGCGTGAAATTCGTAGTAGCCAAAATGATATACTGGTTACTTCGTTTGATGAGATTGAGGTAGAAGTGGTAGAGTTTAATCCTGAAAATGGCAGCAAAGTCACGCAACACCCCCTCGCAGAACTGGCATTCCCAAAAGATAGTATTGTGGGTGTAATCAACCATCATGGTCATTTGAGTATTGCCCGCGGTAGTTCGCAATTAACAAATGAAGATACCGTTCTTGTCTTTGCCAAACAGCACGCCATTCCAAAATTGAAAAAACTGTTTTCTTCCTGATTCAATGAATGTCCGTACGATACTAAATATCCTTGCAGGATTACTGACCATTCTCGGAATAGCCATGCTGATTCCGGCAGCGATAGCATGGGGCTATGGAGAATCTGATCTGGATGGGTTTTTAAAATCATGTGCTGTATCGGTTATTATTGGATTTCCAATCTGGCTTTCCACCAGTAAATATCGTGTGCTGACCAATCGTGACGGGTTCGCAGTGGTCACCTTTGCATGGATTGTTACAGCTATTGCGGGAGCCTTACCGTTTTATTTGACAGGATTAATACCTACCATCACCGATGCATTTTTTGAGTCCATGTCCGGTGTCACGACAACCGGTGCTTCCATCATTGGCAGTCCGGTCACACTTCCACATTTGCCCAACGGGATTGAAAGTTTACCACACGCAACGTTGTTCTGGCGTTCGTTTATCCAATGGATTGGTGGAATGGGTATTATCGTATTTTATATCGCAATTCTGCCTTTGTTAGGGATCGGCGGTGTTCAGTTATTCAAAGCGGAAGTTCCCGGTCCGGTGGCGGATAAAATAAGACCACGCGTTCGAGAAACTGCAAAGTTTTTGTGGATGGTGTACGTGGGAATTACGGTTACTCAAGTATTGTTGTTGGGTGTAAGTGGAATGCCTTGGTTCGATTCTGTTTGCCATAGTTTAACCACCATGCCCACCGGGGGATTTTCGACAAAAAATGCCAGCATTGGCTACTACGACAATTCCATAATTCATTATATCATTATTTTATTCATGTTCATAGCTGGAATCAATTTTTCACTCCATTTTAAAGCCGTTACGGGAGACGTAAAAGCGTATATACGTGATAAGGAATTTTTGCACTATCTGGCCACTACTCTGGGGGCCACAATTCTCATTTTTATTGCGGTTGCTGCTGGCAAAGGTGCGTGGAATCATACCAGTTTCAGGGATGCTCTGTTTCAGACCGTTTCCATACTTACGACAACCGGTTATGGTTCAGCCGATTATGAAGCGTGGGCCTTTCTCGCCCAGTTTCTTCTACTGACCCTCATGTTTGTCGGGGGCATGGGAGGATCTACTGGTGGGGGTCTGAAAATAGTCAGGGTAATGTTAATTTTAAAATACACCGCCATGGAAACGCGTCGTTTATTGCACGCCAGAGCCATTATTCCCATTCGCATTGGTGATCGCTATATCAGTGAGGATGTGATTCGAAATACCCTTGGATTTTTTCTCTTCTACATTGCCATTTTTGCCCTCACCACATTATTGCTAACAGCGATGAATATTGATTTGGTATCATCCATTGGATCGGCAGCGTCGGCTCTGGGTAATATTGGTCCGGCTCTTGGTAATTTTGGGCCGACGGACAATTATGCGCTTATGCCAGCGATTGGGAAGTGGATTTTGTCATTTTGTATGTTATTAGGAAGACTCGAAATTTTTACAGTGATGGTTATTTTTAGCCGCGTATTCTGGAAGTAGACCGTGGCAAAATATATTGTTCTGGCTGAAGGTTCATTCAGTTACTTGTATAGCAAGACCGGCAACACGCTGATCAGGTATTCTCCAAATGATGTGGTTGGCGTGATTGATTCCCGTTTTGCAGGAAAAACTTCCCAGGATGTAATTGGGTATGGTGGAGACATACCGGTTGTAAGCAATTTGGATGCTGTATTATCGTCGTCACCCGACACAATGGTTTTAGGTAATGCACCTCAGGGAGGTCGCATTACAGATGTGTATCGTAAACATATCGTCCAGGCCCTGACTTCAGGCTTGCATATCATTAGCGGGATGCATCAATTTATTTCTGATGATCCATACTTTATGGAATTAGCGCAGAGTAATAACGTCACAATCAGGGATTTACGTAAACCGCCTAACCCGCCTCATTTTCCAAAACAATCATGGAAAGAGAGAAAAACTCCCGTGCTTCTTACAGTCGGATCAGACTGTGATACCGGTAAAATGACCACGGCCTGGGAGATCACTAAGGGACTAAAACAGGAGGGCATCGATGCCAGATTTATTGGAACCGGTCAAACCGGAATTCTATTAAGTGGACAGGGGGTTCCCATTGATGCTGTGGTCAGTGATTTTATGGCGGGAGAGCTTGAATATGTAATCGATCAAAATCTGGATGCGGATATCATCATTGTTGAAGGTCAGGGGGCCATAAACAATATGTTGTATTCCGGTGTGACACTTGGATTAATACATGGTTCGATGCCAAATTACTTTCTCATGTGTCATGAACCGGTGCGAACACGGGATGTTTCTGATTACCCCATTCCGCAAATGCGTTATCTTTTTGCATTGCATCTCCAATTAATGGAACCCTTTCGTAACTCTGAATTTGTGGGTATCAATCTACTGACCCATGCCATGTCCGAATCTAAAGCGAAAGAAGCTTTACGTCTCTATGAGACCGAGAACCATTGTATCGCAACCGATATCGTGCGGTTCGGAGGTGAACCAGTAATCGACGTCCTAAAGGAGAAACTTGGACGATGAAACTGTCATGGACATCCTACCGTCTTCAATGCAAACATCCGTTTGGTATATCTAGGAGCAGTCATTCTTATTACGATGTGGTGTATGTTTATCTTATAGATGGCGATTTCATTGGGCGTGGAGAGGCAGCACCCTCGGAACGATATCACGAAAATCACGATAGGGTGTGCGAACAATTACAACGGTATTCGACCTGGGAAATTAAAGAAGATTCACTCGACAATATCTGGAGGCTGTTGGAAAAACGTGCCGGTGAAATTCAATCATTAAAAGCTGCACTCAGCATGGCCTTGTTGGATTGGTATTGCAAAAAGCATTCCATGCGTATCAGCGATTATTTCAAAGCGCCTACTTCTCCGGAATTGCTCACATCCTTTACTATCGCCATCGGTGATTTGACGTTATTGCCGCAGAAGATAAGCGAGGCCAGCAAATACCCAATTTTAAAGGTTAAACTGGGTTCAAAACGCGACAAAGAAATCGTGCGTATTATTCGTCAGGAAACCGACAAGGTCATTCGCGTGGATGCGAATGAGGGTTGGGAACTTTCATATGGAATCGAAATGAGTCACTGGTTAATGGAACAGGGTGTGGAATTTATAGAGCAACCGTTCCCAGCTGCCGAATTAGATATTACGGCCCGTTTAAAAGAGAAATCACCGCTTCCCATCATTGCAGATGAAAACAGTCTGGTTGCAGCTGATATTGCGAAAATTGCCTATGCCTTCGACGGTATTAATATAAAATTGATGAAGTGCGGAAGTCTCTTCGAAGCAAAAAAAATGATTGTGGAAGCCCAGCGTCTTCATCTGAAAATCATGTTTGGTTGTATGATTGAGTCATCTGTGGGAATTACGGCTGCTTCACACTTATCAGGCTTTGTAGATTATGCCGATCTAGATGGGCATATTCTCATCACCAACGATCCTTACAAGGGAACTGTTGTTGAAAATGGACGTTTGATTCTGCCTTCTGGCAATGGCTTGGGACTATCAATGAGAAAAGGGATAACGGATAATCTGCTATGAAAATTTTGGGTATAGAACATATAGGTATTGCTGTGGAATCTTTGGATAATGCAGCACCTTTTTGGCGAGATATTCTCGGAATACCCCATGCTGGCAGGGAATCAGTGACTTCCCAGTCTGTTACAACAGACATCTTCGACACAGAAAAAGGAAAAGTGGAGCTTCTTGAGCCGTTAACAGATACTTCACCAATTTCCAAATTTTTACTGAAGCGGGGTAATGCCATGCACCATGTCTGCCTTGAAGTATCTGACATCGATTCCGCTTTAGTAGAATTGAAACAAAAAAACATAAATGTATTACATGATCAACCAACACTTGGTGCTGAAGGATATCGAATAATTTTCGTGCATCCAAAAGATACCGGTGGTGTATTGGTTGAATTAGCAGAAAAACCAAAAGTAGAACAATGAAAAAATTCTCAATACTATTTCTGATGATCACACTGGTAATGTGGTCATGCGCCAAAACCGAAGCAATATCCGGTTCACTGACCTTTGTCGTGACAGCAAATGTACATGGTCAGTTGGACCCTTGTGGGTGAAAAAGAAATCCCCTGGGCGGTCTGTCCAGAAAAGCTTCTCACCTAAATAGCCTGAAAGAACAGGGAAAGGATCCCATAATATTGGATGCCGGTGATGCCCTGTTCACTACAATGCGCATTCTTCCCATTCATCTTGATTCAGAAATGTTAACGGCGAAAAAAATTGCAAAAGGAATAGAAATGACTGGCTGCGATGCCATGAATGTTGGACAATTCGAAATTGCCGCCGGTTATGATTTCCTGAAATCCATTATGGATACCATAGATCTGCCTTTTGTATCAGCAAATATAAAAAATACTATCGATGGTAAGTATGCATTTGATCGTTACAAAATCATTGAAAAAGATGGAATTAAAGTGGGGATTACTGGTGTAATCAGTACCCTACCTGAAAAAGTCACTGAGCTAACGCTTGAACCCTATTTGGATGCGGGTCAAGAAATCATTGCAGAGTTGGAATCAAAGGCACATGTTATTGTGATGATGGTAAATGCAACTCGTAAGAATTTTGAGGAAGCCAAAAATGCTTTTCACAATGCAGATTATATATTCACCAGTGGAAGTCTTCACACAACGCGGGTAGAGCAGGAACAAGACGTCAATGGCCCCAAGGAATATTCATCCGGTAAGCAGGGTAAATTCCTAACGCAAATTGAATTAACCATTGCCAACATAGATTCACCAATCGTGGATGTATCCAGCGCCGCTGAGAAAATCAAATCCGTTGATAAACGATTAAAGAATTTACAGAAAAGAGATCCAAACAAATCACTTCGTGAAATCTTTGCAAATAATAAAACAATGTTATCGCTGATTGGTGACTATGAAGCAAAAAGGATTGACGCACAAAAGACGCTTGAGCATGTGGTAAACAGTAGCGAGTACAGCTCTGTTCCCATGAACAGCAAAGTTAAGGATCAGCCTGAAATATTATCCTATGTTAACCAGGCACTTGCAGAAATAAAAAAGGTTAAAAACTCAGAGCGTAAGCCGGTAAATACTACCAATAAAAAGCGAGCAGCACACTAAAGCGATGAAGTTATTTCTCAAGCAATCAGCCGTACTTATTGGTGTATCCCTGATCCTGGGTCTATTGGTAAACGCTGTCCGTCCTGAAGGGATTCCATTACTTGCCCAAGAACTTCCTACTTTGGAATTAGCTTCGACCGATGGGACGGAAAACGAACCTGCAATTGCGATAATATCGTTAGAGCAGGCCAAGAAATTTTATGATGGTGGGATCCTGTTTATTGACGCACGCCATGATGAGTATTACAGGGATGGTCATATTAGAAATGCGTTTCGATCAGATGATTTCATGGGATTGCTGTATGTATTGGATTCAATGTCTGTCATGAAACATGATCCAATAGTAACATATTGCGATGGTGATGAATGTGGGTCCAGCGAAGAATTGGCCTACGATTTACAAGCATCAGGATTTCAAAAAATTTATGTATTTAAAGGCGGCTGGAGCGATTGGGTTTCAGCCGGTTTTCCAACTGACCAATGAAGATACATTTACCATTTGTTGTCGTTCTGGTAGCTCGAGTGATTTTAGGCTCGGTTCTCATAATCGCCGGGTGGGATAAAATTACAGATCCTGCAACATTTGCGCGAGCGATTGACAATTACCATATTCTGCCATATGGATTGGAAAATAGTGCAGCGATTGTTCTACCATGGCTTGAAGTTATACTTGGAATATCAATAATAATAGGATTTATGGTTGATGGAGCAGCCGGACTTTCGCTGGGACTGATGATAATGTTTATTACTGCAATTATTATTGCAATACTAAGAGGCTACAATATTGAATGCGGTTGTGGATTACGTCCCGGAGAAATGGTTGGTGTTGGAAAGGTAATTGAAGATTTGTTTTATATTGTGATGTGTGTGTTGTTGATTTTCCGTTCAGAAAAACGCTGGGAAATAGGCACAAATCGATAGTCAAAAATATTTGATGGCGGAATTTGAATATGTAAATTCGCAGCGCTTTTTTTAATGAAAGTTATGCGAGAGTAGCTCAGCTGGTAGAGCACTACCTTGCCAAGGTAGATGTCGCGAGTTCGAACCTCGTCTCTCGCTCACTCAATTAACGCCCCAATGCGGGGCGTTTGTGTTTATGAAGTATTATGCATATATATTATACTCACAATCTAAAGATCGATATTATGTTGGATATACGTCGGATTTATTACGAAGATTGGACCAACATAATTCTGGATGGTCACAATCCACAAAATCTGGTACACCATGGACACTAGTATATTCTGAACTATTTGATAACAAATCAGATGCAATCAGCCGCGAAAATGAGATAAAGCGTTGGAAGAGCAGAACGATAATAGAGAAACTACTTAAAGGTCGATGACGTCCCGACGAGTCGGGAAACCTCGTCTCTCGCTCACTCAATTAACGCCCCAATGCGGGGCGTTTGTGTTTATGAAGTATTATGCATATATATTATACTCACAATCTAAAGATCGATATTATGTTGGATATACGTCGGATTTATTACGAAGATTGGACCAACATAATTCTGGATGGTCACAATCCACAAAATCTGGTACACCATGGACACTAGTATATTCTGAACTATTTGATAACAAATCAGATGCAATCAGCCGCGAAAATGAGATAAAGCGTTGGAAGAGCAGAACGATAATAGAGAAACTACTTAAAGGTCGATGACGTCCCGACGAGTCGGGAAACCTCGTCTCTCGCTCACTCAATTAACGCCCCAATGCGGGGCGTTTGTGTTTTTATTGTAAATGAATAATTAAATGTAACTATGTATTTTTTATTGTTCATTACAATATGGTTTGAATAGGAGATACAATGAATCATCAAAAAATTGCGTTAGTAACGGGTGCATCACGGGGAATAGGACGAATCATTGCAAAAACGATGGCAAACCATGGGTGTTACATTATTGGAATTGCCAGATCACAAGCGGATCTCCAATCACTACAGGAGGAAATTGGAGCAGAACATTGCGTTTATTACACATGGGATTTATCGGACATCGATTCCTTGCCCGAACTGGTTAATACGATCAGCACGGATGGTGTTTCAATTGATTATTTAATAAACAATGCTGGTATCGAGAAATATGAGAATTACCCAGATAATTCACATGAAGAATTAAAAAATATAATTCATACCAATCTTTTGGCTCCCATGGAGCTGACAAGGCTCCTATTGCCCGAAATAATGAAAAATGGTGGACATATAGTAAATATCGCATCCCTGGCAGGAAAAAAGGGAATAGCCTATAACACCATATACTCCGCATCAAAAGCCGGGTTAATAATGTGGACCGATGGTTTGCGGCAGGAGTTACAAGGCTCGTCGGCAGGAATGACGGTTATCTGCCCCGGCTACATCTCCGACACCGGTATGTTTTATGACGGAGGAGTAGAACCACCTGCACTATTAGGAACTTCGCCACCAGAGGCTGTCGCTGATGCAGTCTGGGAAGGTATTACCAAAGACAGGGCAGAAATAATAGTAAACCACGGACCTATGAAACCACTGCTGGCAATTGGGCAGTTATCACCGAAATTTGGTGACAAAATTGTGAATTGGTTTGGTGTACCTGAATTAAGCAGGAAGCGAAGAAATAAATCTAGCGATTAATAAGATTTTTGACCATGGATGTAAAAGACACAATCTGCATTGATTTAGGATAACCGCTCGTGGCAGTTAATGGCCTGAAATAATTGGATTTTCGTTCGAAATAGTAATCGTACACCATCCAGCCTATCGTACATAGTGGTGTTATAAATGTAAGGGATTGATAGGTGGGACCATTTTCTTTTAATCCGGCCTGAGATACTTTTGGCAGCAAATCATTCCCCTGGTCCCAAACAATGGAAGAGATTAAACCGAAATTTTCTTTTAGCGTTGTACCCGATTCACGTTGAGAAAAAAAATCTGAAAAAATTTGGAAGGTGGTTGTTACCAGAACCCCTCCTATGGCGGTGTAAAACCCCTTTTTAACCGATTGCTCCATAAAAGCAAGGTCAGTATCAATCCGATACACCTCGAGCAAAGGGATGGCAATAAACGAATCAGCCATGGTTGTCACATACACCATTTCATTACGCATATTGCGGTTAAACGCAATCGTCTTGTACAGGATCGTATCCTGATCAACAGAAAACAATGTGCCGCCATACAACTCAATATAATCCATACGAGTGATAATGGAGGGGCTTATGTAAAACATTTTACCAAAATCATTGTAAATAAAATAAACGCCATTTAATGCATAACTGGTATCCCTGGTATCTTCTGCTTTGCAGTAGACATTTTCCTGATCCATGGAGTCAATAAATGTGACTTCAGTTTTCCCATCGTAAAACACAATGATATGGTTCACCTGTTCGGCTGCTGTTTTTCCCAAAATGACTAGCAGAAATATTGCACTAATAAGTTGAATGCGAATCATTTTCATTCTTTGTTCAGTTGAATCATCGGTAAATTTAGGTCTAAAATGAAATTACAGCGACCATTTCTCATTCTCTTTCTTTTTCTGCTTTGCCAGGTTGCAGATGGTCAACCAAAGTGGATGATTAATCTAGGCGGTGGATATTATGAACCGGTCTTAACCGGTTTTGACAATAATGCCGAACTGCCAACCACAGATTTTTTTTCATCCAATATGTTGCTTGGGTATGGTTTGGCGTACGAATTTTTTTATAATGCCCGTGTAGGATTCCTAAACAATTATTCTCTACAAAGTGGCAAGACCATATCGGGAACAGATTTTTCGAGACGCCTGGTGTACCGAGCACTCACACTGGAAACATATTTTATGTTTTTTAGAAGGTTTGAGATGAATTTCACTCTTGCCCCAATGATTAATGGAGGCACGATCAAACTTAATACGAGTGGGGCAGTTGCGGAATGGGACACGCTATTAACCAGTTTCGGGAATAACTCAATCGACATTCCTGCCAGTGAAAAAATGACCACCACCTGGTTTGGTTTCACCAGTATGATCGGGCTGCGCTATTATCTCTTTTCATGGATGGCGCTAGATTTACGCGCCGGTTTCATGAACAACTGGTACGATGAAAAAAACTGGAAATTTCAGGGCAAGAAAGTGACCGGACCCACCATGGAACTCAATAAATTGCCACTGTTTACTTTTCGAGTATTTTTCACATGGTAAAAGGACAACTTTTTCTCATTAGCATTTTTCTATTATTCTGTACAAGAGAAGCAATTGGGCAAGATACGACGGAAGTTTCCATTCAGGATCCCTGCTCACACCCGGTAATACAAAAAGCACAACAGGGCGGATTAAGATCTGTCCCTATGCGCGAAATTCCTGAATTTGTGTGGCAATCGTATCAGTGTCGCAAAGAGAAAACAGGAACACAAATGTTGAAGGAATTAAACAGTCGCCAACTGGATAAAGATTATCAAACAGCCCATCAATTTCATGGTTGGACTGTATCCTGTGCAACGGCGACAGCAATGTTTGTTACCATGTTTTATGTCGAATACTTTTTTAAAAAATGAAGTTCATATGAAAGGACGAAGTATGAAACGCTTATCATTGTGGGGTATAATGTTGTTTGTATTTGGGTGTATGTCTACCCAAAAACCCATTGAACCCATGCATCAGATTCAACCACTAGATAACCCATTATTACGCGGCTTTAATGCAGTAATTCCATTTGCTGATCTCACAGCAGATGATATTCCTGAAGCAACCGACTTGACACTTGCAAAAGCCCAAAAAATGCTTGACGGAATCATTGCTCTAAAGGAAGGTGAACATACCTTCGAAAATACGATTGTGGAAATCGACAATATTTGGAATGTGCTTGGAAGAGTAGAGTATCCCGTTTATTTGATGGGGTCGGTTCATCCCGATGCTGCGGTTCGTGATAACGCCGATTCATCGATAATCAAGTTTTCCGAATGGGAAACAGATATGAACCTCAATGAAGATTTGTTCCATGCAGTTGAAATGTTTGCAAACAGCCCTGATGCCACCGAATTAAGTGGCGAAGATTTCAAATTATTTGACGATATTTATAAAGGATTCCTGCGCCAGGGATTCGGGTTGCCAAAAGAGACTCGCGATGAAATTAAAAAAGTCCGTAATGAATTGAGCAAGATCGGATTGGAATTCAATAACAATATTTCAAACTATACCGACACGTTGGTGGTTACGGAAGAACAAATGGATGGGACACCGGACTGGTACAAAGAAGCCTACCGCCATGGGGATGTGTACAAAATTGATATCAGTTATCCGGCGCGAAGAACGTTTATGCAATTATCCAATGATATTGATGCGCGTAAAGCACTCAGTGAAAAATTTCTCAACCGTGCTGCAGATAAAAACCTTGATCTGATTCCTACCATGGTGGAAAAGCATCATGAATTAGCCAAGTTGCTTGGATATGATTCCTATGCCGATTACCTGCTGGAAGACAGAATGCCAAAAGACCCTGAAACAGTCTGGGCTTTTGAGAAAGAATTAAACGATGCGATACGGGGAAAACAACAATCTGAAATCCAGGAATTAATCGACATCAAATCGCGCCTAAGCGGTAAAGAAGAGACAGAAGTAAACTATTGGGAACTGCACTACCTCGAAAATATTCTTGGCGAGGAAAAATACAGTCTCAATGAGGAAAAAATTGCCGAATATTTTGAACTGACAGCGGTGAGGGATGGATTTTTTGCCATTACCCAAAAGGTGTTTGGTTTAAAATTCCAGCAAGTGGATAATCCCAGTGTATGGCATGATGAAGTAACCATGTATGAGGTCTTTGATGCCAACACGAACAAACGATTAGGTTATTTCTATCTGGATTTATTTCCCCGGGAAAATAAATACAGCCACGCGGCACATTTTGGTATTACGAAAGGAAAAGATACACCCTGGGGATACCAATATCCCATGGCCAGCCTGGTGTGCAATTTTACACGGCCAACAGGGGACAAACCATCCCTGCTGAAACATAAATCAGAAGTGGAAACATTCTTCCATGAATTTGGTCATCTCATTCACGGGATGGTCACAACGGCAAAATATTACTCCCATTCAGGAACCAGCGTAGACCGCGATTTTGTGGAAGCTCCTTCTCAGATCTTTGAAAATTGGGTCTGGGACAAAGAATCACTTCAACTGTTTGCCAGACATTACAAAACAGGAGAAGTCATTCCGGATGATTTGCTGGAAAGCATGCTGGCGGCAAAAAATATGTCAACCGGTGGCAATATGGCATTTCAGGTATTCCTGGGAATGGAAGATTTAACGCTTTATGATTCCTGGGGTAAAGGAAAGAAAGAATCGTTATTGGATATGTCTGACAGGCTACACAGGGAAGTGCTTCTCTGGAAGGAAACACCACACACTGCACGAATCGCCTCATTTGGGCATCTAAATGGCTATGCAGCCAGTTATTATGGTTATGCCTGGGCGGAAGTTTTTGCACAGGATATGTTTTCAGTTTTTGAGGACGAAGGTGTTTTGAACCCTGAAGTAGGAATGCGTTTCAGAGAACAGGTCTTGGCACCGGGAGGCAGCCAGGAAGCATTGGACCTAGTGCGAGGATTTCTTGGTCGCGAACCAAACAACGAAGCCTTTAAACGCAGCCTGGGACTATAATACGCACCGCTATTTATTAGGAATAGTAATCTGTGGATGGCTGTTTCCCCAGCAGCCATCCATTTATACCACAACAGATTGCTATAATGATTGTGTTCTGTTGGAACATAAAATCAGTAAAAATCCTGAACTATATTTTAATACACCTCGATCCGGCCAATTACACTATGTCCTCATGGGATCGAAAACATTGTTTTCGCAGGTGCAGGTACGGGATGTGAATCTCATCCGACAATCATTGATTAGGTTGTCGAAAGAGAGCGAAAAAAAATATTACACAAGAGAAAAACTGAAGAAGCCCTCCTCGGTAAAACGATTTTATTTTTCCTCAGATTTGCCCTGAGGAATATCCACCTCTTTAATGATTAATTTAGCGATAGCTTCGGCAATTTCGTCCTCCTGTAATCCATCACTTTTCAATTGTTCCCATGATTCCCTCATGATATTTGTACCATTTTCTGTGGAGAAAATATCATCCAGCAACGTTGCTGGTACATGAAAATCCCGTAGCCTTTCATACATATTCAAGGTATCAATATCCATGGAAGAAATTAAGAAAAATGACTCAAAGGTATTGTGAAAAATGGAGAATAACTTTGCCATTGCACTTTTCGATCGGATTAGTATACATTTTTATAAGTATTCATTGAGAGGAAGCTATGTTTTGGCAAACGATGTTTTTAAATAGTGTGGGATTTGTGTTTATCGCATGGGGGTTGTATACACTCTATGAAGGATTGATAGCCAGAAAACCATTTATCATAGACGATAACATCACAAAGAACCACTCGAATAGTGTAACCTACGATGGGCTTAGGGGGAAATGCTATTATTGCTTAATTGCAACAGGTCAATTTTTAATTGTGTACATGGTTTCCGATTTGATATAAACCGCAGCAAAGGCTAAAGGACTCTTACCTCCGCAACATCCTAACGATCGCATTCTAGCGATTGTTTTACCAATGGATTCTAATCTAAATTTGCAGGCTTTTTTATCTCTTAAAATATGATTTTGCGTCGTATTCCCGATGAATCGGGACTAAGGGAGCGTAGAAGCAAAGCAAACTTAAATGTACAGACGCAGCTTATTGAAATTATTGGCGTCGTAC
>CAZZIU010000029.1:0-19786 GCA_964654545.1 uncultured bacterium
ACGGATCCCGAAATTCTTCGGGACAGGCAGTGATGAGCTGGCGGTGTGGAAACTGGAGTCATTCAGGTGGGAAATCCTCCATTTCGACATATTTACCAGGAGCCCTTTTTGTGAATCAAGGGTTCTTTTGTTATCACTTTTTCGAAGGTATTGCTGGGTTTCTTTCTAATTTAAAATCTAATTAGTTGTAAGTTAGTTTTTCCAAATTAAGGATTTACTGAAAAAGTTGTAATGATAGCCAATAAAATGTGTACGTATGTTCCTAGAAATACTGTAAAAAATGATGCATCCTACCAGAGGATTCGGATTTTGGCATGAAAACACTTAGTCCATCACAGGCAAAAGAATTTTATGATCAGTTTGGTGAAAAGCAGGATAAGCAGGGATATTATGAAGACCGGGCTGTGGAAACATTACTGAAAAATTCTCTTCTTCAGGATTCAACATCTATTTTCGAATTTGGTTGCGGTACAGGGAGGATAGCAAGTGATCTTCTAAACGACTACGCTCCGCGAGCCGAATATCTGGGCATGGATATCAGTGAAACCATGATCCAATTGGCAGAAAAAAGACTTGAACGATTTCACAACCGGGCAAGGGTACAGTTATCCCCTGGGGGTGATGCCCTTGGGTTATCGGATAAGTCGGTGGATCGATTTATTTCCACCTATGTCTTTGATCTGCTTCCGGAAGACAGTATCAGAAAAATCATCGCAGAAGCGAAGCGAATCCTGGAGGACGATGGCTTAATCTGCCTGGTGGGAATCACCGCTGGAAGAGGCATTCTATCCAGATGCGTTATGGGAGTGTGGAGAAGTGTGTTTGCACTAAAACCGTCAATAGTTGGTGGTTGTCGACCCATTAGGTTTCAAGATTATTTTTCTACAAATGAATGGGATATTTTATACAATAGCACCGTGGTGTCATGGGGAGTCGCATCCGATGTTTTTGTCGCCAGACCCATGTAACCTGCCCGGGTAAAAATTGAACAGATACCCTGTTTAGTAGATGATTATTACCATATTCAGGTGATATTGTGGTATGCTTCACAAATTAAATGTAAATATGAAGATTAAACGTTAAGTTATGCCGTAGTTGATGTCACGGGGGATAATCACGGAAAGGTTACACTGATTCAGCATTTCGCACACAATATTCTGATTATAAAAAAGAATATTAAGGGGAAAATGATCATACGGCAATTTTTGCTGTACTGGGTAATCTGCCTCCATATTTTACTTTCCAGTTCCTTGACTCGGCCAAAATTTGGTCATCTCACCATTACCGACGGTTTATCCCAGAGTTCAATTTATTCCATTTATCAGGATAGTCAGGGGTACATGTGGTTTGGTACCGAAGAAGGACTAAATGAATACAATGGCTATGATTTTAAAATATACACCCCGCAATTTGATGATTCGCTAAGTATCAGTTCGAATTCAATTTATACTATCACTGAAGATGATAATCAAAACATCTGGATTGGGACCTATGGGGGAGGATTAAACAAATTGGATCGCGATAGCGGTGCGTTTTTCCATTTTATGCATAATCCACAGGACAACAACAGTGTTTCCAGCAATAATATCTGGCTTTTATACTTTGACAGCCAGGGAATCCTGTGGATTCTCACGGATGGTGCAGGGTGCGATGCCTACAACCCGGTAACCAACCAATTTATTCACTACCGTCACAGTGAGACTGATCCGGGATCAATAAGTGACAACCATGTATATGCAATAGTAGAGGACCATCTTGGTACAGTTTGGATTGGCACCTCAGAAGGTCTGAACAGGTTTGATCGTGAATCTCAATCTTTTACCCATTTTTACCATGACCCTGATAATAAAAATAGCTTGAAAAGCAGTTTTATAAATGTTCTTTTTGAGGACAGTGCGCAAAATGTATGGGTGGGAACGAATAGCGGCGTAAGCATCCTGGATCGGAAGAATGAAAGTTTTATCAATTTCACGCATGACGAAAATAATGAAAAATCCATCAGCAGCAATGAAGTTAGCACCATAACGGAGGATCGTCAGGGCAGAATATGGATCGGAACGGAAAACGGGTTAAATGTTTTTCAACTGGAACAGCATTCATTCAAGAAAATATTTAATGATGTATTGGATCCATTTAGCCTGAGTGAGAATGCGATATATTCCATGTATCTGGACCATGGCGGAGTGTTATGGATAGGAACAACCAGCAGCGGCCTAAACACTTTGTACACGGAAGCAAAAGCGTTTAATCACATCTATCGCCACCGATTTTCGCCAGATATTCTGGTGGATAACCATATCTATGCCTTGTTAGAAGATGAAAACGATGGCGTGTGGGTGGGTACAGGAAATGGATTGACACTTTGGAATATGTCAACACAGACATCGAAACATTTTCAATATTCAAAAGAAAATGAAAAATCAATTTCAAGCAACTGGGTCAACAATCTTTTCAAAGATTCCAGGGGTACCTTATGGATCAGTACCGATAACGGACTGAACAAATATAATCCAGCATCGCATGATTTTACCCGATATATCCCAAATAAATCGACGGGGTTTTATTGGACCGAGAACATTGTATATCAGATCATGGAATATGATGCTCAGCACCTACTGCTCGGTACTGCCAAAGGTCTATATTTTTTCGATCCTGAATCGAACAAATTTAAGCATTGGGTACTCACCGGCCGGGATTCGACCAAACTGGATTCCATCGGTGTGTATACGATGAACGTGGATCAAAAGGGCATCCTGTGGATTGGAACAGAAGAAAATGGATTGTACCGCTATGATAAAAAGGCCGGTTCATTACGCCATTATATTCAGGAACCCAACAACCCACATAGTATCGGTGAGGATGTAATTAATAACATCTTTATTGATAGCAATGGTACGATGTGGATAGGCACGTATGGCGGTGGATTAAACCGATACAATCCAGCTCAGGATAATTTTACAAGGTGCACCGTTGAAGATGGATTGCCAAACAATGTCATCTATGGTATCCTGGAGGATAAACATCAATTCCTGTGGCTTAGCACCAATCGAGGATTGGTGAAATTTAATCCCGCCAACCAGCATATTTCTGCCTACGATGTGCAAGATGGGTTGCAGAGCAATGAATTCAACGGGGGTGCATATTTTCAAAGCCAGACCGGCTTGATGTATTTCGGTGGCGTGAACGGATTTAATGTGTTTTATCCTGACAGTATTTACGACAATGAATTTGTCCCGCCAATTGTCATAACGGACATTGTTGTTAACAATACACTTCTTGAACCGGAAAGGTATATCCAGGATCCATCGGCTGACACTGAAAACAAACATGTGGTATTAACCAAAAAAGACTATGTGCTTACAATCAATTTTGCTGCACTAAATTACTATTTACCCAGCAAAAATCAGTACGCCTATATACTGGAGGATTTTGACCATGACTGGATAACCAGCGGACACCGACGGACCGTGACCTATACCAATCTTCCACCAGGACATTTTGTATTTCGCGTGAAAGGTTCTAACAATGATGGTATCTGGAATGAAGAAGGCGCCAGTATTCATATCATTGTTTTGCCATCATTCTGGCAACGATGGTGGGTAAAAACAGGTCTTTTTGCTTTGCCTTTTATTTTGTTATTAATAGTGTATAAGATTCGGGAGAATGTGGTATTAAATCGGAATAAAATTTTAACCGAATCAAATGCTTTCAAAGAATTGCTCATTGATGTAATTACCCATGATATTAAGAATCCTGCCGGTGTCATTCAGGGGATGTCTGAATTGGTGGCTGAGTCAAGCCCGGATTCGCAGGAGATTAAGCTCATTAAAATGAGCAGTGAAAATCTGTTATCAACCATCAACAACGTAACGACCCTGGTGGAAGTCACACTGGATCGACCCATTGATAAAGAAGATCTGGATCTAAAAGAAATAATTGAAAAGCTGGTAAAAGAACATTCTGCCCAATTTAATAGTGCCGGAATTATGGTCACCAATCAAATTACTGAGCCAATCATTATCCATGCCAATCCTATCATCAGTGAAATATTTCATAATTATATCAACAATGCGATTAAATATGCTGCCGATGGTGGAGAAGTGATCATCGAATGCAAGGTGGGTGAAGAAAATATTACCATAAACATTCGGGATTTTGGTAGAACCATTTCAGAAGATGATCGCATCCGCATATTTGAACGCAACATTAAGCTGGATGAAAATATGGACAATGGCAAAGGTGTCGGATTAGCTATTGTTAGACGAATCGCGGATATCCATGACGCCATAATTGGTGTCAGACCAAATAAACCAAAAGGAAATATCTTCTATCTAAAGCTGCCGAGGATAGGTTGATCTGACGAAATTGATTCCGAGCTGTAGTAAATTTTCTATTATAAAAGGATAGCACAATGGACTGGAATAATATTATTAATGTGAATGAATTGGAATATGAAGATTGGTCTTTAACGAATGCTTATGCTGGAAAAACGGCAGAATGTGATGAAAAATTGAAGACCAATAAATTGGGCTTCCACGTGGAAATGTTATCTCCGGGAAAATTTTCATGCCCCTATCATTATCATTTGAGCGAAGAAGAGTTGTTTTTTGTGTTGGGTGGGAAAGCGATGTTAAGACAAAATGATCGGTTCCGCGAGTTGACAAAAGGTGATTTAATCTACTTCCCTGCCCATGAAACGGGCGTACACCAATTTTATAACCATACCAATGAAGACTTTAGATTCATTGCCATATCAACAAGAGAAAAAAATGATATTTGCATCTATCCGGATTCTGGGAAAATTAATATCAGGCGATCGAGGAAATTGTTCAAACTGGAATCAGATGTACCGTATACAGTAGATGAAGAGCATCCTGAAAAATTCTGGGATGATGAAGCCTTGATGCGAGAATAGTAGTGACGAATCAACGGATCGGAAAGCCCACACTGAATGACGCCATTGCATTGGCAATTTCTGAACACAGGGGTCAACGTGATAAAATTGGGAAACCGTATATATTTCATCCTCTGAGAGTAATGCAACATATGGATACAGATAAGGAAAAAATAGTGGCCGTACTCCATGATGTAGTGGAGGATACATCCATTACGCTTGATGACCTTTTATCGAAAGGCTATTCAAATGAAATTGTCGAGGCCATTGATTGTCTTAGCAAACGCGGTTCTGAAGAATATTTTGACTATATAGAACGAGTAAAAAAATCGCCAATGGCTCTCCAGGTAAAGCTGGCAGATTTGCAGGATAATATGGACCCAAATCGGATACCGGATGAATCAGAACAAGCAAAAAAAGAGCGCCTTGCCGTTTACAAAAAAGCCTATAAGATTCTCATGGCGGAAATAAACAGGATTAAACCCTGATCACGATGACCGCACATAGAATCCCTACAATATCTGCAACTATATCACGTTTACTAAAATAACCATTCGGTTTAGATCGGTCGTAGCATTCTTTTGCGAGACCGGCTGACAGAGCCGATCCGGTAGCCAGACCGATCGTTCCTGGGCCTTTTTGGTTGCATTTATTTTCCAATATGTACTGGGAGGATAGTGTCCATAAAAAGGAAAAGGTAAAATGCTGTACCTTGTCAAACGCAAACCAGGCATCACTATTTTCTGATTGTAACGTGTCAGAATCCACTGCTTTGGCATCTGACCATAGCATGGAGGTAAAAAGGCACAGGAGGAAAAACCTGGTCATTTACCCAATACCCAATTTCGCCTTAAGTGCAGGTGCCGTCATATGTGTGATAACATCCAATGGTTGACAAGCAGTATCGCCATAATCAATATCAGGTCGACCGATGTCCTTTGCAAGTTGTAAGACACGAGAATTCAGGTTAACAGATCTTTTCCCCACAGATAATAAACATCCCAGCATGGCATCTTTTACCCAATTGTTTTCATTGTGAATTGTTGTCCTTATTTGTTCCAGGTAGGGATAAAAAAACATATCCTTCAGATCTCGGTTGTCCTTACCCTGATTATACAATAAACGGAAAGCGCATTCCCGGTATCCGGCAACATCATGACGAGCCCATGTTTTTACCAGAGGATGACAGAACGAAGATGGTGCAATGACACCATTGCAGTAGGAATAGGTCAAGCGAAATGCAATTGCATCAGGGATATGCTGATGGATTATGTCCATGGAGATTTTATGAGGGATGCAAATCAGGGTTGCCATAATTTTTGAATCATAAATTGCAACCTCCCAAAGAGCCATAAACAAATCATGATCACGCTGTATACCCTTTGACAGTTTTTTTAGTGATGACAGGCCTAAACCGAACGACTTTAATTCTGATCCAGGGTGAAGACGACGGAAATGTGCCATACCGCGTTCATTCTGGTTTAATTCCAACAGGCGTAAAACCGCTTTGCTGTCCATCCTTTTTCTCATAATGTCAATAATACTAACTTTTGATGAAGATACATAGGATTTGGCGCAAATTGTATTCTACAATCTGAGACCGCCATTGGATAAGTAGTGGATTAGCATGGTAATATCCCGCCGGGAAAAGAGTATGAAGCAACTGCTTTCAATAGTTCAGGATGATCACAGGAATGGCAGCAAATCGGTTGCAAGAAATTTTTTAACGGCCTGCCGGGCCCATCTAAAAGAAAGCCGCCATTCAATAAATGAATATAAATTATTGTTTGGCAGGGTTAAGAATCTTCGTCCATCCATGGTTATTTTATTTAATACATGCCTGCAACTTGAAAAACTGTGTCTGGAAGAAGATTGTGATACGGACGCTATTGATCTCAATATAAGCACTCTTCTGGCAGAATTAGATAGAGCAGATGAACTTATCACAAAACAATTAATATCTCTGGCAGTGACACTACCGTTAAAATCCATTTTGGTTCATTCATACAGTTCGACAGTTGCTTCTGTAATCCGCCAGCTTGCTGCTAAACAGATTATCGAATCAGTAATCTGCACAGAATCCCGACCACAATTGGAAGGAGTAACTTTTGCTAATGACCTGTCCCGGGTTACAAAAACCATGGTGGTCGTGGATACGATGGCTGATGTGGTGATGCAGGATTGTGACGGCATACTAATCGGTGCTGATGCAGTGGATAAATCGGGGAATATTCTCAATAAAATCGGTAGTCGAATGATTGCCCTCAGTGCACGGAACCACACTATTCCGGTAATTTGCCTTGCGGAGCGGTTGAAGATTCATCCCAGTCTCAGCGCCTGGGAAATCCCTATTGAAATGAATCGACCTGATGAGTTAGGGTTTACGACGGAACCGGGAGTATCTGTTTTAAACCAATATTTTGAAGTGGTAGAGCGGGACTTGCTTACGCATTGTATTTTTGATAATTAGAATAATGGGGAGCAGAATGAAAACTGGAGTTGTGAAAGAGTATGATAAATTAAAGGGATTTGGATTTATCTCCGGTGATGATGGGGATGATTATTTTTTACATGTAAGCGGATTAAGAGATTATCTGAAACAAAATGGCGTCCGACCCGGCCAGCGAGTCGCATTTGATGTGGATTACGATCACAAGGGTGATCGTGCAATAAATGTTAAATCTATTTAGCAACCATTAGGTTCATGTCACTTCGATGGCCAATTGTCTGCAAATTCCAGTCTTTCTCCAATCGGGGGATGGGAATAGAAAAATAATTTAACCCAGGTGGACGGATAAGCATTGGAAAGATTGCGGTTCGCAAGTCCTGCCATTGCAGATTGAAATGCCGCAGAATCTTTTGTCAGTCTCAGCGCTGTGGCATCGGCCTGACGCTCAAAATATCTGGACATTGCCAGATTCAGCGGTGAGAACAAAATGGTGGATAATACACTAAAAAAAAGCCCAAACATGGGAAGGAGTGTCAAATTCCATCTAACAGATTCAAGAAAATGGGGGAAAAAATAAAGCATCACCTGGTGCAGTAAATAAAACAGAATGATTTGTTGGGTCGTTCCCAAAGCAATATTTTTCCAAATATGTTTGTATTGATAATGGCCCACCTCATGGGCAATAACACTTTCCACTTCAGAATTTGTCATTTTATCCAACAGGTTGTCTCCTAAAACCACCCGGCGGGTGCGTCCTAGTCCGGCGAGAAATGCATTCTCTTTGGTGGTTTGCTTGCTCATATCCTCTATAAAAAATCCACTGGATTGCAATCCTGCTTTATCAAGAATACCAGTCAATCTATTCGTTAACTCATCATCATCCACCGGAGTATATTTATTAAATAATGGCAATATGATTACAGGAAACAGAGTGGCAAAAACAACACCAATACCAGCAGTGACAATACCTGCAACCAACCACCATGATTCTTGAAAGGAATCCATAAGCCAAAACATTAAACCAAGCAAAATTGGCGCTAAAACAATACCGATAAGAAATGATTTTATTTCATCAGCCAACCAGGATGAAAAGGAATGGTTTGAGAAATTCCATTTTTTTTCATGCCTAAATCCTGAATAATAGGACAATGGAAAACCAACAATTGTGGAAATGGTCAGATAAACAATGACGTATATCGCAACGATAAAAATGACGTGCCAGGAACCAAATTGAAAGGCAATCCATCTGCTGAAACCGGAATAGTAATACAACAGTATTACAGTTATTGAAAGGAATGAACCAGAAATCCCAATTATCCGTTTTTCTTTTTCATATTGTTGTGCTTTGATTTGTTTATCGCTATCTAAAAGTGGGTGCATTAGGTTGTCTCAATAATGTGTTTAATATTTTGAAGTACAGTAACCGGAATTTTATGTTTAGCCCGGTAGGTCATTAGATTGGAATTGTAACCCAGTGTAGTAAATAACTGGTGAGCTTTTTCGCTCTCATGATACGGGACAATGTTATCGTTCAGACCATGGAATAAAAAAACAGGTGTACCCTTACTTCCATTTGTAGCCTGTTTTTCAAACTGGTTGGATGAATGTATGAAACCGGCGATTGGGATGATTCCTCCAATGGAAAATGGCAGACGAATCATATATTCCATCGCCAGGCAAGCGCCTTGCGAAAATCCAAGTACATAAATATTTTTTTCAGGGAAGCCTTCATTTTTAATCTGCAGAAATAATGCATTCATTTGGGTAAATGCATCCTGAAAATCCCAACTTTTCTGGTCATTGTCCTTAAACCAGGAATAGCCGTCTTTTTTTACTGATTTGTAGGGTCCTCTTGGGAAAAACCACTTTGTAGATTTTGCATGAATACCCAAAGTAACAGGCTGTAAAGAATTCTCATCACCGGTATAACCATGGAGACCAATAACGGCGATATTGGGAGGAGAAGATGAAACGAATTTTTTAACGATCATTAAAATTCATACAAGTCACAGCAGCAATCATCAACAACCAAAACAGTTTCCAGGTCTATCTCCTCTGAAAAGTCAATTTTATATTGAATACATTCTTCAAGTTGAATCCCAAGTGTCCCCAACGTGCTGATGTCGTCCTGTGTAACAGTTTTGTATAGATATCCATCCTGTGGTCCACCTCCACAATCAGAACAGGCGTCATCTTTTTTACATGATGAAAAGACCAATACCAACATTAGTATTGGCAACAATGATTTTAACATACCGAATCCTTTTGAAGAATAAATTTCGCTGCGTGATATACCAGGCGAATATAAAGATTCTGGTAAATATATTTGAGAAATATAGGAAGGAAGTATCTGTAATAATTGTGCAATCCTGTACCGATCATTGCATCAAGTAACTCTGCTGGCTCAAATACGCTTGTGGTATTGGGATTTTTGTATTGGTAATATTAATGTCAATTGGGAGAAACGTCATGAAACAAACAGGAATGTATTTTATTATTGGTGGTGCCGTTGTATTGGTATTGGTATTCGTGAAATCAATATTCACTTTTCTTGCGGCACATCCAATCACAGGATTAGCGATTGCAGCAATAATTGTTGGAGTATTGATTATGTTGTATTCCGTATATCAGGAATCTCAAAACGATAAAGCTGAAGAACCATTCCGAGATATTGAATCGTGAAGATAACAACATCAGAAACTGTTGCCGGGGAAACCATTCAGGAGCACATCGGTGTTGTTTATGGTAGTACTATTCGAGCAAAGCATGTGGGAAAAGATATTTTAGCTGGATTGCGTACCATTGTGGGTGGCGAAGTAAAAGAGTACACCTCAATGATGGCGGAAGCACGGGAGCAGGCATTGCAACGCATGCAGGAAAATGCTACGAAATTGGGAGCCGATGCCATTGTAGCAGTGCGTTTTCAGACCTCTATGATAATGAGTGGTTCCGCAGAGCTTCTGGCCTACGGGACGGCAGTGAAATTGGCGCAATAGGCATATTTATATAGACAAATATTCACGTATCGTCGTGAGACTTGTTGTAAGTTTTACGGTTTATATAGCAATTATCGAAAGGAAAATCATGAGAATATTTATACCGGCCCTACTGCTATTTATTATTACGGCTTGCAGCAAACCGGGAGATCCGCAACCAGCTACAGTTACTATTGATACCCATGTGGATTCGATCAGTTATAGTATCGGAATGGATATTGCCTCCAGTTTTACCCAACAATCAGTTGATGTTAATCCTGACGTATTTAACGCTGGATTTAGAGCGAAATACACCGGTGGCGAAACCCAGATTGATGAAGACCAAATGCGTAAAGTATTAACTGCTTTCCGAACGGAACTTCGTGATAAACAACAGGAAGTTGCGCAAATGAAATCAGAGAGTAATAAACAAGCCGGTGAAGAATTTTTAGCAAAGAATCGTTCAAATGACGGTGTGGTAGAAACGGAAAGTGGTCTTCAATACAAAGTCATTCAATCAGCTGATGGACCATCACCTACGATTAATGATAAAGTGAAAGTTCATTATACTGGAAAACTGTTAGATGGCACAGTATTCGATAGCTCAGTGGAGCGAGGACAACCAGCATCGTTCCGGTTAAATGGTGTAATAAAAGGCTGGACAGAGGCACTGCAACTGATGCGTGTAGGTGAAAAATGGGAATTATATATCCCTGGAGAATTGGCCTACGGTGAACGGGGAAGTGGTGGTAAGATTGGTCCGAATGAATTGCTTATTTTTGAAGTGGAATTATTAGGTATTGAATAATATTTTGATTTTGAAGAAGGCTATCCACCTTTTTTCAATCGGGGTAATTCCCCTTTTTTCTCAGAATCTGCAATTACATTATGAGCTTTCCGACCAGCGTCAGTATTTGGTTTCAACGCTGGAAGGATATACTCAGGACACCTATGGCGCTACCTACTGGTTTGTGGATTTTGAATACAATGAGTCGAAAATAAAATCGGCTTCTTCAGCGTACCTGGAATTTGCCCGGTATATAAACCTGCCAACAATCGATCTTTTTCAAACAACCATTCAGTATAATGATGGGCTAACCAGTTCATTTTCTTTTGACCAGATCTGGTTGGGTGGTATCAGTAGAGAAATGGACATACCATTTATTCCATTCACCTTGGATATTTTGTACAGGAAACAAACGGGTCATCCATCGAACGATATTCAATTAACTGTAGTCTGGTTTAAACCCATGTATTCGGAGAAACTACTATTCGCAGGTTTTGTAGATCTTTGGAGTTTTGATAATGCATCTGCAAATGGTAAAGATTGGATTTTATTTAGCGAACCGCAAGTGTGGTATACATTTTGGCAAAATGCAGCTATTGGGGGAGAGGTCCATATTCAGTATAATTTTCCGACAATTACCTCGTCGTTTGAATTCTATCCGACCATCGGTTTTAAGTGGGATTTCTAATTCATTAATGTGTATTGTACATGCCTATCAACAGGTATGATGGGCATGTTTCATTTATTTCCATTGGAAGATTGGTAAAGAAATCTGTTTTCCGTTCTGGTGATTAATCGTTACCAATACTAAAATACAGATAGCTATACTATGAATTCATCTCCACAATCCAGGATACCCGAATCGTTTGCAATTTTACATGACATTTTAAGGAATGTAAATATTGATATCTTTGAATGGGATTTAGAAAAAGATACGATTACGTGGGGTGCCGAATTATTTGATGATTTCAATAAAAAATCAAGGAATACACTAACAGTAAAAGAATTTACTGAAAATGTTCATCCTGATTACGTTGGTCAGCTAACTCAGCAGTTGGAAGAGGCGCGTACCAAAAAAGAGAATTTTATTGCTGAATTTTCGTTTAACAGTTTTGAAGGAAATCTTGAATATTTTAGAGTATATGCGCATTTCCTGGATGGGAAATATTTTGGTCTATCCTGGAATGTGACCAATCTTGAAAAAGATAAAATTCGATTTGAGGCGATTTATACTGGTTTAATTAAAATTGGAGGACAATCTTTTTTTTCTGATATTTCGAAGTTTTTAGCAAAGAATTTTAATGCTGAGTTTGTATTCATTGCTAAATACCTGGACGATTCTAGTGAACTCGAAACACTGTCATTCGTTCATAAAAATAAAATACTGAATAACTTTTCAATTTCCGCTGACAATTTTCCCTGTAACAAAGTGTTTGAAAATGGTATTCAAGTGTTTTCCGGTAAGGAAGTGGGGATAATTCCTGCACGTTACAGAAAGAAAAAAAATCTAAAAAGTTGTATTGCCGTGCCATTAATGGGAGGGGACGGGAAACCACTCGGGTTGATGGTCTTATTATTTAAGTCCTTAATTGAGAATCCGGATGAATTTGAGTATTTGCTTTCAATATTTGCTTCCCGTGCTTCAGCAGAATTGCACCAGCATATGTCTCTAGATGTCGTTCAGCAGAGCGAAAAACATTTTCGCGAAGTGTTTGAAAATGCTAGTATGCCCGTTTTCCTAATGGACCCATCGAGTATGATTTTAACCTGCAACACGACTTTTGAAAAAGTGTTGGGGTATTCATTGGACGATATGAAAACATTTTCCCTGGAGGATTTCATTCATCCAAGTGATCTTATTCCGCCGGAAATATTTTTTCCTTCTGTACTCAATGCCGGGGCGGAAGGATTCCGTATGGAAAGCAGGCTTCGCCATAAGCAGGGGCATTATCTCTGGACGGAAGCTTATATTTCAGCAGTGGTGGATAGGGCTGATCAATTACTGTATGTTATTGTAATGGTACAGGATATCACCGAAAAAAAACATACTCAGGATGCGCTTATTGAAAGTGAACGAAAATTACTGGAGGCACAAAAATTCGCCGGATTGGGCCGTTGGGACTGGGATATTGAAAATGACGAATCCACGTGGTCTGATACGGTCTATGACATACTTGAAATCGATAGAAAAATTGAGCGATTAGACCGTAAAGTTATTGTTTCTTTATTCCCACCGGAATTTCGTCTGAGATACTTGGAGGCACTGGATCGTCTTATTAACGAAGATGAGTGGAATGTGAAGCCAAGAATGATAACACCCAATGGAAAAATTAAATATCTGGATATTCTGGGGAAAATTGAAAAAAATTCAAAAGGGAAGCCGATTCGAGCTGTGGGTACTGTGCAAGACATCACGACCCTGCAAATGGCAAAGCTGGAGCTTGAAAAAAAATCCCACGATTTAATACTCATCAATGACATCAATTCTATCATCAATGAGCCAGGTAAGCTTGAAAATGTTTACGTAAGACTTAGTCACTGGTTTTTTAGCCAATTTAATTACACCGGATTTGTCATAAGTTATCCTGATGAGAATAAGAAGGTGTTTGAAATAGATTATGTCGGTTTCACAGAACCAATAACAAAAATACTGGGCGATGATATAAAGCAGGATTTCAAACCGTTGACCCTGTCCTATCGTAAAGATGGCTCACTTAGCAAGATTTTACAAGATAAACTACCCCGTTTTGAAAACCTGGAATATTTAAAAAAAACCGTAAACCTACGTTCAATACTAAATGCGGGCAATTGGTTAAAAGAGGACATTGTAAAAGCGATACAAAATACCGCAGTCACAAAATATTTAACGCACTTAAGCATTTTCCCATTGGTTGCGGATGATAAAGTCTGGGCTTTTATCCATTTATTTGGTACAGAAATTCTTTCCCAAGAAGATATTGGTCGAATAAAAACCATATCCCAACAAACTGCGGGAATAATACGAAGGAAAAGGGCAGTGGACGGGTTGATGATCCACCGGGAAAAACTCATTCAGCTTTCAAGAAGATTGTTTAGTGTTCAGGAAGAAGAGCGTAGCCGTCTGGCGTTGGAGTTGCATGATGATTTGGGACAGTCTCTCACAGCCATGAAAATAAATGTATCAAAAGCCATATCGAAGCTAAAGGGATCTATCGATGAAACGGTTATGGAAAAATTAACCGATACAATCGACATGATTGATTCCAGTGAAGAGAGTATACGGGATATATCATTGATGCTTAGACCGTCTATGCTGGACGAACTGGGTCTAATGGCTTCATTGGAATGGTACATTGGTCAGTATAGAAAACGGAATGAAATCCGTGTTAAATTGAAGTACCTAATACCAGATTCAATACTAAATTCCGATCAACAAACCGTGTTGTATCGTATTACACAGGAAGCGCTGACCAATATTTCACGTCATGCAAATGCAAACAACATTGTCATTTCAATTGATCAGGATGAAGAGGGAATTATCGCCAAAATACGGGATGATGGGATTGGTTTTGATTACAAGGCCGTTTCAGAAACAAAAGCACATAAAGAGAGTGCCGGATTGGTCGGAATGAAAGAACGAATTCAATTGGTAAACGGTAAAATTTATATAAACACCAAACCGGGGGATGGAACAGAAATACGCATCACCATCCCGGTGGAGGAATAATTATGGCAAAAATATCGGTGGTCATAGCAGATGATCATACAATTTTAAGAAAAGGAATAAAATCGCTGCTGCAGGATGAGGAAGATATTAATATTATTGGAGAAGCTGAAAGTGGTCAGGAAGCATTGGAATTGATCACCCAAAAACAACCGGATGTGGCGATTATGGATATCTCCATGCCCGGATTAAACGGGATCGATGTAACCAGAAAAATCATTAAAACTAATCCACAGACAAAAATTCTTATGTTGTCCATGCATGGTGCTAGACAATATGTTATCAATAGCTTGAAAGCAGGGGCATCCGGATATATCCTGAAAAAGAACGCCGTAGACGAATTGATTGCAGGGATTAGAACCGTCATTGGTGGCAACAAATATTTGAGTCCTTCCGTGTCGGAAATATTGGTTGATGACATTGTTCATCCCGAATGGCACAATTCTGGTGGGGCATTGCAGGATCTTTCCGTGCGTGAAAGAGAAGTTCTGCAGTTGATTGCGGAGGGAAAAACTGTGACCGATATATCAGAAAAGCTTTATATCAGCGGCAACACGGTAACGACTCACCGCAAAAATATCATGCGCAAACTGAATCTTCACAACACCGCCGAACTCACAAAATTCGCAATTAAACATGGATTAATTGATATTAATGAATAGGTAGTAGACTTGCCTTCAAAATGCCCTGACCATGGTTGGGGCTTTTTTATTTGGTAACAACTTTTTTTTCACTAAAATAGCGTTTTCTGGAGAACCATTATTCATCATCATATAGGGGCTGAAATGAATACACGGAGATTACCTACATTATTATTGGCATTATTTGTATCCACAATGGTCGCTCAAGAGGGAGGCAAAACCGGTTGGGGCATTGGCGGAATACCAGCGGTATCTTATGATACGGATACAGGATTTTTATATGGTGCGATATTAAATGCATACGATTACGGTGACGGCACTGTATACCCCGGCTATAAAAAATCCATCTACCTGGAATGGACACGGACCACAAAAGGGACCGGAAAGAATGTTGCATTTTTAGATTTTAAAGATGTTATGAACAAAGGGTATCGTGTTACCATTGATCTTTCCTATCTGACAGAAAAAGCATTGGATTTCTATGGTTTTAATGGGTACGAAGCGAATTACAACTCTCTGTTAATTGACGACGATACTACAAACGCCGATTATATAACCAGGGTGTATTACAAGCATGCCCGTGAATTGTTTAGAACAACCATGGATGTTCAGAATAAATTGCCCATACCTCATGCACGTTGGTTTGCTGGTATTGGTTCCTATACCACAACAATCTCAACCGTAGACGTCGATGAATTAAATAAGGGAAACGATGATAACCCTTTACCAGATACACTCACATTATTCGATATTTATGTTGATAGTAATTGGATATCCCAGGATGATAAAGATGGTGGTCAAACGTTTATGGGTAAAGCAGGATTTGTGTATGATACGCGTGATAACGAATCGAATCCGATGCGTGGGTTATGGTCAGAAGCTATGCTGTTGGTTGCATCTGCTGAATCTGGTGCCTATACCCAATACGTATTGACACATCGACAATATTTTACGCTGAAAGAAAATTCTCTTTCGATTGCTTATCGTGTTGGGCTTCAGGGAAAATTATCAGGAGATATTCCATTTTACATGCTTCCCTATGCTCATAGCACATACAAGACTACCGATGGTTGGGGTGGTTCCAAAACATTACGCGGAATACTACGAAATCGGGTTGTTGGTGATGGTGTAGCCTATGGAAATCTTGAATTAAGGTGGAAGTTTCATCGGTTTGCAATTGCCAATCAGAATTTCTATCTCGCCTTGAATGCTTTTACCGATATGGGGATGGTTTATCAACCGCTAGATATGCCAGACAGTTACACCCCAAGTGCAACAGATGAAAGTCTTCATATTGGCTACGGGGGAGGATTCAGGATTGCCATGAATGAAAACTTCATTATTGCAGCAGATTACGGCATGGCAAAGGATGAACAGGATGGAAGTAGTGGCTTATACATTGGTCTAGGCTACCTGTTTTAATAACTCCTTCAACTTTAACATTTTAACCTGGAGGTTATATGAGTCCATGGGATCTTGATGTCAATTTGAAATCTGTGATGCTGGATTTACTATACCTCAGCAGTTTTATTCTCGTTGGTACTCTTCTTCGACGATATGTAAAATTTTTTCAAACATACCTAATTCCAAACAATTTCATTGGTGGTGCAATTGCGTTGCTGGTTGGTACCCAGGGATTGGGATTAATCGATTTACAATCTGATCGATTGGTTTTGTATGTTTATCATTTTCTTGCACTTACCTTTATATCTCTTGGCCTACGACAGGAAAAGAAAAATTGGGGAAAAGGACCACTGAGTAAAAGTATTGCCTCATTGATATCTTATCTCATTCAGGGATTGATAGGATTGCTCGTTGCCTTCATTCTCGTCTTTACCATAAAACCGGATTTGTTTGTTGGGATCGGAATGGTCGTTCCACTTGGGTTCGGAATGGGACCCGGACTGGCAGCCACATTGGCTGCCAGTTGGGAAAAATTTGGATTTGATGGTGGTGCGCAGGTGGGTTTAACCTTTGCAGCAGTTGGATATTTGTATTCCTTTTTTGTTGGAATGGCACTCATCAATTGGGGCATTCGTCGAAAGAAGACTGCCTTAATAAAGGATATTAATCACATATCAGACGACATGCGCACCGGTGTGATAAAAAATGGAAAACCTGCTATTGCCGGTCATTTATCTCTATCCACAGAAGCAATTGAACCGCTCGCATTTCATATTGCTTTAATCGGGTTCGTATACCTGATAACCTACATCATTGTTGATTTTTTGGCACAGGTAATGATGAATAATGGATTGGAAGGATTTGTGGCAACGTTATGGTCATTCCACTTTGTAGTTGGTTTATTATTATCTCTGGCCATGAGAAAAATACTGGATGTCACTGGAAGAGCCTATGTTGTTGATCCCGGTTTGATGACCCGGGGAATGGGTCTTTTTTTGGATTACCTGGTAGTAGGTGCAATTGCAGGAATCAGTTTTACCGTGGTTATACAGTATTGGTTGCCCATCCTAGCAATGTCATTGCTGGCAGGACCTGCAACATTATTATGGTTGTATTGGGCATGCCACAGGGCATTTGATAATTTCCACTTTGAGCGATTTGTGGAGATTTTCGGTGAAATGACGGGTACAATTAACTCGGCGTTAGTCTTATTGAGAGTAGTGGATCCGGAATTTAAAACACCGGTAGCTGAGGATGCCGTCTATGGTAGCGGAATCAGTTTATTTTTAGGCTTTCCTTTGCTCATTACGTTAAATGTTCCATTTGTTTATTTTGACGGAGCAATGAAAGGGTATTACGTAACGGCCGGCATCTTGCTGGGTTATTTAATATTGTTGCTGATTATATGGAAAGCGATAGGATACTTAAAATGGAAACCAGTTAATCAGTAACTGAATCTTCGATTGGCTCCGCCAGCAAAAGGGGATTTTCCATGTATTTTTTCATGTAATATGCCATACGGCCACCATGGAACCCATCCATCATTCGATGATCCATAGTTGCTGTGAATGGCATGACAGTTCGGATCACTATTTTTCCGTCCCGTACGACAGGTTTTTCTTCTGCTTTTCCCATAATGATGACTGCGGGAACATTGGCTGCAGGTAATAAAGCTGCCATCCCAGTACTTAGGCCATGTGAACCAATATTTGATAGTAGAATAGAGCCAAAAGCATCATGTCGTAACCCCATGGATGGAAGCTCGAATCCAAGTCCGTGGTGTACAAATTTGATCATTACGAACACCAGTCTTCGAAATGGCCAAGGTATTTTGGTCAGTGTATATTTGTTTTGCATAGTGTCCGCTTCGGAGCCTTGACGGGATTCTGCTGCTTTTTTACGTACTTCCTCTCCAATTTGGAATACGGATTTTTTGTGGGCATTTCTAATACGTACGCTGGACATATCCTGACCCCGATTCATGTTCACAGAAACACTCACAACTACATCATCCCTGGGAATGAAATTCCCTCTTTTTATGTAGCAATTGAGTTCAGGAATATTGACTCCAACAATTCTTCCCAATGCAGACGTGGCAAGATGTGTGATGGTGATTTTTTTGCCGGCTGCTCGAGATTTATGTATAAATTTTTCCGCTTCTGTAATGTCTATTTCCATTGTACCATAGACGCGACCATCTTTTGGCAATGCATAAAGAGCTGTCGCCATTTTTCTCCATGGTGTATTGTATTGAATCCGATTATCTGTCATGATGAAAACGACTCATCTTGGTATCTTACGGATTTTCGAACGAAAAATATCGACAGGACAAAAATCAAAACTGCAAAACAAAGTACGCCGGTCTCAATCATGGTTCGATTAAATACCAAACTCGAAATTTCTGAAAGGTGGGATGCTTCGACAGTTATGATAAGAATTCGCCGGATGGCGGCGATTAGTCCGATTGCCAGAAATGGAACCATTTTAATGACATGGGTTTTCATGCTGACAATTATAGTGTGGATTAACTCAACCAGCATGAATACCAGTAGAAGGTCGTCCAGTAAGCGAAGAGCTATTGATCGCATAGGTTGCTGGGTTATACTGAATACAAGTTCAAATAGCGACCGTCCAAGCATGATAAAGGCCGTCATGGAGATTAATATACCCGCGCCGAAGTAAATATAACTTTCTGACTTTTCAAGAAGGGATATGGTTTTAGAGTTTGATTCTTCCATGTGGCAATCTCAATTATTGATACAGTTTAATCACAATGACGGAGGTAGTAAATACCAAAAAAATCAGAATTTGGGCAATTCGAATACGTGATACGCGCAAAATTACTGAGTTATTGCGCGACTGGCGGAGGCAGTTGATTCTTCTTTCTCTCTTAAATCAATACCATGCTCAAGCCATGCTTTCAAATTGGTGAG
>CAZZIU010000030.1:0-17871 GCA_964654545.1 uncultured bacterium
GAAAGACATTTCCTCTTAAGTTATATCAGAAAAGTATTACTATAAAAGAATCAATTTAACTATGAACGATTTGGAAATATCAAATGCAGAAATTCAAATATTTATTTTATAATGGTTGAATTTGCGAAAATACCAGGCTGTCACTTGATTGAATATCAATGAGTGAATTTGGTTGTAGACCAATCAGGGTTTCAAATGCACTTTGACATAATGTATCCGCAATCATTTCGCATGGATTATAGTCGAACTCCAAAATGAGATTATCATTTATAATTGTGAAACTCATTACGACAGAGTCCATATTGGCAAATGCATCCCCACCCATTAACCATTGATCATAAACTGTCAGTGTGTCATCGACTAAATCGTAGGTTATCTCAAGTGTGTCTGGTATACCGGAATTAAATTCGAGCAAGCCGGTGAGGAGACCATTTTCATCAAATTCCAAAGAAAAATAATTGATATCGTCGTAACTATTACTCGAATAATTAAAGGAAGTCAACTCATTCGCGGATACGGTCAATCGATTTGGAGATAATATTCCAGAAATGGAAATGCTAATGGAACTGTCAGGTAATCCCCATTCACCTACACCGTAAATCGTAAATGGATCAACTGTAATGGAACTATCCACATCGTCCATATGAACATAATTCTCCGTAGTAAAAGTGAAGAAATCGACTGTGCTTTCACTGTTGATGTTGTGATAATAATGGTATATATAAAAGCTATCAGCTGGAAATCCCAGTACGGAGAATTCACCAAATGGATAGGTTGAGTCAAAATTTGACTGGGTTTTAATTGAATAGATTTGAATACTGTCGGTTAACACATATTCAACAAATCGCAGTGAAGCGTTAATCTCACCAGATACAGTAATTTCTCCATCACCTGGTGTGCTGTTATCAATTATGTCTTGATTAGTATTGCTTACAAACATGGTTCTTGAATGACCTTCAATGAAATACCATTTGGCCACCAGATCCTGTATGTTTCCATTATTGATATGATTACAACCTAGTTGCAGCACAACAAATGTTACTAGCGGCAATAGATATATTTTTTTCATGTCGGGAATGTATGCTCGTTTAAATCAATAAATGTTATTAACAAAAAGCCGATTGATCAACAAAAGAAATAGAGATGTGATTTATTGCATTCACCAAGAATAAACCTCCAAATGAGCGGGTTATTCCTCAGATGGCGAATAGTGAACCAAAGGTCTGCTTTAGCAAAAATACCTTTGGTTCACTGATGGAAAAAACATTAGTCTGAAAAAATGATTATTCTGTTGGTACCTCAATATTGAACGTCATTTCAACATGATCTAGTAATTTCATTGGTCCCATCCCCACCAATGGCAGATTAAATTCAGATAAAACAATTGTTGTTTCTCCGGAAGCGATTAATTGACCGTTATCATTCGATAACTCGATATCAATCTGGTGCGGATTTGAAACACCGTTTATCGTTAGGTTGCCTTCCAAAACCGTATTTCCTGCCGTCAACTTTGCTTTGGTAACTGCATCAAAGGTTATTTCCGGATATTTTGATGCATTCAACATGCTCATTTTTAAATGGAAATTTCTCATACTGCGTCCAGTGTCAATCCCATCTACTGGTACAGCGACATGCACGGTACGAGCTCCATCTGCTGTTGGATCACTTATATCCACTTTGAAGCCTGTAGCCTTGACTGGAAAGTCGTGGGTGCGTGCATGGCCATCACCGGCTAAAAATCCGTTGGACTGGTCTAATCCGATCGCCCCAACGACTAGAATCGGGAGAACAATTGATAAGCTTACAATTAGTTTTTTCATGGTATTATCCTTAAAAATTTTTAATTAAGCGAGAAACGCCATATTTCTCACTGTCAGATTACGAGTACTGGGTATGAAGTTCTGTCAAATGGTTGACAAATCGCTTTCAAATAGGAATTGTGCCAACCAAACAGGTTCCTGTTCTTAAGTTTGGCTACTCGATCGGAGAAAAAAATGGCAGAAAAAACAAAACTTTGGTACCTGCAAAATTTTAACTTGCTATCTTCTATGGATATGAAAATGATGCAGCAATTAAATGAACAAACAAAAATGCGTAACAGCCCAAAAAAAGAAATTATTTATTTTCCTGAGGAGCCAAGTGACACCATCTATTTTTTAAAAGAAGGCAAAATTAAAATTTCACGTATATCAGAAGATGGAAAGACTACTACGCTTCAATTGCTCGGCCCTGGTGAAATATTTGGTGAAAGTGCGTTGCTAGAACAAGATGTTCATGAAAATATTGCAGAGGTTGTTGAGGATGCAGTCATATGCACCATCAATAAAAATATGTTTCAGGACCTCATGACTAAAAACCAAAAGCTCAATACTTCGATAAACAAATTTATTGGCTTTCGCCTGAGAAAAATTCAATCACATGTGGAGGACCTGGTATTCAAATCAGCGCAGGATAGGGTCATTTCGTTTTTAAAGCGCTATACCAGGGAATTCGGTAAAGAAATGCGTGATGGCTGGTATGTACGTCCATTCTTGACCCATCAGGAAATCGCTGATCTCACTGCAAATACACGACAAACGGTGAATACGATTTTAAATGAACTGGTAAAATCTGGTAAAGTGAAATACTCTCGTCGGTTTTTTCAAATCCTTGATCACGATTTGATGAAGGATTAGGTTAGTTGTCGGTGAATTGACAGCTTTTCTTTTTTCTGGTTTTTAAGCTCTGGGTGAAAATGAGCAAGAAATTACCATCAATAGAAATTGATTTCATAACTCGCGCATCGTGTAATTTGTGTGATCAGATATATTATGAATTACAGTTGGCCTTGGACAATTATCCAATGGTAACATTGAAAACCTATGATGCGGATAAAACCGGATCACTACCAGAGAATCGTCAGGCATTTATTGTACCAGCCATCTGGGTCTCAAACAAGTTATGGTTTATGGGTGGATTTGATTCATATCGATTTCAGCAGAAGCTGGATTCATTGACTTGCTCTTAAATGGGTAATCAAACACAATTGGAGTTAACATGTCCTTATTCAAGAATCTTACAAGGCAAAGTCACTGGCTTATCAGACTGTCCATTGGGGCAACATTTTTATACCACGGTATTCCAAAACTTTATCATCCTGCAATGATGCCATTTCCACCTGTAATGACTATTCTATTAGGTCTGCTAGAGGTCGGGGGTGTGCTCTTATTACTGACCGGCGGATTTGGAAAAGATTTAGCAACGCGCGTTGCCGGTGGAATTCATTCGGCTATTATGATCGGAGCAATTTTGATAATGAAAATTCCATACGGCTTCAATTCGGCAACCGTTTTTGTTCCCAATGGATTTGATAATACCATGGTTTTGACCGGTTGGGAATTTGAATTATTAATCCTCGTGGTATCACTAAACTTTTTAATTACTGGGAACGCACAACCTGCGGTCACCGAAGAATCATCAATGAATTAATCATACATTTGAACGGATACAATGAACAATACCACTCCTTCGATTACAACAAGCGACTTCCTGACTAAAATACATGACTCGAACTGCCAATTTGTTGATATCCGCGATAGCAATACCTATAATGGTTGGCGGCTGCACGATGAACCAAGATCAGGTCATATCCCAGGTGCAATCAGTTTCCCCTATTCGTGGTTACAATACCTCGATTGGCCGGAAATCCTGGAAGGGAAGAAATTAGACCCTGAAAAAGAAGTAATTATATATGGATCGAATCCTGATGAAATTGCAATCGTCTCAGAGCAATTTAGCCGCGTGGGATTTGTTAACATTAATTGGTATACCAAATTTACAGATGAATGGTTGACCGATCCTTCTAACCCTCTTGATTCCCTCCATCGGTTTCGACAGCTTGTACCAGCAAGCTGGCTTAAGCAACTTCTGGATACGGGAAAAGCGGACGAATATTCAAATAACAAGTTTGTCCTCTGTCATGCCCATTACCAGAATCGTGAAGCCTACGACCGGGGTCATATCCCATGTGCTATAGAATTGGACACAAACCGACTCGAATCGGAAAAAACATGGAATAGGCGCTCCTCAGAAGAAATACGTAATACCTTATTGGAGCACGGTATTACATCCGATACAACCGTTATTTTATATGGTAGATTTGATTACCCAACCATGGATAATCCTTTTCCCGGCAGCAGTGCGGGACATTTGGGTGCCATGCGCTGTGCCTTTTTATTGCTGTACGCTGGCGTGACGGATGTGAGAATTCTCAATGGTGGACTCCGGGCCTGGGAGGATAATGGATATCCCATTTCAACAGAAGAGACAATCAAACAAGCAGTGCCAGATTTTGGAGTGGCAATTCCCCAAAACCCTCGATTAGCAGTCGACACACCGGAGGCGAAAGTTATATTAGCGCAAACGGACGCTAATCTGGTAAGCGTTCGAAGTTGGCGTGAATTCATCGGTGAGGTAAGTGGTTACCATTATATCGAACCAAAGGGTCGTATTCCCGGCGCAGTATTTGGGAATTGTGGTACTGATGCGTACCATATGGAAAATTACCGCAATCCGGATCATACTACGCTGGCGTATCCTGAAATTGCCCGACAATGGGCAGACGTGGGTATTACGGCTGACACATTCAATGCATTTTACTGCGGCACAGGATGGCGGGGGAGTGAAGCGTTTATAAATGCCTGGTTAATGGGATGGCCACGAATCGCAGTGTATGATGGTGGTTGGTATGAATGGAGTGGTGATCCGAATAATCCAATTGAGACTGGAATTCCGGAATGACTGAGAGGATCTCTTCAATAGACAAAATTCAGAAACAAATTCTGAAGGATTTTTCCAATTTGGAAACTGAACTGGATCGCTACAAATATTTGGTTTCGCTTGCCAAATCCCACAGACCGGACCCCAACTTACATACGGAAGCCAATCTTGTCGCAGGATGTCAGGCAAACGCCTGGTTTTGTGGAACCTTCACGGATGAAAAATTACATTTTGAAGCGGATAGTGAATCCATGATTATTCGAGGAATTGTGGTACTCCTACTGAAATTATGGAATGACCGGATACCGGCAGAAGTAGTAGCTACAGAAATACAATTTTTGCAGTCCCCTGAAATCATGGGTACTCTATCACCAACCCGTGAAAATGGTCTGAAATCAATTATCAAAGAATTCAGATTGTTTGCGGAAAAGCACGGTTAACTAAGCATAAACTTTATATAGGATAGAAAATGACAAACCGATCAATAGTAGACGAAAAACGACTGATAAGCATGCGGGGACAAATACATCTGGCGGTTCAATGTCTCGCCGCAGTAGGTATTTCTTACCTTCCGAAAAAAGAAGATGATAGCCATACTGCCATGGAATGGAATGATCAATTGAGAGCATTCATGTCCAGAACTTTTGGTAAGGAAAACAGCTTACAATTAGGATTTGGTCTTTCGAGTGGACAGTTTCTGCTGTTGGAAAGGGGGGACAGGCGTGCAACGCTGGACATCCATAGGAAGACAATCCCTGAGATTCAAAGTAGCCTGAAGCAGTGGTTTGCCAACGTGAACCTTGATCCAGATTCGTATACGTTAGAGAAGCACTACGCACTCCCGGCTTATGATGAACGATTGAATACTCCTTTCGATGTGTCTGACCAGGAAGCCCTTGAAGCATTTTCAGACGTATATCATTCTGCATACTCTGCGCTTATAGATATTAGGTCAGACACATGGGAATTCACCCCCATTTTCATTTGGCCGCATCATTTTGATATGGCACGACTATTGGTGCTCGAACGAGATAAACATGGTGAAATGATGCGTACCATAGGGTTGGGTGTTTCGCCGGGAGATGACAACATGCCCGCACCGTATGGTTATATTACACCGTGGCCCAATCCTGAAAATCAAGTGGAATTGCCAGACCTTGAAGGTGCATTCTGGCAAAACAACCCCTGGGTAGGCTATGTTCTTCCATATGAATCAATTGAAAAAGGTTCACCATTACTTTTTGAAGAATATTTTACAAATGGAATACATCACCTGCGAAAAATCATCTATTAAAATGATGCGATTGATATGATCCGGCTTCAAGATATAGACAAGTCATACGACGGGAATCAGGTTTTTCAACAGCTTAATCTCGAAATCCCGGGCTCTCAATCAACTGTTCTCATAGGTCCCAGCGGATGCGGCAAATCGACCCTGTTACGCATTATCATTGGGCTGGTGATTCCTGAACAGGGTCAGGTATACATTGCTGACCGGGAACTGACTGCGCAGGACATCCGCCTGGTACGGCAAAAGATGGGATTTGTCATTCAGGAAGGTGGATTGTTTCCCCATTTTACTGCCCGGCAAAATATTGTTTTGATGGCAGAATATCTCAGGTGGGACACATCCAAAATCAACAACCGATTGGATGAACTGACAAGCCTGACCCAATTCCCGAAGGATGGTTTGGATCGATATCCCTCCCAGTTATCTGGCGGACAGCGACAACGGGTTAGCCTTATGCGGGCTTTGATGTTGGATCCGCAGGTATTGTTGCTGGATGAACCATTAGGTTCTCTGGATCCCATGATTCGCGCGAATTTGCAAAAAGACATGGTTGACATTTTTAAATCATTGGAAAAGACGGTGATTCTGGTAACCCATGACATGGGCGAAGCAGCTGTGTTTGCAGATAAAATTGTGCTTATGAATAATGGGAGGATTGTGCAACACGGCAGCTTGGCTGAACTCATAAAGGAGCCAAAAGATCTTTTTGTAACACAGTTTATTCATTCCCAAAGCGAACCCTGGCACTTATTGGAGAAAATGTCATCATGACTGGAATGATACCAAAATTGATTGCATTTCTGGTTGTTTCTTGGGGATTTGTCATGGCAAATGACCCAATAATTGTTGGCTCCAAAAAGTTTACGGAATCGGTTGTGCTTGGTGAAATTGTTACACAAACATTAACCGGGCGCAATATTCCTGCAGTCCATAAAGCAGAATTGGGGGGAACGCGCATTTTATGGAATGCCCTCATTGCCGGTGAAATTGATTGTTATCCAGAATATACAGGAACCATTCTTAAAGAAATTTTATCGCAACAACATCTGAAAGTAAATGAGCTGGAAACAGCATTGCAGGCGCTGGGTGTGCGTATGAGTGCGCCATTGGGGTTTAACAATACCTATGCGTTGGGGGTTACTAAGGAGACGGCAAAAAAGTACAATCTCACCTCAATCAGCGATTTAAGGAAATATCCAGCCTTGCGTTTTGGGTTTACCAATGAATTTATGGATCGGGGTGATGGCTGGCCCGGTCTACAGCAATATTATCAGCTTCCACAACCCAATGTAAAAGGATTGGATCACGATCTGGCTTATCGTGGATTAACCAGCGGATCACTGGATCTCATGGATTTGTATTCAACGGATGCGGAAATTGATTATTATAACCTGGTGGTTCTGGAAGATGATTTGCATTATTTCCCTGAATACAGAGCCGTTGTGCTTTTCAGGAATTCAGCGGACTCCCAAGATGCATATCAAACAATAAGTTCACACCTGCCCGGCTCCATTAAGAACCAGACCATGATTCAAATGAATGCCGCTGTAAAAGTAGAAGGAAAACCGGAATCAATGGTGGCGGCAAATTTTATTCATGCACAATTTGGCATACAATCAATACAGAAAGTGGAATCCCCGCTGGAAAGAATTGTCGCTAACGGGAAAAATCACCTGGTTCTTGTGGCAATATCCCTGGGGTTTGCTATTCTAATTGCTATTCCGCTTGGTATTTTTGCAGCAAAATCAACGCGCTGGAGTCACTTGATCCTCAGCGTGGTTGGGATTATTCAAACGATTCCATCGCTCGCTCTATTGGTATTTATGATACCGCTACTGGGCATAGGTGGGCCACCGGCAATTATGGCATTATTTTTATACAGTCTGTTACCCATAGTCCGGAATACATACAGCGGACTGCATGATATACCAGGATACATTATGGAATCGGCTCTGGCACTGGGATTACCAAAGGGAGAAATCTTGAAAAAAATTGAAATTCCCCTGGCACTGCGATCCATATTAACGGGTATCAAGACATCGGCTGTTATCAATGTGGGTACGGCAACACTTGGCGCATTAATTGGAGCCGGTGGGTACGGACAACCTATATTAACGGGGATTCGTTTGGATGATACTGCTCTTATTTTAGAAGGCGCAATTCCGGCTGCGTTGCTGGCTTTACTCATGCAGGGATTCTTTGATCTTTTGGAACGTCGGATTGTCTCCAAAGGATTACACTATGAACAGGGTATAATAACATGAATTTGAAATCATCATATATAAATGGACATATCCATTTTCTTGAAGGCAAACAAAGCGAAACCAGAAATCAGCTGGAAGAGGATATTCGGTTTGGACTTACACAAAAATATAAACGAATTCCATCGGTCTACTTTTATGATGAAATCGGTTCACAGTATTTTGAACACATTTGTGAATTAGAAGAATATTATCCCACCCGATCAGAAACCGAAATTCTGGAGCGAGTGTCTTGTAATATTGTTGATGCCGTCGGTAATCAGGCCAGAATCATTGAATTGGGGAGTGGAAGTTCAACCAAAACACGTCTGATTCTGGAAGCGTTTTTAAAGAAGAATCAGGCCTGTGAATACTGCCCGATTGATATATCATTGGAGATTTTGCGTGAGTCAGCCATCGATTTAACGAGTGACTATCCCAATCTAAAAATTACTGCCGTTGCCCATCGATATGAGGAAGGCCTGAATGCGTTACATAATCATTCACCTAATCCTGACCTGGTGCTCTGGCTGGGATCCAGTGTGGGCAATCTGGAAAGAGACGAAGCTCGAAAATTTTTGTCCAATCTGCGGAATCAATTATCGCAAAAAGACCGGTTTCTTATTGGTATTGATCTCAGAAAAGAAAAAGACATCCTTGAAAATGCCTACAATGATAAACAGGAAGTGACGGCGGCATTTAATCTTAACGTACTGGAACGGCTCAACCGTGAATTACACGCCGAGTTTGATATATCAAAATTCAGTCATATTGCCGAATACAACGAGGATGCTGGACGCATTGAAATGTATCTGAAAAGTGAGCAAAAACAGGACATAAACATTCCTGGCATTGACCAATCGATTCGCTTCAATAAAGATGAACGAATTCTCACTGAATATTCTTATAAGTACAGCCGCAGTGAAATTGAGACTCTGGTAGCGCAATCGGGCTTTTTATTGGACCAACAGTGGTTTGACAGCAATGAATATTTCAGTCTAAATCTACTCCAACCACTATAAAGCCGGTGAAATATTGGATGTGTTAATTCGTCGGCAATTTGACACGAAAAGACGGACCAACCAGCTAATATTGAGGTGCAATTCAATCATTAAAATGAAAGGACACGTCAATGAAAGCAATTTGGAACGGTGAAGTTTTAGCCGAGAGCGACGAAACCATACAGATAGAAGGACATCATTATTTCCCCGTTGAAAAGATCAACCAAAAATATTTTTCCGAAAGCGATACCCATACTACTTGTGTATGGAAAGGTGTTGCCAGTTACTACACCATTAAAGTAGGGGACAAAGAGAACCGGGATGCTGCCTGGTATTATCCGGATCCATCCAATGCTGCGAAACCGATTAAGAATCACGTGGCCTTCTGGCGTGGTGTGGAAATTGTTCAATGACAATGGTTGATATTGCCTGATCAATCCACCCCAAGGCATATTTTACCGGTAATTGTATTCAGTCAATTTGCCGGGACATCGCTGTGGTTTGCCGGTAACGCTATTTTACCTGAGCTGATATCGGAGTTTGGTTTTCCACCATCGGTATTGGGGAGTATCACATCAGCCGTTCAATTTGGGTTTATCATTGGCACATTGTTGTTCGCATTGTTGGCAATCGCAGATCGTTTTTCACCTAGAATCATCTTTTTATTATCAGCACTGGGTGGAGCCATTTTAAATACATTGATTCCATGGAGTAATGGTGACCTGAATACGATATTGGTTCTACGATTTGCCACAGGATTTGCGCTGGCAGGAATTTACCCGGTGGGTATGAAAATCGCTTCTGGTTGGTATAAAGGTTCACTGGGGAAAGCACTGGGATACCTGGTGGGAGCACTGGTATTGGGGACAGCATTTCCCCATTTGATTGCAGGATTGCAGTTGGATATTAACTGGCGATCGGTGCTATGGGTTTTATCCTTACTTGCCGTAGCAGGGGGAATGAGCATGATCCTTTTTGTGCCGGATGGACCCTACCAGAAAAAGGGACAGCACTTTGACCTGAAATGCGTGTACAAATTGTTTAGCAATCGCCCCTTTCGTCTCGCATCCCTGGGATATTTCGGACATATGTGGGAATTGTATGCTTTCTGGGCATTTGTTCCTGTCATTGTAAAATCAGTACTTGTTAACAAAGGATTTGCTTCGTCCACATCCCTGCTATCGTTTGGTATAATTGCGATCGGTGCCCTTGGTTGCGTAGTTGGCGGGTACCTGACCATGCGAGTCAAAGAAGTGTTTGTAGCAAGAATCATGTTAACCATTTCAGGGTTTTGTGCGCTATTTTCACCGCTGTTATTGGTCTTGCCTGTTGAACTTGTTTTTTTCTATTTGCTCGTGTGGGGATTTGCTGTCGTTGCTGATTCCCCTCAACTGTCCTTTCTCACCGCCAAAACATCTCCTCCGTTTCTGGTGGGAACGGGTTTGGCATTGGTCACTTCTTTAGGTTTTGCATTAACGATAGGAAGTATTCAATTGCTCAATAGACTTGTGAGTTTTTTGCCAATAACCAGTGTTCTAATTGTGTTATCCATCGGACCGGTTATTGGGATCTTTAATTTATTGAGATTAGGTAACATACCAATACAGGCAGAGAATGGAGAAGTGCCTATTTGCTAAGAATTATATCTATTCTTTTTAAAAAATGGAAATGGTAGATGGAGAATTCATCATAAATTGAATAAATTATATTTGTACTGTATATTTTTCACGTTTAGGAGTCAAATACGGAGAAATTCACTCCAAAATGACGAAAATACTCAAGTTTAGGATACCAGATATTGAATAGAGAAGAACTATACCAACACTTTATTCCCAAAGACCGTGATTTAAAGGAAATTGCTGCTTCGGTCATTTCGTCACCTGATCTGATTTTAGCACTGTTAGAAGGTGTGTATAAATCAAGTGCACGCATCAAATTTGGGAGTTTGAATACACTGGTGATTTTGAGCAAAAAGGCTCCCCGATTATTGTACTCCCATTTCGATACGTTTGTTACATACCTGGAATCGGAAAATAAATTTTTCCGATTGGGGGGGATTACCATGCTAGCAAATTTAACCCAGGTGGACAAAGCCAGAAAATTCGAAAACATTTTTGAAAGATATTATGCGTTTATAACAGATTCGGGTATGACAGCCGCTGCCAATGTATGCAAAGGATCGGTAACGATTGGAAAATCCAAACCACATTTAATTCATGACATTGCGCATCATTTACTTAAAGTTGAAATGCAGACCTATAAAACGAGAGAGTGCAAGAATATCCTGCTGGGACATGTGATCACTACCTTCGACAAATTATTCGACGAATTGGAAGACAAGGAAACCATTTTACAATTTGTCGAGCGGCAATCCAAAAATGAGTGGCAACCCACAATGAAAAAAGCCGTAAATTTTTTGACGAAGTATCAACGTACGTAATTAACGTACCACGCCCGCGGAAAATAAACAAAATGAAATCATCACGTGACATAATCCAGGGTTTAGTGGATCTTGAAACCAGGGGTTGGGATGAGAAAAATCCCGAATACTTTTTATCGATTATCCATCCTGATATGGTGTGGCCATGGCCACCAAACAACCGGGCCCATGATCCTGTTGAGTGGGAATTTGTAATGGGGCGATTTAATAAAGAAAAATGGCGCAGGATTTGGCAGGATATTTTCGACAGCCACGACTTAATTCATAATAGGCGCAAGACAGTGACAATCAAGGTCACGGATGGAGGTGACGGTGGATTCGCTGTGGTTGATATTGATACCTTATGGCGGCATAAGGAGACAAAGCAGGATTTTCACTGGATGGGGCGCGTATGTAAAATCTACACCAAGTTACCCACCGGGCAGTGGAAGCTGATTTCCCATACCGGCGCGTTAAGCTATCCTTAGCATCAATAGGAAACCCCATCCATTGAATTATTATTCACAAAAATTATCCGGTATCCGCCTGAAAAAATGTTATGATGTAGCACCTCCGCGAATTAAACAATATTTGACAGCAGAAATAGAATATGTAATCAGCAAAATTAACAGGGACGATCACGTGCTGGAACTGGGTTGCGGTTACGGAAGGATTCTCAATCAAATAAGTGAGGTCTGTGACCATGTGGTGGGTATTGATATAGCAGAAGATAACATTCAATACGCGAAACGATTTCTTGGTGATGGACCCGTTACGCTTCAGGTTATGGATGCAACCCGATTGGCGTTTGCCGATACATTTTTTGACGTGGTTTTATGCTTACAAAATGGAATCTCAGCTTTTGGTGTGAATGAGCAAGAATTAATTGTTGAAGCCTTGCGGGTTACCCATTCCGGTGGAACAGTCATTTTCTCCAGTTATTCCGATAAAATATGGGAAGAACGCTTACATTGGTTTGAAATTCAAGCACTGCATGGATTGGTTGGTAAAATTAATTATGATCAAACAAAAGATGGTGTTATATCCAGCGAAGACGGATTTGTGTCAACAACATTTTCCCAAAACCAGTTTCAAGAATTAATCAGTGATTTACCTGTCAAATCACAGATTATTGAGGTTGATAATGCAAGTATTATACTGGATATGACAAAGATTTAAAAAAGGATGGGTGCTTACATTCAAGTACTGACAGAGAATAAAATGATTCATTTTAGCGCTGGTCATGCATGTAACATTCGACGACAGTGGAGATTCATGAGAATAGGAAAATTCAAACCATCAGATGAAGATGATGTAATCGCATTATGGGATGAATGTGAACTTATAGTACCGTGGAATAACCCTCGCCAGGATATTGAGCGGAAGATGCGTCACCATACGTATTTACGGTTTTGGTCATATATGGATGGTCATGCGTTCACGAAGTGAAACAAATAGTTATCTTGGTGGTATACAGCTCAGATCGGGAATGAATGATGTTGCAGTACCTTAAAAAGCTTAAAAAAATACGTATAGTTTTAGCATTGGGCGTTACCATGTATCTTTTCTGGGGACCACTTTTCCCATGGAATCCCATAAAAATCGGTTACACCAAAATCAGTTTCCCTAAAGCCACTGTTTATGTAAAAAATTACACTGAAAACGATTCTATTGTATATCATCTTCAAGATATAATCGATATGGAGGAAACCTTCCATGGCCTGGAATACAGGGATCATTTTAAGGTGGTCATTTTAGGCAAAGAGAGCAACAATAAAAGATATTTGCCATGGATGAATGGGTCCGGGTTTTCGGTTTCCCTGAGCCCGATGAGCCTTATATATATTGGTTCAAAAGCAAGAAAATCAGATATGGAATCTTATATTAAGCACGAAATGTCCCATATGCTAATTGACCAGAATACTACCTTCCAAAAAGCAATGACCATTCACAAACAACCCTGGTTTGTGGAAGGAATTGCAGAATATATAAGCGATCATGGTTTTTATACCAAAAATGATTTAGTAAATATGCACAATAGAGGGGCAGTGGTTTGGCCGAAAATCGAGGAAAAAACACCGCAGTCAATGTCGTGGCAGGAACTTCAAATAAAGTACAGTTATTATAAATATTTTATTAAATATCTGGTAGAGCAGTACGGGTTGGAGAAACTGCAGACGTTTGTGAGTATGTATGTGGCAGAACCGATTGATTATAACGAATTATTTGATAAAATATATGAAATTGATCTGGATGAAGCGATTAAGATGTATAACATAAGTATGAGCGGCTGAATCAACAATTGCCGTGTAAAACCGCGCTATGCGGCATAGTGTTATGTGTTTAGTTTTTAATTAGCCGGACAAATTTGATGTAAAAACAAAGATGATACTTTTGGTTATAGTACCGATGAGGGAAGGATGAATGATGATCCCAAAAGAAAATGCCGAGAAGACCGTTCGAGAGATCATAAGACTTACACAAAGTAAAAAACCCTCATCCCGAATATCGGGACAAGGGTTCCTCCTCTTGTAGCGTGGATAGGAAGTTTAGATAAATACATGTAATGGTCTTTAGCATACCGATAAAATTCTAACAGATTATTCAACTCTTTAAATTTGAAATTCACTCTATCTCCCAAACATACTTATAAACCAAATTACACTTCTCGTCAAAAATCTTTTTCTCATAAACAGGGGGAAGGTGATCCAATTCTACTTCAATGTATTGTTTTACTCCAGCCCTGGTCTGCTGTTTCTTTTTCCAGTCAATGACCATCTTTTCTGTTTTTAGCGTTTTTAGGAGTTGTCGAGCTATTGTTTTCACCTGTTTAATTTCATCCTTCTTGAGATGCATGTCAGGTTTGGTGAGGAGGTCAAAAACTGCTAATTCTTCTTCGTTGTCTAATTCTTCCCGGATATGACGTTTCTCTTCGTGGAGGAGTTCGTTGCTGAATTCGATGAGTTCCTGGTAGATTTTGTCCAGGCTTTTGCTACCATCGAGATATTCTTTAATCATCGTTTTATAACGATCACGAAAATCCATTCTCGTTTTGTTCTTTTGTACAAGAGCATCAATTTTCTGTTCAATCATGCTTTGTAGCTTGTCCAATTCGATGCGTTTGCGACCTTTTTTGAATTTGGACTGCAAATACTCGAAGTCGATCTTGGATAGGTCGTACGAGTGCCATCCATCTTCCGGCTCATGAATCTCAAATCCTACTACCGAACGATCAAGGAGATCATCCACTTTCTTAGTGACATAGGAAATATCAACTTCAGGGTTTGCCATTTGTTTGGCAATCTTGCGAATAAGATATGCCATTTGTCCAATATCTGGATCAATGACGTCAGGAAGATAGGCTTTATAGATTGTATTGACCTGATTGGCTAATCGAATATATTCCTTCTTATTACCAATAAGGCAATCAACAGCATCTTCTTTGAGTTTGGTACGAAGTAAAATATCTTTAGCATCTCGTATCTCTACCAGATCAGCACCCTTTGACAGACAATACTCAACTGTCTCAGCTACTTTTTGTTCAAGCAGTACCTTCAGTTCTGATTTGTCTTTAATGGGTGGATCGCCGCCAGCCTCAGGGGATCCGTAAATGGAGAGAGCCTGTTCTAATCTTCTAAAAATTCCCACATAATCAACAATTAATCCATTTGGTTTTTCACCAAACACACGATTTGCCCTGGCAATGGTTTGCATGAGGGTATGATTCTTCATGGGTTTATCTAAATAAATCGTAGAGCAGGAGGGGACATCAAAACCAGTAATCCACATGGCACAAACAAAAACTATACGAAGCGGATCATCCGGATCTTTAAACTTCACATCCAGTTCTTCATTAACGATGCGTTCTCGGTGGGGACGTATATCCAGACCTTTTTTTCGCATGTCATCAATTTCATTCTGCCCAGATGAAACAACCACAGCCATATCGGTTTCATCCATGTATTGAATAGACTCAGTGAGCGTTGCTCTCTCTAATCCATCCACTCTATGGCTCTTATCTATGAGTTTTGTTTTTAGCTTATTCCACTGAGCCCTAACCTTATCATGAAGTCGAATGGCTGTAGCCTTATCAATGGCAATAACCATGGCTTTACCCATGTGACCACGACCCATAAAATGATCCACTATATCACCTGCAACCTTATCTAATCGGTCATCCCTGGTAATGATATGGTACATCCTGCTAAAGTATCGCTCAATCTTCTTTTCCTGTGCATCATCCAGCATGGATTCATCAATGAGTCGGTTCATCTCTGCGTTAAGACTGTTTTCGCCAAATGTGTTTAACTCAACTTCAGGAATACGGTTTTCATAATAGAGGGGAACGGTGGCTTTATCATCAATGGATTGCTTGAAATTGTAAATACTGACATACTCACCAAATACTTCACGGGTTTTTTCTTCCTGTCCTTTAATTAGAGGAGTACCCGTAAACCCAAGGAAGGCAGCATTGGGTAATGCATCACGCATGTTCTGGGCAAGGATGTCGTACTGGCTACGATGTGCTTCATCGGTTATGACTATGATGTCATTTCGTTCTGAGAGGATAGGGTGAGTTTCACCTTCTTCAGTATTGAACTTGTGGATGAGGGTAAATACATAGCGGTGATCTTCTTTTAATAACACACGAAGGTTTTCAATGCTGTTTGCCTGAACATTGTCCTCGGTAACTACTCCAGCATTATGGAAGGTCTCATAAATCTGGTTATCCAGTTCTTTACGATCAGTGATGATGACAAAAGTCCAGTTCCCCGGTATCTTTCTAAAAACTTTCTGGCTGAAGAAAATCATGGAGGCACTTTTACCCGATCCCTGGGTGTGCCAGAATACTCCCAATCGCCCATCCCTCTCTTGAACCCGATCCACAGCCTGAATGGCATTATTCACACCAAGGTATTGATGGTTCTTTGATACGATTTTGATGGTTTTGCCCGGGACATCCATGAAAAGAGTGAAATTCTCAATTATATCACAAAGTCGCTCTTTGGTACAGGTGGCTTTGATAAGTGTATCCAGATCGATGATACCAGTTTCACCTTCGTTGTTGATCTTTTTCCAGTCTGCAAAATGCTCCCATTCGGCAGTGACGCTACCCGCTTTGGCATCTCTGCCATTGGAAAGAAGCACAAGACCATTGTACCAGAGTAAATGAGGGATGGTATCTTTGTAATCCCTGAGATTTTCACTGTAAGCATGATGGACATTGACTGACGGGGCTTTCAATTCCATGAAAAGAAGGGGGATGCCATTAATGAATCCAATGAGGTCAGGGCGTTTTTTATACATGGTTCCATTTACATGGAGCTGACTCACCAGCAGGAAGTGATTATTGGCAGGATGTTGCCAATCAATGAGTTTTACCCGTTCAGTTTGCTGGATGCCCTGATGATCACGGTAATCAACCTTGATGCCATTTTTCAAAAGCCCGTACACGTCCTTATTAGCCCGGACAAGGCTCATAGTGGATCGATCACGAGTAAGAATGTCAATAGCTTGAGAAATGCCATCCTCGGGCAAATCAGTGTTTAAGTTTTTAATGGCAGGGATGAGGTATCGTGTGAGTATGACCTCTCCATGATGACTTCGACCTAATAGAGTAGGATCACCATCAGGTTCATGTTCTGCATATTCGATACTCCAGCCAAGATCATGGAATATGAGCATGGAAGCCAGTTCAATGGCTTCCTCGGAGTCAGGGTAGGCTAAAGCAAGTTTTGATTCTATTTCCTGACGTGTCATCCAAACTTCCTGTTGCCAATGAGGACGCTAATTGCTTTTAATAAGTTATCTACTTCCGATGAATATGGATCTTTGATTGAATATAGTCCATCTGGTTTATCATTAAGGCTAAAACTTTTTTCATTTAATTTGTATGAGAACTCCCAGGATGGTCCGTCCAATATTATCATCATTGAATCTTTTTCATATTTCCAGTTATGGATACCTATTTCATCCATTCTTTTCCAGAAATTCTTCCATACCTTGTCAGAGGGGGTAATCTGCTCTGAATTTATAATTTGAATATATCCAGATATTGAATAGTGCATTTCTCCATTAACCATCTTCACTTCATGTGTTTCTCCCGTATGAAAGTAACTGATTGAAGCATGAAAAGCGGATGGGATGAAGTTGGACATTAAT
>CAZZIU010000031.1:0-17451 GCA_964654545.1 uncultured bacterium
TCGCAGGGGTGAGTTTTTTCATCCTCATAGGTGAATTCCGGCCAAATCATGGGTTTACGACAGTCCGGATCATCCGCTCCCCACATTCCTGCTTCCGTACCATAATATATATAAGGTGCACCAATATAGGTAAACTGGAAGGCAGTTAAAGTTTTTTGAATTTGTCGTTCATGGGCATTGGGTTTTCGAATATCAAATTCCGTATTCCATTGCATATTATTGGCATGGTCCAGCCAGCGATCAGGATTGACTACTGATGATGCAATCCGTTCACAATCATGACTATCGAATAAATTCTGTAAAACATAAGTATTCCTGGTTGGGTATTCTTGTCGAACCTGACCTAATAATTTATCCAATTCCGTTGGTGATATGGCCATATCTTTATCGACGAAAAATTTCAACATTGCATCGCCAAATCGATAATTCATAACCGCATCAAATCGATTGTCTTTGAGCCAGGGTGCGGCATTAAATTGTTTATTATTCCAATAATCTTCCCACCATATTTCACCGGTGATATAAGCATCAGGATTAATACCTGTCACCCATGAATTGAATAATTCCCAAAATTTAATCTGGAGTCTTTCAGCCACATCCAGTCGCCAACCATCAATCCCGTCAGAAGGATCGCCATCATTATTCGGATCCATCCAACGATTAACCACGGCATGCATATGATTCCTTACCGGTTCAATTGGACCCATTTCATCTTGGCGAAATGCAGGTAAATCGGCCACGTAACCGGTATATCGCAGCGGTTCGTCCCCAGGGTTGAATAAATCGGGTAAATCTTGAAAATTGTTTAAATGCGATTTATCCGGGAGGCCGGAACCTTCAATATTGAACCAGGTGTAGTAGGGACTTTTTTCACGTTTTCGTATAACATCTTGAAAAGCCCAAAATGTGATACCTACATGGTTAAATACACCATCAATAATAATGTGCATATTTCGCCGGTGAACTTCATCCACCAGTTTAAAAAATAATTTATCGGCTGAAGTCCATTGCCAGGTAGAAGGATCATTTGGATTTTCCGATGCCATGATTTTAGAATCACCAATCGGGTCAGGACCAAAATAGCGATCAATATGATGATAATAAGCGGCGCCATATTTGTGGCTTGAAGGTGAATCAAATACAGGATTTAAGTAAATGGAGTTAATACCTAAATCCTGTAAATAGTCAAGTTTATCAATAATACCCTGAATATCTCCACCGTACCGGCGAATCTGGAATTGATAATTGAAGGGCTGGCCATTGTCTTTTTCCCACGGCTGGAAGGTATACCAGTCGGATGTCCAGGGTGAAATGGCCCATTCCGTCTGATTATCCCAAGGCCAGGTTCCATACAAACTTTCCACCGTAGGATCATTTTCTTTATCGCCATTATAAAAACGCTCCGGGAATATCTGATACCAAATAGCATTTTGTGCCCAATCCGGTGGAGATTGTGAATGTGCAGATATCAGGAAAGAAAGTGTTAGAATAATACCAGTTGTAATTTTACGCATGCTTCAAATAAAAATTGTGAGTAACTTGTAGTAACTCATTTATGAGTTACTAATGGTAAATATTAATGGTTTTATTCTTAATCCCCAAGCTAAAAAAAGTAGATCAAACTGTAAAATCGGGCATATATTGCAATGAGTAATGGTAACGAACTGACACTCATTTCCATTCTAAAAGAACTGGGATTATCCAGCAATGGCAGCAAAGCCTATTTGTCCTTATTAAAATCATCGCCTTCCACCGGTTATGAAATAAGTACCCAGTCAGGTATTCCAAGATCCGCAATTTATTCCGTTCTTGCCAGGCTTGAGGCAATCGGCATTGTCAATTCTTTAGGCGATAATCCAAAACGATATGTACCGCTATCTCCGTCATCGCTTATTGAGCATTTTAATCATTTACATACGGACCGCATCCAGGGTCTTACATCGGCACTGGACACGCTGGAGACAGACGACGAAGCCTTTGATTTTTGGCACATTCATGGATACCGTAATCTGGTCATTAAATTGCGTGAGGTTATTGTCAATGCCAGCAAGAAATTATTTCTGAGTGCCTGGACAAAAGAAATTGAAGCAGTAGAAAATGAGCTGGCAAAAGCGGAGAAAAAAGGAGTAGAAATTACCCTGTTTTCATTTTGTCAATTAAACCGATCCTTTGGAGAAACCGTCACTTATAATCTAATGCAAAGTGATTTGGAAGCGGTTTGGAATCCAAAGGTAATATTGGTTGCAGATCAGCAAATTACTGTCATGGGAAGTGCGAATGATACGGATGAAAGTCGTGCTATCTGGACGCAGAATAAGGCGATCACGGAAATTGCCATGAACCATATTATTCTGGATATTACTTTGGCGGGGCAAAGGTTGGGATTTGATCCAAATCCAATCGTACAACGCATTCTGCGTAGACCGGACCTGGAACTGGACAAACTATTAACAAATTCTGGCAGTTAACGGTTCTCTGCAGTATTCCGTATTTGATTGTAGCGAATTTGATAAGCCGGTGTAAAAAATTTCTTATAGATAAATAGCAGCACAAATACATCCGCAAGGGTGGCCGACGCAACCCACATATACATAATCATAATCTGATATCGAACAGCAGATAATGGATCAATCCCTGCCAGAATTTGTCCCGTCATAACACCGGGGATTTGAACCAACCCAACCATCATCATAGAATTAATGACGGGGAGTAACGCAGCTCTGATTGCTTCCTGTACAGGTCGGTGGACAACTGCTTTAATCGGTGCACCAAGGGACAACATCATTTCCATTTCATTTTCCCGGTGCTCCAATTCACTCACAAACCTATTTATGGTCAGGGTTGTGGAATTGAGGGCATTCCCGATGATCATCCCGGCAAGTGGGATCATGGCGTACGGATAGTACCAGGGTTTTACATTTAAAATAAATTGAAGTATTAGTCCCAAAACGATGACAAGCGTCAATACAAGCGACCCGAGTAAAATGGAGAAATAATTCGGGATGTGATAATGCTGCATGCGGCGGTAGCCTTCGTAGGCTGCGATGACCGACATTATCAGCAATAAACCTACCATAAAAGACCAGTGATGCTGTTGAAAAAAGTAGGTTAGAATAAAGCCCATCAGTGTTAATTGCAGAAAGGTTCGGAGTGTGCCCCAAATAAGCGATGTTGTTAATCCAATTTTCCAGCGCGCCAGTAAAACAATCGTTAATCCAATTAGCACCAGCGATACAATTAAATCGGTCCATGTAATATGGTAAAAGGATGATGGCATTAATCGGCCCTGTTAAGAAAATTCCTTGTTTTTGGATGGGTGGGATTGTTGAGTACATCCACTGTTCCCGATTCCATTAATTCACCTTTGATGATAAAGGCGGCGTGAGTAGCAAAGCGTTGCAACAGGGTGTGGTGGTGTGATACCATTACCACTGTCAGCTGGTATTCTTTTCTAATGGCATCGATAATTTTTAGAATTCTATCAGCCAGATTTGGATCCAAACTGGAGGTGGGTTCATCCAGCAATAACACATCCGGTTTATTTAGCAAACCCCGGGCGAGAGCAACGCGCTGTTGTTCACCGCCTGAAAGCGTTCGCGCATCTTTATCCAAAAAAGAAATGTCAAGTTCCACCTGTTCTAAAATTTGATCCAAATCTCCTGGAGCAATCTCGTTTGTATTGTTCCAGGTTTGTGCAATCAGCAGATTATGCCGTACCGATCCTTGAAGCATGGCCGGCTTTTGCTGGATGAGGCAAAGACGTCTTCGAAGCTCTTTTGGATCATACTCCTGAATAGAAGTTTGCATGAATATAATGTCACCAGAAGAAATTGAAATCAGACGGTTAAGACAGCGCAAGAGGGTGGATTTACCGGATCCGGATGGACCCAATACTCCCATCCATGCATTTTGAGCGACAGATAGATTAACGCCAGATAGAATTTTGATCCCATCCGCGTGATACGATGCAGCTTGGCATTCGATGACAGGTAGATTTGTTTGTGCAGCCATTGGCCATAAATTAATGAAAGACTACATCTCTTTAATAATAAAAGGAATCAGATCACTGTATTAATCCATAATGAGTTTAATTATGCCGGCGGCAGCCAGCATTAATCCAAAAGTAACCACGATTGTTGCCCCTGTGGGAATATCAAAAATGAGTGAGAATGCCATACCCATTGCAGAACCGACAATACTGAAAACCCAACCAAACAATAAGCGGTTTTTGATACCCTTAATAAAGAGTAATCCGGCAATCGAAGGGATAATCAAAAATGAAAACACAAGTAATATACCTGCAATTTTGACGGAACTTGTTACAACAAAACCAAACGAAACATAGAACAGAAAGTCCCACAACTGTGTATTACCGCCGGTGGTGTTATGTCCAAAGGAAACAGCAATCATTTCCTTTCTAAATACCCAATGAAACATACCGACGGTGACATAAAGTATTAGTGTCAAACCAATTATTTTTGGGGTGACAAATAATATGGATCCAACCAATATATGATTTAGATGTTCTGATCCTTCGGGAGATTTGCTGAAAAGCAGTATCATTATGGCGGCTGAAACCACGTAGGTAATTCCAATAATTGCTTCCTGCGGTATTTTGCTTTTTTTCGATCGCGTAAAAGAAAACAGAAGAGCCCCGAAAATCGTGAAACACAGGGCAACCGCATAGGTGGAAGTGGCATTTTCTTCCAATCCAATGATTAATCCAACTGCGGTACCAAGAGCGGCTAATTGTGCCAGTGCAAGATCCACAAAAATAACACCTCGAGAAACCACGTGTAATCCGAGATAAACATGTATGCCGGTTATGACAAGAGCTGCCAAAAAAGGCCAGGCCAGTAATTCAATGTATTCCATCATAACTACCTCAAAATGCGGATGATATTAATTTAAGATTATACCTGAACAGTTCGGGATACGAAGTTACCTCCGGCACAGCACCGACGGATTGGGATAGCTTCACATAGGCTATTCCGGTTTTTTGCGATAAAAAATGTGCTGCATCGGTATTGAAATATGATTCCTGGGCAAGAAGCCTAATACCTTGAGATGTAATCGTTTTAATTAGGTTATCTAAATACGCCGGAGACGGTGAAATACCGGGTTTTGGCTCAACAAAGGTGACCGTATTAAGACCAAATTGTCGAGTAAAATAGGGCCAGGAATTGTGGTAGAATATTACATTTTTTCCGTCAAGAAATGCATAGGCGTGATGAAGTTCAACCAGCAACTGCCGAATAGAATTTGAAAATCGGTTTAGATTTGTTGAATACTGAGCCTCATTTTCCGGATCAAATGTGATCAATACGTCAGCAATCTTCTCCGCAATCAAAAGACCATTTTCAGGATCCAACCAGTAATGAGGATTGCCATAGCGATGAATGTCACCCATACTGGCGTCCACTTTTCCAGTTGGCTTTTCCAGCGGTTTAATAACCGTAGAGCAATCCACCACCTCCAGCTTACGGTTCCGTGACCCGTCAATAATCTGTTGTGCCCACAAATCCAGCTCCATGCCTACCATAAAATAGATATCAGCTCGTTTGACTTTTATCATATAGGATGGTAACACTTCCACATAGTGGGGATCTTGATTCCCTCTTGCAATGCTGCTTACAGAAACATGCTCACCACCAATTGTTGACGCTATATCCGCTAGATCGGTAGTGGATGTGACTATTTTTAGTTTCCCGGCAATACCAACGGAAACAACGAGAAGAATGATTGTTGTTATTTTATTCATTTTATTACTTTCTAAAAACGATGTGGCTTGTGAGGACCAAGTGCCCAGATTAATTGACCAATCACAATAAACTGCTCTGATTCACCGACATGATTAATCTGTTGTATTTTCATTCGAAATACGGATGATTCTTCAACCGGACTGAAACCAAAAAATAACCCCGGTGCAAAAAATCGCTTACCTTCGAATTCTGCGATATAGTCAGCAATGAACCCGCAATTCCATTTTTTATTGAATTGATATGATAGCCAGGTATACGCTGAAAAAGGAGAATGCTCACTATCAGTTTCATTGTCAACATTCTGAAACACTTCGCTTTGAATAGTGAAAGATCGATAGACATCAGGTTTCCACTTCAGTTTGAAATCATAACCAAAAAAAGATAGAGAGTCATCGTTGCTTCGCGTATAGCTTAACCCTGCTTCAAAATGGGTTATATCATTCAGGTCAAAAAAGTTTGATGTTTTGACATATTGCATTGGACTTGTGGATTCGATCTCATGCGAATGGGTGTGGTCGTCATGATTTTCTGCAATCATCCCCGATTGAGTATATCCAAAGATAAATTGACTATACCAGGAAAAGGGTAATAGAGCATTGATCTCTATGCCGGTGGATGCCCAATGCTCCTCGCCCAAAACTGATACGGCACTCATTGGGGAATTAATAAAGTAAAAAGTATGGGGATGCTCACGGTTAATTTTCCCAAACGCTGGACGAAATTTTCCTGTTCGCATTCCTAGGGCAAAAGGCAAACCACGTTCGATTGATAGATAGGCCTCCTCCAATTCAAGCCCGACACCATCATGGACGTGTAAATAGACATTTGCTTTTGAAAATGGATTTACATACCCCTGAAATGCCAACTCGACTCCCGAATGGGATAGCGTTGTACTGTCATTATTGGTGACGATCAATAAATCTCCGATTAAACTGAAATCAGGATTCGTGGTAGTTTGTGTTTGACAAATAAAATGAATTAAAAAAGCGAACAAGGTTGCTTTTTTCAAAGGAACTCCTTTCTTTGAAATGAAAATTGGGCGTCAGATCAAAGTAAGGCGGGGAGGGCTGCGACTAATTTGTTTGGAGGGTTGGTTTGAAAGAAATACTGATTCTTGTATTGATATAGAAAATTTTTCAATATGGGTATGCAACCAATTGGTCTTCCAAGGCTGAAATGCAACCAACTGTCGCTCGGCGTTTTTCCAGACACAGGGGATATGATCAAGTTGATGGGACTTGTCCTTGCAATCTATGGAACACATCCATTTTTCCCGGAAAGAAGAAAAATGATGATGGCTCCCCAAATGACCGGTTGATATCACCGTCAACAAAAAGAACCAAGTGCATAGACTATGAGTAATAACTGTTTTGAATCGTATCATTGCCCAATAGTTTAAGTCAAAATTGATACGGATAACAATACTGACATAAAATGAAGATAAATCAATGATATTCTATTGAATTACCTGTAATTTTAAAGTCTGAATTCTATTATTAAACACATATTTAGTAAAGAAAGGGGATTGTAGTGATCTCAGACTTGATAGCACCTCACGGTGGTGCATTAACGCATTTGATGGTATCCGAAGACCGTGCTGAAGCATTAAAAAAAGAAACGATTAAATACCAATCGTGGACACTGAATGACAGACAAATCTGTGATTTGGAATTGTTACTCAATGGGGGATTTTCGCCATTAACCGGGTTTATAAACAAATCCGATTATGATTCCGTTCTAAAAGACATGCGGTTAGCCAACGGTATCCTGTGGCCGATGCCAATAACGTTGGACATCCCTGAAGAAACCAGTAAAAAAGTGTCAGAAGGTGATAAACTGGTTTTGCGCGACAAAGAAGGTTTTGCACTGGCACTGCTAACCATAGAAAGCATGTGGAAACCGGACCTGAAACTGGAAGCGGAACAGGTTTTTGGCACACAAGATATTTTGCACCCGGCAGTGAATTATTTGCTGCAATATTCTCATCCCGTTTATATAGGTGGAACGCTGGAAGGGCTTGCGGCACCAAAACACTATGATTACCAGTTGTTGCGGCACACTCCCGGAGAATTAAGGGATCAGTTCAGCAAACACGGCTGGGATAAGATTGTTGCGTTTCAGACGCGCAATCCCATGCACCGTGCCCATGTGGAATTAACCATTCGAGCAGCCAAAGAACTTAAAGCAAATGTCCTTATTCATCCGGTAGTCGGTTTAACAAAACCGGGCGATGTAAATCACTATACACGCGTCCGTTGTTATGAACAGGTTTTAAACAAATACCCTACCGGTACAGCCAGTGTAAGTTTGTTGCCATTGGCCATGCGCATGGGAGGTCCACGGGAAGCCCTATGGCATGCCATTATTCGTAAAAACTATGGCTGCAACTATTTGATCGTTGGTCGCGACCATGCCGGTCCCGGCAATGACAGCAAGGGAAACCCATTCTACGGTCCGTATGATGCTCAGGAGCTGCTCAAGCAACATGAAGAAGAACTGGGAATTAAAATGGTTCCATTTAAGCTGATGGTTTATGTGGAAGACCGCGCTGAATACCAGGCCATAGATGAAGTGGAAGAAGGTGCTCGTACATTAACGATTTCCGGTACAGAATTACGTCGTCGTTTGGAAAAAGGATTGGACATCCCGGAATGGTTCAGTTATCCCGAAGTAGTGAAGGAATTGCGTAACTCACAGCCACCACTAAACAAGCGTGGATTCACGATCTTTTTCACCGGCTTATCGGGAAGTGGAAAATCCACAATCGCAAATGGACTGATGGTAAAACTATTGGAAGACGGACGGCGTCCGGTAACGTTGTTGGATGGTGATATTGTACGTACCCACTTATCCAGCGAACTGGGATTCTCTAAAGAACATCGTTCATTAAATATCCGTCGTATAGGGTATGTAGCAAGTGAAATAACCAAAAATGGTGGTATTGCTGTTTGTGCCCCAATTGCTCCCTACCGGGAAGACCGACGTTTCAATCGGGAGCTAATCTCATCCCTGGGCGGTTACATTGAAGTCTTTGTGGACACACCGCTGGCGGTATGTGAAGAACGCGATGTAAAAGGGCTTTATGCCAAAGCACGACAGGGCATCATTAAGGAATTCACGGGAATAAGTGATCCTTATGAAGCTCCGGAAAATGCAGAAATTGTTATTAATTCATCGACAACCGATCCGGAAGTCCTTGTTCAGGATATTCTATTAAAGATCGAACAGTTAGGGTATTTATAAAAGGTAAGTAGGGGCGTCAGAAACGACGCCCCTATATTTTTTCCGCCCCGTAATTGGCAATTTTTTGTAAAAGGGAGTAGGAATACAACCCGTCATCGTGGCCGTCCTGCCAAATAGGTTTGAGAGCATAATGGCCGACGGGTTGGATAGAAATCAATATGTAGTTATCTTCTTTCGGTTGTCGAGCCGGCCCAATATAAATATTTCCCAGCGCATCGACTTCGCCGGCACAATGAGCGCAGGGACAATTATCCCGCAACGCTTTCAATCCAATTATACTTTCCTCGCCGTTATTCCATTGGAGTAACAAAAAGTCGTTAACAACTTCAATTGTTTCGGGGAATAATTCGCTTTCAGGATTCATACGATATTGCCTTTATTAGTACACTGGGAAATTGCTTGTCTATTCTATGACCGGCAATAGATTATTTATCCAAATTGTATGTTCCCGGTGTTGCCCATTATAAATCAGGACAAACTCATATTAATATCCTTATGTAGATATTAGGGATTTTCAAATACAGCTTTATTGTAGTAAATTTATTTGAGCAGTTAGTTCAACAAACGTCACAAGTTAAACCGACAGATTACGGATTGCCTGGAGATTGAAAGCGCGAATAGGCGCTAATATTCCTTATGAAACGTGTGCGATACTGTCTACAAGGATAAATAGCAATATGATCGTAAACAGATCGAAAGTTTTTTCGTCACTTTTAGCCGGACTTGCAACCTTTTCCACTTTATTTGCTGGCAACCCAAAAGTCGTTCAACCCATCCAATTTAATCATCAATACCATATAGATGAAATTGAGCTGGAATGTTATGATTGTCATCTGCAGGTTGAAACCCAACGCCGTGCCAGTATCCCCAATATTTACCAATGTGCAGAATGCCACGAGGATATGGACACAGATATCGAAGAAGCACAAAAAGTGGTCGACCATATATCAGAAGGAAAAAAAATCCCCTGGATTCAGGTACACCGCGTCACTGACCATGCCTATTTTTCTCACCAGAGACATGTTACCTTGGGAGAAATCGATTGTTCTACCTGTCATGGAAATGTAGCGGAAAGAACAGAACCATTTACGGAGCCTTATGTGGAAATCACAATGGATTGGTGTAAAAGTTGCCATAAAGGAAATTTAGTTACGCAAGATTGCAATGCGTGCCATCGCTAACAGGTATTGCAAATCAATAAAAGGAGAAAACGTTGGAAATTGGCCGTCGTGAATTTTTAAAGTTATTAGGCATTACTGGAACAGCCGCAGTTACTGGATCCTGGGCTGCACACATGTTACTGGATATACCCGAAAAAGTATTTACTCGCTTGAACACCGGATCGCTCACAGAATCATGGAAAAACAGTCTGTGTACCAAATGCTCCGGTGGATGCGCACTTCGTGTTAGGTTAATAGATAATATACCGGTAAACATTACAGGTAATCCGGATTACCCCATTAATCGGGGAGCAATATGTCCATTGGCAGTGTCGGGCATAGAAACGCTGTTCCACCCGGATCGGATAAAGCAACCGCTTAAACGAACAGGACCTCGCGGGTCAGACAATTGGGAACCAATTTCATGGCAGGAAGCCACTGATATTGTCAGCGGTCGACTCCGAAAATTATTATCCAAAGGTACACCTGAGAAACTAGCATTAATTACAGACGACTATCATAGTTTAGCTTCTGTTCTGGTTCAGCGAATTTTTAACCGCTTTGGTTCGCCGAACATATTGTTTTCAGGGTATCAACCAACATTTGATCTAGCCGCTAATCTGGCACATGGAGCGGGAGTAACTCCAACCTTCGATTTTGCCCATGCTGATCTTATCATGAATTTTGATCTGGATGTTCTTGATGAACCATTGAGTCCGATTTATTTTAATCAAATCTATGGTAATTCTAATGCCCATATCATCCATCTCAGTTCATACCAATCACGGACGGCTGTCAAATCGTCTGAATGGCATCCTATAAAGGTAGGAACCAGCGGTGCATTGGCACTCGGTATGGCCAATGTTATTGTTCGTGACAAGACCTACGATTCTACCTTTATCAATAAGCACACGTTCGGATTTGAGGATTGGACTGACAATGAGGGGAAATCCCATCTTGGTTTCAAGCAATTTGTACTTTCGGAATATTCACCGGAAAAGGTCGCGGATATCACCGGGCTTTCAGGTGAAACAATTATTGATCTGGCCAGACAATTTGCCCTTTCAAATCGTGCCTTTGCTATTGGTGGTGGGCAATCATCTGAAAACACAAATGGTTCTTACAATCAGTACGCTATTTATTGTTTAAATGCACTTAAAGGGAATATCAACCAGGAAGGCGGAGTCCTTTTCCCGCGCCAGGATTATTTTCCCGTAAGTGATAAATCCAAATCGTCTTCAGGACATTCCAATATGGTAAATGCGTTCAGCACCTTTGAGCATTTCCTGGCAAAAATGGAGGGAGAAGAAGCTCCTATTGATACGCTATTTATCCAGCAGGCGGATCCCGCATTACTGGGAAAGCGGCTTCATCAGACCAAACGCTTTATGAATAATGTACCCTACATTGTATATGTAGGTTCATTTAAAAATGATAGCGCACTTCAAGCAGATTTGATTTTGCCCGAACCGGGAGAATTGGAGAGCTGGAATGCCAGTTATGCCGTGCCAACGATCGACTTCCCTCATTTTGTTGTCCAACGACCGACAATGGATCGCGTGGATGACACGCAGCAATTCTGTGAGTTCCTTTTAAAAATTGGTCAATCCATTGATTCCAATTCCAGCGAAAATTTACCGTGGAAAGACTTTCCCGCATTTATCAAATCTTATGCAAAATCATTGTATGAAGGTGGAAAGGGCGTTATAGTATCTGAAAAAGTAGATTACTCATGGATTGAATTTCTTAAGGAGCGCGGTTGGCAGCCAATGAAGCATTCTTCCTTTTTTGAATTCTGGAAATTGCTCCTGAAAAATGGCGGATGGTGGGATCCGGGATATGAACTAATCGACATTAAAAACCTTTTCAAGAATGAGTCTGGAAAATTTGAATTTTATTCATCTTATTTGAATACATCTTTCCAGAATGTACAATCGAACAACGGTTCCACTGATCAATCCTACAGCGACTTACTCAACGAGTTGCATATAGAGGCGCGGGGGGATTATGCCTTTTTGCCTCATTATGAAAAGGCAATCAGCGATAATACGAATTATCCGGTTCAGCTATTGCCTTTTTGGTTGATTGGGAATTGGGATCAAAGCGGTGCACAACTTGGCCTGGTGCAAGAAATGTCCGGGTTGTATTCGAGAGAATACTGGAACCTTTGGGCAGAGCTGAACCCCCAAACGGCCAATATCTATGGAATTGAAGACGGTGATATGATTGACGTCATAACTGAAAATCGGGCTCTGACGGTAAAAGCCAAATTGCGGCCAACGGTGATGCCTGATTCAGTTGTGTTGCCAATGGGGCGATTTTTTGCCACGGGTGCGGAAAACATTACTCAATTATTTTCAGAAGATATGGATAGGATGAGTGGTATTTCATCACTGTATTCAACACGTGTTAGAATTAGAAAATCTAGCCATCAAAAACGAGTTTAACCTACAGGAGTAACGGATATGCAGAAATGGGGAATGGTGATAGATTTACAGAAATGCACGGGATGTGGGGGTTGTGCATCTGCCTGTAAAACGGAAAATAATGTGGCGATTGTTGGCCCGGAGGAATCAGCAAAAGGTAGAACAATGCTCTGGATGGATGTTTTAACAACCTATGAAGGTGAGTATCCTGATGCCAAAGTACGCTATATGCCACGACCGTGTTTTCAATGTGATAATCCACCTTGCATCAAAGTTTGTCCTGTACGAGCCACGTATAAGACTGAGGATGGGATCATCGCACAAATTTTTCCGCAGTGCATCGGATGCCGTTACTGCATGGCAGCTTGCCCTTATACGGTAAAATCGTTTAACTGGACCAAACCAACCTGGTCTGAAGACATGGATAGAGCATTAAATCCTGATGTTTCTGTTCGTCCCGATGGCGTCGTAGAAAAATGCACTTTTTGCGGCCACCGATTACAACAGGCAAAGGAACAAGCCGCGTTGGAAGGGAGAGAATTACAGGAAGGTGATTATATCCCGGCTTGCGTCGAATCCTGTCCAACGGATGCCATCAGTTTCGGTGATTTAAACGACAAGGAAAGTCGCGTGTCACATTTAAGACACAGTTCACGAGCCTTTCGAGTTTTTGAAGAACTGGGGACTGAGCCAAAAGTAGTCTATTTATCGGAAACGGAGTAAGAAAATGACGAATCAGAATACGGTTACGGATCAGGATCAGGATTTATTTCGATCCATTGAAGAAACCGGTCCCGCATTCTATTGGATGTATGGAATATTGTTTTTTATGCTGTTTTTTGCTCTTTATGCATTTATAAATCAGGTAATGTTCGGGTTAGGTGTTACCGGTATGGCACAGCCAGTATCCTGGGGATTTTATATTATTAATTTTGTGTTTTTTATTGGAATCAGTCATGCCGGGACATTGATTTCTGCAATACTCCGTCTATCCAAAGCAGAATGGAGACGCCCAATTACAAGGATGGCTGAAGTTATCACTGCCATTGTGCTTGCCATTGGCGGACTCCATCCCATTCTGGACCTGGGACAGCCGGGAAGAATCTGGCATCTGGTAACCAATGGACGTCTTCAGTCACCGCTGTTATGGGACGTTACCAGTATTACCGCCTATTTCACGGCCAGTACTGTTTATTTATATCTTCCAATGATTCCGGATATTGCAATTCTTCGCGACAGAGGAGTACGGCCACGCTGGTTGTATCAATTCTTATCGTGGGGCTGGCAGGGCACAGAGAAGCAGCACAAAATTTTAAGTCGCGCCATCAATATACTGATGGTAATGGTAATTCCGATTGCAATATCAGTCCACACCGTAATCTCCTACATATTCGCAATGACAATTCAACCGGGTTGGCACAGCACAATTTTTGGTCCATATTTTGTTGTGGGGGCGATATTTTCCGGTATTGCAGCATTGCTCATGGTCATGATAGTTTTCAGGAAAGTGTACCATTTGGAAAAATATCTAAAGCAAATCCACTTCCGCTATCTATCCAGCCTGTTGCTGGTCATGTCGCTGTTATGGTTTTACTTCACCTTTTCAGAGTATTTGACGACTTTCTACGGTAATGAGCCAGACGAAATGCGTGTTTTCTTTTACAAATTTACAGGGGATTATGCTTTCTATTTCTGGACGATGGTCATTTGCAATTTTTTAATTCCGGTCATCATTCTTAGCAATAAAAAGACAAAAACTATCAGCGGTATTTTTATAGCGTCAGCCGCCGTAACAATCGGAATGTGGTTGGAGCGATTGAATATTGTTGTTCCATCGCTATCAAATCCAAGGTTGGAATATCCCACGGGGATTTACATTCCATCGTTAACCGAATGGGCATTGTTTGGTGGTGGAGTTGCGGCCTTTATGTTGGGCTTCATGCTCTTTGCAAAGTTTTTTCCGCTCATATCTATCTGGGAAATAAAAGAAGGTCGTGAAACCAGTGTACGTGAAGTAGCTCATCGTCTTAAATCCTATTTGCCAGATGATCCACCAGAAAACCTTGAAACTATTATTCAACCCACATCGGGGACGAAATCATGAACAATAAAACCATTTTTGCGTTGCAAGTTGCCTCAATCAGTTTGATCTGGATTTTTGTTCTGTCAGTGGATACCTGGATTGCCAGTCTCCTTTTCGTGGCCCATGATTTAAACGATGCAATAAACGCATCCGTGGCAATAGGCTTATTAGCAATACCTCTCTTTTTGACTATCGCAATTATTTTAACCTATGTTTTCGTTGGATTACAACGTAATCGAAATCCGGAGGAGATAAATCCTTAGAACAGGTAACAACATGAAAAAAGTTCATCATTTATTTAATGGCTTACACATTGTCTTTTCCACATCAACGATAGCAATGACCGCATGGTTTATACTGCACACCACAGGCTTCGGACAGGAAGGGTTACCAACAAATCCCTTGCAGGGAAGGTATGTATTTGAGCAGAAAGGTTGTATCAACTGCCATACTCGCACAGGCGTGGGTCCGGATCTGGTGGAGAACGAATATTATGGTTCTGCTTTGGATTTGGCCAGTACAATGTGGAATCATCTTCCAGATATGATGTTAGAGATCAAAGATCAAGGTCTATCCTTCCCCAACTTTACCACCACGGAATTTTCTGATCTATTAACATATATTTTTTATTTGAGGTATCTTGGAAAGCCGGGTAATCCGGAAGCAGGTGCGGCTATATTCGGTCAAAAAGGATGCGATAAATGTCATGCCCTGGCTGGCGAGGGTGGTGACCGTGGTCCGGCACTGGATACATTGAGCCAATTTGTTTCGCCGCTATTTTTAGCCCAGGCATTATGGAATCATGGTCCAAAAATGGGAGAAGAGATTGAGGTCTCAGGTATGGAATTTCCCCAGTTCCAAAAGGAGGAAATGGTCGATCTTCAGGCCTATATCCGATCCGTTGGCTCGCAGGCATCACGGAGACGAATATTTCAGTCTCCCGGTAATCCTCAAAATGGTGCGGTACTTTTCGAAGATAAGGGCTGTATTTCTTGCCACACGATAGGTGGCAAAGGAAACGATGAAGCTCCAAATCTGGAATTTCGGAAATGGGATTTGAGTGTGAATGAGATCGCCGCAATCCTTTGGAATCACAGTTCTGCAATGAACGAATTGATGGAAGAAAAAAACCTGGCCTGGCCTCATTTCTCAAGCAGCGAAATGGCTGATGTCATTGCCTATTTGTATTTCATGGGTTTCAATAATTATTCCGGAGAAGCGGGAGAAGGGAAAAAAGCATTCCGGAAGAGTGGTTGTGTACGCTGTCACGAATTGAAATCCGGTTCAGCTCCTGAAAATATTCGTCCTTCACTCAATTTATCATCCGGCGTCACGATGGCGCAGATTATGTGGAATCATGCTCCCCTTATGGAATCAAAAGCATCGAAGAAAGTAATCGACTGGCCGGAATTGAATGGGACGGATATGAGCAACATTTATATTTATCTAAAAAGCGTAACTGAGTCCAAATAGTAAGTTGTGATTACTCATGATCGGTATGGGTTTTAGGGACCAATTTTGGTATCAAACCAGGGAGGAAGCATGTACACTTCTATCGTAATGAATAAACCGGGAATGAGCATCATATTAGTTTTTGCATTCTTTGTCGGACTAAGTGGTGTGGTTCAGGGTAGCGGTAGTGAAAATGATGCGGAATCCCAGTATGTTGGAATGGAAGTATTTCATGATAAAGGATGCAGCTCATGCCATGCAATTAATGGTGATGGAGGCAGGGGCGGACCAGATTTGGGGAGAAGAAAATACTATGGAACTCACCTTGAACTGGCAGCAACAATGTGGAGCCATTTTCCCAAGATGCAGAAGAAAATGTCTAAAAAGGGTGAAAAATTTCAACCGATTACGGAATATGAAATGTCCTGTCTAATTGACTATTTATTGTTCCTGCGATACCGCGGTGAAGAGGGGAATAGTTTTCGTGGCCGAAAACTGTTGAAATCCATGAATTGTACCCAATGCCATACTTTTGGCGGTCAGGGTGGTGATATTGGTCCGAATATAAGCCATAAAAAAGAATATCTATCGCCCATGGCGTTAGCTGAAGCGATGTGGAATCACGGACCGCAAATGGCAGAGTTGTTTGCCGAACATGGAATTGAACAACCGTATTTTGTAAAAGATGATTTTGTCGATATCTCTGCCGGAATTAAATCTTTTATGTCACCGACAGTTTTCCCCCCCAACTCTTTCGAATTGGGAGATGCAGACCGTGGCAAATTGTTGGTTCATGAAAAAGGTTGTACCAATTGTCATGATGATACAGGTTCAAAAAATATCGGTCCAGGGTTTGAGGATATGAATTTTAATTACACTGTCCTGGAATTTGCCGGTCGATTATGGAATCATGGTCCCAAAATGTGGGAAGCTATGCAAGACAATACTATTCAAATCCCCATTTTTGAAAGTGGTGAGCTGGGAGATATCATTACATACATCTATAAGTCAAAATTAGAAGATAAACCAGGCGATGCCTACCACGGGAAAGAGTTGGTTTCACAAAAAAAATGTCTGGATTGCCATACCCTGAATGGTGTTGGTAATAATACCGCCAGGATAGACTTAGCCCAGATAAAAGAACTTAATTCACCGGTATCACTGATAGCAAAAATGTGGAGTCATGCCCCGGCTATGGATGAAAAATTGATTGAAAAACACATGGATTGGCCAGAACTCTCGGCACGAGATTTAGCCGATCTGTATTCCTATCTGGAAGAGTTAAATTCAGGAACTGAATAAAATATAGTATTGCTATATCCTAT
>CAZZIU010000032.1:0-16728 GCA_964654545.1 uncultured bacterium
GCTGTGTGGAAAAAGATTACCTGGAGTCACTGGTGATGTTGCAACTGGATATGTCTGATCTTGCAACAAAAAAACAGACAGTATGAGAAGTCATACAGCTTGTTTGGTGTTTGATTGTTCAAATTGTTCCGGGGATTTGTATCCCATTTTTGATGTTTTAGGGTATATTTGACTAAATTTGACATACTTATAAACAAACGCACCAAAATTGTGAATAAGCAAAAACCCCGTCGAGAAACGGGGTTTAAGAGGAGCGGAGAGAGAGGGATTCGAACCCCCGTTACCCGAAGGTAAACCGCATTTCGAGTGCGGCGCATTCAGCCAGGCTCTGCCATCTCTCCATATTCACACAAAACTATAAATAGCGATCGGTGGTACATTTAAAATTACTATTATCTGATTCCGGATTGAAAGCAGTCATCGGTTGCATTGCTTTTCCATTTTCTATATGTTAATGATATGAAATTTGGAATCATTCTACCTGTTTTATTCTTTCTTGCGGGCTGCACCGAGCATCAAAATGAGGTTGTAAATACAGTTCCGATTAAAGCAGCAGTGCGATCTATTACGTTAAATGGCTATGACGGGTTTATCACATTTGATTGGGATATAATGAACACATCAAATAACGATGTTGACGGATGGGAAATCAAAGTACATTTGGAGTCAACCGATGGACTACATTATTACGGGATATTTTTTGACCATGATGCCATGGTAGTGGCAGGCGACACAGTTCGATTTTATAACAATATTTTATTTTATGTGGATGAAAGCTCCGTTTACCCAATAAGGCTTAAATCTGCAAGTCTTGGTATTCAACGTTACGATATATATTACGCCAACGGTATTATCAGGGAATGATACCGTAGGGACCACCAAACAGCCCCATATCATTTCGACTGCCATCAGCATCATTATAAACTTCATCGGGATTGCCACCATCAATACAGGGTGAATCTACTTGAAGTGAAAAATTACCGCTTTGGGGATCCACAAACATAGGATCATCGATAATATTTCCTTCTCCAATTGGTATTGTCATTTGATCAGTCAAACTATAGCGTAAGGTTTGGCCGAATAAACGATTTTCAAAACCACCAGAATTGTTCACCAGTATACTATTCATAATTTCTACATCACCACCGCCACCAAAAACACCATATGATTTTTGTCTATTATGGGATGTGTTTTTATAAAACACGCTATTCACGCAATCTAAAACGGCATTATTATCGTTGTAAAATCCTCCGCCATATATTCCTGCTGAATTTCTTAAAAACAGACAGTTATGTATTTCTACAGATCCATTGTTGTACATACCACCACCCAGTCCCGTACCCTGTTTCATTGATAGGTTTTTAAAAATGATACAATTGTTTATTGTTGAATTATAATTATTGTAAACAAAAATACCCCCACCGGTGACAGCCGAGTAGTTTTCTTTAATTGTGGTATTCAGTAGGTTAACATTATCTTCAAGTACTATACCTCCGCCACCAATTTCAGCATTATTATCACTAATGACACAGTCTTGGATTATGACTTGGTCCGTAGCATGAATACCTCCTCCATACCCCAGGGGAAATGTGGGAAGCTGTTGGTCCGGATCCTGAATCGCAATATTGCCTTTTATCACGCATTGTGATATTACCGCATTTCCCTCAGCAAAAATCCCCCCGCCATGCAGGGCTTCACCCCCAATAATTGTAAATCCCGTTAGCTTTCCACTGTTAATATGAACAATGGGATGTGTCACATTTTGTATGGGTTTCAAAAACGTGTTTGTATTTCCATTTGGGGCAAAAATAACTACGTCTTTATTGAGAACATTCAGGGAACAGGAATACTCACCATGATAAATCAATATACTATCCATGTCATCAATAAAATCGCTATCGAATGCCGATTGAATGGAAATTTGATCATCAGGAATGGAAATTGAAGACATCTCCGGGATTGCTATTCTATCGGATAATGCAATTTTATATTGATCATCTTGATCAATAGCCCGAACGCGATACTGAAATTCTACATCGTCATCTAACGTGTCGATATAATGTGTAACAAGTGAATCCGTTAACGTTGCCCTCAATGACCAAACTTCAGCATCACCGACCATTTTAGCTCGTTCAATACGATATTCTTTAAAGTGCTCTATTGTAATATCAGACCACTGTATATCAATGGGAATTCCAGAAGCAATAAATGTGGGTGTATATTCGTAGGAAACACTAAAGCTGTCGCCTTTGGATTTTGGCTTCGTTGGAATTGTACATACCAGATGAGATAAAACACCTGAAACGATGAGGGTACCAATCAACCATTTTTTAGTAAGTATCATAATTCAGCTTTTATTGAGAAAATTTGACGATATTGATCAAAATAATTAAATCCACGGAGATCAATGTCACCCTTTTCTGTTGATGACATAATGTTTCGAATAGAGTAGTTCAATATCACATTTACATTAAAATAAGTTCTCTGAATCGAAATGGATAGATTTGCATTTTTTGTAGGTTCCAGATACCCCTCTCCAATACCAGGTATATAGACGAACCGTTTACCATAATAAAACTGATCATAACCAATGGAAAGGATACCTTTGTTTATTTCCATACCAAGGACCGAATAGTGTTTTGGTCTATTTGGAAATACAATAGGAGAACTTATATTGAGATAGGTAGATCCAACATCGATCAACATAATATCCTGAAACCAATGCAATGTTATATTGCCTTCCAATCCTGAAATGTTTTCACTCTGGGCGTTGTAAGGAATTGCATTACCATCCTCATCCAGAAAATGAGCAATCTTGTTTGTATAATCATTGATAAAAAAGCCACAACCAATGTCAATGGTATTGATCGGTAAATCTATAGAAGGTTTAAGAAGAGATAGATTTAGGTTTGCTTCGGTTGTATGAAGGTATTCATTCCCCAAAGTTGAATCAACCTGCATCTCAGGAGACACATAAGAAAAGCGAAAATAGTCAAGTAAAGAAGGATTACGAATATTGGATCCCTGGTTGACGAAAACCGAATAGCGAAGAACCTCATTGTTCCCGGATATATGCATTCCAAGGCGCCGCGAGGAGGTTGTATGATATCGGTAAACCTTTGGTTTATAATAAACAATGGGATTCTGGTTTTCGGAATCTAATGTGAATACAAATTGATCAAGCTGTGAAATGGCCTGATAATCCCATCGCAATCCCACTTCGAAATGCACTTCACTGACGATTGGGTTTTCTGTATTAAGTAATGTTCTTGCGGCTAAAGATACTCCATTATCATTTTTGGTAAGTGCCGAATACCGGTTCGCCAGTTTATTTCCCAGCACGTCAAATTGCTTTTTATCTCCCGTGAATTTTTGATTTTCTATCTCATATTGTACCGTTGATTCGAAAAATCTGAATGATACCAATTTAGAGATTCTAGCTGTTTCAGTCTCGTCGGTAACATTTTCATTTAGACTTGACAAAAAGTCCTGGTTATTTATCCAGGATCGCTTTCCCATAAAAAATTCCCATTTACCCGTATAAGGAATATTTCCAGAATATTTTGCACTGGAAACTTTCATCTTATCCGCTAAATCAATACCACCGGATGGGAAGGATAATGCTTTTTCTAGTTCATACCATTTTACAAGTAGTATCCCCCCAGGCAGAATGATATCAGAGTATACATTTTTAAACAAGGATGTGGTTATTGTTCTTCCGGCATATGCACGTGTCATTCCTGTATACCGTGCACCTAAACCCAGGAAATTTCGTTTCACCGTACCAGCCGCACTAAAATCAACATCATCGTCAAATGTTAATCCGTTACCTTGTTTCAAGCTAAGAGAATTTCTTTCAACATGCCTTGATTCAAGGTTTAAAACCCCACCAGTATTTCCTGCGCCAAATAACGTTGTGTTTCCTCCTTTAATCACCTGAATCTCTGCTAGATTATTTATGTCGATCATGGATAAATCCGCAACACCAGTATTGGCCTGATTTATTTTAACCCCATCAAGATATACAGCAACTTCTTCCGGGTTGCTTCCACGGATTTTGATGGTCTGTTTTCCGGAATTATTGTAGTCAATATTTACACTTGTTACTCTGCGCAGGGCACTCCCTACTTCACGTGCACCTTGCAACTCAATTTGTTTTGTATCGATTAGATCTACATCTGCCGACACATCGGCCTGATAAAGGGGACGTACACCGGTTACTTCTATTACTTTACCTTTTATTATGCTGGGTTTCAATTCCAGCGTAATACCATCAGGTGTAGAAACGGTTGTTTCAAGAGTTTCATAACTAATGTGGGTCACTTTTAGTGCAATGGGAAGATCCTTGTTAACCGTTAGCTCAAACTCTCCGAATTCATCGCTTGCCGTTCCATAGATTGTTTCAACAACCTGAATATTGGCTCCAATAACTGGATTTTTTGTTGTGGAATCAATCACCTTACCCTTTATTTCAACAATTCCATAGACAGACGAAGGAATAATCAGCGAATATAAGATGAAGAATTCAATGGAAATTTTGAAGTGTCTAATAAATTGCACGGTAAAGTTTAATGATCATTCACTTGTTGTAATATCCTTTTTGCTTGTCTGGCAAGCGAGAGATAGGTTGTGATTTTCCCTCCAAATACATGCAGCAGGCGGGCAGCGTTATTTTCCTGCAAATCCAGTACATATTCACGTGATAGGTCAGTTGGGTTATCTTTGTGTGCGATAAGCGGCCGTACACCAATATAGGAAGATTTGATTTTGTCCGGTGAAACCTGACATTCCGGCTTTAGATAGGCATTCAATTGCCGTATTAGATAATCAACATCATCAGGATGAATTTTCACGTCATCCATAGTTCCCAATTCTTCACGCTCAGTTGTGCCAATAATGGTTTGATTTTTTGTGGGTTCAGGGATAATAAAAAATATACGTTTTTCGACCGTTTGCATGAACAGCAGATCATGGGTCAATAATCCTGGAAAGATCACATGAATGCCACTGATTTTTCTTATGTGATAGCGCGAATGTAGTCCATACCGTTCATTTACTTCATCTATCCATGGGCCGGTGGCATTGACGAGCAATGGCGCGGTAAATATGCCCCGATTGCTATGAATTATATAGTTAGTGTCCGTTTGCTTAATGGTATCGATTTCTACAAATTGATGAACATCTGCACCCGCTTTTTGCGCATCCTCGGCGACAGTCTGGGTTAACAGTAGGTCATCTGTTTTTGCATCGAAATACTGAAACACTGCTTTTAATCCATCTTCTTTCAGCGATGGGGCAAATAGACTAAAAAATTTCCGATCGATAATTCGGGATTTATATTGAACATATCGCCCGGTTAATATATCATATAGTTTCAAGCCCGACCATATCATCCAGGCCGGTCGTGGACTACTGGAATACACGGGCAGGTAAAATGGCTTCATTTTTACAAAAGACGGATATTTTCTTAGCAACTCCTGGCGGTCAAGAAGAGCTTCTCGCACCAAACCAATTTGAAATTGCTCAAGATACCGGAGTCCTCCATGGATGAGTCGGGATGATTTGGATGAAGTTCCGGAACCAATCGTGTTTTTTTCCAGAACAACAACATTTTTCCCTGCGCGGGCCAATTCATCTGCTATAGCGCATCCATTAATGCCGGCACCCAGGATAATGGTGTCGTATTCAAAATAAGATTGGTCATTCCCCATAAATGGAATTTACATCAAGACACCGACACCATGCATATAGACTAATTGTCCACCAAAATAACCTGTAACAATGATTGTAAAAGCACATCCCGATACTAAAATGAAAATCAACCATCGCAGGGGTGAATCAATTCCATATTTCTTACTGACAAATATCCATACAATGAGAGTCGCAATGGATCCCCATATACTCAGGTTGGCATATAGTTCATGGTTCTGGATTAACTGCAAAACAACAGGATCAGTTGATGACTGAGTTAATGCCGCTTTTTCGCCGGAAATCCCGGCAAAAAAACCAGACACCACCGCCAGTGAAAAAATGAAAATGGAGGCACTGTGAAAATCACTCTTATGAAAAATAAGAAAGCAGATATAAAAGCAATACGCTGCAAGGATGAGTGCAATTGGAAAATGTACCAGGTAAGGATGCCAGTGAATCATAATGACGCTCTAAAATGAAAAAGGGGTCAATAAAACCCCAAAGTAGCCCGTAGGGGAATCGAACCCCTGTTGCAAGAATGAAAATCTTGAGTCCTAACCACTAGACGAACGGGCCAATTTTCAAAAAAAACGTAATTCATTCCGAAATCGGGCGCAAATTTATTGCATTAAAACCCAGTCGCCAAACCATTATTCACCGTCATTATTTTTGCTGTTTGCACCATCCAAAATATCGAACAATTGTCCGCCCTGGTGTAGTTCTAACGTAATATCTGCTCCGCCAATAAGTTTGCCATTAACAAACAGTTGCGGAATGGTTGGCCAATTTGAAAATTCCGATAATCGTACTCGTATCATCGGGTCCTCAAGAATGTTTGTGGCACCGTATTCAACACCGTAATGATTTAAGATTTGAACAACTGTATTTGAAAAACCGCACATCGGCATCTGCGGTGTTCCTTTCATGAACAGCATAATCGGATTTTTTTGAATATCGCTCGTGATCTTTTGTGAAAGATCCATGATGTCTCCTTTTGGTTGATTTCCAGTCTATTTCTCAGTTATTTGGATCCCACCATAACTGCATTGTTTGCACTTGTAATGCTTTATTTTTGCATACAGTACAAGTTCCAATAATTTTTGACTTGTATTCCGGTGTGTCCTGTGCAAATCTCCACCGCACTCCGGACATGAATATAATGTTGAATACCTATGGATAACTTTCTTTCGAAAGCGTAATGCAATAAGTACCAGAGATGTGAGAATCAGAACGATACCCACAATATCGGAAGTTTCCACTTGTGAAATTGTGTCGCGAATCAACCGTGCAACAGAATATACAGCATTTGCACTGGTTCTTATTGCCGTGGATATCCAATAAAATATGGTGGCTTTGATTTCCATCTGTTCCACCAGTAAAAACACACCCAAAAAGAAAAGAAAGGCGATGAATATCTCAAAGCGAAATTCAGACCAGATACTTTTTTCGTTTCTGCGATGATGGTGTTTTCTTTTTGCCATAGATTCCGTTTCTTGCTTGAATTATAACCTATTCGAATTTAAAGTCTTTTTGAGAACGATTTTACAAATGATTGGAAAGAAAACCGTAAATTAATCCTTTTATCAATGTTGAAGAAGAAGGAAAAACAAGGATGAAATTGTTTTCATGGAATGTTAACGGGATCAGAGCGGCGGAAAAAAAGGGCTTTCTGGATTGGGTACAGTTATCAGATGGTGATATCATTTGTGTTCAGGAAACAAAAGCAAACCGTGAGCAGGTTTCAGATGCTTTACAATCGCCGGACGGGTATTATTCCTACTGGCATTCAGCTGAACGACCTGGTTATAGCGGTGTAGCAACTTTTTGCAGAGATGAGCCCCTCTTTATTCAGGAGGGTATGGGTATTGATCGTTTTGACAAAGAAGGACGCGTTCTCATTACGGAGCATTCCAATTTTCTGCTTTATAACATTTATTTTCCGAATGGACAAAAAGATGACACCCGCTTGCAGTACAAACTGGATTTTTATGAAGATTTACTTGTGATTCTCGACGAACAGGTGGAATCGGGAATAAATGTGGTGGTGACAGGGGACTGGAATACGGCCCATAAACCCATTGATCTGGCACGTCCAAAGGATAATGAAAATTATTCCGGATTTTTACCCGTGGAAAGAGCCCTTCTTGATAAATATGAAGATCACGGCTTTGTGGACACGTTTAGGCTGTTTCATCCGGAACCAAATCGATATTCATGGTGGACCTATCGGTTTGGTGCTCGCGCCCGAAATGTGGGTTGGCGCATTGATTATTTTTGGGTTAATCAGGGGTTTGTGGATAACGTCATCGATGCAGATATACATGACTCGGTGATGGGGTCTGACCACTGTCCGGTATCTCTGGAAATTCAATCGTGACTAATTGGCAAAATAAGTGGAATGTGAGATACCATTCCCCGGATTATGTTTACGGGAAAGAACCCAACGCGTTTCTGGTGGAATCTGAACCATGGCTGAAGGGGAAGAACGTTTTATGTGTCGCAGACGGTGAAGGACGGAATGGGGTCTGGCTTGCTTCAAAAGGGTATGTGGTTACCAGTATCGATTATTCAAGTGAAGGGCTGCAAAAAGCGAGGAATCTGGCCGGAAAAAATGGGGTTGAAGTAACCACACTCTGTGCAGATTTGCTCGAGGTCGAATTGGTTCCCGAAACCTATAACGGGATTATTATTATGTATTCGCATTTTGTTGAAAATGAAGCAACCAGGCTATTTGAGAAATACAAAAAGGCGTTGAGGCAGGACGGGACTATTATCTTTGAAGCATTCTCAAAAAATCAGATGGGGAAAGATTCAGGAGGCCCTAAGAACATTGATTTATTATACGATCCCCATTTTATCTGCGAATCGTTTTCCGAATTCAACATTATTTATTGCAAAGAACAATCGGTTGTATTGGCTGAGGGCACGCTTCATCAGGGTGAGGCATCCGTGATACGACTTGTTGCACAGAAGAGGTAATTATGGTCATAAAGAAAAGAGATATTGCACTAAATTGGTTAAAACGTTATACGGGAACGGAACCCAATCAGTTTGGTGATTGGATTTTATTGACAAATTTTCAGAACTACGTGGACAAATTCGCGGAAAAATTTAAAATTCCGGTGAAGGGAATTGGCGGTCCAATGACGTCTGCCACAAATAAGGATGGGTTGAGTATAATCAATTTTGGTATGGGAAGTGCCAACGCCGCCACAATCATGGATTTGCTCTCATCCATTGCACCGAAAGGTGTATTATTCCTTGGTAAATGTGGTGGTTTAAAGAAATCAACTGAAATTGGTCATTTTATACTACCGATGGCGGCCATCCGTGGCGAAGGTACCAGCGATGATTATTTCCCAAAAGAAGTACCTGCCATGCCGTCATTTAAATTGCATAAATACGTTTCTCAATTGTTATTTGAACACAAGGTTGAGTACAGAACAGGAGTGGTCTATACCACCAATCGACGTCTTTGGGAACACGATAATAACTTTAAAAAATACTTACAACGCATTCGTGTACTTGGGATTGACATGGAAACAGCAACCATATTCATTACCGGATTTTCAAACGAAATCCCAAGAGGAGCCCTGCTGCTTATTTCTGATGTCCCCGTCATACCGGAAGGAATTAAAACCGAAGAATCAGACAAAGAGGTCACATCCAATTATGTAGACCTGCATCTGGAGATCGGAGTTGAGGCGATGTCACGGATCGGTTCAGAAGGTGAAAGAATTAAGCATTTTCACTACTAAAATTATACCCTAAGCGTTTAGTCCAGAATAAAATCGGCCGCAATCGCATCCGCGAACAGCAATCCTCGTCTTGTAAGTGAAATATGGTGTTCGTTATAGACAAGGCAGTCACGATAGTGCAATTGAACTTCATCAAACTTATTCATGCACGCCAGTCGCAATGATTTCGGTACATCATCCGGACAAAACCCGTCCTTCAGCCGCAGTCCGAACCCAATGAGTTCATTCGCATATTCACGTTCATCAATCGTATAAGCATTTTGAACCGGTCTGTTTCCATGTTCAATTGCTTTCATATAAGAAGATAGACTGGGAATATTATTCCAGCGTGTTTTTCCATCAAAACCGTGGGCTGACGGACCAAAAGCGAGATATGGGTGAATATGCCAGTAATGAAGATTGTGCTGGCACTCCAGACCGGATTGTGAAAAATTAGACAACTCATATCCGTGATAACCATTGCTGTTGAAAAAATCATGTGTACGGTAAAACAAATCGGCAATGTTGTCGTCGTCCAACATACGTACTTGATGGGAAGAGACCATTTTAAATAATGGTGTCCCTGATTCAACGGTCAATGCATAGGCAGACACGTGCCGGACATCGTGCTCCAACGCTGTTTCCAAATCCATTTGCCAATCATCCGCTGATTGATTTGGAATTCCATAAATCAAATCAATATTAATATTTTCAAATCCAATGCTTTTCGCATGCTGAATAGTGTCAAGAGCCTGTTCACGATTATGAATACGGGTAAGAAACGTCAAATAGCGATCATTGAACGATTGAACACCAATCGACAGTCGATTGATTCCCAACGTTTGCAAATCCTGCAATGTTTGCAGCGATACCTCCCCCGGATTTGTCTCAATCGAAAACTCAACCACATTGGAAAGATCAAATTTAGTTGAGAGTGCTTGCAGTATGCTTTCCAGGTTCCTGCTGCCCAATATTGTTGGTGTACCGCCACCAATAAATAGTGTATCAATTTTCCAGCCATTATCTGATAATTCGTATAACTCAATTTCCTTAATGAGTGTTCTGGTAAAATGAGGAATTATTTCCTCACGATCTGTCACCGAATAAAAATCACAATAAATACATTTGGTTACACAAAACGGAATGTGCAGGTATAGACCGCCGGTGGAAAAGGAAAAGGGACTACTCAATCGGTATAACTATCCAGATCATCTCGAATCAAAACCAATATGGCAGATTGAGGAACAATGAGATATTGAACATCTTCCACGTTGATCTCAATTGCAGCTTTACTTACAAACAAGGCATAGTCACCTATCTCTGCCTGGGTTGGTATATATCGAATGGCTGCGGTATTGTCATTATCCCAGGGTTCATCCATGGATTCATCCGGTTTGCCTAATGGGATTCCCGGTCCAACCTCAACGACCACGCCGCCGCGCACATCCTGTTTTTCCAGTACGCTCGGCGGTAAATATAAACCAGCTGCGGATTTTTTTTCACCTGCCTCGGGCCGGATTAAAATCCTGTCTCCAACTACGATTATTTGTTTATTTTTACTCTTCAACTAAATATGTGAAAAAAAGGTGTATTATTAACACTCATTACTTATTTCATTCGAGAATGAGATTACCGAAATTCGCTCGATGAAAATTACAGTGAAAAGAATTGATACGGCAGCAGAAATGGAATCTGCACACAAAATCCGAAAAGAAGTGTTTGTCGAAGAGCAAGGGATATCAATGCGTGAAGAAATCGATACATTTGAGGATGAGGCCACCCACATATTGGCATGCATTGACGGTGTTCCTGTCGGAACAGCCCGATGGCGGATGACCGACTCGGGCTTAAAACTGGAGCGCTTTGCAGTTTTACCGGATCATAGAGAGTTAGGTGTTGGTAAGGCGCTGTTAAAATACAGTCTGCAAGCGAATGATACGAATCAGAGGGTCTACTTAAATGCGCAATTGGACGTAATAGATTTTTATAAAAGATATGGTTTTCACGTAGTTGGACCACAATTTTTAGAAGCCGGTATTTTGCATCAAAAGATGGTGAAAAAGTGAAACGAAAAATAAGAGTTGGACGTATACTAGAGTTCATAAAACCAGAGTGGCTTTTTGTGACAGTGTCCTTGCTAAATGGGTTATTCTATGTAGCGTTGAACAGTATTTCTATCTGGTTAACAGCATCGCTGGTTAATAATGTTTTGGTTGATTTTGATAAAATGGTTCGTGAATACCAGACGATATTGCAAAATCCAGACCCAACCCTAAATGATAAAATCAAGGTATTCGCTAATAGCTTTATTCTTCGAGAAAACAATATTGAAACGCTGAAAATATTATGTATTGTTATTATATCTGTTTTTGTGTTGAAAAATATTTTTCTCTATTTGAAGAATTTGTCAATGTCCTATGTGCAACTAAATATAGTGACCAAATTGCGGAATCGTATATATTCTCATATCCAGTCCCTTTCATTATCTTTTTTCCAACGGAGAAAATTTGGAGATCTTTCTTCGGTTATCATAAATGACGTAGGTTATCTGAATAATTCTATTGGAAACACTTTTCACAAATTAATTGTACAACCAATCAATATTCTTTCCTTTGGAATATTGCTATTTATAATTAGCTGGAAACTCACATTGGTAGCCCTATTGATCATTCCTTTTTCGCAGTTTGTAATTCAACGAATTGGTAGGAGCATTCGTCGTAAATCAAGGCGAAATACCAAGCAAATCGGTGGAATTATGAGCATTATTACAGAAACAATTTCATCTATTAGGATTGTGAAGGCTTTTGCCATGGAATCTCATGAAGTTGAACGCTTTCAACAAGAATCCTGGAAATTTTTCCGGTTATTGTTTCGATCAGCAAAGCTTCGTCATGTATCCACCCCAGTAATAGAATCTATTGGGATTTCCTTGGCGGTACTTCTCTTATGGCTTGGTGGCTCTGAGGTTATGTCTGGTAATAGTCTTTCTTCAGAAGATTTTCTGCGTTTCATGTTTCTTATGTTTTCCATGCTTGGTCCGATTAGAGCATTGAGCAATATTAATATAACGATACAAAACGGGTTAGCCTCTGCAGAGCGAATTTTTGAAGTATTAGATGAGGTACCGGAAATTGTAGAAGATCCTGACAGTATAGAAATTTCTACATTTGACAAAGAAATATTATTTGACCATGTTAGGTTTGATTATGGCGATGAATCCTTTGGTTTGAACGATATTAATTTCACTATACCAAAAGGGCAAACAGTTGCCCTTGTGGGTCCTAGTGGTGCGGGAAAATCAACTATAGCGGATCTGATTCCCAGGTTTTTCGATGTAACGGATGGTACGATATACATTAATGAAATAGATATTCGCAAGATAAAGAAAGCATCCCTGCGAAAGTTAATGGGAATTGTAACACAAGAAACAATCTTGATGAATGACACTATCCGGTCAAATATTATTTATGGAAATAAATTCGTTGATGAAGATATGCTGCTTGCTGCTGCCAAAGCTGCAAATGCATTGGAATTTATCAATCATTTACCAGATGGATTTGAAACGGTGACCGGCGAACGTGGTTTGAAACTATCAGGCGGACAACGTCAGCGAATAGCCATCGCACGCGCAATCTATAAAAATCCGCCTATTTTAATACTTGATGAAGCCACTTCAGCACTCGATACAAAATCCGAACGATTTGTTCAGAATGCACTGGATAATCTTATGCTAAATCGAACGGTGCTGGTAATAGCCCACCGCCTTTCTACCGTTATTAATGCGAATCATATTATGGTCATGGATCGCGGTTGTATTGAAGAATCAGGCACACATGAACAATTGTATGAAAAGGGTGGGATGTATAAAGATTTGTATGACAATCAGTTCAGCAATTAATTCACTATAAATGGACAATAACCCTACTATCTCATTTCTGTACATTAACGGATCACATCATTTGGTACATACCGCCTTAACAGCAATGGTGCTCTCAATCATTCAAAATGAATATCGCGTAGAGTTGATTTCATGTTCTGATGTACATACAGAGTTTCTAAAGAAGGTTCAGTCGCTCTATCCGAAGCAGAATACCGTGATTAATCAAATCCCAATACCGTTTAGATATAAATATCTCAATTACAAGCAAAAGCTATACCCATCACCAGCAGACACAATTCCTAAAATCGCACACCATCTTAGTACAGCAGACGGTATTATCGCCACCTCACACTCGACAATAAAATTATTACATAAATACAAGGTAAAATACCCTAAAATCATTTATCAGTATCATGGGTGTGGTGATAGAAAATATGGTTTTGAACCGAATCTTGGATTATATGATTTATTACTCGTTCCAGGTCAATATCATCAGGATCGATTGCATGCTTCCGGTACGATTGACAGATCCAAAACCGAAATTATAGGGTGGCCAAAACTGGACTATCCAACGAATATTGGTGAAGTAAGAAATACGTTGTTTTCAAATGATAATCCTATTGTGTTTTATACTCCTCATTGGAAGCCAAATTTTTCTTCTTTTCCTGAATTAGGTCGACCCTTATTGCGTTTTTTTAAATCACATCTGGAATACAACTTCATTTTTGCTCCCCACATTTTGTTGAAACACTGGAAATCAAAATACAAATACAATTTAGACTTTGATGAGTTTGCAATATCACCAAATATTCACATTGATTTAAATAGTGAGCTTGCGGTTGATGGAACGTACTTGCATATTTCTGATATTTACATGGGTGATGTGAGTAGTCAGGTATACGAGTGGATTGCAATAAAACCCAGACCGTGCATTTTTTTAAATGCCCATTCGGTCACTTGGGAGAATGATGTAAACTATCGCCACTGGCAATATGGACCAGTCATTAACAATATTTGTATATTGGATGAAACGCTTATTAAGCTTCCTGACCAAAATCAGTTCATAGATATTCAACAGCAACGAATTTCTGATTATATAAATAAAACAGATGAGAAATACACGGTTAGAGCAGCTAAAGCAATCTATAAGTTTATCAGACCTTAAAAATGCATATAGAAAAAGCACCTAGTTTGTTGTTGGATATTATATCGTTGATGGAGTCGGACTCTATTCCTTACTGGGTTGACTCAGGCTTGTTATTGAGTCTTTATCGGGATAAATCCATTAGCTCACATATAAAAAAACTGACACTTAGTATTTCATCTGAGTTTTACCGCCAGACGGTAAAAACAATAAAACATCAGAGAAAATATACGGTAGTAGAAATTCCTGATAAATCAGGCTTTGATTGGATTCAGAATCCAATTTCGAGAATAGTAATTTCGTCAAAATTTGGTAAAATGCCGAAATTGGAAATAATGGTAAAAGAAAGGCACGGTGAGTATTTTAGATGGGTTGGCGGATTAACCTGCAAAGAAGTCCCATTTCAGTTCTATGATCAATTAGATGAAATTACCCTTGATGGACAAAGGTATCACATCCCGGTAAACATTGATCAATACCTAGCTTATAGATATGATGATTGGCAAAAACCGAAAAATGACTGGGATACAAACTTTGACGATGGGGCAAGATTAACTCTAGAAAAAATACAACAACTGAATCGCAAATCTCGTATAACCAAAGATTCTCGTTACAAAAAAAACAAATTAGAGGGATCAATCCTTAAACAAACAGAATCCGTATTGTCTGAAATCACACGATTCCTTTATCAAAATGATATTCGTTATTGGCTAGATTTTGGCACGCTGTTGGGAATATACCGTGATCAACAATTGATTCCATGGGACAATGATGCCGATATTAGCATCCATGGCGATGATGTGGAAAAACTGAATAATATCAAAACAAAATTGCCTCACAAATACCGACTAAGCATCCGATATAATCGTTCCCGGTGGTTACCTGGGCATTTTAGAGTATTCAAATTGAAGATTTGGTATCAAAAATATCGTAGATTATTTAATAGGAAGGAATTACACATTGATATTTTCGTAAAGTACAAAAAGGATGATTATTATTACTGGATAGGTTCAGGATCACCAAAAAGAGTTGCAGCATACTACCATGACACCCTTCAAATATTACGTTGGAAAAGTGAAAAATACTCCATTCCTAATGATGTAGGCAATTATCTAAAAGAATTATATGGTGACTGGCAAACGCCACGGAAAATATTTGATTCAAGCATTGAAGAAAAAACCCTATGTGATACAATTCAATATAAAACAACATCTTGAACAAATTTAATAAATGACATTTGATGCTGAAATTTAATATCATATTTACACCTGGAATCGTTAAGCATTTACGATTATTCATACTAAGCTTGCTAAAATCACCTTCATGTCAATTTAGACTTGTTTCAAATTTTTGTTCAAATGAAGAAGATTCAATGTTGATTGAATTTTGCACAATTGATGATAGGTTAGAATTTCATAGACTTCCTTTTAAGAAGTTAGTTGAGCACAGTAGAGCGATAACATATCTGCTAGATTTGGATGTTGACGAATATTTTTGTTTTATGGATCCGGACATTGTTGCATCAGGCGATTTTATGGCACAGTTTTTACCATATTTAAAAGACTATAGTGGTATATTCTCTGGTACAGCCATCTGGTTGAGCAGAGCAGGGCAAATTCTTCCAAAATCTGAGACCAATATGGGCGGTCGATTTAATTGTGCACACAATAATTTTTGTTTGGGTAGCACGTTTTTTGCCATTTATAATCGTAATGTGTTACATGAATATCTAAGCAAAGAATCCATTACCTTCAATAAATATTTAAAGTGGGAATACATTCCTGAAAAATATCATTCTCAATTAATAAGTGCGGATTTAAAAATGAGGCGATATGATACGGGAAAAGTATTAAATATTCTGCTCCAATTAGAAGGAGAAAAGTTTATTTTTGAGGATTCATCGATGTTGTATCATATCGGTGGTTTATCCTCATTGACCGTTGGGCCTCTGGCAAAAGTGAAAAAGAAAGGAATTTGTCGGATACTGAAAAAAATATCATCAGGTAATTATCTGAGACAAATAAAGCGCTATTTAAACAACTCAGAAACCAAGTATATCCGTCGTGATGTTGCCGACTATTTTACAGCGTTACTCGACAGTTTATTTGATGGAACAAGTCTTCCTGCCGAAATTCATGTTAAGGACAAAAAGATTAATAATGATTTACATACCGCCAGGCAAATTATCATTGATTTATATAACGAGAATCAAGCTCTGTTGATCCAGTGAAATTTCTCCTGCTTGTTACCAAACCATACTCCATTGCCATCCTGCA
>CAZZIU010000033.1:0-16109 GCA_964654545.1 uncultured bacterium
ACTACACTCCCCCACAAAGTAAAAAACCCTCATCCCGAATATCGGGACAAGGGTTCCTCCTCTTGTAGCGGGGGACGGATTTGAACCGCCGACCTTCGGGTTATGAGCCCGATGAGCTACCAGACTGCTCCACCCCGCGATCATTTGATATTCTTCTGATAAAAAGCCCGCAAAATTAGCTTGAAAGACCAACCAAGTCAAACGCCTATAATTGATTTTTTGGTAATGATTACGGATTTACGATTTTGCAGTCAAGCGGGTTTTTAGCCACCTGTAAATCGGGAAGGGAAGCCAGAATACCAGGAATATTCCAAAAGCCACAAATGACAGTGAAACCAGATACCAGGGCCAGGGCCCAAGAAAATCCAGTAAGGACGCCGTTTCCGGTTTATGCGCTATAAAGAAATAGTTGGAGTGGAGCAGCATGTTAATGAGTCCAATTGGCACCAACAAGGCAGCAGCAATCACCCACGATCGAATCAGACCATTGAAATTGGGACGGTATTTCCACACGAAGGTGGCATAGAGAACCCCGGCTATGATCATGGCGTGGGTGAAAAAGAATTCGAAATACAAGAAGTGGGGGAATCCCCGTTCCACCGTTGGGGTAGCCAGTGATTGGGTGGCACCGCCCATTCCCCAATAATACATGACCTGATACAATTTGTGGCTGCGATTAATCAGCATCAAGGGGACCAGCAACGATGAAAAGCCGCAAAGATGAATGGGAAGGTTTTCCTGAACCGTAAACATACCGTGTTGAATGCGCCAGATACGCAGGTAAACCCAGATAAACCACAAAGAAACAATCAGAAACCAGCGCGGGATCCATTCGTAAGTGGTTTTCTTCAGCATCATCCCTGCGAAAATCAGCAAAACACCAAACAAAGCATTCCCCAGTACGGCATAGCCATGCTGGGAAGAAAACATGACAAATTGCGGTTCCATTACTTGCCGTGCAGTGTAATCATGATTGCCAAATGATCTGAGTAACCTCCCAGCAGTCGATTACCGGCCCAGAACCGGAATGGATATCCCTTGTAATCCCCGGATTGCTGGACATATTCTGGTTTATCCAAAACAAATATGTCCTTAAGACTTGCATTCCATCCGATCTTGTCAAATAGCCCGCGACTCACAATAATATTATCAATGACATCATGCTCACCACGGTACATGTAGGTGCCACGATTGGGATCCTCATGAATTTCAGTCATGAGATTAACCACCGAGAAGGTGGAAGGAGACTGGTTCTTATACAGCACTGCCCCCAAATGCTGTGTGATGGATGGTTCATACGGTTCGTCATTTAGGTCGCCCAGACAAACAATATCGGCATCAGGGTCGGTCGCCTGGATGGCATCAATTCTGCTTTTCAGCGTTTTACCGGCAATGGCTCGTAAGGGAATGGTGGCCTCCACGCCACCGTATTTTGACGGCCAGTGATTAATGAATAAATGAAGCTCTTTCCCTTGGGAGTTTCCCCGCACGTACAGGATATCTCTGGTCGGGTTGTCGTCAGGTAAGCGGACCGGAATGGCTTCCTGATAGGTGACATTAAAAACAGTTGGGTCATAACACAGTGCATTGTCAATACCGCGCTCATCCGGTGATTCAAAATGGATAATGGAATAATCGCGTCCTGCATATGCCAGATTCAGTTGATCCAGTACATAGCGGTTTTCCACTTCGCATAATCCAAGAATATCCGCATTCAAATCGGTTAACACTTCCACCATGTGCTCAATTTTTAAATCGAATATGTCCTGGGTTACTTTTTTAACCCCACCCAAAGCGAATTCGTCATCATTTTTGGTGGGATCATCTGCAAGATCAAACAGGTTCTCCACATTCCAAAATGCACAGGTTAATGTTTCGTTCGTTGCCGGTTGTCCGGACAACATCCATGGGATGACACAAATGAACAGATAATATGACTTCATAAACTTTCCTGGAACTTTCAACCTTATTACTGGTTTCTCTTGGAGAGTGGGCTGAACGAGTAATTGCCAACTCCTTCAAATACCCTCCTATTACCTCCTTGGTTTGGTTCAGCTCACTCCTCTCTCCAAACAGTCGCAGCCAGCTCATCACATACCGTTTTAGTAAAGGATTTTTCCTTTAAGAGTGGAATCTCAATAAGCCATTTTACTTCCACTGATGAATAATCGGCAATAACAGTTCCGCGGTAGTGTTCCACCAATCGGTAAAATTCACTGTAGTGGTGTTTTGATCCTGCAAGTACCAGCCTGATTTTTTCTTCCCAGCGGATGAGTGTTGCGTGTGAAATTGTTTCCGTTGCACATGCGCCGTAGGCATCAATGAGACCGCGTTTTCCTAATTTTATACCGCCAAAAATGCGGACCACTAATAAAGCGCACTGGGCCATATTATTAGATTTGAGCACATGCAGAATGGGTAATCCTGCCGTTCCCGCCGGTTCACCGGCATCACTTGAATTTTCAGTCATAACGCCATTCAACTGGACACGATACGCCCAGCAGATATGTCTGGCTTTGGGAAATTGTTTTTTTAATTTTTTAATATTCTCAGGGACGTCAGCAGGAGCGGCTATGGGATACAGGAAACCAAAAAACTCAGATCGTTTTATTTTTATGGATTGAGTGACTTTTTTGGCTGGTGTAACGATCACTTTTTTCGAAATGATAATGTTACAGGAATTCCCAGCAGATCGAAGGAATCATACAGCTGGTTTTCTAAGTATCTTTTATAGGCCACGGGAAGCAAGTCAGGGTAATTGGTGAACAGGGCAAAAATCATGGGCGTCAGCGATACCTGTGTGATATAGTTTAATCGAATCAATTTTCCTTTGGTTGCCGGTGGTGGAAGTTGTTGTGTACAGGCCTTAAGCCAATGGTTCAATTTTGCTGTGGGTATTTTTTTCTTACTTCGTTCGTGTACCGTCCACACCAGATCCATGATCTTGGAAATTCGTTGTTTGGATTTTGCAGATATGTAGAGAACGGGATAATGGGAGAGGGATTTAAATTGACGGTCGATCGTCGACGTGAATTCCTGCATCGTACTGGAATCCTTTTCTACCAGGTCCCATTTATTCACCAGTAAAACCAGCCCTTTTCCTTTGTCCAGTACATATTCCAAAATGGTTTTATCCTGTTTGGCAAATCCTTTTTCTGCATCGATCAGGGTGAGAACGATATCTGCACGTTCAATACTTTGCAATGTGCGCACATTGGAATAATACTCGATGGAATCGGATACCTTGGCTTTTTTCCGCAGACCGGCTGTATCGACAATCTTGATCGAATGTCCGTACCAGCGAAAGGTGGTATCGATAGAATCCCTGGTAGTACCTGCAATGGGAGTGACAATGGTCTGTTCTTTTTGCAACAGCGCATTTACCAGCGATGATTTCCCCACATTGGGCATACCCACAATGGCAAGCTGGAGGATGTCTTCTTCCTCCTCCGTTACACTGTCCCGGTCCAGATTTAACTTTTTTGTAATTGCATCCAGCAAATCCCCCGTGGAACGACCATTTAAGGATGAGACGGCATGCATCTCATCAATGCCCAATTCATGAAAGCGGTGAAGCTGGGAGTCATGTACCAACGAATCACACTTGTTCACCGCCATGAGTGCCGGTTTGCCCGATTCCCGGACAAATTGCGCCAGGGTTTTATCACTGGCGGTGGGGTCCTGACGGCCATCTACCATGAAAAGAATGCAGTCCGCCTCTTCAATAGCCAACTGTGCCTGTTGACGCGTGGCGGCATTAAACACATCAATATCGTCCGGTATATATCCGCCGGTGTCAATAAACGTAAGGTTTATTCCCGACCAGTCCATAGAGCCATAATTGCGGTCCCTGGTAATGCCTTCAATCGGGTCCACAATTGCTTTTCGTTCGCTTAACATGCGATTAAAAAAGGTGGATTTCCCGACGTTAGGACGTCCCACAATGGCGATGATTGGTGCTTTAGTCATATTTCTGAAATAATGAAAAGCCCATCCGGGATGGGCTGATTGAGCGGGCGATGAGAATCGAACTCACGTCACGAGCTTGGGAAGCTCGGGTAATAACCATTATACGACGCCCGCAAGCGGGGCAAAATTAAAGAGATTTAATAACGATAAGAACTAATTTCAATCGGTGAAGCAAACAATGCATAACAGATGTGAATATATTTTTAGAATCGCAGCGAACAATCTTTCTTCAAATTTCTAAAAACATCTCACAATAATAAATAGGTATCTGCATTATTAAAATATCTGTTGGTTTGGATACCGTTTTAAAAGATGATTGTGTCATTAACAGTGCATATTTCATAAATTCGGACAAACTTATCCGGTTTTAATTAAATCATTTAATTCGGGGGAATTATGAAAGCTAGATATGTGCTGCTCACAGCTATTTTTTCACTCCTTTCTGCCCAGGTCAGTGTATCTGGGTTTATAAAATTCGATGGTTATTATGATACCCACTCGATGGTTGCAGCCAGGGAAGGGCACTACGCCCTATATCCATCCGATACTGACGATAATTCACAACTCAACTTTGTCATGTTTCAAAGCCGTTTTCGATTCAAAACACCTGCACTTGTCATACCTGTGGGAAATGTTACCGGACTAATTGAAGCCGACTTTTTTGGAACGACAAACGGATATGAAAATCAGGTTCGGTTACGTCACTCCATGATAAAAATCCAACAGGAGAATTTATCCGTAATAATTGGTCAATACTGGACTCCATTATTCAATGCAAACGTGTACCCTAATACAATTAGCTTTAATACGGGTGTACCCTTTCAGCCATTTGCCCGTATGCCCCAAATCCGTGTGAGCTATAATGCCTCAAAATCCCTTTCTATATTAGGTGCCTTAACCATGCAACGGGATGCATTTCAGGAGATATCCGGTAATGAAACGCAGATGGATGCAGCAACACCCGGTAGTCATATACATGTTCGATTGACAACCCCAATATTGCATGCAGGTGTCGGTCTTTATCACAAAGTCATTTCACCAGCGTCAGAAGAGACACTTTCTTCAATGGTGTATACCATGTATGGAAAAATGGTATTTCCAAAAATGGAAATAAAAGGTAAATGGATATATGGTCAGGATTTGGCCGATCATATTATGTTAGGTGGGTATGCTGCAATATCCGATACAATTAACCATACGAATCGATTTGAAAATGCGATTACTTCCAGTGAATGGCTGGACTTTTCGTACACGTTTTCAACGATGACGATTGGATGGTTTTGGGGATATACGGAAAATCTGGGCCTGGAGACTACAGTTCAGAATAATGAAATTGTCGATTTTCAATCCAGAGGGAGCAACATTAAACGTGTCACACGCTATTCGCCACGAATTCAGATCCAATGGGAAAACCTGCAGTTTGCCACTGAATTTGAATACACCTCGGCTGATTATGTTGATGGTATGGATGCACATCTTGTTCCGGCCGGCTCGATAAAAACCCGTTTGAATTGTCGCAGTCTATTCGCGGCGTATTTGTTTTTCTAGTTAAACCAAAAAATCATTATACCTGCATCTATTAACCCCGGTTATTTGCTGAAAACATAATCCCAGACTGGGCAAACTATGTATCAACAGGCCGAGATATGTAACCTATAATTATTATAATATCATCCATGTCAAATTCTCGTTTTATCGGTCATCTGGACCTGGATGCCTTTTTCTGCGCTGTAGAAGTACTGAAAGATCCCGGACTTAAAGGTAAACCGATTGTGGTTGGTGGGAGACCGGAATATAGGGGAGTCGTTGCGGCTGCTTCTTATCCCGCGCGCAAATTCGGAATACATTCGGCCATGCCCATGGCAGAGGCCGTCCGTCGTTGTCCTGACCTTATAATCCTATCTCATGGATTCAAATCCTACAAGACGTATTCACGTATTATCATGGGAATTATCAGGGATGCGGTCAACATTGTGCAACAGGTAAGTATTGACGAAGCGTACTTTGAGCTTACCGATCAAATCAATGACTGGGATGAAGGGTTACCCATCGCAAAAAATATTAAAACCAAAATTTCCAGGGATGTGGGGCTCACAGCCAGCATTGGCATAGGAACCAGTAAAATGATAGCAAAGATTGGTTCGGATTTCGAAAAACCAGATGGATTTACCGTGGTTCGACCTGGTACTGAAATCTCCTTTTTATCCCCGCTGGACGTTCAAAAAATATCCGGAATCGGTAAACAAACTACCAAACGCTTGAATACCATGGGGATTAAAACGGTTATTGAATTACGAAATACACCGGAAAAACTGCTCATGGATACATTTGGAAAACATGGCGTGCAAATGGCTAAATGGGCCAGAGCAATAGACAATCGAATATTGACGGAGGAACACGAAACCAAATCAATCAGCCAGGAACGCACGTTTTCGACCGATATTCATCACGAAGGCCCGTTATTGGGTAAACTGAAATCCATGAGTGAATCTGTGGCAAAATCGCTGGCAAAAGATGAAGTATTGGCCAAGACGGTGGTAATAAAAATCCGCTACGCTGATTTTACAACCATTACAAGACAACATTCGATTCAACGTGGAATACAATCCGCCCAGGACATTTACAACATCGCAGAATCGCTCTTTAAAGAATACTGGGATCACAAACAGCCACTCCGTTTGTTAGGAGTGGGTGTATCAGGTTTAATTGATCAGCAAGCCCAGTTATCTTTGGACATTTGACAGCTTATTTGAAATAATAATACAGACCCGCTTCAGGAATGATCATTGTAATTTCTTTTCGATCGGAAACTGTCAGGGGCAGGTCCAATGAGAGTCGAATGTTCTCTGTAATTGCATATTCCAGGCCAATGCCCAAACCAACACGAAACGTATAGTCTGAAGTTTTATCTTCGGTCAAATCAGAAGCAGCAGTGTAACTGTATGTAGAGTCAGAAAGGATAGTGTAGCGATAATCTCGGTATTTATCAATGGTTGAAGTATAATAAACACTGACTCCACCCAATAAATAAAACATGGATTTATCGGCACGATGCAAAGGTTTTAAAAATACCAATCCCATATTTCCCCAGGTGCCACCATTGCCATAATTATATTCACGATAAACCTGAGTTGTGTCAGGTGTCCAATCAAATTGTCCGTATTCACCTGTGCGTTCATCAGACCAGCTGTATTCATCCTCCTCGTATGGAAATGACATTATACCGAAAGTAAATTGTATTCCTTTAGACTCACCAACATTCCTGTATGATAATCCGGATCCTGAAACCAAGCCACCGGCGACACCGAGTCCGACAGAATAATCAGAGAATTGAGCATAAATTGCGGAAGTAATCACAATACTGAAAAGCCAAATTGATTTCATGTTAATCCTTTATAAGGTTTTAGAGTTGATACGGAAATTAAATCGAAAGATGTACTTATAGTTCCTCATCTTTTACTTGTTAACAAAATTGCATTATATTCGCCAAAACAAATCTATTCGAATCCGTAAAAAACAGTAGTAGCGTATATGAATACCTGTATATCGTCTGAAAATGGATTTTAATCAACCAGTAAGAAGGAAAATGACAATGAGAATCAAAATTCTGTTAAGCTGCATTCTGTTAATAGCTGTTGCATGTGACGACAATAAGAATTCGGATAGTGATAGCTTTTCAGTCGTCGTAAACGGTGATGGAAAAACGACTGAATTCACTGAATTTGACTTCACCTACTTCCGGTTTTTTACTATTCCATTGACATTTATCGGTAGCATTGCAAATAATGATACGATGCTAATGATGGCATATGAAGTATTACCCGAAAATTCCCCAATTGCGCTGAATGATACACTGATTATTATGACGGGGACTTTTGGTGGATACCAATGCGAATTTGCAAACCTTGATACTCTTAACTATGTTGACGGGACCATGACATTTACCACATTTGATACCTTAAAGACAATTGCAGCGTCCTTTTCTGATGGTGCTTCAATCACGGCGGCATCCATGTCTGATTCAACCTACTTCCAAGCCAGCATTTCCGGAAGTTTCAGTGCATCTATAGCAACGGATATGGTTGCGTCACGGATGTTCAACGAAAGGTATCAGAGGAAAATGACTGGTCTTCTCAAAACCGTGAAATAAATATGCGATCACAAAATATTTCGTTTTCATCGCTATACTGTTTCTGTCATAGACAAACACTTTATGTGAGGTAAACCGTATGAAAGAATAATGGGCGGTAAGAGAACTATAAATAATGTAGCGGAGGAGGGACTCGAACCCCCGACACGCGGATTATGATTCCGCTGCTCTAACCAACTGAGCTACTCCGCCATATTTCTTCAGTAAAAGCGGCGAAAAATTAGTGGTCGACTGCTGTAAAACCAAAGTTAAATTAACGCATTATATAGGTTCCCATTCGTTTTTCAAATTTGTAAAAATCAGGCGTTTTATATTCAATACTTTCTTTAATTTCAGTTTACGCTTTGGAGGAGAGCGTACGCTTTTTAACAAACAAAATAGGAGATAGAGTGATGTACGACTCCGTACAGTCTTTTATGGACATGGTGATGACGAAAAATCCCGGTGAAAAAGAATTCCATCAGGCGGTTCATGAAGTGGTAGAATCTTTATGGGATTACTTACAGGATCATCCTCACTATATGCATGCAAAAATCCTCGAAAGAATCGTTGAACCGGAGCGGGTAATTATGTTTCGGATTCCGTGGCGTAACGATCGAGGTGAAATTGAAGTAAACAAGGGATATCGGGTAGAATTTAATTCTGCAATTGGACCATACAAAGGGGGACTACGTTTTCATCCATCTGTGAACTTGGGAATATTAAAGTTTTTAGGATTTGAACAGGTATTTAAAAATAGTCTTACAACCCTGCCTATGGGCGGTGGAAAAGGTGGATCTGATTTCGATCCGAAAGGTAAATCCGATAACGAGGTCATGAGTTTTTGTCAATCGTTCATGACAGAATTACAACGACATATCGGTCCGAAAACTGATGTTCCGGCTGGTGATATTGGGGTTGGTGGAAGAGAAATTGGATTTTTGTTCGGCCAATACAAACGCTTGCGGAATGAATTTTCAGGAGTACTAACAGGAAAAGGTTTGAGTTGGGGCGGAAGCCTAATTCGTCCTGAAGCAACCGGCTATGGGGCAGTGTATTTTGCAGAAGAAATGCTGAAAACCCAGGGCGATGCCATAAAAGGAAAAACCGTAGTACTGTCAGGATCCGGTAACGTTGCCCAATATGCGGCAGAAAAAGTGCTGGATTTTGGAGGAACGCCGGTGACAATGTCAGACTCATCCGGTTCAATACACGATCCAAAAGGGATTGATCGCGAAAAACTGGCTTTTATCATGGAGCTAAAAAACAAAAAACGCGGTCGAATTAAAGAATATGCCGATGCGTATGAAGGGGTTGAGTATCTGGGAGGTCAACGTCCATGGAGTGTAAAGTGTGATGTTGCCTTGCCTTGCGCTACCCAAAACGAAATCAATGAAAAACAAGCAAAAGCCCTTGTGGAAAATGGTTGTAAATGTGTATCTGAAGGGGCAAATATGCCTTCCGAACCTGAAGCGATTGAAGTATTTCAGAATGCAAAAATCCTTTTTGGTCCAGGTAAAGCTGCCAATGCAGGTGGTGTGGCCACTTCCGGACTGGAAATGAGCCAAAATTCAATGCGCCTTAACTGGAGCAGAGAAGAAGTAGATACCAGACTGCACACTATCATGAAAGATATTCACAAAGCCTGTGTCAAATATGGAAAAGATGGGAAATATACCGACTATGTTAAAGGTGCTAATATTGCTGGATTTATTAAAGTCGCAGATTCAATGATGGATCAAGGTGTGGTTTAAACCCAACGGTATTTGATATAAAAAAAGGGAGTTTTACTCCCTTTTTTTATCTATATCCCTGGAGATTCTTCTTCATTCATAGACTCTTCGGTTCGAACCAGCGGTTTTAAAATATTTCCCATACCGCTGCTACCGTCGATTTCAATAAACAATGGTTCGTCCAGTTTCAATAATGAGGTGAATTTTTTCTGATCAATGATTGTATGTGACCGAAACCAATCCAACGCAATCATATCCTCTTTTGATTTGTGATTAATTGTGAAATAGCCAATCCGCATACTGGTAACATTTTGGAAAAAATGACTACCAAATGACGGATCTATAGGGTAATCCTCCAGGCCAACTTCAATAATAACGCGTGCCTTGGAAATCTGATTCCACCGGACAGGAACCCCAAGCCAGGGATCCGCCGTACCCCATCTTCCCGGTCCAATCAAAAGATAGGAGTCTTGGGACCCAATTTGTTCATTTATCTCCTCAATTTCCTTGGCAATTACTTTTGTTTTCGCAGCATCAAAAGTAAGCGGGTCAACCAGCACTACATGGTTGATTCCTTCTATTTTCCCATTTCCAAGCGCAGCAGTACTGCGTGCAACAACACTGGTGTAATCGTAAGTGCCAGCTTCTTGTCGTACACCAAGTGTATTTAATACCATTGGTTTGATCTGTAACAAACAGAATTCAGGTTTTTGCTTCTTATCCTTAAACAGGTTGACAGCAAATTCAATTTCAACCGGGCTGCCAATGGCATCTTTCCCAATCGCCAGTATATCCATGATGATATCTGCAAGCGGGAATTGACTGTATTTTAGAATATGTGCAAATGTAATTACTCGTGGGCCATCGTAGGATAAGGAATCACGGATTATATTATCTTCTGCGCTTACCACACTACCAGCCCAAACCAGCGTACCATCCTTTTCAGCATCTTCCAGCGGGTAGAGAACAAGATTGCCTTTTTCACCACGGGACAGGGGGTTGATTGTGTCGTCCAAGGGTAGGGCATAAAACTTAATTTGGGAATTTTCCAAGGTAGACTTAACCGAATAAAATTGTGGCAGTATCTGGGGATAGGTTGGGGAAAAACGCAATGCTTTTTCACCTTCGGCAACGGTTCGTCCGAACCCCAGTGCGATAGTAGCAATTCCCTCATCACGTTTCATGTAGGATACTGGATAATAATTGATCGATTGTGCCGTACCACTCAGTACAGGGTAGAATTTGTTATCAAAAGTCTGACCAATTAATTCCATGATGATAATACCCATTTTTTCTTCATCGTGACGAAAACTGGATTTGTCAGAATAGGATTTTGGTACCTGAAAATAGATCGAAGCATACACACGCTTAATAGCCTCGCATAAAACCTGAAATCGTTCCTCCTGGGAGGACTGATTATTGGGGATCATGTATGTTGAATAGAAACCAGCTAACGGTCGGTATTGAGAATCCTCAAGAATACTGGAAGATCGTACAGAAACAGGATAAGAAATTTTAGATGTGAAAATCCAAAGATCGCTTTTCAGTTTAGCGGTCAGTTCGGCTGCAAGAAAAGCCTGAATTATGACCTCGTTTTCGGAGTGCGACAAAGCAAGTTCCCAGAGGTTATTACTATCCATAAATTGATCGAATTCATCTGTGCCGATAAGGGTGATATTGGGAATCCGTATTGTTACATTTTTATATTTACCATGGATAGAAGAATTTTTTATTACGGAATTAATGAAGACCAACCCTCTGGCTTTTCCTCCCATGGATCCGCTTCCACTCCTGGTAATATCAGGTAGATCGCCTTTTACACGATCAATCTTCTGTTCGTCCTGAAGAGTTTCTTTTGATAATGATGATTGAATAAGGTTGATATAAAAATTCTTCCGCTGAGTTTGATCTTCAAAATCATCTTCCGACATCATACGAATTGCAGTTGCCATATCAAATTCTCCACGTGCCGCCAACCAGTTAGAGAAATGATTGCTATTGGCGTGGTATCGAATAGATTCATCAGGGATGGATGGAAGAACTTCCAATAATTCGACAATACTGGAGACTTCATTAACCACATCCCCATTTGGTAAACGAAACACAAAGTTTCCGAAGCCAAAATTGGATAATACAAATTCCCGCACATCCTTATGCAATGTTGATGATAGTTTGTTTAAAAAAGCAGCGTTTGCAGCAAAGGCTTCCTGCTGACGATTTACATCGGTACTCTGCAACATGATAGGCATGGTTGCGTCTTTGCTGCGGATATACTTGGTAAACTTCAAACCTGCGAGCGGATCAACAACTCCATCTTTTGAGAAACGGATATCAGAGATAACGCCTAAAATATGCTGCCGATATTTATCAAAATATTTTCGTGCGCCCTCGTACGTGGTTGCGAATAGAATTTTCGGTCGGGCTCTTAAATGCAGTAATCGGTTAGAGATTGTTTCTGTTTTACTGTAGAGCTGGGTTGTATTGTACATAATCTCTTTATAGATAAGAGGTAAAATTGCAGAATAGTACTTGGGAGTATCTTCAACAAAAATAATCGCCCGCACATGGCCTCTGTTAATATCACGGCTGGCATTGCGTTTATCTTCAATGTATTTAATAATCGCAAGTAATACATCAGCGTGACCATTCCATAGAAATATGTTATCCAGTGGAAGGGATTCAAGAAGTTGCACGTCCAGAAGATCATTTATTTCTGATTGGTCAAATGCCAGTAGAAAAACCGGCTTTTTTTGATAGAGGTTCTTGATTTGAGTAGCCAACTCCAATGGATCAATATCAGAAATACGGGTCATGAGTAATATGAGATCAATTTTTCTCTTTTTTAACAACTCCAACGCCTGTTTACCTGATTGACGATGCCATACCCGGGGCGGGTAGTTAAAATTCATTCCGTGGTACTCTTGCAGAATTTGCTCAGTAAGTCTGCCACCTTCTTCAAGAACGAAGGCATCGTAGGGGCTGGCAACGAGTAGGATTTCATAAACCCTGTATAACATAAGATCCTGAAAATCTAATCTTGGGGCCGTTACCTTTACTGCTTTAATCATTGTATCAACATTCCCTTTTTAATGGGGAATAGGTGCTTGATTCATTTGTAATCATTGATGAAGTTTAGTCAATTAGGATAGTAATATTTTATGTAAAACATGACTTTTTTAAATCAACTGAAAAATTTACCATCGGCAATTTTCAAACTGATTTATCCGGAAATTTGTGTTGGATGCAATTCCATGGACCGTATGACCCATTTGGGGATCTGTGAAAAATGCCTGAAAAATATCGAACCGACGCGATTGAATGATTGGGTATCCATGGTTACAAACAATGCCCAAATGGACCACGTTTATTCCGGATGGTATTTTGATCCGATTTTTCAAAATGTTATTCATTCATTTAAATACCTTGATCGACCTAAATTCGCCTTCCATTTTGGTCGTTATTTGGCAAAAGAAATCGGGAGTACGTCATTTCCAATACCGGATCAATTGATTCCAGTCCCCCTGCACCATGTGAAGAAGAGAACCAGAAAATACAACCAGGCGGATTGGCTAGCATTGGGGTTATCAAAGGAAATGGGAATTCCGGTAAATCGAAAAGCATGTAAAAAATTGCGCTATACAACATCGCAAACAACATTATCTGTTCAGGAACGGATGCAAAATGTGGCAGCTGGTTTTCGCTGTACACAAGATTTATCCGGAAAGCACATTGGCATTGTGGATGATGTACTTACGACGGGATCAACTGTCTCCGCAGTGGCACAAGCCTGTAAAATCGCTGGGGCAGAAACGATAACGGCAATAACTCTTTGTACTCCAAAGAAAGAGGGAAGTGAATGATTCGGGGTGTAAAATCTTTCGATTTAAAACATAAACGAGTATTGGTACGCGTTGATTTTAACGTGCCAATTGAAAATGATGTTGTCCGTGACGATTTTCGTATTAGAGCGGCATTACCCACGATTAAATATTGTTTGTCAGCCGGATCATCGGTCATTCTCATGTCGCACCTGGGAAGACCAAAAGGAAAGGTCGTACCTGAATTAAGCCTCATTCCCGTTGGTGAAAAATTAGCTGAATTATTGGAAATGCCAATCAAATTTTCAGATGATTGTATATCGGAAGATGCAACGGATGTGTCGTTCGGATTGCATCCGGGAGAAATCCACCTATTGGAAAATTTGCGGTTTCACGAAGAAGAAAGTAAAAATGATGCTGATTTTAGTAATCTCCTTGCAAAACACGGACAGGTATATATTAATGACGCATTTGGTACCGCCCATCGCGCACATGCCTCCAATGTAGGCGTTACCACCCATTTCATAAACAGAGGGGTCGGATTCCTGGTTGAAAAAGAATTGCAATACCTTGAAAAAGTCATACAAAAGCCAAAAAGACCCCTGGTTCTTGTATTGGGTGGCGCCAAAATTGATACGAAACTAGGACTGATACGAAAGTTTTTAGACGAAGCGGATAGCATAATTATTGGTGGTGGAATGGTATTTACCTTTCTAAAAGCGCGAGGGATACCGGTGGGAGGATCGCTGGTCGACGACAGCATGGTGGAAACAGCCAAATCTATTCTACGACAATCCAGAACAAGAAAAGTAAAATTACTTTTCCCCGATGATGTGGTAATAGCAAAAGAGATCAGTGAAGGTATTCAGACAGAAATATCCCCTGTCAACAAAATCCCGAAGAACCAAATGGGACTGGATATTGGGCCAGAAACGATTAAAACGTATTGTGATGTGATCGGATCTGCCGGAACGGTTATTTGGAACGGACCAATGGGCGTATTCGAAACTCCAGGATTTGATCAAGGATCACTGGCTATTGCCGAAGCCATGGCTGCTCTGCATACCATGGGAGGTATTGTTGTTGTTGGTGGAGGCGACACGGCAGCAGCAGTGGAAAAATTTGAATTATCGAATGAAATGTCCCACGTTAGCACCGGCGGTGGTGCATCATTGGAATTATTAAGCGGAAGAAAATTACCTGCAATAGCAGCATTGGAGTCATCATGAAACGGCCAATTATAGCTGGGAACTGGAAGATGTACAAAACCCCATCTGAGGGGAAAATCTTCGTCGATGAAGTCATGAAAATGGTATTGGATAAGGTGAAGGTCGACATTATATTCTGCCCGCCTTTTACGGCGCTTTTTAACATGAAAGATGAGTTCACTTCCACTTCCCATTTTGCATTAGGTGCACAGAACTGTCATTGGGAAGATGAAGGTGCCTATACGGGAGAAATTTCGGTAAACATGTTAAAGGATTGCCGGGTACGATATGTCATTTTGGGACATTCTGAACGCCGGCATATTTTTCATGAACCGGATGAATGGATCAATCGTAAAGTTCACGCGATATTAAATGCGGAGATGATACCCATACTTTGTATTGGCGAAACATTAACGCAACGGAATGGCAATAAGACCAGAGCGCTATTAAAAAAACAGCTGCACAATGCTTTGGATGGGGTGGAAGCTATAGATAATATTGTGATTGCCTATGAACCGGTATGGGCAATCGGCACAGGAGTGAATGCAACGCAGGATCAGGTGGCAGAAACCCATGCAGAGATACGTGATATCATTAGCCAGTTGTATGATGATAAAAGCGCATCAAATGTGGATATACTATATGGTGGATCTGTCAAGCCCGGTAATACGGAGGAACTCATTCATACAAAAGGAGTTAATGGTTTTTTGATTGGTGGTGCCAGTTTAAGTGTTGACTCTTTTACAAAAATTATTGATACAGTAGAAATAAGTATTTGAGAGGAATAACGTGCAAGCATTTTTAATCATTCTTCATACACTTTTAAGTGTTTTTTTAATTTTGGTCATTCTGATGCAGGCCAGTCAAGGTGGTGGGTTGTCTGGTACATTTGGGTCTGCTTCAACCAATGCAATTTTTGGTGGACGATCAGCAGCAACCATGTTAAGCAAATTAACCGGATGGTTGGCACTAGGTTTCATCGCTCTAGCGATTTTAATCAGCCTGGTAACGGCACCGTCAACTGGAGAATCAGAATCCTTACTACGACAACAAGCTTTGGAGCAACCGGTAGCTCCCACTTTGGATTTATCAGCTCCTGCTATTCAGGATCCAGCAGAAAATAATCAATAATGATTGCCGAAGTGGTGGAACTGGTAGACACGCTATCTTGAGGGGGTAGTAAGGGAGACCTTGTGCGGGTTCGAGTCCCGCCTTCGGCACAGAGACAACCAAAGGCAGATTATGATACAAC
>CAZZIU010000034.1:0-15651 GCA_964654545.1 uncultured bacterium
CTGTTGTATGTCCTTTTTCTGTTTATGATTGGAATAGGATTATGGCAGAGAAAGAATCATCGTCCGGATTGGGCACGCTGGATTCACTCGGTAGTGATACTAAACTTTATTATTGGTGGGTTATATAGTGGTCTACGGATGTTAACAACGGATCCATTCAACGATATGCTGATTCGTAGAATGTTTGCCTGGGAAGCCTGGTTTTGTTTCGCCTGTGCCAGCTTTTATTTTCTGGCAATTTATATATACTATGGTAAAAACAAACCCCGTTGAGGCCAAAAGCCTCGGTTTAAACCATCATACTTTCTTCCCCGGAATCCTTCAGGAAAAGACAGGATGTATCCACCAACTTGACCAGTTCGTGCATCGTATCACAGCTTAAGTTTTCAGACAAGCCAAATACGTTAATATCTGCCGCTGGAGCCGAAGCCAGTGCTTTTTTGAACTCATCAATAATTACGATGATTTCTGTGTTGGAAGGGAATCTGGCTTTCTCACTCAATCGATCGAAAAGTATTTCACTTTTCTTTTTGTTTTCTTCGGTGTTCTCAACCGTAACAAAGCGCAAATTTGCGTTCCAGTTGCGTTGTAGCTGGATAGCCAGCAGAATTGCCAAATCCTTGTTCGGGCTGGTGCGCCGTAGCCATACATTGATGGTGGATTTCACACCAAAGGCATTTTTTGGATGCAAACTAAACACACAGATACCAAGTGATTCCCGGATCCCAATGGATATCATGTGTTGAAGACGTTCATCCTTGGTGCGGTCTGAACTCATGGTCAAAAAATAAATATTTGGCGGGAAATACATGCCTTTCATGACCTGTGTGATGGTGCTGATTCCCTCTAAAAAATTATTGCTCTCTATTACCGTACCAATGGCAAAAATTCCTTCATCCTCCAGGGGATCAAGAAGTGTCTGTATTTGTCCCTCAAGTTCATCGGCTGAAACATTGACCGGGTTTTTGTCGCCTTCCGGTTCTGAAAGACCAAATAGTTTTTTCCGCAATTTATCCAGGCCTGTCATTAGTCCATGTTCAGAAATTTTTAGTGAAAATACCCGCAAGGTTCCGCTGGGGAATATGAGATCATCTATGAATTCAATTAAACTCACCCAATTTTTTGGGTTTTCCACAAAAATCATCATGTTTGGCTTCCACGTCTTCGCATGTTTTGGCATTTGAGCAGCTGTCTTGGCTCCCCATTCTGAAATGGCGAGGAAAATACCTTGTCGCACATCTCCCCAGGGTGCCCTAAGTCCACGTTTGACTTGTACAATGTAAAATACAATAATGAGAATTATGGCCACCGAGGCAAAAATGGGATTGATCAAAAACATAATCGAAAATGACCAGATACCACCGATAATTGGAACCAGTAGTGGTACATTAAAGGCCGGTCTAAAGGAGGGAATTCCTATTCCTTTTTCAATGGCAACAGCCAAATTGATTGTTCCATACGTAATGAGAAAAAACATCGTAAGAAGTGGGGCGATTGTATTTAAATCACCAAGTATCAAACAGATTTGAATTGCAACCACTGTTACGACCGTGGCAATGATGGGATCACCCTGTTTATTCTTTTTTGCCAATAAGCCATAAAATGGAAGCACTTTATCTTGTCCAAGTGCCATTAACGTTCGAGGTGCACCTAAAACGGAGCCCAACGCGGAAGAAAGCGTGGCTCCTAATATCCCTGCAATGACTAAAAATTTCCAGCGTGATACATCTGCGATGATGGTGTAATTTGAAATGAGTTCTTCGCTGGTAGCAATGTGGTTCAACCAATAAGCAACAACCGTATAAACCACCAATGAAATCCCAATCGCAGCTAAGATACCCAGGGGCAATGATTTTCGTGAATCTTTTAAGTCACCGGACATTGCCGCTCCTGCTTCAATACCGGTAACGGCTGGAAAAAACAGTGCAAACACTACCCAAAAAGAAGCTTTATCAAATGATCCCCAGAGCTTTATGGTGGCTTCGTTTGAACCTTCTCCTAAAAAGAAAGAAACCAATGAGGCCACTATAATTGCCATTATTACAAAATTGGCCTTTATGGCAAATTTTGTCCCAATCATGGATAGTACAAATAAAAAGAGAAGCACCGATGTTGAAACAATCAAGGGAGGATGTAACGGAAATATTGCCAGCCAACCCTCCGTGAATCCAGAAATATATAAGGCGCCTCCCAGTGCCTGGGATAAATAGAGTGGAATCCCAATTGCACTTCCAATCTCCAAACCGAGTGATCGTGAAATCAATGCGTATGAACCACCTGCACCAACCCTGGTATTGGTTGCGATACTGGCAATGGATAATCCGGTGGAAATGGTTACAACTTTCGCCAGTAATATAATCAACAAGGCCCCACCAAATCCGGCATTTCCCACAACCCAGCCCAGTCTCAAATACATTATGACACCAAGAATGGTTAAAATTGTGGGAGTAAATACGCCTTCAAATGTCCCGAGTTTTCGCTGTACAGTATTCACATTTTCCCTTAATTGAATGAATATTCAATTTACTGTGGGCAACAATGTATAAAAAGGACATTGATGTAAAATCGGGAATATTTCGCCTACGGACTTACCTTGACTGTTAGGTCATAACCTGATAATATTACCCATGCCTGAAATCACCCCACTTACCCGCATACTCGGGCTCATCATATTATTGTTAATGGCATTTATAGGTATTAAAAAAATATCGAAACAGGTAATGAATCCTGATATTCCAACCGATGTGATAATAGTATTAGAAGACAACTGTGTTCCCTGCCACTCCAGCAGGGAAACTGCAGCGTACAATCGCAGAGCTCTAGAAGGCAGTATTACAGATCATGACCTGGCAGATATATCATCCCTGCATTATGATAATTTGCACAAGCTGGATAAAGCCGAATTGCAGTATTTAAAAGACGTAACAAAGGAGGAATTACTGGACAATACCATGCCCCAAACACCCAGGATTTTCCATGATGATTTCGACTGGACTGAACAGGAAATGTCGATCCTGATGCAATGGGTTAATTCAAAATAGGATTTTTTTTGCCACTACTTAATGACATCAATATTTTTGTACGACAAAATACCAATCCGGTCGCTTCCAGCTGGTGATAAATGTTTCTACAGTCGATTTTATTGCTTTTTTCTTCCGTTCAAAACCATCGAGAAACAATATAAATTCAAGTTGTTGTCCTTCCGATTCCCACTCATCTGAAAATTGTTTTGCAATCAGGTTCCCTGGGGTAACAATCCTGTCACCAATATGAACAGTTTTGAATGTTATTCCTTTCATGTCGTCAGACGGTTCATATGATTTATAGAGTAATTCAGTACACACAAAACTGGAGTCGGTAGTAAAATCAAAATTGAAATCATATGGTCGACCAAAAAATGACAAAGCACGATAAATAGCCATAGCTTTTTCCTTTGCTGAAATCATGGGACGTAAAACAACAATTCCGTCGCAATGGGCGGATGCATTCATCGTAGTGAAAATAACCCCTTCAGAAACCGCCTCAATTACCCGTATTGAATCATTTGACTCTGTATTACGCAACATGAGTGGATATACGCGTGGATATTTTTGTTTTAACAGATCATCAAAACTATCAGAAGAAATTCCCATTTCCGACAACCACGATACGGTTTCTGGATCACTGTTAAACAGTGCATTGCGCTCTTCAGCAGTACCAATATACAGCGCTGAATGTGTCCAGTAGCCGGGTAGTCCTACATTGGTCAAATACCATTCCCGGCGCTGGAGCATGATATCCCCCGGTAGCATCTGAGTAGTCATTTGTTTGATCTGTTTTTCCGTTATTAATGCTTCTCCTCGTCTCCAGACTTTTGTATCACCCATCCAGGTGGAAACGTTTTTCTGTACCGGTAACCATAGCTTAAAGGATCGTTGGTGTATCACATCGAAAGCATTTGAAATTGTCATCGCCACACCTTTACTCAGACCATATTTGAATATGTGCATTGACTCAATTTCTAATTTATGGCGCATTTCCTGATCCAGATTTTTCTGTACCAGTTGTTCGTAAATAGCATTAAGTGCAAAAAATTCTGACGCAATTGCGAGATTTAGAAAATGTGATTTGAACTGCAGGTAAGTTCCTTCGTTAATTCCCAGATCCTCATTGGATTCATTTAGAATTGTATCCAGGGATTCGTTTTGATCCAACACATCTAAAATTGTTAATGCAAACCTATACTGAATCAAAAATGCCAGATAATAATTCACAAACTCATTTTGTTTTACACTCTTTGAACGAACATCTGAAAAGTTCTTGTTTAGCTGTTTTATATATTCTAACTGAGCAAAATAATCCAACATACTTGACCAAATAAAAAGTATGCTTTTTCGGTCTTTACTCGTTAATAATTGATGCGATTTATTTACCAGTCCCCAGTCAACTTTATTTGCATCAATTTCAGAAAACGCAATGAGCAGTCCTTTTTCACAAATTTCAATATCATATCGATTATCCGAAAAACCCTGGGGTTGTGCCAGTACTGGGTAAATTAAAAGCAGTAACGAAAATGCGATGGTTTTAGTGGATACCTGGTTCATCTAAATTTTTCCCGTATAGATGATCTCATATACAATTCCACTATCTACAAAAGAAAACTATCTATTTTGAAATTCCTTTATGATGTCTTCAGCATGTGATGTTACATTTACATCTTCATAAATTTTGAACACGATACCAGCTTGATCAATCAGGTAGGTTTTCCGTTTGGCAGCTAAAAATCCTTTTGCCCCGTACATTTCTGATACGGACTTATCCATATCACTCAGCAATAAAAACGGTAATCCATACTTTTTCTTGAATTTAATATGGCTTTCGGGAGAATCGTAACTGATGCCAAATACAACAATATCTGACTCTTGGAACTGATCGTAATTATCCCGTATACCGCATGCTTCTTTGGTGCAGCCCGGAGTATCATCTTTGGGGTAAAAGTACACGACAATATTCTTTCCTTTATTGTCAGATAGGGTTTGAAGTTTGCCGTCCTGATCCTGCAACGTGAAATCAGGTGCTGGTTGTCCCTCAGTCAGTATTCCATTTTTTCCAAAAAGCATTGTTATCACCATTAACGTTGTAATTGTTAATTGTTTCATGAGTCCTCTCCCTGTGGTTGTACTACCACATAAAATCCCCTACCATATGAAGAAGAAAACATTCCATACCCTCCTTCAATGTTTGAATCTGGCAGCGCATATTGATTTAAGCCGAACGGATCTCCACTAAAATAGTTAAAATATGCGTCATCCGTTGCTTGTAAATATACGAGATGTAGGCCATAATAATTGAAATTCAACCAGGTAAATGGTGTAGGCGATTCCGTAATATTCCACACAAACGTGGATAATGGTCTTGGATCATTATTTTCGTCGCGGAAATAGGACCCCTTCCAGATACTAAATACATCGGATGTGTCATAGATAACGTTGGTAAAAGTTGAATCTCTCACACCATTGCGGTTGTAATCCAACCAGCTATCCGAATCATCGTCAAATTGCCCATTGTTATTCAGATCATCGTACGGTTCGAGGCCTCTCACATCAGCCTCCAATGCCAGCGTAACAGTTTGTATCGTGCTATACAGCTCTTCCTGAAATTGGAGACTAAAATAAGGTACCGAGGCAAAACTTTGTGCATAGCAACCATCCGTTCGGTAGGTGATGGTATCTATTGTGCCGGTTGGTAACGGATTTTGGATATCAAAATTATCCACATTGATGCCAGGAATATCCACTTCCTCTCCATCACAATTGTAGGTGAGACCATCCGGACTCTCAAAATCCATGTTCGCGGGAATAGTGGTGACTGAACGTACCGTATCGTCTTCGAATGCAACTTCTAAAATGTATGTTTCTCCAGGTAAATAGATCACATTAGGTGGCGTTCGATATTGTCCGGGATTGGCACTATCCGGTACTGCAATAAAGGTTTCACCCCCGTGAAATACTTTTACACTGGCATTTGAAACATAGAGTTCGCTGCTGGGAATCTTTTCATCAATTTCTGATGAACGGGAAACATGGATCGGCTCCAACATGGGGAGGTTAGCCATTAGATGCCCAAACACGACCAACTTTTGTGTATAGATTGCTTCTTCGTCGAACGATTGACAACTGAAAACAGTAATAAGTCCAATGAGTAATATGTGTTTTTTCATAATTCTAAAGAAATTCCTATTGATGGGATTAAAGGAAATATCGTGGTCTCCTCTCGACGGATAATGCCTTCGTCTTCTTCGTCGACATGTGGCTCTCCTGCGTCCGGGTAACCATTTTCAATGACAATGTCATCCTCCAGGGTCCAGTCATTGTCATCATCCAGTCCGTTTGTTGTACTTCCCAATTGATAAATATACTGGAAGATATTTGCCCGGTTGTAGGCGTTGATCACCTGCAGACTGAGATCCAATTTGGATGATCCAATTTTAAAATGTCTGATCAGGCTTAAATCCAATCGATGATAATCGGGATATCGACCTGAGTTTCGCCACCCCGGTATGGTACGATAGCGGTTATTCTCATCCAGTGGCAGGTTTTCTACATAATAGCCCAGGATGGGAGTATACGCCTGTCCGGATTGCCATGTCCACCGGCCATTCAATTCCCATTTTGGTTTGAATTGCCAGGTACCGATAATATTAAACGCATGGCGGCGATCCCAATTGGTAAAATATTCTGTTCCATTTAGTACTTTTCGTGATACAGACCAGGTGTATGCAATCCAACCAGTCAGCTTGCCTGTTGTTCGTTGAATAAATGTTTCAAAACCATAGGCATATCCATCCGATGGGGTAAAGGTATTGGAAAGTTTGCTCACATCTACTTCAGCATCGGATGTTGCTGCAGACTCTTCGTAGGTCAGCATATTTTTTATATCCTTGTAATAACCTTCTATCTGTAGATGCCAGTTGTTATCAATGTATTGCTCCAATCCAAGAACGTACTGGACGGAGGAAGCCGATTCCACAGAATTATCAATAGCCAGCCATTGATCAAGAATGGTCGGATTGAAATCATCCTGGACTGTCTCCAAAAACTGATGATAATTACCGATTGCAGCGTTAATAAATACATCCGTTTCTACAATATATTTTAATCCAAGTCGAAAATCGGGGTAAAATTTTTGATCGTTCCCGCTGTAAAAATTCAGACGAAAACCCGGTTCAATAACAAATCGCGGAGTTGGTACCCACTTGGTTTTGACATACCCACTGGCTTCGACTGGCTTCACTTTCACTAACAGTAATGTTGAATCATTGTAGGAAGTGTTGTACTCAAATCCCAATCGTTTCATCTGTCCACCAAATTTGACGTTCATGTCCTGATTGTGGAAATACGTGAAATCTGCGGATGCGGTTTGATCGTCGATTAAATTGGTACTGTTTACACCGGATGAACCGCCCAATCCAAAGTACGTTTGAAATGTGCTATTGGCGGCTAGAAAATTTGCGATCAGCCTATCCGTAAACACTTTCCGAAATGCCAGACTATAGGTGTCGTTTCCCCAATTTGCAGTTAGACCGAAGTCATCAAACACCAGATCATCCAACCCCTTATAGAAACTAAAGCTTAACCGATCTTTTGCCGTAAAATCCGTAAATACATGACCCTGCATATCGTAGAAATAATAGGGGATATAGTAGGGCGTTCCTTTTAGAACCTTATCAAAATAGGTCCGTCTGGCAGATACCAGCCAGGCACCATTATAAAACGGTCCTTCCATTGTGGTTTGAGCCGACAACAATGAAACGGATCCCTTGGCATCAAAATGTTTACGATTCCCCTCCCTGCTTAAAATATTAAGCACGGCCGATAAACGCCCACCATACTCTGCGTTGTACCCTCCCTTTATTAGATCCGCTTCCTTAACAGCATCAATAAGAAAATTGCTGAATATTCCACCTAAATGGGATGGGTTGTAAACCGTTATCCCGTCTAGCAGGATAAGGTTTTGATCCGTGTTGCCACCTCTAATGACTAAACCTGTTGAAAACTCAGAAGGTGTCAATACTCCGGGCATTGCCTGAATTGTCCGAAATATGTCAGGTTCAACGATAGATGGTAACGATTTCAATTCACGGGGAGATAGGCTAACACGGCTTGGTTCTATTGCTACCTGCCTCGAAATCTTTTCTCCATCTACGGTAACAGCCTCCAATTCCACTGCCTTTTCCTTTAGGGCAACATTGACCAGATCTTCGTTCCCATTTACATAAACGGATTGTTCTGAATATTCGTAACCTAAATAGGAAACTATTAGCGTATGCTCTCCATCCGGAACATCGTTGATCACATAGTATCCATTAAAGTCAGTCGCTGTTCCATAGGAAGTATTTTTTAAAAATACATTGGCACCAATCATTGCTTCACCACTGTGAATATCGGTTACAAAGCCATTTATTCGCCCAGCTGATAAAAGCGATACAATGCCAAGTAAAACAACCGCAATGCGACTTGCTTTTTTCATAATTTTTTCAATTCCAAAATGCATTAGTTAATTTCTTTCAGTTAATGATTGGTACACATCCTTAAACGACTGTAATCGATTACTTTTCCCCTCCGGCGGAACTTCAATACTATCAAATCCCTGACCACCATAAAATAGCGGTACGTTTTGATTACGGCATGATTTCCATAGGGTATCAAATTCTGACTTTGCTTCTGAAAGATTTTCAATCCAGGTAGAACTCAGATATATGGCAGAAATTTCTTCCGATCCAACGATGGAAATAATTTCACTGGCAGGTGTCACCTGGCCGGTAAAAACAGTCGTCAATCCTTCGGCTTCAATTATTACTTTGATGATTCTTAGAGCAATATCATGCAAATCATCTTGAAAGCAGGCTAAAAGGATACGATCACGTTTAGAATTATTTTGTTCAATAAAACTATTAAAACCCATTACCGCGTCTCTAATTGCCTGACTGGCTATATGTTCCCCGAGAATGGAAAGATTGTCATTCTCCCAATCCATCCCAATGGTATTCAGTACGGGAAAGAGCAATTTGTCTCCAGTTACATGAATTGGTTGTCCAGCCAAATAGAGGTTTTGCAGACACGTTTCAATGAGTTTCGTTCGACCATCCTTTGCGGCAGAATAAATCATTGGCACCAGTTCTTTAAATTGTCCCCGTTGAGCAAGGAGTGCAATGCGTCGAAAATTCGACTGGGAGAATGGCATTACCGGATTTACATGGTGTTCTGTCCCCTGTTCTTTCAGGAAGGCATTAATGTGTTTGATTAAAAATTTGCGGTGACCACCGGCTGTCTGAATGCACGGTAATTTTCCTGCATCAGTCCATCGTTTTATGGTTGATACATTCACACCAAGTATCTGTGCGACTTCATTTGAGTTCATAAACCGTTTCATTGTACATGCCCCTTGTCTGAATCCGGACATCCCATAAGCTCTGGTGGATAGGGATAGAAATACGATTGCTGTCTTAAATATTCAATGTCAAATCTTTCAATCCAGGATTGCATCAGCAAAAGCAATGGGGATAAATCAATTTTATGAGTTCGGTAATATTGTTTTAATTGCCCATAATGTTTCTTTTCTGCAGAGGTGAGATAGTGCGAAAAATAGCCGATCGCATGATCCAGAGTATTCAGATGCGATGTATACCGTGGAGACCTCAACAATAACTGGTAAAATGATTGTCTATACTCATGGATGACCTTCGCTACAGAATATTTATGGTGGTTCGCAGCTATTTTCCCCAATTCGCGTAAATGTTTTTGGCTGAAAGTCATGAATAACAATTTGTTATTACTCTGAAATTGAATTAGTTCAGCCATGGTGCTGATTTGCATGGTCCGGAAGCGAGCCAGGATAAATATACGCGTAAAGTATATCGTCCGAATTTTAGCATTGGTTAACCTTTTTTCATCCTCCGCAGGTACATGGGGATTGGCCTGCACCAATTGATGGGCAAACAACCCGGATCCATTTCGTAAAATACTCTGCTGCAATCCTCGGTAGATTTTTGCATCAGTAATTCCACAAGAAGGAGATTTGCTTTTCAATAGAATTCCGTCCAGAGCGGTATGATTATTTGCAAAGTCCATGGAGAATTGCATCATCTGGGTGGTCAGATTCTTATTGGTGGCAGGTTGAATGAAGGTAGAATCGTTGTTTGAATCAATCAACGTGATTGTATCTCGTGGAATACCCAATCCTATTTCTACCTCCGGACAAACCGTAATAAAGTTGACAAAAGGTTTCAAGATACAGATAATTTCACTCGAGATCATGTTGCCATCATAACGACAGAATTCATGTTCAAGACAACTGCTAAGTATAATATTGGGGACTGGGTAATTAATCATTGTTTAAACTACTTGTACGGGAGATTATCCGGTTGTGACCAGTTATACCGCCCGTAGTACACTGGGTCCTTGCGTAATAGATTCGATCTGTGCGAGGCATGAAATTCTTCATCGCCCATCCAGGGTGGCATTACCACTGGATGGTTTATAATAGAGATTGCCATCTTGTTCTGATACTCACGCTTGATCCATTCGGCAATGCATTCATTTTTATGCTGCAATAGGACCGATTTATAGCCGCTCCACATGTGAACAATTGGATGGTTTTTCCATCCATTGTTTTCATTCCTAATTGCATTGTATATCTGCATAGCCTCGACGCACTGTTTTCCTAAGCGGCGATGATCCAGCATTTGTACGCTTTTTCTTATCCCGGATACGGTAAAAATGTTTGCATGTTTTTTATTCTCATTTGAAATTAATTGTAATTTTCACCGGATACAACAATATATTGAGCGTTATGAGCGTTTTTATAAATATTATATTATTTTTACATGTCAGTTGCTCTTAGATCCTAGTTATGCATTCTTCCCAAACCGTCATTACTATTTGTTGAATCGATCAATTCTTTTGATCATAAATTTTTCTAAATTCCTTGATCAACACCAATGCAAAGGGTAATAACATGACAATAAATGAATTGTTAAATGATCCTGAGTTTATTGAACTAATAAAACAGTATATAGAATATGTTCGCACATCCATTCCTGAAATAAGAGAAAAACTACACGATGGTGAATATTACGATGTAATGAAATTTGGTCACAATATTAAAGGTAGTGGCGGCGGATACGGATTCATGGATCTATCGGATATGGGTAAGGATCTTGAAATTGCAGCCAAGGATGAAAACAGCAGTGATTGCGAACAATATCTGGATCAAATCGAAAATTTTATAAAGGATAAATCTCAACGATAATTATTAATTATTGATGATAAATCCTCGATTGTATATGGTTTTTTAAGGCAGTCACTAAACCCTGATTTTATATAGTCATCTTTAGATTCTGACGTGATATGAGCCGACATTGCTATTTTAGGTATTTCTGCCAGCTCCTTATTTTTATTTAGTATTTTAACCAAATCCACACCAGACATTTCCTCCGTCAATGATATATCCAGTAGAAAGATATCAGGTGTGATACTATCTAGTTTCTCTAGTGCTTCCGGTCCTGAGGATGCTGTTTCATAATTTACTCCTAAACGTTTAAGAATAAAGGTTAGGTAAACTAGATTCGCTGGATCATCCTCAACAATTAGAATCTTTGATGCCATAAAGAAAGCTCCTGGGAATGTTTCTCAATTCGTAGTCTTTATAATAATTAAACGAGAATTATTGCAGATATTTATTTAGCAATCCATTGAGTTGGGACATATCATATGGTTTCGCGAGATAATCTGAAAAACCCCGCTCAAGGAGTTTTTTATGCATTCCTCCGCCATAGTATGCAGTTACAGCAATGATGGGGGTTTCTTTGTAATCTTTATTTTCACGTATTTTTTGCATCAGGTCAATGCCGGACATACCGGCACCCAGATTAATATCAAAAAGTCCGCAGGTAAATTCATATTTATCTAATAACTGAAGGGCATCTTCAGCTGTAGCAGCAGAAATTGAAGCAATATTCAATTTCTTTAATATAAACATTAAGTAATTCATATTAGCCGGGTTGTCTTCAACCGCCAATACTGGTATTTTTCTCTTGGGGGAAGAATCGGTCATATTGTGTCTCTACCTTGTCATCATATGTTGTTGTCCGTTATCGTTAGTACATCTTGACCAGAAAAAATCGCCCATCCTCTTGGATAGCGTATTATCTCCCTGGCTTTCTCTCCCCAGAAAAGTACCCCGGATTGGTTCTTCCCCCAAACGGAAAACCGTTTCCAACCCGGGATAAAACTTTGTCTAACCATGGTTATGTAATTTGCAAATTCAATGCCAAACATTTTTCCTGTCAAATCACGAAGATAGCTAAAGAAATATTTTGAATTTTACTATGAATTGTTACAGGGACTTGTTCCATATTGTAACACAGGTGTCCGCTTATTGTAAATGTAGATTACTGAATAATGAAATGAAGAAAAATAAATAGGAGGCCGATTCCTAGTGATAAAAGGCCAAAAAAGATTCTTTTTGCCAAAATGACTGCGTCTGCATTATAAAACTGATTAAGGAATTTCCCCATTCGATCCAGTATGTTTGGAGCAAAAATGGTCAGTAATCCCAGGGTCGTAGATACAATTCCAATAAAGAACAAAAATTTATTCATGGGTCCAAATCCTTATCGGTTTAAATCGTCAATATCGACGATAAATGTCTCTTTTCGTGTCCAGTCAAGTATTTCAACTCGATTGTTATGTACGCTAAGAACGCGAGCATACCGAAATCTTGCCAGCTCTTTGTGGAAGTATTTCACAATCTCACCTTCTCTAATTCTTTCTCTGTTTTGAATGATTACACCTGGGGGCAATAAATCCAAATCCACGACGTAAGGGATATCAGATATCTGTTCATAATACAGTAACAGTGCCCTGAGCATGGTACCCATTGTCTCCGGACCTATTTTCCCATCGACTCTTATTCGGTGGTCACGCTGGAATGACTTGACGGTTGCCGCATCCGTTGGTGACCATAGTGGATCCTGCGGCTCCATAGGATATCCAAGAATTTGAAGCATCATTTTTAATAGCATTCTTTCTTCGGCAATATACTGCTCATGCCACAGAATACTTTGCAGGTCCGCGTCCTGGATATTGGGATAATTGGCTACATGATCTGGAAGGTTTTGATTGGGTTGCGTTCGTGATTGTGCCAGTCCCATAGTCGTTAAAAATATGATAACAATAAAGCTATGGTAGTTTTTTAGTCTAGACATTGAATACAATTGATTGATACAGTAAGAATAGACCGCTTACCGTTAGCAAAAAACCAATAATGTACCGGTTTTTTGCACTACCGTTTTCTGCATTTATCGTCTGATTTGAATACTCTGAAAGTCTAATAAGCAATTTAGGAAAGAAGAGCAGCAACACACCAAATAAGCTTGCAATCTGCCCTGTAATAAGAAATATTATATCCAATTACTACTCCTTAATATTCGTTCAATGTACCTTCGACAACCTGATAACTTAACCCTTCAAAATAATAAATAGGAACGATATGATGCAGGTTCATATAACCATTTACAAATTGATCATGTGGGTTGTCGATATGATGGGCATACAATGCCCCCTCAAAAAAGGCATTGGGATCGTTATATTCAAACATATTACCGCACCATATTACTCCATGTGCACTGCCATATAGCTGTATCTCAGAGGGGCTAATGATTTGTCCCCAAATATCCGTATCATGATCTATAGAAATCTGATCGTTTGAGTATACCAGATTCACTTTTTGCGGCCAGTCTTCTGGCGGCAATGCAGAATAGTTGGTGCCAAAACGTGTATCATTTTTAAATGAAATATCACTATCGCTGATAACAATAATGTTGTCTCCGAATACGGTTGGATTCATACCCAAATTCATAAAATCTGTTTTACCCGTCACTACAATAATCCCCGGTTGGATTATGGATCCACCAACTACACTCACACCTTTCAATGTCAATTTCCCATTGATAAAATAGGTCCTGTCGGTATACAGATCTAAGTTTAATTCTCCTCCGGAAAGCGATAGATTCCCGAAATATTCATTATCGGCCGTTTCGGAAATATTATAAGCCTGTGAAATCCGATCCGTATATGGGGTGAAATCCAACTCAGGCAATAGCAATGGTGTAGTTGTCGTCCAACCAAAATAATTGTTGAATTCACCTGTTACAGTGTTACCGTTAGGGACATATAACGTAGTTGGTAGTCCCGGTGGATTTCCTAGAGCTGCACAATTCCCATCCCCATCGCCATGATCACCGTGATCGCCATGATCATCATCATCGTCTCCACCTTCTGTGCATTGGACTTCCACATCGCCTCCAATGTACAAAGAACCATTCATGCCATAATTATTATGTATTGTGAACAGATTATCCTGATGTTCAATTTCCTGAATCATACTTAAATCAGGCCAAAAGTCCTGATTGTATACCACTTCGAATAGGACCTCAAGTCTACGGTACGTTTCGCCATGACTTCCCTTTGATATCAGGCGAATATTCCCCTCAGGCAAGGCGGATCCATTGGCATAGGTAATGCCGGTGGACAAATGTACATCTCCGTTATAAAATGAATAATTACCACCCAAATCTTCCAGGTTGACAGAATTCTCGATAGCATATTCCACGCCTGAAAGTGCTGCCCAATACGATTGGCTCCAGGAATAAGTATCCGCTGCTTGTCGTATATTGATGGATTGCGAACGTGATAAATATGTAATTGCAATTACCAGGATAATAGCAACCACTATTGCAGCTGATGCAAACACAAATCCTTTTTCTTCACCTTTTATTTGTACCCATTGTTTCATTTCTAAACCTCAGGATTATGGTTTATGTGGTGATTTTTCGGAAATACAGTTGCGTTAAAAAGGATTACATCATTTATATTGACCATCTGAATAAATAAATTAACCATCCACACATTTTGTCGGTCTTGAACCGACAGTGGAACATCATTCAACGCAGAGTTTGTCATGTCATAATACTCAAACCCGCTGTTACCCAGATTAACAGATTTTGCTAATACGTGAGCACTACCCTGTCCCACAAATCTTCGGTATAAATAGCCGTTTGCTATTTGGTATTCAATCGTTTGATTTGTTGAGGTAGTAAACTGGATTCGTTGACTGCCAGCAAAAATTAAAGAATTTGCATCCTTTAATACATTCATGTCGCGTCTGAATATTTCCGCAGCATGAGTTCCGTCAATGGATATAACTTTTCTTCTCTGGGCATGGTCAATCGTTCTAAATGCGGACGCTACCATAAACCCAATGACACCTGATAAAATTGCAATCAGAGTCAAGGTTATGATAAGCTCAATTAACGTAACGCCATCAGATTTTTTAAATCGTAATTGATGTGACGAATCGCTCCGGTTAGACTTCGATTGTTTTCTAATTAATTGCATGATCCCATGTCCTGCCAGGTATTACCATCGGTCGGCTGGTTATTGTGGTTGTTCTTTTTGGCTTTCCACATGCGCTGGTTGTATTTGCACATATCGTTTCGTTTATAATTTGTAGAACTCGACCATGCATCAAGGCCATAACAGTATTCATCGTCATCGTCATTGTCCCCATCATCATCATTATCGCCATCATCATCATTATCACCGTGATCGT
>CAZZIU010000035.1:0-15640 GCA_964654545.1 uncultured bacterium
ATGTTACTTTGCTGAAATCCTATTTTCGATAGGAAATTAACAGAAATCACCGATTTCAAAACGAAACCGACGAAGGCTATTTTTGTTGTATTAAGAAAAATGGGTTTGTTAAAAATTATATTTTCGACCAATAATAAAATAGTAGATAAGTCAGATATTAATAGAGCATACATGTAATTTCACTCCTAGCGAGAATAGAAAATGGGGAGAAAATCATGTACAAAATTGTGTTGTTGCGCCACGGTGAAAGTGAATGGAATCTGGCCAATCGATTTACCGGCTGGACCGATGTTGATTTAACCGAAAAAGGCATAGAAGAAGCACGGTCATCCGGACAGATTTTAAAGGAGGAGGGTTACGTTTTTGACGTGGCCCACACTTCGGTACAGAAGCGCGCCATTCGCACCTTATGGTTAACCTTGGACGCCATGGACCTGATGTGGATCCCAGTATATCGCCACTGGCGCTTGAATGAACGTCATTACGGTGCCCTTCAGGGATTGAACAAGGCGGAAACAGCAGAAAAATATGGTGACGAGCAGGTGCTGGTCTGGCGCCGAAGTTACGATACACCGCCACCGGCCCTTTCTAAAGATGACGAACGCTACCCCGGTCATGATCCCCGCTATGCTCACTTGGCCGAATCTGATATTCCACTGGCGGAATGCCTAAAAGATACAGTTAATCGTTTTTTACCATACTGGCACGATACGATTGTACCGGATGTGAAATCCGGAAAACGAGTCTTAATATGCGCCCATGGTAATTCACTGCGGGCACTGGTCAAGTATCTGGACAAAATTTCCGATGCGGAAATTGTTGGATTGAATATTCCCACAGGCGTCCCACTGGTTTATGAATTGGATGACGAATTAAAAGCAATACGCCACTACTACCTGGGCGATCAGGAGGCTATTGCAGCCAAAGCCGCTGCTGTTGCCGCCCAGGGAAAAGCCAAAAAATAACCGGGGACCAGATTTGCAATTATGAGTTACGAAACTGAAGATTTTCAATCTTAATTCAACATGATTCATATTGCATTGTACGAACCGGAGATTCCACCCAACACAGGCAACATCATACGACTCTGTGCCAATACTGGTTTTCCCCTACATTTGATTGAACCCCTGGGGTTTAAGTTGGATGACAAAAGACTCCGTCGCGCAGGCCTTGATTATCTTGGTAATGCCACTATTTCTGTTCATCGGGATTTTAATTCGTTTTTATCCCAGATGGGAAACGTTCGAGTTTTTTCTGTTACCACCAAAGCCAAGAAAGATTACACACAGGTAAGCTATAAAAAAGGTGATGTACTGCTTTTTGGTCCTGAAACGCGCGGATTGCCCGATGCTGTTCGCACAGAATTTCCTCAAATTCGTATTCCCATGCGCCCTGACAGTCGAAGTCTCAATCTGGCCAATTCGGTTGGTATTGTAATGTATGAAGCCTGGCGACAGCTCCGGTTTGAAGGACGAATCGAATAGCAAGCGGACGCCACCCGTATACCCCGGGTGTAAACGTGAACCGTTTTCCTGAGAGTTTCACTGAAATTATCCCCCGGATTTCTGCTTGCAAAAGGTGAAATATCGTCAGAAATTCAACGTCACTCATAAATGAGTTACTAACCAAAAATTTAATACTATGGAACAGGAAAAAATATTAGACAGACCGTTTGAACCGGGCGATATCATTACCATTAGTCAAGTAGACTGGACCGTAGCGGAAATAATTGATGGCAAAATTCGACTCTACCGGGAACGAGTAGACGGACGCAGCCAGACAATGGACGTAACCAGTGATGAAATGGAACGGCTAACCGACCGCTGAACTCTTTCTTTAATCACAATTTATTCATGGAGTAACCGTGTCATCGGTTCAATTCATATTTGGGATTCATAATCATCAACCGGTAGGCAATTTTGATTTTGTCTTTGAGGAAGCATACCAAAAAAGCTACAGGCCTTTTCTGGATGTTTACGAACGCTTCAACGATTTATCTCTCTCCATTCATCTTAGCGGTTGTTTAATTGAGTGGCTGGAAGAGCATCATCCTGAATACCTGGATCGGATTGCAGAATATGTACGCCATGGCAATCTTGAAATTATATCTGCTGGATTTTATGAACCGGTTTTGGCGATCATACCAGATCGGGATAAACGAGGACAAATCCGAAAACTGAACCAATACATCTGCGATCGATTCCATTATGAAGCGGAAGGATTGTGGTTAACGGAACGGGTTTGGGAGCCGCATCTTTGTCGAAGTCTGGCTGAATCGGATATTAAATATATTACGGTAGATGATTTTCATTTTCTTTCGGCGGGCAAGGCACGCAACGAACTCACCGGTTATTTTATGACGGAAGAGCAGGGATTTCCCGTTGGTGTTTTCCCCATAAATCAGCAGTTGCGTTACATGATGCCCTTTAGGGAACCGGAGGAGACCATCGACTACTTGAAATCGATGGCAACGGAAGCCGGTGATAATGTTATAGTGATGGCCGACGACGGAGAAAAATTTGGTGTCTGGCCAGGAACATACGACCGCTGCTTCGGTCCCGATCGCTGGTTGGAGCGATTTTTTCAAGCTCTATCAGATAATAAGGATTGGCTGAAAACCACCACCTTCAAGAATTATTTTTATGATCATCGCCCGCGCGGTCGTGTCTATTTACCAACTGTCAGTTATTTTGAAATGAGCGAATGGACGCTGCCGGCCGAAAAAGGCGAACGATTTTCACAACTGATACATTCATTGGAGCATAACGGAGATATTGAAAAGCTGCGTCCCTTTTTACGCGGTGGAACGTGGCGGAATTTTCAATCACTGTATGATGAATCCAATTGGATGCAAAAACGCATGGTGCAAGCCTCAAATCGACTGGAAGCCTGTCTTATGGAGGAGGGGACTTCTGATCAATTAGCTGAAATCAGAGATGATTTGTGGCGGGCACAATGTAATTGTGCCTATTGGCATGGTGTTTTTGGCGGCCTGTATTTACCACATTTACGCCATGCCATATACCACCATTTGCTTAAGACTGAAATAGGCATGGATCGGTTGACCAAACCGCAGGTCGGCGCTGTAATGGACATAGATCTGGATGGGGGAAAAGAGTTTATACTGCAATCGGAAACACTGAAATTAATTGTATCCGAATCAGGTGGGATAATCCGTGAATTGGATTATTTGCCGGCAAAATTTAATTTAGTAAATACCATGCGTCGCTATGCAGAAAGCTATCATGCCAAGGTAAAAAAAGCGAAGGCACCCTCAAACAACGGCGGTTCAATTCATGACTTGGTATTAGCAAAAGAAGACGGACTGGAAAAGTTTTTACAGGTAGATAGCACGCCGAGGGCTATACTGGTTGATCATTTTTTGTCACTCTCCACAACATTGGAAGAAATACAAAAGAATATCCCTGAGCAGGGTAATCTTTATAAGACATTTTTCCAGGGTGAAAATGGTAACGACATTCGCCTTTCTGCCGACGGTAACGCTTTTCATCAGGCGATAAGCGTTTTAAAGCAAATTACGCTGAAGGAGGATACAGTTTCAGTTGAAATAAAACTGGAAAATAGAAGTTCTGATACGTTGGCTGGGGTTTATGCGAACGAACTGAACTTTTCCCTGCTGGGTGGGCACGCGCCTGACCGTTACTATGTAATGAATGATCAAAAACCAGAAGATGCCTTTTTGGATACTGCTGCAGAAAATCACGACATTTCATCCATTGGAATTGTAAATGAGTGGGATCAATTTAAAACCACCGTGTTTTTTGAAATGCCAACGGCAGTCTGGCGTTACCCTGTATTTACCGTATCCATGAGTGAAGCAGGGTTTGAAAAAGTATACCAAAGTTCAGTGATTACACCCCACTGGCAACTTAATCTGGCACCAAAGGAATCCATGACGATTGGAATGAAGATAAAGGTAGAAGAATGGAACAAGAACACAACAAAATAAGCATCGCCTATTTCAGCGCCGAAATTGGTATATCCTCCAGCTTACCCACTTACAGTGGTGGTTTGGGCGTACTGGCAGGTGACCATATTAAGGCAGCCGCCGATGAAGAATTGCCCATGTGTGCCGTTACCCTTTTGTACAAAGAAGGGTATTTTAAACAGCGCCTGGATGAAGAGGGCAAACAAAGCGAAACCTATCCGCGATTTGATCCGCAGCCATTGCTGACCAAATTACCCAACAAGTTCACACTGCCTTTGCGTGACAGGGATGTTTGGATTCAGGCCTATAAATATAATTACAGAGGTATCAACGACCATGAAGTACCAATTTATTTTTTAGATACAGATCTGGATGAGAATTTTCAGGACGACAGAATTATTACCTTACGTTTGTATTCCGGAGACAAGGATCATCGAATATTGCAGGAAGCCATTTTAGGTTTTGGTGGTATTCGGCTATTGGAATCAGAAGGATATTCCAGCATTAAAACCTACCATATGAATGAAGGACATTGCTCCTTTTTAACACTGGGGTTATTGGAAAAATTTAAAGGTGTCAGTGAAGAGGTAAGAAAACATTGCCACTTTACTACCCACACTCCGGTTCCGGCTGGACATGATCATTTTGCTCGCGAACGATGCGATAAGCTGATCAAGGGATTATTGCCGGAAAATCTGGCATTGCCCTCACTGGTGCAAAACAGTCGCTACCATATGACAGAAATGGGGCTTTATTTCAGTCGTTCCGCCAATGGCGTTTCGGAATTACATGGGGATGTGGCGCAAGAGCAGTTTCCCGATTTTAAAATTGGTCATGTAACCAACGGGGTTTATCATCCCTATTGGGTGGGGAAATCCTGGCGTGAATTGTACGACCAACGCCTTCCGGGATGGCGACAAGACGGCGAACGTCTTTTGAAGGTTGATGCCTTAACGGATGAAGATTTTTTCAACGCCCATTATTCACAAAAACATTTTTTGCTTGGCTATGCAAATTCACAGACCCAGAAAGCACTTTCGCAGAATGTGCTGACCATCGGATTCGCCAGACGGGCTGCATCCTACAAACGGGCCCAGCTTATATTCACGAACCCAGAACGTTTAGCCAGCATTGGGCAGGGACAACTTCAGATTATTTTTGCAGGGAAAGCACACCCCAAAGACTCCCAGGGGAAAGAGATAATTCAAGGAATTGTAAAAAGCGCCAATCGATTATTTGGGCGCGTAAAAATTACTTTTCTGGAAAATTACAATATGTGGCTGGGACGGATAATTACGTCGGGTGTTGATCTCTGGCTAAACACGCCACTGCGTCCCAACGAGGCATCCGGTACCAGCGGGATGAAGGCCGCATTAAACGGCATACCAAACCTATCAATCCTTGATGGGTGGTGGGCAGAAGGATGCCGAGACGGAGAAAATGGTTGGGGCATTGGAAGCCCTGAGGAACCAAACGATGAAAAAGATGCGGAAGACTTGTACCGCGTTTTGGAGGACAGAGTAATTCCCACCTATTATGAGCAAAAAGATCAATGGGCGAGTATTATGCGTGAATCCATCAAAACCGGGGTTCAATTTACGGCGCAACGGATGATCCGTGATTATCAGGAAAAATACTATTAAGGATTTATTAACAAACTGTAAACAGATACGTAATGCCATCCCGGAGAGGGGTGGCATTTTATTCAGTGAATGATCATTAAAGAAACACTTCTTTCTTATTTGCCCAATGGTGATTTGGCCGATTCCCTGGATCCATTTCCCACATTACGCTATGCCCTGGAATGGGTCCATGCTTACCAGGAGGAGGAGAAAACAAAAAACGTTCCCTCTGCTTCGGAACTCTATCTTGCCAATGCTCTGATGGGCGCTCAGCGATCGGTGCTGGAACACTATTCCAAACTATCAAAAGCTGATTTGACAATCCTATTGCGGACTGCAATGGAAGAGACCATTGAATACGAAGCCGTAGCTGAAAATGCAACAGTTCCAAACCAGGCATTTGCAACAATTCGCGACATTATGAAAATGGAGCATGGTTCTGTGGAACAGGAATCTGAATTAAAGCAGAAAGCCGCCCGTCTTCCACCGGCATTTAACACAAGCCAAACAATAGTGGAATTTTTAGAAGAACCGGCAATGTTGCATCCCGGCTCTCTCGAAGAACAGGCCCGTTTTATCCTGCAAAAATGGCAGCCCTGGATTGGGAAATGGGCATCCCGGTTACTCCGGGGAATGGATTATTATTCGGAGGAGCATCAGGCACATTTTGGTGGACCGGGAGCGCCCCAGACACTCGAGTACAGAGGGCACTGGACTGAGGCCGGTGAGCGGTACAGTCCGGACCAGCACTGGATGCCGGATGTGGTCATGATCGCTAAAAACACTCTGGTCTGGCTGGATCAATTGTCGAAACAATACCAGCGTGAAATAATACGACTGGATCAAATACCGGAGGAAGAATTAGATAAAATCGCAGATTACGGGTTTAATGCGCTCTGGCTGATTGGGTTGTGGGAAAGAAGTCCCGCATCTAAAACAATTAAACACTGGTGTGGAAATCCGGAAGCTGAATCTTCAGCCTATTCCGTTCGAAAATATCACATCGCAGACTTGTTGGGCGGTGAAGAGGCCATGGAGACATTGCGATACCGTTGCACCACACGAGGAATTCGCCTTGCCAGCGATATGGTGCCTAACCATACCAGCCTTGACTCTGACTGGGTGATGAACCATCCAGCACGATTTATCTCCCGATCAGATTGCCCTTATCCAGGTTACAGTTTTTCTGGAGAAAGTCTGTCTCCTGACCCCAATATTGGTATTTATCTTGAAGATCATTATTTCGATAGAAGCGATGCAGCGGTCGTATTCAAAAGGGTTGATCATAATAGTGGTGAGGTGCGATATATCTATCACGGGAACGATGGCACATCCATGCCATGGAACGACACGGCTCAATTAAACTATTTAAATACCGATACGCGGGAAACGGTGATCCAGACCATATTAAACGTTGCCAGACAATTCCCCATTATTCGATTCGATGCAGCGATGACGTTGACAAAAAAACATTTCCAGCGCTTGTGGTTCCCAGAACCAGGATCCGGGAGCGATGTGGCCTCCAGGGCAGACTTTGGTATGTCCAAAGCCGAGTTTGACGCTATCATGGGTGAAGAATTCTGGCGTGAAGTGGTTGATCGTGTGGCCGCTGAAGTTCCTGATACATTGTTGCTTGCTGAAGCATTCTGGTTGATGGAGGGATATTTTGTTCGAACCCTGGGTATGCATCGCGTCTACAACAGTGCGTTTATGAATATGCTTAAACTGGAGGAAAACGAAAATTACCGATTATCCATAAAACGCACCTTGGAATTTGATCCAGAAATACTTAAGCGCTTTGTTAATTTCATGAATAATCCGGACGAAGAACCAGCAATTATTCAGTTTGGTGATGGTGATAAATATTTTGGTGTGGCAACCCTGCTGGTTACCATGCCCGGACTACCCATGTGGGGGCACGGACAAACAGAAGGATTGCATGAAAAATACGGCATGGAATACATTCGATCGTATTGGGATGAACAACCGGATCAGCAGCTGGTAGATCGTCACAAACGGGAAATATTCCCCTTAATTAAAAAGCGGTATCTGTTTGCAGAATCCGCTCATTTTAGGTTCTATGATTTTTACACTGCTAACGGCGATGTAAATGAGAATGTGTTTGCCTTTTCAAACGCTGCCGGAACGGAGCATAGTCTGGTTTTTGTGAACAATGCCTACGATTCAACAAGAGGTACCATCCATACGTCACTTCCGTTTAAGAATCGGGATACAGATGAAACGCAGGTAGAATCAATTGCAGATGCGCTGGAAACACGGGATCATCCTGACGACTATCTTGCTTTCAGGGAGCAGCGTACAGGACTGGAACATTTAATTCGGATTCGTGATCTCAAAGAATATGGTTTTACCACCGATCTCAGCGGGTATCAAGCCAAAGTACTATTGGATTTTGCGCTTTGGATCAGCACAGATCAAACGCATGAGCTATTCAACCACCTCCAAGGCAGAGGCGTTAAGAGCATCTCTGAAGAAATTCTTATCCTGCCTTTCCATCAATTGTATATAAACCTGGAATTGCTCCTGGATGCGATATGGGAGGGAAAAAAGGATCAGATTAAGAAGCATTTTCAATCCTTTACAGAGGAAGTCCAATTGCACGAAGGATTTTCGCTTAATCATAAAACCCAGCAAAATATTCTATCTGCGCTGATCAAATCAGCAAAGGATATATCAACCTATCGTGACCGGAACAATTATCTATGGTTTGATGAATCGGTGGCTAGAGATGCATTTCTGATGTATTTAGCCAAAGCATTGGGTGAGCAATCATGGCATTCATTGTACGACAATGCGTACTTGGATCGATTCATCACTCGGTATTGTTCTCTATCGGATCACACCTGGGGCAGTCTGCTGACCATATTTTTGTCGAATTTAACCGATTGCAACACAATCATTGTTGAGAACAAGAATGACGCTGTTTTCAGACAAGTTCTTGGTTACAATAAATGGGCTGGTGAGCGTTATGTTCGGAAAGAATCCATGGACAGGTTTCTATCATTGTGCGCACTGCTCGGGTTTGACAAGGTGCATGACTGCTATGAGCAGCTGGTTGATTCAGATTACAAATTTGATTTGTTTATTGCATCAATTGAGGAAGGTAAGGCCCCGGATATCAGTTAAATTATATAAATGAAAAAAAATCTAAATATATTGTTTGTGGCAGCAGAGGTTGCCCCATTCTCTAAAGCCGGCGGTTTGGCCGATGTGGCCGGAGCGCTACCCGGGGCACTTAAACATTTGGATTGTAATACAACCATCATGACGCCCTTGTATGGTTTCATGGACAAGAAATCATTAAATCTTTCTCGGCCTGAATATTCTACTGAAATCACGTTCGCCGACGAACCAAATAGGGCAGATTATTACTTCGTTATGCACAATGGGATAGATATCCTCTTTTTGGAAAACGAATCATTTTATCAGCGGGACGGTATATATACAGACAGCAATGGCCAGGGATACGAAGATAATTTTGGCCGTTTCCTTTTTCTTCAAAAAGCTGCCCTTGCAGTTTTAGAGAAAAGACTAATTGTTCCGGATGTTGTTCATGTGAACGATCACCACACTGCCTTATTGCCATGGATGATGAAAAACCGGCGATTAGGAATTCCAAGCCTGCTAACCATTCATAACTCCATGTATCAGGGTGAATTTTCTACAGACGATGTTCTTTTGCTTGACGAAAGAGAACAAATCAAACTCAGTGAAACCAAACAGACATTAAACTCTTTGGATATTGGTTTGCACCATGCCGATGCAGTAAATACTGTCAGTAAAACCTATCGTGAAGAATTATTGGAAAAGCCAGAATTATCCTATGGTTTGTATAAGACATATATTCATATTAGCGAACGATTTCATGGAATTTTAAATGGTGCCGATTATGCCATCTGGAATCCGGAAACAGATCCAAAAATCAAAAAAAACTATAGCATTAATTCCATTAAGGATAAACAACAGAATAAATTGGATTTGTTTAAACAGGTTGGGTTGCCAGCGGCACCGAGCGCTCCCCTCATTGGATCCGTATCCAGGCAGGTTGCCAGCAAAGGATTTTTCCTGATACTGGATTGTATAAATGAATTGATTAACCTAGATTGTCGTTTCGTGTTTTTAGGTACGGGGGACAATGATATCATGTCAGAATTACAGCAGGCTAAGGGTAAATATCCTAATCACATTGCCGTTGTTAGCGATTATAATGAACCACTATCGCACCAGATCGAGGCAGGTGCCGATATATTTATCATGCCATCGGAGGTAGAGCCCTGCGGATTAAACCAAATATACAGTCTAAAATACGGAACCATTCCGGTTGTGCATAGAACGGGTGGTTTGGCGGACACCGTAATACCCTGGGAGGGGAAAAAGGGCAATGGATTTGTTTTTAGCGATTATTCAAAAAAAGCTTTATTGTCGGCCATGAAAGAGGCAATCAATGCGTATAAAAGTGACAGTTGGGACACAATTATTACCAATGCCATGAACGCTGATTTTTCATGGAATCGATCAGCGAAACAGTATAAAAGTTTGTATAATACAATTATTAATGTGGTGGATGCATGAAATTACAGAATACAAAATTAGATGCGATTATTCTAGGTGGTGGCAGGGGAACCCGATTGACGCCACTGACCAGCGTCCGAGCAAAACCAGCGGTTCAAATTGGGGGAAAATATCGGCTGATTGATATACCCATGAGCAATTGCATCAATTCGGGAATTCGCAATATTCAGATTTTAACCCAATTCAACACCGCATCATTGCATCGTCACATATTTCGCACCTATAAATTTGACAGTTTTTCTCGTGGTAATGTATCGTTGATGGCGGCACAGCAGACTATGGACAATGCGGACTGGTTTCAGGGCACCGCAGATGCCGTACGCTCATACTGGAGGGATTTGCGACAAATTGATGCAACCCATTATGTGATACTGGCTGGCGACCACCTGTATAAAATGGATTACAGAGATTTTTTACAAACAGCATTGGATGCAGATGCTGACATTGCAATCGCAGCAAAAAGAATTGCCCAAACAGAAGCAGAAGAATTTGGATTGATGGCCGTGAATGAGGAAAACACGATCATTGATTTTATGGAAAAACCCAGTCAGGAATTTCTTAAGAGTTCTGATGGTAAAAAATGGATCTCAGATGGCGGGGTGCTGATTTCAATGGGTATATATATTTTTAAAAAAGAAGTTCTAGAGGAGGCATTAACCTTTGAAGGAAATGATTTTGGGAAAAATATATTGCCATCCTCGATTCATAAATTTAAAACGGTTGCGCACTATTTTGATGGTTATTGGGAGGATATTGGAACAATTAAAGCCTTTTTTAATGCCAACCTGAATCTCACTAAATCCGACCCTGTCTTTACATTTTATGATCCTGATTCTCGGATTTTTACCCGCCCGCGATTTTTACCCGGCAGTCTAATTGCCCACGCTACTATTTCTCAGTCCTTTATCAATGATGGGTGCAAAATCGGAAATTCTCAACTCAATCGATGTATTCTCGGAATTCGAGGAATCGTTGGTGATAATGTATCTATGGAAAATGTCTACCACATGGGGTCAGATTTTTATGAAAACGAACATCCGGTGTTCAACAAGCCATCGCTGGGGGTTGGTAATGACTCACGGTTAAAGAATGTGATTCTGGATAAAAATGTTCGAATTGGAAAAAATGTTATTTTAGAAAACAGTCGTAACATTGATAATGAAGAAGGCGATTTTTATTCCATCAGAGATGGCATCATAGTCGTACCAAAGGGGAAAGTAATCCCCGACAATACGGTTTTATAAATCATGGAGGAAATATGTCAGTAATTGATTATGTCATAGTTGCTATATATCTAACGACGCTGGTTATTATAGGTCTGGTACTGCAGAAGAAAGCATCCCAGGGAATAGATTCTTACTTTCTTGGTAATCGGAATTTGCCCTGGTGGGTATTGGGTGCATCCGGCATGGCATCCAACACGGATGTGGCAGGAACCATGATAAATACGGCTTTTATCTATGCACTTGGAACAAAAGGATTTTTTATAGAAATCCGTGGTGGTGTTACTCTGATTATGGCATTCCTCATGATATTTATGGGAAAATGGAACAGGCGTGCCCGGGTTATGACATTAGCAGAATGGATGCATTTCCGATTTGGCAGTGGAAAAGAAGGTGATTACGCCAGGATAATTTCGGCGGTTTCTTCTATTATCATGACCATTGCCATGATTACGTATTTTGCTGTTGGGGCCGGAAAATTTGTAGGGGACTTTTTGGGTATTAATCCACATACAGCAGCCTTGATTATGATTGTTCTGGCAATGGTTTATACGGTGGCCAGTGGATTATATGGGGTTGTCTGGACGGATGTCTTTCAGGGTGTGCTCATTTTCGGGACGATTTTGTTTATTTGTGGTTTGGCGATGAAAACAGTAGTGCTGCCAAATGAATTTATGGTATCCGTACCATTGCATGGAGGTGGATTTCAGGAAATAAAAGCAACGTTGGCTGAATGGACACGAATATCACCACCCATGGAAATGCACATGCCCGAAAATTCACAATATTCCATTTACAATTTGTTCGGAATTGCAATCATGTTTTACCTGTTCAAAGTAACGCTGGAGGGATCTTCAGGAACGGGCGGTTACATGATTCAACGCTATTTCGCCGCAAAGAACGATCGTGAAGCGGGTTTGCTATCGCTATTCTGGACATTTCTTCTGTCGTTTCGCTGGCCGCTGATTGCCTCATTTGCTATGCTGGGAGTATACTATGGAATAACAACCGGAAATGTTATCGCCGATCCGGAACTGGTGTTACCGACGGTAATTCAAAATTATATCCCTGTCGGCGTAAAGGGGCTACTGGTTGCCGGATTGATGGCTGCGGCGATGTCCACATTTGATTCCACTGTAAATGCCGGTGCTGCGTATTGGGTAAAGGATTTATACCAAACCTATTTGAATCCAAAAGCAGACGAAAAAAAGTTAATGTTGCACAGCCGACTCGCATCAATTATGATTGTCATATTTGCGATTCTGTTGAGTTATACCATTAAAAACATCAATGATATTTGGGGTTGGATAACCATGGGTATTGGGTCTGGATTATTCATTCCTCAATTAATGCGTTGGTACTGGTGGCGGTTTAACGGCTATGGATTTGCCTGGGGAACAATTGCCGGTATGGCGGCGGCCCTTTTAACTCGTGCCTTTGGACCGGTTGGTCTTCCGGAATATTATTCGTTCTTGATCGCCAGCGGCTTTTCATTCCTGGGGTGCATTTTGGGAACGTACTTGACACAACCAACAGAAGAAAATGTTCTCAAGAATTTTTACAAAGTGACACGACCTTTTGGATTCTGGAGCCCAATTCGGAAATCGATGAAAGCAGAAACCATGGCAAAGATAAACCTGGAAAACCGCCGGGACATTCTATCCACTTTCATTGCCGTGCCCTGGCAGGTCATTTTATTCCTGTTTGGTATGATGATCGTATTAAAGCAGTGGAACCATGTGGGTGTGTTGTTCATCATTTTAGCGATACTGTCGGTTGCGCTATACTTCAACTGGTTCCGCCATCTGTCAACGGAGGTCACAGTAGAGGATTAAAATGAAGACATCTCTTGTTTTGTTGCTTCTATTTTGTAGTCTGACAATCGGATTTGCCCAGTCTCCCGTCTACCCAGATCCTGATTTCCCAACTGAGTGGGATTCGGTCACCGTGTATTTTGATGCATCGCTTGGCGATCAGGGTTTGATGGATTATACTGGAGATATATGGGCCCATGCTGGCGTTATTACGGAAAACAGTACGAGTCCAAGCGATTGGAAATACGTGGTAACGGAATGGGGTCAAAATACGGAAGCGACACATATGCAACCTCTAGGAAACAATCTATACAAATTAGATATTGGTTTTCCACACCACTATTACAATTGCCCGGACAGTGAAGAGATTCTGCAATTGGCCTTTGTATTTCGAAATGACGACGGGTCGGTAACCGGCCGGGATGTTGGTGGCGCCGATATTTTTATGGATTTATATAGTCAAAATCTCACGGTGGAATTTATCGAACCCAATCAAAGTGTTCCTTTTGGCCAGCCTGAACGATCACCGGTATTTGCTGCATTGGGCGATACACTGGATTTGGCCATCCATGCCGGAGTTTTAGAAACACAATTGGCAGAATTGAAGCTGCTCAATGGCGATTCGACCATTGCCACCACAAACGAAGATACATTATCCGTGTCATTTGAATTAGAATCCTACGGACTACATTATTTCTACGGTGTGGCTATTGATACGGCAAATATCACCGATACGGCATCTGTGTGTGTTATGGTGAATCCACCGGTAACAGATGCAATTCCGCCTGGCGACTTAAAGCCGGGTATCCATTATGAAGGCGCTTCGTCAGTAACATTGCAATTATTTGCACCATACAAGGACTTTGTGTACATCATTGGGGATTTTAACGATTGGAAAGTAGATACAACATACATGATGAAACGCTATCAACCTGACCCGGATAGTATATTGTGGTGGTTAACAATTGATGTTCCAACGGGAACGGAACAGGCCTTTCAGTATTTAGTCGATGGTGGTCTTCGCATTGCCGATCCGTATACGGATAAAATTCTTGATCCATGGAATGATCCCTGGATATCGAACAGTATTTATCCAAATTTGATGGATTATCCTACCCACAAAACATCTGAAATCACCTCGGTCTTGCAAACGGTTCAACAACCGTTTAGCTGGCATTACAGTGATGGTTATAACCGTGTATCGAAGGAGAAAGTTGTAGCCTATGAATTATTGGTGAGAGATTTTGTCGCAGATCATGATTATGAAACATTGTTGGATACATTGGACTACCTTGATCGTTTAGGCATTACAGCCGTCGAACTCATGCCAATCAATGAATTTGAAGGAAATTCCAGCTGGGGTTATAATCCATCGTTCTATTTTGCACCGGATAAATATTATGGTCCGAAAAATGACCTGAAAACCTTCATTGATGAATGTCATCATCGTGGAATTGCTGTGATTCTTGACATGGTTCTTAATCATTCCTATGGACAATCACCGTTTGTGCGATTGTACTGGAATAGTGCGCAGAACCGGCCGGCGGCAAACAATCCCTGGTACAATGAAACCAGCAATTTCCAAAATCCGGATGCCCAATGGGGTTATGATTTCAACCATGAAAGTCCGCACACCGAGGCATTGGTTAAACGCATCAATGAATATTGGATGTATGAGTATAAGGTGGATGGATTTCGTTATGATTTCACCAAAGGCTTTTCCAATACATCGTATGGGCCATCCAGTTGGGGTAGTACTTACGATGCGCAACGCATTGCAAATCTGGAGCGGATCGCTGATGAAATCTGGGATGTAGATAGTTCGGCCTATTTCATCTGTGAACATTTGGCGGACAATTCAGAAGAGACAGTATTGGCCAATTATGGCATTATGCTTTGGGGCAATATGAATTATAATTATAACGAAGCCACCATGGGCTGGAACGCCAATTCTGATTTTAGTTGGGGATATTTTGGTTCGCGTGGTTGGAATGAACCGGGCTTAGTCACGTATATGGAAAGTCACGATGAAGAACGGTTGATGTATAAAAATCTGCAATATGGTAATCACAATGGCGATTACGATGTGCGAGAATTATCCACTGCACTGGAGCGGATGAAACTGGCAGGTGTCTTTTTCTTCACCATACCGGGACCAAAAATGATTTGGCAATTTGGTGAGCGTGGTTACGATGTTTCAATTGAGCCATGTAGATTATGCGAAAAAGACCCGCATTGGGAATACATGAATAATACCAATCGAGTACGTCTCTACAAAACCTGGCAGGCTCTCATGAAACTAAGAAATGAAAATGAAGTATTCACCAACCTGAATACGACGGTAGATCTTTCATTGAGCAGTTCTACAGGTAAAAAACGCATCCGCTTGTCCCACACGAGTATGCGGGCAATCATTATTGGAAATTTTGGCGTTTCTTC
>CAZZIU010000036.1:0-15245 GCA_964654545.1 uncultured bacterium
CATAAAAATACAGGGGTATCAGATCTGGAAATAGTGTGTAATATTGCATTTAGATTCTTTTCAAACTGATCATAAACACGCTTTCTTATGGGATCATCAATTGGAAAATACTTCCCGGCCGCTAAGGATTCCATAAGGGTTGTGGCCGTGAGGGATTCCCTTTTCGCCACCAGGTCCTCTACGAGTTGAAAGAGGCGGTACTGTTTTAAATAAAGATGGATTCTTTTTAATGAGATGGTATTAAAAAAAGGCAAACCCCAAGCTGCACCATACACACCGTAAAACTCGTTGTGTCCACAATAAATTACAACCAGATCAGGCAGAATTTTATCTATCTCCCCACTCATATCCCGGACATTCATGGAGGAAATGGCTGACATCCCAAGATTAATCAACTCAAATTTTTTCCCGGAATACTTTTTTTGAAGGGATTGTTTAAAAAGCGCCGGGAAACTACCATTGTAAAAATAAGGAAATCCGGCCGTGGTAGAACCGCCAAGTGCTAAAATACGAAATGTGGTATCAGATTTAGCTTTTGGAAAAACATTTTCATACCCAAATCCACTTGAAGAAGGATCAGGGAAATATTTCCCTGATATATTGGGATTGACCATGAAATAATCATCATTATTGGGATTTTCCTGAATCAGAGAATAATCCATCCCGTACCCGAATAGTCGAAGAGTAGCCTCTAGAAGTAAAAGCAGTAAAACGGGTATGAAGAGCAGGGCAATATTTGATAGGTGCTTTTTCAAGGACTAATCATTTCCAGTTGATGTAGGAAATCTTTGGCAGCTGTATTGTTTGGACTGACAGTTAGCAATTTATGTAAAGTTTGCATCGCCATGGATGTATCCCCGGAATAAAAATAAGCTCCGCTGAGATTATAAAGAACTTGAGTATCATTTGGAAACTGCTTTTCAGCCAATTTCAAATAGGGTAATGCACCATTAGATTGGCCATTGTTTAATAAAATAGTGCCCAGCCATTTTTGGCTAAAACCGTCATTCACCAAAGATAATGTGTGTTTTAAATAGGGAAGAGCTTCATCAAATTGAGCATTATTTATAAGTATCTTACTCGCCGCTATTGACGGCGATTCATTATTTCTGAATGTCTGTGATAAAACATCATATTCTTTAATGGCATCTTTCCAATTTCCATTTTTGAGAAAATATTGTGCCAGCTCAACATGTGCTTTTTCATAATCCGTCTCTTTTTTAAGTACTTTTAGAGCCAAGGCCTCAATGTGATTTTTAGGTTTTATCTGGTCTACGGTTAAAAACCGATTTGAATGGTGAAATGGCCATCCAGAAGTGAGCATTTGGATTCTCATGCCGGCCATGATTGAATCCAATTGTGTAATTCCTATGTGACTTAATAGTCTATCTTCATCTTGTGCAGTAATTTTATTATTAGTCGAAAATATATTAGAAATACGTTCTGAAAAGGTCTTGGCGATTAAATAATTCCCATTAACATTTGGGTGTAAATGCTCCAGAAAAAAGTTATACCCAGTAATATTTTTCGGACTGTTTTGTATAAGGGATTCTTCTATAGGAACATAATAACATTGAGTGTAGTCATCACACAGATTTTGGATCTCAATATTTAAATCTGAACTTGTTCGAAAGCGAAGTCCGTCGTAATCGCGCGCTAATTTATATTCATTCAATGCGCGACTTGTATCGTTTAGAAATTCAGCGCAGCGGCCGGCATAAAAATGAGAAAGAGCATAATGCGGATGAATTCGGATCAATGAATCTAATCTCCACAAGGCATATGAAAATTGGCCATTTATCATCGTCTCTTTTATAGAATGTATACTAGATAGAACGGCCGTTGAATCATTGTCATTTTGTAGTGTTGAAACAAATGGTTTTTGATCTCTGAGATTTGAAGCCAAAGATCCAATAAATACCTTTATGCCATTATTTTCTGCAAAATCAAGAATATCACGGAAATTATCGATACAATTGTTTATGGTTTTGAAATAGATGGGGTCTGCCATAGCAATATCACTGTTTCCAACCATTCTCGCCATGAGTGTCTGACCGGAGCCACGTTTTGGAAATAGCTTTCCTGATATATAGAGAATGAGCCGATACGTATTGGTCTTTTTCAGGACAATTAAAGATGTGGTAAGAAAACGATTGGCCTTTAATAATTTCCCCTGTGATGACCCACTACCAAGTGCGCCATAAAATTCATTGTGGCCGGCATAGATAACAAACGCATCCGGTTCATAATCACTTAATTCAAGAGCAAAGTCCCTTACGGTGTAACTGTTAACAGCGGTCATACCCAAATTGATAATTTCGATAGTTTTCTCAGGGTACAATAATGCCATCCTTGAGCGAAGCATTGCACTGAAACTACCTGAGAATAAGTAGGGATACCCCGCTGTGCTGGACCCACCAAGAACAAAGATTCTAAAGCCGTTTTCCGGTTTTATTTTAAGAAATGAGTCTTGTGTACCAAATGATCCAAACCCTTTTTCACCGAAATATCGTTTACCCGTCGTCTGATTTACAGAATAGTAGCGGCTCATAAACGGATCATCAATAATCAAATCAGTATCATCAGCCGATTCCCAAACTAATCCAATAGAAATCTCAATAAGTATGAGGATGAAGACAGGGAGTAAAACCGCAAAGATTGTAAAGAGATACTGTTGATATTTCTTTGAATTCATATGGATAATTTGCCCAAGTTTTTATAGATAAAAAAATGAAGATAAAAAAACGGGCTCAAATTGAGCCCGCTTTTTTATTATTTCGTAATTCCAGTTACTTCAATAAGGTCATCTTATTTATAGCGCGATGCTGATTTGTTTGAACTTCATAGAAGTAAACACCACTTGGTGCTTGAATTCCATAACTGTTTAAACCGCTCCAGCGGAAACCATAATGTCCTGGGCTACTGAAAGTTTGTTTATGAGAAACAACTTTTTGTCCGAGAATATTGAAGACCGTGAATTGAACTTCACCCGCTTGATCCAAGGTGAATTTGACTTCAGTGCTTGGGTTAAATGGGTTTGGATAGTTTTGTTCAACTGAAAAAGCCATTGGAAGATTAGGATTATCGTCTGTACTTAATCCTAAGCCTGGTGCTTCTTCAACCACAAGCGGTGGTTCTGATGTCCATGTATCCTGTGGGAACGAATATGCAGAAGGCCATGTTACAGAACCGTTTTGTGCAGATTCAGGTTGAATAAAACGACAACGGAAACGACCAAAATCAAATCCGCCACCTTCTTCAAGTTCATTGGTTGGACCAGTAAAGTGATAGACATATACCATGGAATATGGCGCTTTACCGGTGTAAGGAACATTCAAAGAATAGATACCATCATCGGCCGTTGCATCACCATTTGTACCATCATCATGCATAACGAGATCATCAAATGGTTGACTCTCAGGGAAATATCCCCACAGGTGTGCACCGATTGGATCTTTAACATATAAGTAGAGCGTATCCGTTGATCCGTCAAATAATGGAGCAGCACTCATATCTACAGTAAATGTTAAGTCTATGTTTTGTCCATCCGGAATAATTCCACGTAATGGTAAGTCCATGTAATATTCAAGGCCAATTTCCTGAATCACATCAGGATTTCCTTCAAATGTGTACGGACGATTACCTGCACCAAATGTTGGAGGAACTTCATATCCCCAGTCAGCATTCCAGTCTACATTAGGATAGGGTGAGCCTAATAAATCCAATGATTCCTGACTCCAACTAATGTAATACTTGTAATTATCATCTGTACCAGCAAAATTGGTTACAGGAGCAGCAAGTTCGTAAACAGTAGACCCGGGTTGACGAGTCATTGTGATGTTGGAACCATCAGGTAACGCAGACGAGCCCCAACCATTGAAACCACCACGAACTTCCATGGTATCATCACGAACAACGCTGAATAGATCCAGGTCTTCGTATGCGGCCATATCCACAGTAAAGTAAACATAAGCCGTTACCGGAGTTTCAGAGGAAGGAGGCGTATCATCGAAATATTTAAATGCCAATGTAGTATCAGCATGAATTGTTGCAGTGCGATTACCAATATTATCTTCCCATTGGGTCCCACCGCTTGCTGCATACGTAAACTTATAGTTGATATCCAATGCGTTACTGGTGTCAGGGAAACTGAGTAAGCCGGACCAATAATAACTATCACCTTCTTGAGTTAAATCATCACCAGCACCCCAGCCGTTAAAAGACCCACGAACATCAACAGGTTCTCCATTGTAACCAAAGGCTGCAACACCTTCCATATTAACACGGAACCAGACATCAATACTGTCAGTCGGTACAAATGGAGCGATATCATCAAAGTAGATCAGTGGCATAACAGTATCGGATGTAATTGTGGCGGTACGATTACCAGGGATTGCATCTTCCCAATATTCAGCATTAGCTAAATTTGTATAACGGAATTTGTAAGCAATGTCTGCCCCTTCAGTTGTACCAATAATATCCACCGTCTTTGACCAATAATCACCACTATTATCCAGCGAATCATTTTGAGACCATCCATTGAAGTCACCACTGACATAAAATCCGGCAACGGTAGAATCAGTGATATTATCCATTACACTGGTATTACAGGTAAATTTGACAGAAAAGGTATCCGGTAGTGCACCAGTTGCCGGTACATTATCAAACCATTTCCATGCAAGTGTTGTATCATTACCGGCAGTGAAAGTACGGTTATCGATATTTTCCCAATTCGTTGTACCGTCATCAGCCGTCCAGACAAATTTATATCCCTGGGCACCTGCACCCATACTAATTTGGCCAGACCAAAAATCAGGATTTGATTCCTGCATTAAACTATCGCCGGCTGACCAACCGTTAAAACCACCTCGGACGTCAACTTGTTCGCCGTTATATCCGGCTACACCAGACATATTTACCCGGAACCATACATCAACGCTATCTGTTGCAGTCAGCGGAGAGTCGAGTGTGTCCCAGAAATGTTCAACACTTTCGTTTGTAGCGGGAACAGTATATTCACGGTTGCCCGGTAAAGCATCTTCCCATACCAGGCTACCTGTTTCGTCCGTATGCGTGAACTTGTAATAAACAGTATCACCTTCGGTTAATGTGAGTGTTGTTGACCAATAGTCTCCACCCATGTTTGTCATTTGATTGCTGTCACCCCAACCATTCATACTGCCTCGAATATGAACAGTACTGGTAGAGTCAGTTGCTCCATCTGGGAATGTTGCCATGTTTACAATAAATGTAACATCGGTAGCAAACCCAAATGAGGCAAAAATCACCAACAGCAATATTGTTAGCATTTTTCTCATGTTTTACCCCTTTTATTAAGGATCGTATATTTATTTTACTTGATGAATGAGATCAGTAACTCACTTATGAGTTACGCATTGAAAATATGGAATTAATTTACTTTTATGGATTGACATTAACAAGTCGTATTCGGATAAACCAAGCCAGATCACAAACTAGAAAATTAGTCTCAACGTCAATTTGTGAATCGAACCGAGCAACATCCAGGATTCAAAGGCATAATTTGTTTCTAATTTCATTGTTTGATTGACAGGGACCAATAATCCGGCACCCAGTGTAAACTCTTCATCCCGATCATCCATAAAGAGCGATTTTAGACCTCCACGCACGGAAACAAGTTCGTTAAACAGACTAATTTCAAGCCCGGTATTTACATATTCAGAATTATCATTAGGGTGTACACCATCAATTGCCCAAGTAGCACGAATGGCGTTTGTCTGAATGAATTCACCTGATAATCCTACTCTCAATAATAGTGGAATGTCAAAATGATCAGTCGAGAGATAGGCATTTACACTTTCGTTATTCCCATTGATGGGAGAAATGTCCTTTGAAACCAATAAGTCTGAGCCGAACATTTTTAATTTTTGGCCAAAGTTCGATATATTTGCACCAAAGCGAATACCTTTAAATGGTGTTACAAAAAGAGTTCCCATATCTAAAGCAAATCCACCGGCTGAACTATGTGAAATAAACTCAGTAACATATTTTATATTTCCACCAATGCCAAATCGATCTGTTAATTGTCGAGAGTAAATCATTCCAACGGCATAACTGCCCGCCTTGAATGTTTCACCCGTACCTTCCTCGTAGTCATAGTTTGTTACCTCCATGGGGCTCATTGTTATGGCAGTAACGTTAAAGCCAATCACACCGCTACTGATTGTAGGTAACACATAACCAATATAGGTAAATCCAATATCAGCTAACCATTGGGTGTGATTCACAAGTAATTCAGGCTGCTTTAATTGACTAATACCACCTGGATTCCAATACATTGCACTGGCATCATTTGCTATTGAAACAAAAGCTCCACCCATACCAATTGCGCGACTACCCGGGCCAATTTTTAGGAAATTTGCAGAAGTGGTTCCCACTTTGGTCACATCCTGTGATAAGCCCATCCCTGTTAGGATTAAGAATAATAGTATATGTTTTTTCATAATAATTTCCTATTTGATCACAGCAAATTTGTCAATATGGTTGCCGATTGTCTTCCCTGTCTCTGTATCATAAGCCTCTACATGATAGATATAGATACCATATGATGCTGATAAATTGTCCTTTGTGAGCAAATCCCATTCAGCCGTCCCTTCCATTTCAGTGGACTCATGTTCGATCTTTTTAACCAACTCCCCGGAAATGGTATAGATACGAATGGTGCAATGTGGAGGTAAATGATTGAAATGTATTGAGCGAGGACCTCTGCCACTTGTGAATAAATTTCGTTGTTCCCAGGCCACAGCAGCCACATAGGGATTGGGTACAACCTTAATTTTATCAAGCTGACTTTTAATTAGATCGTTATCTATGTGAGCTCCCGTAGTGGAAAACTCAAAAACATCTGTTGATAAAAATGGTTTATTAATATATAAATAGCACGTATCTCCCGGCAAGGTACCATATAAATGTTCCTTTTCCGTAGGCCGAGGGAAATCCAATTGATAAACCCATGATGGATGTTGGCTATCATTTTTAATAGCATCCATAAAGACGACCCAGTCCGTCTCTGCTGAATCGGCATCCAAAATACCATTACCCGATCCGTACCGTGGAGAGTAGTCACCATAAGCAAAAGGTATGTTGAACCAATCAAGTGAATCTATTCCTGAGATTTCAGTCCGCTTCTGAATGTGAAAATTGGTATATCGTGCCGGAAATGAACCAAATTGTTCAGATAAATTTGTCCCGGTATCAGATGTCGCAAGAGAATAGACTATCCTAATTTTATCATAGGTCAACGTATCATTGAAACTGAAAGTCCATGATGTTTCATCAGTATAAGAATCAGCTCCAGGGCTATTGTCAACATTGTAGGAATAGGTGACAGGTGAAGGTGACGGTGTGGTGAGTTTTAACTGAATATCTGTTATTTGGTTACCGCCATCATTACCATCGTCGTACAGTGTAAATACCCAGTCACCTTGTGCTTGGCTGGCACTGACATTGAATTCATGAACGAAATCTCCAGTAAAGAAATTCTCGTAGATAACAGATTCATTTTGTCCTGGAGGTGTGATCGTAAACATGCTCTCTCCGGCATTATCAATAATTATACGGTAGTCTGCCGGTTGTGGTATTCCCTGAACCAATGATAGGGAATATTGCTTTAAGACGAATTTCCAAATTGAATCTGAAGACCAATGTGAGGTGTTTGTATTCAAATAGAGAAAATCCTGATTATCGATGAAAAGTTGGAATCCATCTATAATAGGTTGTTCATCATACAATTTGAGTTTGTCACTACAATCAATTAATGTATCGATTAATGTGGTATCGGTAACATCAGCAAGCGTAAAACACTTTGTAGTCGTTGTATCGTATCCGGGTTGTAATGGATTTCCGATTTTTGGATGAATTGTATCTTCAAACGTAATACGATAGGTATGATTTTGTTTTATTTCTGTAGGATCAACGATTAAATATCCCAGGGTACTGCTTGATGTTCCCTGAATCCTTTCCAGGGAATCAATCCCCGCTTCCACATAGCCTGCAGGTGGAGGATTAGGAGTAACAACGGCAATATTTGGCCCCTTCTTAACTTCACCCGTTAAACTATTGATTGTTAATCTTCTTAGTGATTCAGTCGGCGGAATATTGTTATTTATATCACCACCGAAATCATAAGATACAACCGCATAATAGTATGTCTGTCCATTGACGACATCTTCATCGACGAAATAATGCTCTAGTCCGGTCTCTTCTCCCAGCCAGTAACTCACGCCATTAATTTGGACCGGATGATATCCTTCAACACCATCAACAATATCATATTGAGCCAGGGGTGTGTAAAATGTTTTATTACCTTGTGCATCTGTAATATCATAAACATCAGCAAATTCAGGATCAGTTGCCTTGTATATTTTGTAACCCTCAAAATCGTACCCCTCGGATCCAATTCCATCCATGTACGTATCAAATGAAGATTCGGCTTCCTCATCCCAAATAAGGGTAACTTTTCCATCTTCAGGGATGGCTTTTATGGTTGGCGTAAACGGTGCTTTTGCAAATTGATAGTCTTCATCATAGGTTTGTTGTGCCACATCCTTGTTCCGTTGAGCATCGGCTTCATCTTCTCCCAGAGATACCGCCATTGAAATTCGTTTTGTATCGCCTGCGGCAATGGGGAAAAATGCAGATGTTACAAAAAGATCATAATCACCATCGGGTAAACCACCGACTGGTGGTTGCCAAAACTCTCCCGGCTCCATATAGAATAACCATAATGCTGCATCTTGACCGGTTGGAATACCTCCGGCCTGGTCATAATTAACACGAGTCAAACCCATTTGATCCGATTCTGAAACATCCGTTTTATCAATATTAGGCTCACCGGGTAAATTGCTTCCGGCCCCTGAAGTGGGTCTCCTATCCGATTGACCCACATCAAATGTTCCGAGGTCACCATCTCTACCCACGTCATCTGATAATGAATTCCAATCAAAATCATCATCAATATAATTGTCACGAGATTCGTCAATCATCTCGTCGATGCCTTCATCAATGCCTTCATCAATTGCGCCATCACCATCATTGTCAATACCATCAGCGTACCGTAGGCCTAAATCTTCCTGACCTACATCATAAAGAATGATAGAAGTACCCGGTACGTTATACCGTTTATATGTATCAGTCGCAGCTTGGTCAATGATATCCTGCGTAATCCTTGGTCCCGATGTATCAGCACCAAAACCAAGAGGATATTCATCGCTCTCATTGTTATCTATTCCATCGGCGAACGCTTTCCCTAAGTCATCTTGTTCAACCATAAGCAGGTGGATCAAATCATTTTGAATGTCATCTTCTTCCGGTGAAGGAGGCCACCGATTCCAATGATAGGATTCAACAAAATCGGTTGCCGCTTCGTCAATCATCTCCTGAGTAACAACCGGACTATTTTCCTCTGCGTTATCGTTATCATCAATGCCATCTTTGTAGGTTACGCCATCCTGATCACCGAAGGCAATGTGGGCCATGCTTTCATCGATGAGACCATTATAATTATCATCAATTCCATTGGTTCGGTCTTCGCTGTCTAACCATGCTTCCTGAACAACACCACCGCCGGATTCACCATCGCCATCATTATCTAATCGATCGATATTATTCCCCGGTGTTTCTAAATAGGCTGTAGCTGCGACACCAACAGGATCTGTTCCAAAGGCTGCATTCCCAATACCATCAGCATCCATACTCCATGCAATGTCATAGGTTAAATCAAAATCGGGTCGGTCGTCACCAGAATCACCATCACCGCCAACAAGATCAGCCAACCAGAGGCAAAAAGATACTTTATTTAGGTCTTTTGTTCCGTCATTTTTCATTTCATAGAGGACAAATACAACATCTTCCACCAGAACTTGTGACCACTCCATAGCCCGAACACCGGCTAAGATACCCATCCCACGGCGTGATACATCCGTTGAGTCTGGAATGTACGTTGCACTCCTCAGAAAATTGTTATCGTCAGATACTTTGAAAAATATTTCCTGATCAGCATTAAACTGATTTTTCCCAAAATATCCATTCCATGCCCCGGGCCAACCTGGATCAGAATCATCTTCCAGTTTATCAGGCCAGATATCAGGCCATGAATCGCTCTCATCACTTTTAGCAATAAGATCGGAAGTCGGATGCATATACTCCGGTACGGGTTCAAACATCATGGAGTTTCCAGAATTATCTTCGCGACCAAGCGGAACCGTTACAAAATCTCTATAGCCATCCCAGATACCATTAGCATTTGCATCTTCAAAAGGTTCGCCTAAATCATACAGATCATTTCCGTTTTGATCAGTATAGGCTTCGCCTTCTTCTATCTGGATCTCTGATCCAACAAAAAGACCTGTTAGGGCGATATAGTGTTTCCCTGAATTAATTGGCCATTCATAAGGGATTTCACCTGGATTGGCACCTGTACGTCCCGTGAGTCCAAAATTGAATATGGATGTTCGGACTTTATTACCATCAATATCCGTATGACGTCGATAATTAGGATCACCCCTTTCATCTGTTGGTACATGCTGTCCGATTCCAATTGCATAAAAGCCTAAAAAAATCAAGATGGGTATTATGTGTTTATTCATATGTCAAGAATCCTAAAAATTGAATTTTAAACCAATTTGAATTTGGCGAGGTGCACTATACCACTCTGATCGGATATAATATTCCGAATCAGAACTAACTGATTCGGTTGTTTTATCGGCCACACCCGTATCACCAAAAACAGTTAATTGATTTCGACGATCAAAAAGGTTGAATACTTTCATATACAATTGGCTATCAACTCTATCAATGGGTAGAGCATATTGAAAGTTCATATCCAAATTCAGAGTATAAGGTTTACGACGACTGTTTTTTGGCAACGTCGTTGAAACACTGATGCCTTGTGTCGTGGTTTTATTCTGTGTGGGGGTATAAGGATAACCGCTACCATATTGACCAAGAAAACTCAGACTCCACTGTTTTCCCCCTAAGAAAAGTGAGCCATTGAGCGTGTGACTCTGATCCCAATCCAGAGGTAGTATCGCTCTAACAGGTTCATTATCTGCTTGCAAAGCACCAAATTCTTCATCAGGATTAGAATTGGATCCTTCGGCAATTTGGAAAGTGTAGCTGATATTTAAGCCAATTCCATTTACAAATCTTCGATCCAGATTGAGTGTTATTCCACGTACATTGGAATAGTCCTTATTTACGTAAGTGAAATACGATGCACCGGCACCAATTTCAACAGGAATTCCTGTTGAAACCCAATCTCGGACATCGCGATAGTAACCGGTAATATCTAAAGTAATATTTGGTGTCAATTCTTGTTGTAGTCCCAATTCATACATGACAGTTTTTTGAGGATTTAAATCTGGATTTCCAAAAACCCCAAACTTTCCAGATCCTTCACTAATCTTGAAACCGGGATCTTTATATAAGTACTCAAAGGAAGGAACCTGGAAAAAATGTCCAAATGAGAAGTGAATGACACCCTTATCTGTAATGGGATAAGCAACACCAATCCGCGGACTAAGTTGGTGTTTAATACTTGTTTTTGTCCACCAGCCCTTCTTTGTGCTGAGCGCCTCTCCTGAATCAGGAAGGACGTTTGAATAATATTGTGCGAAATTCGACCAATCTATATTTTTTCTTTCCTCAAGAGTAAGAGAATCGATGAAGGCATTTCGCGGATTTCCCAAAAATGGTTCTGACGGATTGGTAGGTACCACGCTTTTTGCATCAAACCAATCCCAACGGATACCCAAATTAATTATGACGCTTTCAATTTCAATTTTGTCCTGAATATAGGCTGACATTTCAACCGGATTTTCCTGATAGAATCCGCGACCAAATTGTGCATATTTATTATAGTAATTAACAAAGTTATGAGCAGCGGATTGAGAGTCGAAATAAAACACGTCATCGACAGATGAATTGGCGGTCCAATCCCATCCATAGTACCGGCCTGTGCTTGGGTCCTGCACAGTCCACTGTTCAGTTGAAGTATCTTTGGCAACATCGAAATCACCGGGGATATAACGTGTAAAAACAGTATCGATAAGGTTCGAATTATCACTAATACTATAACTGTCCAGACTGATCGTGTGCTCTCTATATTCATAACCAAATTTGATTTGATGGATAGAATTTAGTTGACTGGTGAAATCGAATTTTGCAACCTGAGTTTCAGTCTTTCTTGAAAATCGATTCATATCAACACCAAAAATCTTAAGGTAAGCGGCTCCTTGCGCTATATTGGAATGGATTAAATAGTAAGGATCAATATAGTTTGAATCGTTAATGGATTCATATGCATAATGATGGTAGTCCTTTGAGAATTGTGATATGTCAAGAGTATAAAAAGATTTGGATGAAAGGGAATGGGTAAACCCAATTTTTTGATTTTTACCAATATTGAAACGTCTAAGCTCTCCATAAGGAGCGTATTGTGCTTCGTGGCGATAATCTTGGTATTCTTCGAAACTTGAGATTAGGCTATAACGAAGTTTCATTGCATTATTTATTTTAAAGGTAACTTTAGAGTTAGTATTATACTTACTCCTCGAATTCATTGGGACGGTACGAAAAGTACTTGGGTCAACAATATATTCTCCGGTACTATTTGTATCTAATAGAATATCACCCCAAATGTCAAAAATCTCCCATCCATATAACCACCCACGATTTTCATTCTTTCTTCCGTACATATAGAAAGTAAGGCGGTCACCCAATAGAGGAACCGGGCCACTCAAACTTGCTTCAATATTTTGATCATCATAAAAACTATAATCGTCTTTACCTTTATAATCTGAAAAATCGGTTTCATATTTGGAAGCATACGTGGATACATACCCTTCATAATTGGAACTACCATCTTTTGTGACAAGATTGATAATACCAGACATGGCTTGACCATATTCAGCATTGAAGGTACCGCTGATAACTTGTAATTCTTGAATAGCATCATTGTCTACGGCAACCGAGAGTCCGCCATCATAAGAATCTGTAACAGAAACGCCATCGACCCAATAGGCAACTTCACGGCTACGACCACCACGAATATGGATTCCACCGCCGGCATCTTTTGTAACACCACTCTGAATATTGATCACATCCCAGATTTCGTTTACAGGAAGGGCATCTAACTGTTCTGAAGATACTCGTGCTTCCGATGAGGTTAAATCCATTTGAATTGCTTTTCTATCTGCGGTAACTGTCACTTCTTCACCCTGAACGGCCTCGACGGACAAGTCAAAATCAACCCGGGTCGTTAAATCGATATTAACCTGAATATCAGTGACAGTTTGTGTGGCATATCCAATCATCATGGCTTTTATATCATACCTGCCCGGGGGTATGTTAAGAATAAAGAATTCACCATTAATATCCGTGGCCGTACCAAAATCAGTATCTAATACAATTATGTTGCAGCCGGGAAGAGGCATCCCTGATTCAGCATCAATGACAACCCCGGTTATCTTACCCGTTGTTCCACCATATAGCAATGCAAAAATGGTGAAGAATCCTATTACAAATATCTTTTTCATATACGTTCCAAGTTAAGAATGTTTTTCCATTGTAAGTGATTTAAGGGCTATGCTGTCAATCCTGATATTTTCAAGCAATTTCAGGCTATCCCGAAAGGCTAAATAGCCCTGGCGTTGTTGTACAATATCATCTTGAGGGAAGTATTGCCTAATGGAATTCACGACTTCTTTTATCATGTAGTTATTCTGCTGTAATGCCAACTCATCAGTAAAATTCTTTTCACTATCAAGATTTAACGCACGGGCTTTTTTCAACAATTCTTCGCGAATTAATAATCCTGATAATGCGCGTTGATAGTCTTCAATTTCATCTAAATATTTTGTTTGATTTGATGACAATGTGTTGAGCAATTGAAAGCATTGCTCAACAGTGATATTTTCATCCGTTCTACCGATGGTTAGACAATTTTTTGTCCCATCTTGAAAAGCGATCTCCATATGATCATGTGATGAATTTTCCCAATTGGATTTTAATGCATTTAAACCTGCTTCATAAAATTTAATATTAAGTTGGTGACCAACTTGATCGGTATAATGACGAACCATTGGTTTCTTCTTATAACTCTTAGCGATACGTGTAAAACGCTTTTTTCCGAGTTGAAATTCAGATTCCATTAAAAATGGGTCTGTTTCTCTCTCAATAACGCGAATAATACTGTATCCATATTCGGTTTGGACTGGATCTGATATTTCACCATCCGCCATTGAAAAAGCTGTTTCTTCGAAGGCTGGATCAAGGTCACCTAAATGGACAAATCCTAAATCGCCACCATTTTGCCTTAGCTCACTATCTTTAAAACAGGATTTTGCTAAACTGTCCCAAGGCGTGCCTGAATTCAATCGATTTTGATAGCCAGTGATTTCCTCCAAAGATCGGGCAAATAAATGTTGCACATGTATGGAAGATTTTGACCATTGATACATGCGCCGAAGCTCATCATCTGTCGGTTGGTTTTCGTCAGCAATTTCAGCTTCGTACAATGCATTGAGTAATAATTGATCATGAATTTCTGTTAGCGCACGCCGATTATCAGGTTGATCATAAAAATGATGTTCTTTGGCATATTTTAATAAGACAATTTCATCAATCATGGAATTTGCAAAATTAAAGCGGTACAATAGATTATCAGGCAAATGTGTAAGAGTTAGAAACTCCGCATAACGAGATGTGTAATTATCAGTGGTAATACGAGATTGATTCACTGCTGCAACAATATCCTCACGGGGGTTAGAACAAGCTGCAAAAACTAAAACCACAAGGAGGTAATACCTATTTTTCATACGAGTAAATGGTAAAGGATTTTCCATCTATGCGATTTTTATCAGAATTGGCGAAGACAGGTTTCCAGTTATGCATTTGGTCCGGGAAGACTTTTTGGCTGAGATCAGCTGGAGCATCACTCCCGTTAAATACACACAAAATTCGTTCATCACCAAATGATCGTTCAAAAACAAATATTCCGGAATCATCATCTAAAAATATGGTTTTATAATCGCCTGTTCGTAGTGCCTTTGACTTTGTTCGTAAGTGGGTAAGTGATTTGTAGAAGTTGAATAAATCCTGGTCAAATTCAACGTGATCCACCGGACGCGAATAGTTGCATTCATCGGTGTAATCGCAGGGGTGAGTTTTTTCATCCTCATAGGTGAATTCCGGCCAAATCATGGGTT
>CAZZIU010000037.1:0-14344 GCA_964654545.1 uncultured bacterium
ACGGTTGGTGCCGGTGTGGTAACGGAGATTATTCAGTAAGGACGCTATTGTGGCAGGTAACAGTAAACGAAACATTATTCACATCGAGAGTACAGCCGGTACTGGCTATCGTTATACGATAACCAAAAGTCGCAGATTGCATCCGGAGCGCGTGGAATACAAAAAATACGATCCGATTATTCGGAAACACGTCATCTTTAAAGAGACGAAGTAGTACGAAGGATTGGTTCGTAGTCTGTGAAACATAGGAGCGTAGCTCAATTGGTAGAGCACCGGTCTCCAAAACCGGGGGTTGCGGGTTCGATTCCTGCCGCTCCTGCAACGCTCTAAGATACTCGTGGAATTGTGAAACGGGGTTAAAAGGGAAATGATTAAAAAAATACAGAACTTTATTGAAAGCGTAAGCTTGGAAATGAAAAAAGTATCTTGGCCAACCTGGGAGGAATTAAAAGGATCAACATATGTGGTGCTTTCTCTATCCCTACTGTTAGCAGTCTTTCTCTTTATTGTCGATCTTGTGTTGAATCGTGCGTTGAGCTTTTTGTTATAATCATGGAATGGTATACTCTCAGAGTCATCTCCGGTAAAGAGAAAAAAATTCGTGAAGCATTTCTCTATGAAATTGAACACAATAACATGGAGGATTTGATTCCCGAGGTGTTGGTGCCTACGGAAAATATAGTCGAAATGCGCGATGGGAAAAAGAAAGTCAAAAATAAAGTCTTTTTTCCGGGATATGTTTTGGTAAAAATGGAATTAAACAACGAAACAAGATATTTGGTGGAGTCTGTTAATGGCATCCTCAGTTTTGTTGGGCCAAAGGGAGAGCCGCAACCCCTGAAACCGGAAGAAGTAAACCGCATCTTAGGTGTGGTTGAAGCAGGGGAAGGGCGCGAAGTAATTGCACATCCCTTTAAGGTTGGTGATGCGGTGAAAGTCATTGATGGACCGTTCATGGATTTCCCTGGTTATGTACAAGAAGTGAACGCTGAAAAGCAAAAATTAAAGGTGTCCGTCAGTATTTTTGGTCGACCGACACCGATTGAATTGGATTTTCTACAGGTTGAACTGGAAAAATAAAGAATTATCATGGCAAAAAAAGTAGTAGGATTTATCAAGTTACAAATTCCCGCTGGACAAGCAAACCCAGCACCACCAGTTGGCCCGGCACTCGGACAACACGGTGTTAACATTATGGAGTTTTGTAAAGCATTCAATGCAGCTACACAGGATCAGGCAGGAATGACAACACCAGTTGAAATCACCGTTTATGCCGATCGGAGTTTTACATTTATTACAAAAACTCCACCAGCTGCAGTCTTGCTGATCAAAGCGGCAAAAATACCAAAAGGCTCAGGCGAACCTAACCGTGAAAAAGTTGGAAAAGTTACGTTAGATGATTTGAAAGATATTGCCGAGATCAAAATGAAGGATCTTAACGCAAACACAATTGATCAGGCTGTAAGAATGATTAAGGGAACCGCCCGTAGCATGGGCATTGAAGTAGTCGAGTAAACACAATGAAGACGACGAAAAATAGAAAAGCAATTAAAGAAAAGTTTGATAAATATCAATCGTATCAGATCGATGAAGCAATAAAAATACTGCAGGATTTGAAATTTACAAAATTTGATGAATCAGTTGATGTGGCAATCAATCTTGGAGTCGACCCGCGACATGCCGATCAAAACATTCGCATTACCACTGGATTACCTAATGGAACTGGCAAAAGTGTGTCTGTTTTAGTATTGACTCAAGGCCCAAAGGAAAAAGAAGCTCAAGATGCGGGTGCCGATTATGTGGGGAATAAAGAATATTTTGAAAAAATAAAAGGCGGATGGACAGAGGTTGATAAAATTGTCGCAACTCCTGATATGATGGCTGAACTGGGAAAACTGGGTAGGATATTGGGTCCTCGTGGTTTAATGCCAAATCCAAAAAGCGGTACGGTAACAATGGATGTAGCGAATGCCGTAAAGGAAATAAAAGCAGGTAAAATTGAATTGCGAGTTGATAAAAATGGTATCGTTCACACAGGTTGTGGAAAAGTGTCATTTGGACAGCAACAGCTTGTAGATAATATAAAAACAATTTATTCTGCACTTATAAAAGCAAGACCATCCTCGGTGAAGGGTACCTATTTAAAAAAGATGACAGTATCGTCATCAATGGGGCCCGGTATTTCAATTGATTTAGCTAGTCTGAGGTAATTAATTATGCCAAATAAGAAAAATATTGATTCGGTAGCAGAGCTGAAAGACAAATTCAGTAAAGCCAGTGCCATATATTTTACGGAATATCTTGGGCTGGACGTGGCAAGTATTACCGATTTAAGAAAACAGTTTTTTAATTCTTCCGTGGAATATCGTGTGGCAAAGAATACGCTACTGAAAATTGCAGCAGAAGAGTCAGATGTAGCGGGGTTGGAAGAATATTTAAAGGGTTCAACTGCAATTGCAATTTCATATGAAGAACCTACTACTCCCGCTCGAGTACTGAAAAATTTTACGAAAGATCATGACCTCCCAAGGGTAAAAGGAATTTTATTTGAGGGAAAAGTCCTGGGTGGAGATCAATTCAAGCGTATTGCTGATCTTCCATCGCGGGAAGTATTGTTATCGCAACTTGTTGGAATGCTGCAAAGCCCGATAACAAAGTTCGCTCGTACCATTAGTGCACCAATGTCCAATGTGGTTGGTGTGTTGAACAGTTTAAAAAATCAAAAATCATAATAACAGAATAAGCTAAGGAGTGAGATAATGGCTGTTTCTAGAGCAGATGTACTTACTTATCTCGAAGAAGCCAACATGGTTGAAATTTCTGAATTAGTATCAGAAATTGAAGAAAAGTTTGGCGTAACTGCCGCAGCTCCGGTTGCCGTTGCTGCAGCACCAGCTGCCGGTAGTGGCGAAGCCGCTGCAGAAGAACAAACTGAATTCGATGTTGTTTTGGCAGCTGCTGGTCAGCAGAAGATAAATGTAATTAAAGTTGTTAGGGGTATCACGAATCTTGGATTAAAAGATGCCAAGGATTTAGTTGACAGTGCACCAAAGGCTATTAAAGAAGGTGTATCAAAGGCGGAAGCTGAAGAACTTAAATCTCAGCTGGAAGAAGCTGGCGCAACTGTCGAACTGAAATAAGGGTCTTTCCCTGACCATCATCCCTTATTTAAGTATAACCCGTAACAAAGGAGGCTTTCTTGGAAGCCACTAAGCGTGCGTCGACGGAGAGAGTATCTTTTCAAAAGATTGGCTCAATCGTCGATATACCCGATTTGCTTTCCATTCAAACGGAATCCTATAAGCTTTTCCTGCAGGAGCATGCTCTTGAGGATCAGCGGATTCCCATTGGGCTGGAAGAAGTTTTCCAGAATGTATTCCCTATCGAAGATTCGCATCGAAACTACGTCTTGGAATACAAAAATTATTATCTGGGAACACCAAAATATACACCTGAAGAATGTATTGATCGTGGTGTAACCTATTTTGCCCCATTAAAGGTGAAATTGGTTCTTCATATTACCAATGAAGAAAACCGCAATGAATATGATCAGTCCATTGAGCAGGATGTGTACTTTGGGAATATCCCTTATATGACCGAAAAAGGTACCTTTATTATTAATGGTGCTGAACGGGTCGTGGTAAGTCAGTTACAACGTTCACCAGGTGTGTTTTTTGATGAAACCACCCACCCGAATGGTACAAGGTTGTATCAGGCCAGAATTATACCAATTCGTGGTTCTTGGGTTGATTTTACGACTGACATCAACGATAGCTTATTTGTGATCATTGATCGCAGGAGAAAATTCCCTGTCACAATGTTGTTACGGGCATTAGGATTTTCAACAAATGAAGATATATTCCGCGCTTTTCAGGCAATTACAACGGTAAAAACCAAAGGCAGTGCAGGGAAAGATGCTATTGGGAAAACTATTGTTGGTGATCAGGTTGATGAAAAGACCGGTGAAATATTTTGTGAATCTGGTACCGAAGTGGATAGCGATCTCCTCAAGATGCTTTCAGATGCGGGTATCAAGGCCATTGATGTGGTCGATAGTGCCAATGATTTCGCTGCAATGCTGTTATTAAATACAGTTGAGAAGGATCCAACCCACAATACGGAAGAAGCGTTGGAAGTTGTGTATCAGTTGTTGAGATCTGGTGAACCGCCGAATCTAGAAACTGCACAGAAATTTATTGAAAGGATTTTCTTTAGTCCTAAAAAATATGATCTTGGACAAGTTGGCCGTTATCGTTTGAATCAACAGTTTGACCTGGATGTTCCTGTGGAGAATACTGTTCTTACAATGGAAGACATTATTCAGGTTTTGAAGACATTGATTTCCATGCGACGCGGTGAACGTGGTACCGATGATATTGATCATTTAGGTAACCGTCGAGTCCGAACAATTGGTGAACAACTGAAAGATCAGTTTGCAACCGCATTAAGCCGAATGATTCGTACTATACATGAGCGTATGAATCTTCGCGAATCAGAATCCATTACACCACAGGATTTAATCAATTCACGAGTGGTTACTACTGTTATCAACACATTTTTTGGTACCAGTCAGTTATCACAATTTGGTGATCAGACCAATCCATTGGCAGAAATAACGCATAAGCGAAGAATATCTGCACTGGGTCCCGGCGGATTAACACGTGAACGGGCAGGGTTTGAAGTACGTGACGTGCATTATACCCATTATGGACGGCTATGTCCAATTGAAACACCAGAAGGTCCGAACATTGGTTTAATTTCATCATTGGCCTTGCTGGCCAAGGTTAATCGCCATGGCTTTATAGAAGCACCTTATCGTCAGGTGGCTACAAAAAACAATAAGTCACAGGTTAGTAAAAATATTGAATACCTTTCTGCGGATGATGAAGACCGGGTGCTCATCGCTCAAGCGAATACTTCAATGGAAAAATCGGGTGTGATTGATGAGGAAAAACTGCGTGTTCGTATACGTGGGGACTTCCCAATCGTGTCATCGACTGAAGTGCAGTACATGGATGTGGCGCCAAATCAGATTCTAAGTGTTGCCGCTGCATTGATACCATTTCTTGAGCATGATGACGCAAACAGAGCCCTTATGGGATCCAATATGCAACGCCAAAGTGTTCCTTTGATGAGACCAAAAGCACCCATTGTTGGAACAGGTATTGAACCAAAGGTCGCCATAGATTCGCGTGCCACTGTTGTGGCTCCATTTGGCGGAGAAGTTGTATACGTAGATGCGCAGAAAATTGTGTTGCGAGTTGAAGAAATTCCAGATGAATTGAATCTTATTGAGGGGCAAAATCTCATAGAGATTAAATTACGGAAATACCATCGCTCCAACCAAAATACCTGTCACAACCAGAAGCCAATTGTGAAAGTTGGTCAAAAGGTAGTGGAAGGTCAGGTTTTGGCTGATGGCGCTTCAACAGATGGTGGCAGACTTGCTCTCGGGTGTAATGTTCGGGTTGCATTCATGCCTTGGAGGGGATACAATTTTGAGGATGCAATTGTTCTTAGTGAGCGACTTGTGAAGGAAGATGTCTTCACATCATTGCATGTTAATGAAATAGAACTCGAAGTTCGCGACACCAAGCGTGGTGAAGAAGAATTAACACCTGAAATACCGAACGTAAGTGAAGAAGCTACCAAGGATTTGGATGAAACGGGTATTATCCGTGTCGGAGCATCCGTCAAAGAGGGTGATATATTAATTGGTAAGGTAACCCCCAAAGGAGAGACTGACCCAACGCCGGAAGAAAAACTGCTGCGAGCAATTTTTGGTGAAAAAGCTGGAGATGTAAAGGATGCTTCAAAACGCGCAGAACCTGGTATTAAAGGTACTGTAATCAACACAAAGCTTTTTGAAAAACGAGGCACCCGTTCAAAATCTGAAGACCGTAAGAAGCTCGAAGAACTACAGCTCTCAACGAGGGAACGGAAAAAGACCTTAAAGATTAATCGTGATATTAAATTACTGGAATTATTAAAAGACCAGATATCTTTTGGTATCCGTGATCGCTCTTCCAGTAAAACGTTAATTAAAAAAGGTACAAAGCTCACGGAAAAAAGACTCAAGGCATACGATTTAGAGCGTTTTGCACAAGATACTCCATGGGTTGAAGATAAAAAAGCCTGGAAGAAAATCCGTACCGTATGGCGCATATTCAGACTTGAATGGAAACGGATTGAAGAAGATCTGGAACGTGCTATCTTCAAATTACGTGTCGGTGATGAGCTACAGCCGGGAATACTGAAGTTGGCGAAAGTTTATGTTGCCAATAAACGTAAAATTCAAATTGGTGATAAAATGGCAGGACGCCATGGTAACAAAGGTGTTGTCGCTGCTATTGTTCCTGAAGAGGATATGCCATTTATGGAAGATGGATCTCCAGTGGATATCGTCTTGAATCCTCTTGGTGTACCTTCCCGAATGAACTTAGGACAATTGTATGAGACAATGCTTGGCTGGGCAGGAGAGATTCTAGGTGTAGAATATGAAACGCCAGTGTTTAATGGGGCCACGCCTGAAGAAGTGGAAGCAGAGCTCAAAAAGGCAAATCTTCCTCTGACGGGAAAAGCAAATTTGATCGACGGTCGTTCAGGTGAGTATTTCCATAATCCGGTTACTATTGGAAATATTTACATGATGAAACTAAGCCACATGGTTGAAGATAAAATGCATGCGCGGTCTACCGGACCATACTCATTGATTACGCAACAACCATTGGGTGGTAAAGCACAGTTTGGTGGACAGCGCTTTGGTGAAATGGAAGTTTGGGCATTGGAAGCTTACGGCGCGGCCCATACACTCCAGGAGATCCTGACAGTGAAATCCGACGATGTAGAAGGACGTTCAAAAGTATACAATGCTATTGTTCGTGGAGAAGATATGCCACCGTATGGTTCGCCTGAATCATTTAATGTGCTTATCAAAGAATTGCAGGGCTTAGGAATCGATATCGAACTAGATTAAGGGAGTAGGTTTTGACATACATCCAATCAACAAAAATTGATACCACAAAGGGTTATGGATCAATAACGATAGGACTGGCATCACCAGAATCGGTGCTGGCTAGATCCTATGGTGAAGTTATTAAACCCGAAACAATAAACTATCGTTCCTATAAACCGGAAAAAGATGGATTGTTTTGCGAAAAAATATTTGGTCCAGTAAAGGATTACGAATGTCACTGTGGTAAATACAAAGGTATTCGCTATCGCGGGATTATTTGTGACCGATGTGGTGTTGAAGTGACCCGTAAAAAAGTTCGACGTGAAAGAATGGGGCATATTACCCTTGCCGTTCCAGTCGTTCATATTTGGTACCTGAAATCAATTCCTTCAAAACTCAGTTATCTGGTTGGATTGAGCACCAAAGAACTTGAAAGAATCATTTATTATGAATCTTTTATCATCATTGAGCCGGGTAAAAGTGGACGCGATAAGTTGGAAATGGTTTCCGAAGAGGAATACCTGGAACTGGAGCGCGACTTTGGTTACTTTGCTGTTTCAGAAGAAGATCGCGACGATGAAAACTATTTCTATGCGGCAATGGGGGGTGAAGCCCTCCGTGAAGTGTTATCGCGCTTAAATCTGTATGAATTACAGAAAAATCTACAGGAAATCATTAAAACTTCGCGCTCTAAGCAAAAAAGGGAAGATGCGCTAAAAAGATTAAAGGTTGTAAAAGAATTTTTACCGGATGGAATGAAAAAGCGTGTTAATCGCCCCGAATGGATGGTGATTTCAGTATTGCCAGTTATTCCACCGGAATTACGTCCGCTTGTTCCACTGGAAGGTGGTCGGTTCGCCGCCAGTGATTTGAATGATCTCTATCGCCGGATTATCATCAGAAACAATCGACTGAAGCAGTTGATGGAAATCAAAGCCCCGGATGTTATCCTGCGAAATGAAAAAAGAATGCTACAGGAGGCAGTGGACGCATTATTTGATAATAGCCGACGCAGAACAGCCATTCGCAGTGGCACTCGACGCCCATTGAAATCCTTATCGGATATGCTTCGCGGAAAGCAGGGAAGATTCAGACAGAATTTGCTTGGTAAACGTGTTGATTATTCCGGGCGTTCGGTTATTGTTGTGGGTCCGGAGCTTCAGCTCCACGAATGTGGGCTACCAAAAAATATGGCATTGGAGTTGTTCAAACCGCATATGGTCAATGAATTGATTAATCGTGGTTATGCTCAAACCCCCCGGAGTGCCAAACTCATGGTTGAAAACCGTGAATCAATCGTCTACGAAGTATTGGAATACGTGGTACAAGACCATCCTGTACTTTTAAATCGTGCACCAACCTTACACCGATTGGGAATTCAGGCCTTCCAGCCCGTCCTGGTTGATGGAAAAGCTATACGGATTCATCCGCTGGTTTGTGCAGCATTTAACGCTGACTTTGACGGTGACCAGATGGCAGTTCACGTACCTTTATCTCTCCAGGCACAGATGGAAGCACGCATTCTCATGCTTTCAAGCCACAATATTTTGCATCCGGCAAACGGTAAACCAATCGCCATTCCATCACAGGATATGGTTTTGGGATGCTATTATCTCACTCGACCAAAACGAGGTGATGTGGGTGAAGGCAAATCCTTTGGTTCATTTGACGAAGTAAAATTGGCACTTGAAAACAAGGTAGTTGGTCTGCATGCTATTATAAACGTGAGACATAATGGTGAATGGATTAAAAACACTACCGTTGGACGTGTTTTATTTAACTCAATATTGCCAATTGAAATGGATTATGTTGACTCCATTATAACGAAAAAACGTTTAGGTGTGGTTGTGAATCAAACGTACCTGATAGCAGGAAACCACAAGACAGTTGAATTTCTGGACAATCTGAAGGAGCTTGGTTTCGCTACCGCAACTCAAAGCGGAAGTTCGATCTCAATAAGCGATATTATTATTCCACAAAAGAAAAATGCTATTATTGAAGAGGCTTCCGTAGAAGTGGACGAAATTCAACAGAAATTTGATCGCCACGTGTTGACCGACGGTGAACGTTACAACAAAGTAATTGATGTATGGACGCACGCAACCAATAAAGTTGCTGCAACAATGATGGATGAATTGCGTGAAGACAGAGATGGGTTTAATCCTGTATATGTTATGGCTGACTCTGGCGCTAGGGGAAGTCAGGATCAGATCAAACAGTTAGCCGGAATGCGCGGATTGATGGCAAAACCACAGAAGTCCATGACTGGTGGGAAAGGCGAAATTATTGAATCGCCAATTACCTCAAACTTCAAAGAAGGCCTTAGCGTTATGGAGTATTTTATCTCCACACATGGTGCTCGAAAAGGTTTGGCAGATACTGCACTAAAAACCGCTGATGCCGGCTACCTGACGCGTCGTTTGGTTGATGTTTCACAGGATATAGTGATCACAAGCCGGGATTGCGGTACAATTAATGGTATATTGGTTTCTGATCTGAAGGAGGGAGAAGAAATCATTGAACAGTTGAGCGACCGTGTATTAGGTAGAACCATTCAGGATGATTTTATTGTAGACGGTGAAGTAAAAATAAAAGCCGGTACAATTATTAATGAAAAAGAAGCGGGAATCATTGGTGATAGCGATGCCAAAATTATCCGGATTCGTTCCGTTCTGACTTGTGAAAGCAGAGTTGGCGTGTGTGCCAAATGTTACGGTTGGAATCTAGCATTGCACCGAGAGGTAAATATTGGCACCGCTGTTGGCATTATCGCTGCGCAGAGTATCGGAGAACCTGGTACCCAGTTGACCCTTCGAACTTTCCATATTGGTGGAACTGCGACACGCATTATTGAACAGTCAGAAATGAGATCAAAATACGCTGGTACAATTAAATTCTCAAAGAATTATGAATTTGCCGAAACATCTGACGAGACGGAAAACAAAACCAGACGATGCCTGGCTAGACACTCTCAGGTGTTTGTGATGGATGCCAAGAACCCAGCTGATGTCAGAACCGAGTTCAACGTACCTTATGGTGCAAGTATCTTGGTTTCTGATGGCGATAAAATCAAACCAAATACGGTTCTATTCCAATGGGATCCGTACACAGATATCATTCTTGCACGTCAAACAGGTACGGTGAATTTGCGTGACTTTATTGAGGGTGAAACCTTCCAGGTTGAAGCTGTTGAAGGTGGTAAAAAACAAATGGTTATCATAGAGTCCAAAAATCGCCAGCTTAGCCCGCATGTTGAGTTGACAGACAAGGACGGTAACGTATTGGCAGGTGGAACCATATTGCCTGTTGGAGCTACACTGGTTGTTTCAGATAAACAAACAGTTGTTAGAGGTCAGACATTGGTTAAGATTCAAAAGGATATTGGTAAAACCCGTGATATCACTGGGGGATTACCAAGAGTCGCCGAACTGTTTGAGGCACGTACACCGAGTAACCCGGCTGTGGTTAGTGAAATTAATGGAACGGTAAAATTTGGCGAGACCAAGCGTGGAATTAGAAAAATTGCTGTGGAAAACTCAGAAGGCGAATCGAAAAACTACAATATTCCCTACGGAAAGCACGTGATTGTCCATGAAGGTGATTTTATCACTGCTGGTACACCATTATGTGAAGGTGCCATTTCACCGGTTGACATTCTAAAGATTCTTGGACCGGGTGCGGTGAGGGAATACCTCGTAAATGAAATCCAGGAAGTTTATCGTTTGCAGGGTGTGTCTATCAATGATAAACATATTGAAACCATCGTTAAGCAAATGATGCGTAAGATTCAGGTCGTTGATCCAGGTGATTCAAAATTCCTGGAAACGGAACGTGTGGATAGACCGGATTTCTTTGCTGAAAATGACAGGATTTCGAAAATGGTTGTCATTACCAATCCCGGTGACTCAGATCTTGAAGAAGGAATGCTGGTTGAAAAATCAGATGTAACCGAGCAAAATAAAGAGTTAAAAGAAAATGGTCAGGCTCCGATTAAAACACGGAAGTCGAAACCTGCAACTTTTGAACCTTTGTTGATGGGTATTACACAAGCATCGCTCAATACAGAGAGTTTCTTATCAGCAGCATCATTCCAGGAAACCACGCGGGTATTAACGGATGCAGCGACTGCAGGTAAAACAGATACCCTCCGCGGACTCAAGGAAAATGTCACAATTGGACGTCTGATACCGGCCGGTACCGGATTTCCCGATTTGCATTCCATTTTGGTGGAAGGTAAAGAAGGAACCGAGCCAGTGGCAGAATCAGAAATCGAAGAAGTTTAAATCCGTTTTAAAACAAACTTGAAATAGAGTAAAAAGGGTTTGACTGTATTTTCATAAACTAAATAAATTAATGGGCTATATATTAATTGCTATGCCGACAATAAACCAACTCATAAGAAAAGGAAGAAAGCGGGTGGTCAACAAAACTGCCACTCCTGCTTTGAAGGGAAATCCCCAAAAACGGGGCGTTTGTACTCGCGTATATACGACTACACCTAAAAAGCCAAATTCCGCTTTACGTAAAGTTGCACGTGTCCGATTGACCAATGGAATGGAAGTTACGGCTTACATTCCTGGAGAAGGGCATAACCTCCAAGAGCACTCCATTGTACTTATCGAAGGTGGTCGTGTTAAAGATTTACCAGGAGTTCGGTATCATATTGTACGCGGTACATTAGATACCGCCGGTGTTACTGATAGAAAAACTAGCCGGTCCCGTTATGGTGCCAAGAAACCAAAGGCTTAGTAATCCATCATGAGAAGAAGAAGACCAGAACGAAGACAGATTTTACCTGATCCGGTATTCAATGATTTGGCTGTAGCCAAATTTGTCAATTATTTGATGACCGGTGGTAAAAAGGGTGCTGCTGAGCATATTTTTTATGGTTCAATGGAAATTATACAGCAGAAGACCAAAACGGATGGAATTAAAATTTTTCAAAAGGCGGTTGAAAATTCTTCACCCCTTTTAGAGGTGAAATCCCGACGTATCGGTGGTGCTACATACCAGGTTCCCATTGAAGTTCCAAAACATCGTCAGTTTTATCTTGCGTCTTTGTGGCTTATTAATGCCGCACGTGGTCGCAAAGGTCGTCCAATGGCGGAGAGATTAGCTTTGGAATTAATAGCTGCCGCAAATAATGAAGGTGGCGCGATTAAGAAGAAAGATGATACGCATAGGATGGCTGAAGCGAACAAGGCTTTTGCACATTTCCGCTAAAGCAAGAAACTGATGAAACACATCCCTCTACATAAAGTTCGCAATATCGGTATTATGGCACACATCGATGCCGGTAAAACGACGCTTACGGAGCGTGTTCTTTACTATACGGGTCGTACCCACAAGATTGGTGAAGTACATGAAGGTGGTGCAACCATGGATTGGATGGATCAGGAAAAAGAACGTGGTATTACTATCACTTCTGCTGCAACGACCTGTCTGTGGAGCGATCATCGAATCAATATCATTGATACTCCTGGACACGTTGATTTCACTGTTGAAGTCGAAAGATCCCTGCGAGTATTGGATGGTTCAGTAGCGGTTTTTTGCGCCGTGGGTGGAGTAGAACCACAAAGTGAAACTGTTTGGCGACAAGCGGATAAATATAATGTACCGCGTATTGCCTTCGTAAATAAAATGGACCGTGTCGGGGCGGATTTTTATCATGTTTTAGAAATGATGAAATCTCGTTTGCACGCCAATCCATTACCATTGGTAATTCCCATTGGTTCCGGTGATATGTTTACCGGGATTATTGATCTGCTGTCGATGAAAGCCATTTTATACAATGATTCTTCATTGGGTGCACGATTCGAGTATAGCGATATTCCAAATGATCTGCTGGAAGAAGCAGACAAACATCGCCATAATCTTATTGAAGAAACAGCCGCATACGACGAAGGTTTATTGGAAAAATATATCAATGAAGAAGAAATTACTGTTGAGGAAATAAAAGCAGCGATACGTAAAGGGTGTATTGATAATACATTTGTACCTGCTTTGTGCGGATCAGCATTTAAAAACAAAGGTGTTCAGCGCTTGCTGGATGCCATTGTCGATTTTTTACCATCACCTATTGATGTAGGCGCTGTGAAGGGTACTGACCCAAAGGATTCCGACAAAGTATTAACCCGTGAACCGGATATTGATGAACCATTCAGTGCCTTGGCCTTTAAAATTATGACTGATCCATATGTTGGCCGACTCACCTACATGCGTGTGTATTCGGGACAGCTAAAAAAAGGATCGTATATATACAACCCAAATACGGGAAAACGGGAACGTATCAGCAGATTGGTGTTGATGCATGCCAATAAACGTGAAGACATGGAAGAAGTACTGGCAGGTGAAATCGTTGCTGCCGTTGGTTTAAAAGCCACAAATACAGGACACACATTGTCAAATGAGGGCAAACCAATTTTGCTGGAGTCTATGGATTTCCCAGAACCTGTCGTGGAAGTTTCGGTTGAGCCTATCAGTAAAGCTGATCAGGACAATTTATCCAAATCTCTTGCAAAATTATCTGAAGAAGATCCCACTTTTAAAGTGTCGACAAACCATGACACTGGTCAAACCATTATCGCCGGCATGGGTGAACTTCATTTGGAAATTCTAATTGACCGTTTATTGAGAGAATTCAAAGTCAAGGCAAGTGTGGGAACACCACAGGTAGCCTATACGGAAGCGATAACAAAATCTGTTGATAAAATTGACACAAAATTTGTACGACAGTCCGGTGGTCGTGGCCAATATGGTCATGTGGTTATCAATGTGGAGCCAAATGAACCGGGCAAAGGATATCACTTTGAAAATAAAATTGTGGGAGGGGTTATCCCGCGTGAATATATCAATCCAGTGGATGAGGGTATTCGCGGTGCGCTTAAAAACGGTGTAAAAGCAGGATACCCAATTGAAGATGTACGCGTCGAATTAATTTTCGGTTCGTATCACGAAGTTGATAGTTCTGAAATGGCTTTCAAAATAGCAGGATCGATGGCCATTCAGGAAGCTTGCAGAAAAGCAGCTCCAGTTTTGATGGAGCCGGTTATGAATATTGAAGTCGTTACACCTGATGAATATTTAGGCGATGTAATGGGAGACATTAATTCCCGTCGCGGGAAAATTGATGGAATGAATCAGCGGAAAGATGCGCAGGTAATCAATGCTTCAGTCCCATTAAGCAGAATGTTCGGGTATGCAACCGATTTGCGGTCTATTACCCAGGGTCGTGCTGTATTTCATATGGAATTTTCCCATTACCAGCAAGTTCCAGCCAGCATTGAAGCTGAAATTATTGAACGTGTTCAAGGAAAAGCGTCTTAAGGAGGACCTATGTCAAAGGCAAAATTTGAGAGAAACAAGCCGCATGTCAACATTGGCACGATA
>CAZZIU010000038.1:0-14082 GCA_964654545.1 uncultured bacterium
GGTGATGCCACACTGGCGGGATCTTTGCCCACGAATTTGGGAACCCCCTGCGATCCAAATATTCTACCTTTTGGTTTTGCCTCTGATGGTAACTGGTCGGTTGGTACCGATAGTTCTTTTACACTGGAATTGGATTTAACATTGGCCGAAGATATTTATGGGTATTATAGCTTTGATGAGAATACCGGCTTGCTCTTGGTTGACTATACAGCCGTTGACGACCTGGATACCCTAAGCACAGACAGTGTGATTTATAGTGGAGCAAAAATGGCAGTGGATGAATATTGCAAAACGGTTTCATCCGTCAGGTATCGTGTTTTCAGTTTCCTGAAAAACAATTAAGCTGATTTTATTGGTTGCCGAATAACCGTCTTTAGTTTTTCCGGGGCGGTTCTTCTCGGGTCGCTTAAATAAATTTCATGATGTTTACCATGCAATTGGTACCCTTGATCAAAAGCAAAATTGTGTATTTTTTCTATGGTGGGACCTTCATCGGCATAAGGTCCGTAATACAATACCTGCACCGATAACCCTTCTATATACTCTTCTAATCGAATCCTGTTAAAATTGAGATGATCGTTTTTCTTGGAAGCCAATTCCAAGGCAACGCTCAGGTGGTCATTCAACATAAAATCTGGCTGCCGAATCATCGCTGTCCAGATCCATTCATCTTTCGAGGAAGTTTTAAAATCTTCCATATTATCAACCCACCACAACCCTTCTAGCGGTAGTACTGTGTAATCTGGTCCAAGTCTGTTATTCTTAATGTAAAATTTCAGCGTATACGACAGGCTATAAAGCAGTTGAATTGCTTCCTGGTATGATTCGCTCTTATTGGGATCGCCCTGTCCGTCGACCATAAGAAATTTCATCTTTGGAATTTCTATAATCTCCGGTGTTCGTTTTGGTAAATAAAATTGCTTCTCTTTCTTCTTATAATCAATTTTCTCCATTGGATGGTCCCTGATATTTTTGCCTATAGTTTTCAAGAAAGCTTATTTCACTCTCCCATGCGGCCAGAGTGCGATCGAATAAAATCATGATAGATGGATGCTGTGGTATGCCAGACTCTTGCTGATACTGCTTTTTTATTTGTAATTGGTTCACAGCTGATTGGAGATTGTGTATTCTTTCCGTTAACAAATGAACCACCGTGTTCGCTTGCACACCAACCGTGTTAGATATTCCCATATCAAAGGGGTCATCAAGTTTTTCTACTGTAGTTATTGATGAAAATATCTGTTCAGCCAGAATTTTTTTTCCTGTTGGTGTAAGCTCGAATTGATTTTGCGACTTTCCATTTACTATCTGTGCCTTCTGAGTAACAACGTCTTTTTCTCTCAATTGATTTAGAACAAGATAGATAGAGGAAAAGCCGATTCTGGTCCATTCTCGCATTCCTCGCTCACGGATTTTCTGTTCAAGTTCATACCCATGGCTGGGTCCTTCATTGAGGAGGCTGGCAATGACAAATTGTTTTGGCGTTAATTTTCTTTTCATATTTCTATTGCTATATTATTCTATTAATAGAATATAAGCAAGAAGATTTCCAGACATGGTTTTTGTGCAATAAAACAGGATTAGTTAATCGGTATCAATTTGGTAGGTGACGCTGAAGGTGCCTTCATCGACGTTACGGACAATCTCACAACCTTTTTTCCGAAAAAGATTGACCATTTTCACATTGCCCTCCAGTGTCGTGGCAATAAGCCGTTTCCAGCCCTTTTTATGAGCAATAAGCAACATGTGATCAAACAACCGTTCGCCCAGCCCTTTGCTTTGCCAGTCGTCTCGAAGCGCAATTGCAAATTCGGCTATTTCATGGTTCGCATCGCCATTCATTCTCCCAACACCCAAAAGCTTTTTTTTGCCATCAATTTCAATCTCGGGAACGATGGCAATTTCACGGCTGTAGTCATTAAAGATATATCGTACTATCCGATCGTGCGGCATCTCTTTAATCACATGGAAGAAGCGATAACGCAGTGTCTCTTCCGAAAATGAATTGAACATGTCCAACCACAAGGGCTCGTCCTCAGGCCGTATTGGACGCAATGTGATTTCCTGATTCCTGAAATGAATTGTTTTTACGTATTCTTTTGGATAAGGATTGATTATCAAGTGTCCATGAGGACGTTTCTTGGGATTTGTAATATACTCCCCGTCCAGCACCATTCGGGCATCCAGTGCTATACAGGAATTTTCACTAATTCTGAGTGGGTTTATATCAATTTCCTTCAGTTCCGGTAAATCCACAATCATGGAGGAAAATTGAACGAGTGTTTTTTCAACCAGCGCAAGATCGACCGGTGGAATATTCCGGAAACCTTTTTCTAGCAGTTTGTACACCCTCGTTCCCTTAATAAGCCGTCGTGCAAGCGTTTGATTTAACGGCGGAATGCCAATATTTCTGTCATTTATTGCTTCAACGGCGATCCCACCCATGCCGAATAAAACGACGGATCCGAACTGTGGGTCTTTTTTCATTCCTATTATGACTTCATGCGCTTTCTGGTCCAAAAAGGGTTGAACACTCACACCGTTAATCACCGCGTCCGATTTATACCTTTTGCCGTTTTTCAGTATTTCCTTAAATCCTTTTTCAACCTCCGATTTATTCCTCCGATTCAGTAAGACACAATTCGCATCAGATTTGTGGCTTATATCTTCACTTTCTATTTTCAATACCACGGGATAGCCCATATCGTCGGCGATCTTTTTTGCTTCATCTGCCGTTTTCGCCAATATTGGCCGGGCAGTTTGTATACCATACTGTTCAAGAATGGCCTTGCTTTCACTTTCGCTGAGAATGGATTGACCGTCGTAATGTTTTGTCTCAAGATTCTCTTTTAATTGTTGCAAAGATTTGGGCGCAGTGAGTTTTACTCGCTCCGGTGTTTCATACAAAAGTTTTATGTTGTGCGTATAGGTGTACATATATAGAAATGTACGTACTGCTTCCTCAGGTGTACCGTATTCGGGAATCCCAAATTGCGCCAGCAGACGTTTTCCTTCTTCCACGAGACTGGATCCCATCCAGGATGCTAAAATTGGCTTTTTGTGGTCTTTTGCTTCTTGAACAATACGTTTCGCGATTTCTGTAGAATTGGTCATTGCCTGTGGTGTTAAAATTACCAGAACACCATCGATGTGCTTATCTTTTAGACAAATCCTCATCGCATCCGAATAACGAACTTCATCCGCATCTCCCAAAATATCGACAGGGTTCGATCGGGACCAGTAGGGTGGAAGCACTTCATTTAATTCACGCATGGTTTCATCGGATAGATTGGCCAACTGTCCACCGTTCTTTATGAGTGCATCCGTGGCCATAACGCCTGGTCCACCGGCATTGGTTATAATCGCCAATCGGTTTCCCTTTGGTCGCGGCTGCTTCGCCAGCGTATTGGCACAATTAAATAAATCTGCAATTTCGTTGACGCGCACAATTCCAGCCCTTCGAAAGGCGGCATCATAAATATCATCGGCTCCTGCCATGGCTCCCGTATGGCTGGCTGCTGCTTTGGCGCCCTCTGCCACTCGTCCCGACTTAATGACGATAATCGGTTTGTTAAACGAAAAACCTCTTGAAGCGGACATAAATCGTCTGGCATCCTTAATCGATTCGATATAAATAATGATGCTGTCCGTGTGGGGGTCGGCTCCGCAAAAATCAATCATATCCGCCATGTTAACATCCAGCATGCTTCCCATGGAAACAAAATAGCTGAAACCGATTTTGTTGGTGATCGCCCAGTCCAAAACTGCCGTACCGATAGCTCCGCTTTGTGATATAAAGGCCGTTCTTCCGGCATGAGCTCCATTTACGGCAAAACTGGCGTTCATTTTTGCTGATGGTCTAATGACCCCCAAACAGTTGGGGCCCACAATGCGTATGTCATACTTCTTGCGGATTGCGTTAATTCGTTCCATTGCCTGTACGCCTTCATCGCCCATCTCTGCAAATCCGGCACTGATAATGACAACCCCCTTTACACCAGCTTCACCACAATCAGTGATAACCTGTTCGATTGTTTTTGCCGGTGTACAGATAACTACCAAATCAACTTTTTCCGAAATTTGTGCAATGGACGTACATGCTCGAACTCCCTGCACGGATCCGCCCTTTGCGTTGACCGGATAAACGACACCGTTGTACCCCTTACCAATCAGGTTATTAAAAATGATATAGCCAACACTGTTAATGCGATTGCTGGCACCAACAACGGCTATACTGTTGGGATTAAATATTTTGTCAAGATTCTTGGTGGACATGGAAACCTCCCCTGAAATGCCCTTCTAAGCACAATAAAACTATCAACGATCATTCCTTGGATGTGTTTTCCGCTCTATTTGAAACGATACGTAGGCATGAAATGATCAATTTGAATCCTTATTCAGACCTAAAAGTTACTGGTTTTATTTTGCCGGTATGGAAAATATCGCACGCTTTTCAAAAAGTTCTTCAGAAAAATCCTCCATAGAAAATTGTTGTTACAAAACCTATTTTTCGGCTGAATTATCACCTCAAATTGGACAATCATATGAAAACCAATCTTATTCTCGTGCTTTTGTTTTTTTGTTATTCTGATCTCTTGGCACAGGTTGATAACCATCCCATCTGCTGTACCGTATCGTCTGCTATTGATTACAACAGTTCTGAAAACCAAGCTTTGGACAATAATGAATCTGATGAATGGGATGTGTCCGCTCCTTTTGGTCCCACTCACCAATATTCTGCTACTGTTTCTGAAGGGAGCTGGATGTCCTGTGATGTTTCCCCCGATGGACAACAAATCGTATTTGATCTTCTGGGGGATATATATGTGATGAACAGTAACGGAGGTGAAGCAACTGCAGTTACACAAGGTCCCGCCTGGGACATTCAACCGTCGTTTAGTCCGGATGGTAAAACAATCGTCTTCACCTCTGATCGTTCCGGTGGCGACAATATTTGGACCATGGATAAAACGGGTGAGAATCCTCATCAAATCACAAACGAATCCTTCCGCTTGCTCAACAATCCGGTTTTCACACCCGACGGAAATTATATCGTAGCCCGAAAACATTTTGTGAAAACCAGATCGCTAGGGGCCGGTGAAATGTGGTTATACCATGTTTCGGGAGAGGGTGACGGCCTTCAGCTTACGGAGAAACGTGATTGGCAACATGATGCGGGCGAGCCCGACGTGAGTTCTGATGGCAGGTATATTTACTATTCACAAGATGTGAGTCCGGGAAGAACCTTCCAGTATAACCGTGATCCATATGGAACAATATATGCAATCAACCGGTACGATCGAATTACCGGGAAAACAAAACGGATAACGGGTGGACCGGGCGGTGCCGCTACTCCTCAAATCTCACCGGATGGAAAATCCCTGGCCTTCGTCCGTCGCGTTGGTCTTAACACGGTTCTTTTTATTCGCGATCTTGATTCGGGCAATGAAAAACCGATTTTCGATGGGCTCAACAAAGATGCCCAGGAAACCTGGGCTATTTTTGGGGTGCATCCCGGTTTTGGCTGGATGCCGGACAGCAAAACGATTGTAATCACGGCAGGAGGGCATTTTTATCGAATCAATGCCGAAACCCTCCGGGCGGATAGAATCCCCTTCACGGCAAACATTAATCAGACATTAACCGATCCTATTCATTTTGATAATTCTGCCTGGGAAGAATCGTTTACGGTAAAGGCTGTGCGGAATATTCGCATCAGTCCCGATGGGCGCAGGGTGGTGTTTCAAGCGCTTGGGAAATTATACACAGCCAATTCTGATGGATCCAATCGCCAGCGACTCACGATTAATGAGGTCGGTGTGGAGTTGGTGCCGGCCTGGTCGCCAGGCGGTAAAAATATTATTTTTACCGCCTGGAAAGATGAGTCCGGTGGAAGCGTGTGGCTTGTCAAATCAAAAGGTGGCAAGGCGAAGAAAGTATCAGTCCCTCCTGGGCATTACGGGGAGATTAACTGGTCCCCCGACAAGGAGACAATTCTGGTTAAGAGAAATGGTGGTAATTGGACACGCGGATTTCAAGACACCAAGGATCCTGGTGTGTATCGCTTTTCGTTGGATGATCCGCAGACAATGGTGCTTATATCGGAAGAAGGTCGGAACCCCCGCTTTAACGGCACCGGCGATCGTATCTTCCTCATGAACGGCGAGGATGAATCGACTGAGTTGATTAGTCTTGATCTACATGGAAATGATCGCCAGGTGATTGCACAATCAACCTATGCTTATACAATGAAACTATCGCCCGATGAACGCTGGATCGCGTTTGAAGAGCGTTACCAAAATTATGTGGCTCCCTTTGAGTATTCAGGAAGAGCAATTGACATATCATCCTCCATGGCCTCTGTTCCAGTGTTTCGGCTCACAAAAGATTCTGGATTTAATATCCAGTGGTCATCAGACAGTCAAACCCTATATTGGACATTGGGACCAGAGTTGTTTTCACGTTCCGTAAACAATTGTTTTGATTTTACTTCAGAGACAGATACTGTGCCCCCGCCAGATTCAACTGGTGTTGATCTGGGATGGAATGAACAAAGCGACATTCCTTCAGGATTGGTTGCCTTTACCGGTGCCCGCATTATTACAATGGATGAAATGGGCACAATACAAGATGGTACATTGGTCATTCGACGTAATCGAATTGCAATGCTTGGACCTGGCGAAGAAATTGATATACCGTCCGCCGCAACAATCATTGATGCGACGGGAAAAACTATTATCCCCGGGTTTGTTGATGTACACGCACACATGGGCGTTAATTGGGATGGTATCCAATCGGAACAACGCTGGCAATATATGGCAAACCTCGCTTTCGGAGTTACAACAACGCATGATCCTTCAAACGACACGGAATTAGTCTTTGCAAACTCCGAACGACAAAAGATGGGAAAACTTATTGCCCCACGCATATTTTCCACAGGCACTATTCTCTATGGAGCTCAAACCGATTTTACAGCTGAAATCAACTCCCTTTCTGATGCCATATCTCATATCAGGCGAATCAAGGCTTTCGGCGGTTTTTCGGTTAAATCTTATAACCAGCCCCGACGCGACCAGCGGCAGCAAGTCCTAAAAGCTGCCCGAAGCTTGAGCATGCTGGTATTCCCTGAGGGTGGTTCCACCTTTCAGCATAACATGAATATGATTGTTGATGGACATACGGGTATCGAACATTCCATACCTGTATCACCGTTATATAAGGATGTTTTGGGGATGTTTGCAGCTTCACATGTTGGCTATACACCCACTTTAATTGTCAGCTATGGCGGACTGTGGGGAGAAAATTACTGGTACCAGCATCAAAAGGTCTTTGAGCATAAGCAACTGCAACAATACATGCCACAGGAGTTACTTGACCAAAAAAGAAGGCGGATGAAGGTAGAGGATGAAGATTACAATTTTATCGAAAATGCAGCTTCTGCAAAAGACCTGACTGATGCCGGCGTTAAAGTAAACAATGGGGCTCATGGCCAACTACAGGGATTGGGCGTTCATTGGGAAATGTGGATGATGGTTCAGGGGGGAATGTCACCTTTCGAGGCATTGAAAGCTTCCACGATTAATGGCGCTTACTATATTGGAATGGACAAAGATATTGGTAGTATCGCGATCGGTAAATTAGCTGATTTGGTTGTTCTGAATAAAAATCCGCTGGAGAATATTCGAAATAGTGATTCGGTTGAGAAGGTTATGTTAAACGGCAGATTATACGATGCCATGGCTCTGGATCAATTGGCTCCACAAAAGGTTTCCGGTCCAGAAATGTGGTGGCGATAGAAGGCCTCGTAATCAATCAAACCCCTGTAATCTTTGTTTTGATTTAACTGAGATTAATTTCATTAAATACCGGTGAGCAAATCCACCGTTTTTATAATAATCGTGATACTTGTCATAACACCAATAATTGCAGGGATATAAAGACGGCGTTCGATACATGGGCGAACGCTTACAGCAGCCAGCACTGCAAACCCCATACTGGGATAGATTCGGGAAAGCGGTGAATAATAGTTAATAGTTAATTCACCTGCTTGCATCTGACGAAAAATGAACATGATTACTGTGACCGTTATAATCCATCCAACAAAATTTGTCCATGGAACCCCGTAGTACTTACCCCGATGCTTCCAAATCCAGCGTTTCTCATCGACTGCCACGGGATCAAGAATTAAATCAATGATTGTTACAACAAGAGCTGTCCGTGCAATTACAGACCAGGAAAGTTGGATCTGTCCGTTGATCGGTTGCACCCATAATAAGACAGTCCAAAACCCGGCATAGATAAGCCCTGCCCACGCCAGTGGGTAACAAAGCGGGACACCGCCTATCTTCGGCAATGGACAGGCGGTATCCGTATAATGGTAAGATCCAAATATCCAGCCGCGGCTTACACCAAGGTGTTCCAGAAAAAAACTAATCATAAAGCCTAAAAAGAGTAGCAGGAAAAAAGGGGCAATTTGCATTGTACGAACCCCGTGAAATGCAAAAAGAGCCAAAAAAACAATTGTCTGGAAGATTCTCAACTTTTCAGCGGCTCGGTAGCCAAATCTATTGTTCGTTAACCGGTACCCGAAAACCACGGTCAGTACCAGGAAAATGAAAATGCTTATAAAGAGTGTATCGGACATAAGTCTCAGAGAAAGCGGAAGTTATTAGATATAGAATTAAGAATTGGTTTTGTCAGGGGATACATTCCTCTCAACAATAATAACCAGCGATTGAAACTGGCTGGTGATTTCAAGAATCGCTTCCGAAGCGCTAGTGAGCGGTTCAAAATTGGAATGATATCTGCATCGCACTTTGAAGCATAGGTTGCTGACGTTAGTTCAGCTGACCACATTTTTTGCAAAGCGGTTGCCAGTGTTTCTCCCGCCAGTTTTCCTGAAAGCAGTGCATTACGAATGCCTTCTCCCGTTAACGGGTCCATGAATCCGGCGGCATCACCTGTAAGCAACACTCCCGGAAATGCGTTGATACCTGGTTCCACCGCAGTAAACCAATATGACCATGCTTTCGACGAAACAAGTTTGGTGCCTTCGCTGTATCGTTCACAAATATCCTGTCGGTGTAAGAACCCGCTTAAAGCGGCTTTTAAATGATTCCCTTTTTTAGTGTAATCCTCCAGGTCAAGCCCCAAACCCACGTTTGCACGATCTGGACCGAGGGGAAATATCCAGGCATATCCGGGAAAGACTTCGTTGATGAAGTGAAATTCTGCCGTATTTGAATAACAGTGGAATGGTTGCAGGTAAGCACGAATGGCAACGCTGTGTCTTGGTGGTCTGGTGTTCATTACTGAGCGTCTTACCGCGGAGGTTGATCCATCTGCACCAACAATATATTTTGCCGATAGTGTAGTCATTTTACCACCAGATTGCACCATCACGCCACTAACGTCATTTGAATCTTTCATCACTTCGGTCACACGCGCTTGCCTGAATTCAGCGCCAAGTTGCATTGCTTTTTTCAGTAAAAGTAAATCAAACTTTTCTCTTTCAGCCACAATAAATCGATGGCCTGAATTCGTCGGTTCAACTGCCATTTCTACTTTTGTTCCATCTGGTGATGTAACCATTAGTCTTGTAATAGAAACATATGCCTCCGCGTCTATTTCTGGAAGCACACCAATTTCCTCCAATATTCTTACACCGTCAGGAGTAATCGCATCACCGCAGGGCTTTTCCCGAGGAAAAGCGGACGAATCCAGCAACAGCACCTTCCAACCGGCCGTTGCCAGGGGAATAGCTGCTGCCGATCCTGCCGGCCCGGCGCCAACGATGATAACGTCGTAATCCATATACAAGTTTAGCAATAGAAAGAACAAAGAATTGAATGCAAAACCCTGGTCGTTCGAAAGATCAAGAAGGAAAATGAAATGATAAAATTAATGAGATGTCTCTTCATCAATCATTGCCTCGAGTTTTACTTCCAGGGTATGCAAACATCAGTGTTATTATACGAAGATATCATTTAATTTTGTTAATAACACCAAACCTTCAAGTGTAGTTGTCACCTGGTTTTATTGAAAATAATATAAAGGACATTCTAATGAAATCAAATTTTGAAATGCCCGATTTAGTTGGCAAAACAGCAGTGATCACAGGTGCAAACAGCGGATTGGGAATGGAAACGGCCCGTGTTTTTGGCCGATTGGGAGCCCGGGTCGTTTTAGCCTGCCGTAACCCTGAAAAAGGCAAGGGTGCGCTGACTGAACTTGTAGTGGAAAAGCCGGACGGACAGTTTGAGCTGATGATGTTGGACCTATCGAGTTTGGACTCGGTTCATACGTTTGCAAGTACATTTCAGGAGAAATTTGATCACCTGGATATCCTTTGTAATAATGCCGGTGTTATGATGCTACCGGAATTCCAAAAAACAGCAGATGGCTTTGAAATGCAGTTCGGCACCAATCACTTGGGTCACTTTGCATTAACGGGGTTGCTTTTCCCCTTGTTGAAAAAAACGGCTGGCGCGCGAATTGTTACCGTAAGCAGCAACGCCCATCGCTGGGGCAAGTTTGAGCTGGATAATCTGAACAGTGAAAAGAAATACAATCGAAACTCAGCTTACGGTATAAGTAAAATTTCAAATCTCTATTTCACCTATGAACTGCAGCGTCGTTGCGATGCCAGTAATCTTAAAATCGTTGCTGCCGCCGCCCACCCCGGATGGACAGCAACCAATTTACAGCGCCATACTCCGCTATTTAACCTGGGGAACAAATTGGGTCTTGCTCAAAGTACTGAAATGGGCGCATTACCGCAGATTCGTGCAGCGCTTGATCCCAACGTTGGCGGGGGAGAATATTACGGTCCCAAAGGATGGGGTGAATGGCGCGGACAGCCAAAACAGGTTAATTCCAATTCAAAGTCCCATAGCATTGAAAATGCCCAAAGATTGTGGGAAATTTCTGAAAAGCTAACCGGTGTTAATTATCCTTTTGTTGATGAATGAAAATTGTATTGCAATCCCTGTTTAAAATTCCACCAGAGATTCGTTCTCCATTTTGATATTTTGGCCCCATTTACACGTTAGGAGATTTTATGAAAATGAAAGACTTTTTAATGTTGATTTCGCTGGCCTTTTTTGCCTGCCAGCCAAAACCACTCGCACCTGAAACACCATCCTCTTCTTTTTCTGTTGATCAGATACTACCCGTTGATCCAAAGGTAAAAGTTGGAAAACTTGAAAACGGTTTAACCTATTACATTCGAAAAAATACAGAGCCAGAGAATCGTGCCGAATTACGTCTTGTGGTCAATGCCGGATCTGTTCTGGAAAATGATGACCAACAAGGACTAGCTCATCTACTGGAGCACATGGAGTTTAATGGCACGGAGCATTTTGAAAAGCAGGAATTGGTGGATTATTTGGAATCCATTGGAACAAAATTCGGACCGGATCTGAACGCCTATACCAGTTTTGATGAAACGGTATATATGCTGAAAGTGCCAACCGATAGTATTGAACAGTTCTCTACCGGATTTCAAATTCTTGAGGACTGGGCGCACGGCGCGACGCTTGACGGGGAAGAAATAGACAAAGAGCGCGGGGTTGTGCAAGAAGAGTGGCGTTTGGGTCGCGGGGCAGAAGCACGAATGCGTGATAAACAGTTTCCTGTCTTGTTCAAGGATTCCCGATATGCGGTTCGGCTACCCATTGGACAATATGATGTGATTGACACGGCCCATCATGAGACCATCCGGCAGTTTTATAAAGACTGGTACCGGCCAAATTTGATGGCTGTTATTGCCGTTGGAGATTTTGATATTCCCTGGGTAGAAAGCAGAATCAGAGAGCATTTCAGTCGTCTGGTTAGCCCGACAACTGAAAGAGAGCGAATTTTATATCCCGTGCCAGACCATTCAGAAGGGTTAGTCGCCATCGCAACTGATCCGGAAGCCACAATGACACGTGTGTCCGTTTATCTTAAGCGCGACATCCAGGAAACAAATACGTTGGGCGATTATCGAAATCAGTTGATCGAAAACCTCTTTTCTGGAATGTTGAATAGCCGTCTGGAAGAGCGCACGCGCGAATCGAATCCACCGTATTTGTTTGCCTTCACCGGACAGGGCAGATTTGTTAGAACTAAAAATATTGTTTATATGGGCGCATATGTTCAAAATGACCATATCCTTGCCGGTCTTAAAGCGGTCTTGGAAGAAGTGGAACGTGCCCGACGATTTGGTTTTACGGAAAGTGAATTATCCAGGCAAAAGACGGAAATGTTGCGCTGGATAGAAAAAGCGTACAACGATCGGGAAAATCAAAATTCACGTCGTCTTGCACGTGAATATATTCGCCACTTTCTATCCAAAGAGCCCATCCCTGGATTAGAAAAAGAATATCAATTTTATCAGCAATTGATCCCAGCGATAACCCTGTCCGAGATAAACGCTGTCTCCAAAGAAAATTATCGTAATGAAAACCGTGTTATGCTGGTGAATGCACCGGAAAAAGAGGGTCTTGTCATACCGGATGAGAATGAATTCCTGACCCTGTTTGATAATGTCTCTAAAATGGAATTATTGCCTTATCGTGATGAAGTTTCTGATGAGCCACTTGTGGCACATCCGCCGGAGGGTGGAATAATCGCCAGTGAAACCCACTATGATAATGTAGGAATAACAGAGTGGACACTATCCAATGGCGCGACGGTACAATTTAAAAAAACTGATTTCAAAAATGATGAGCTTTTATTTGGCGCTCAGAGTTTCGGTGGAAATTCGTTGATAGCCAATGATAAATATGTATCAGCTTTATCGGCTACCGCAATTGTAAATGAATCGGGTCTGGCAGTATTTGATCAAAATGCTCTGCAGAAAAAATTGAGCGGTAAAATAGCAAATGTTTCCCCCTATATCAGCGATTTGCAGGAGGGGATGCAGGGATCCTGTTCTCCGACAGACCTGGAGACACTGATGCAGTTGCTGTATCTCAAATTTACCCAGCCGCGGGCCGATTCGGTTGGTTACAATGCCTATATTCAATCTTCGCGGGGCTGGTTAGAAAACCGGAGCTCCAGCCCGGAAAGCGCCTATCAGGATACCATGCGCGTAACGATGGCCAATTACCATTTCCGTAGTCGTCCCTGGACGGTGGATATGCTAAGTGAGATTAACTTGGAAGATGTAATGCCTATCTATCTGGATCGCTTTGCAGACGCATCGGATTTTACTTTTTTCTTTGTTGGGAACATTGATTTGGAAACCTTTCATCCATTGGTGGAACAATATATTGGGGGATTACCGTCGCTTAATCGTCAGGAGAGCTGGAAAGATGTTGGTGTTCGTCCGCCCAAAGAAAAGCACATAAAGTCACTTCGTCGGGGTGTCGAGCCTAAAAGCCTCACACGTATAACATTCATATCGCCATTTGACTGGTCAGCAAAAAATGTGTTTGTCCTGAATGAAGCAATTTCAGCGATGCGCATAAAATTTCGCGAAGTACTTCGCGAGGACCAAAGTGGAACATATGGTGTTCGCCTGTCTGCTAATAGCCTTCATTATCCATATGAAGAAGCTCGCGTTACTGTTTCCTTTGGGGCCGACCCACAACGGATTGACGATTTGGTGGATATTGTTTTCACCCAGATAGACAGCATAAAAGAATTTGGTTTATCGGATAAATATGTGACAAAGGTAAAAGAAATATCCTTACGTGAGCGTGAAACAAACTTGAAAGAAAATCGCTTTTGGCTCGGGGTCATGAAATCCTACAACTATCATCAAAGATCCTTTGATGAATTTGACCAATATGATAAGTGGATCATGTCTTTTTCCAACAGCGATATCAGGGAAATTGCGCGTGCCGTTTTTACCGATCGGTTTGTTCGGGTAACGCTGTATCCAGAAGAATAAATTTCTACATATCAAATGTTCTTTCTGAGATAGTACCGATATAATAAAACGCCCCCGTTGGGGGAAACGGGGGCGTTCGGTTACACGTGTCTCGCACGCTTGTAACGATGGAGAGCGGTACTACTTAAGCAATACCATTTTCCGTGCCTGTCTAAAGTCATCTGTCTGGATGACATAGATGTATGTTCCAGAAGCTACTTCAT
>CAZZIU010000039.1:0-13259 GCA_964654545.1 uncultured bacterium
CTGATAGTCGTCTTCACTATGGTTTTGTAGCTCAGGAAGTTGAAGCAATTCTACCAGAAATTGTTGTGGATAACTCGAACGGTTATAAATCAGTCAATTATTCTGAGTTCTCCTCCATCCTGGTTGAAGCCATCAAGGAGCAACAACAACTCATTACGAGTTTAGAAGAGGAAAACACATCACTAAATAACCGTTTGATTAATTTGGAGCAACGGTTTGTTGAAATTGAAAAATTCATGGGAAAAGATTCGAAAAATTAAATGATTTCGAATGCATTCATTACAATTAGGTATATGTAACCAATTGTATAAACCTAACAGAGAGAAAACCATGAAGAATTTAGTTACCAGATATTTATTTCCTGTTCTCATAGTCATCTATGGCAGTCGTAACCTCAATGCGCAGGAAGAATGTGATCCCCAATATTCTATTTACAATTTCAGTATTGTAAATGGTGCCGTTTTTGGGATGAATACAGAAAACAAAGTGCAAATGAATGCGGTTGGACCCCTGGCAGGTGTCACGCCTAAATATCAATCCGATAACAGTGCTGCAACCGGTTTCTGGGGTTATTATTTGACGGAACCGTTTCCACCTATCGTTACAGCATCTGACGGGGATCATGATGCACGAATTGAAATATCCTGGATTTTGCAGGATGATCAAATTGGTTCGCCTATCACCGGAGACTTAACGACTATTTACAGGAATGGTTCATTGCTGACAACAGTACCCATTACACAAACCACTTTCCAGGATTTTAACGTATTCCCGGGAGAGTTTTACGATTATGAAATCAGTGTAGAAAATGAACTTGGTTTTAGTTACTCGGGAAGCGATGTTGGATTTTTGAATCCTAATGGACTTGTCCTTGGAACAGTAAAAACGTTAAACCAGGTGCCTGTTGCTGATGTGGAGGTTCGATTATCACCGAACTTGGGATTAGCAGTAGAATTCGATGGTGTGAGTGATTTTGTAGTATTTGATTCACTTACAGTTCTGCCGGTAGATAGTGCTTATACAATTGAAGGCTGGTTCCGAGCATATCCGGATTTCACAAGTCAAACTATTTTTGCAACGACAGATATCGGAGAAAATGCAAACAACCATTATATCTGGATTGGTATCAATGAATCTGGTCAATTACATTATACACATCGATCTGAAGCTGGTGGAACGATGGTTGATGAGATATCATCATTAGCATTGGTCAATGATCTGGAATGGCATCACCTGGCAGCCGTACATGATGGTTCTAACATGACACTGTATCTTGATGGTGATCCTGTGGGGAATAATATGAACTCAGCACCTCTAGTCGCTTCAATGAATCTTGTATTTGGGAAAAACAGTCCACTTGCAGATTCCAGTTACTTTCATGGTCGACTTGATGATTTTCGTTACTGGACAGTAGCCCGTAATCAAGAGGAAATACGTCTGAATGATCAACGTACGCTGAATGGCGAAGAACCCGGTATTTTTGCCTATTGGAAATTTGATGAAAATTTAGGTGAAAAAGTATTCGATTTAACATCCCATAATATTGATGGTTTTATTTGTGGGATTGAGCGCACTGAACTACATGCACCGGTTTATGTTAGTGGAATTACAAATGAGCAGGGACAATATTCTATAAAAGGTATCTATTACGGTTCCGGAACGACATTCACGTTAACGCCCGGTAAAGAAACGCCAATGGGTACATCCTTGGATTTTGATGGAGTGGATGATTTTATCAATTTCCCATTTCAGCGATTAGACCTTACTGCGGGTTATACAATAGAAGGATGGTTCCAGACTGCAGCAAACATTGATCAAACTCTCCTGGCCGCTGTTGATCCGGTTGATGATTCTGATCATGTGGTTGTTACCATGATAAATGATGGTACAATACAATATATACATGGAAGTAGCATAATAACTTCAAGTAATACATTCAATGATGAATTCTGGCATCATGTTGCGGTGACACACGATGGGTCTACCATTACACTTTATGTGGATGGAGACGTGGAAGGGTCATCTGCTGATCCAAATTTTATTACAGATTTATCTGAATTTGTATTTGGGCGCCGATCACCGGATATTTCAGATCAATATTTTCTGGGTAAAATTGATGAATTCAGATTTTGGAACAGCGCTCGCAACGAAGCCCAGGTTGAAGGAACTATGAATCAGGTTTTAAATGGAGACGAAAATGGATTAATGGGTTATTGGAAATTCAATGAAGGATTTGGTCCATTAGTTACGGATAATTCAATTGGAGGTTTCACTGGAGATCTTATGAATACAGTTGACGAAACATGGGTGGAGGATATACCGTTGGATGAATTCTTCTCACATTATTTTGATATTGAAAACCGTCAGGCTACCCTCAATCCCAGCAATACATCTGTTGATCGTGTGGATTTTGTGGATATGTCCCTGGTTGCAGTAACCGGATTTGTTCAATTTGAAAACACTGCCTGTTTTGCCGAAGGTGTGGAGATTATGGTAGATGGCGAAACAGCCCTTCCACCGATTCATACTGACGCAACAGGTCGTTTTATTGCAGAGTTTGAACCGGGTAGATCCGGCGCAATTATTTCACCGGTACTTGAAGGGCATAAGTTCATTCCTTCCTTTATCGAGCTTCCCACCCTTAACTCTCCCTTGGCCGGGATTGTATTTTATGATACAAAGACCAATGATATTAGTGGTAAAATCGTAGGTGGATCTTGTGAATTCCCTATTACGCCATCTCAGGGTCAAATTGAAGTAACTATTTCCAGTGTAAGTGGTTGTATTGATACGATTGTTACACCCGATCCAATGACCGGAGAATTCTTGGTTGAAGGGTTGCCACCCATTATCTATAATGTTTCAGTTGATCATCCGAATCCGGCAATTAACGAATTTTTTACCGGCGATACCGTGTCATTACAAAATGGAAATAATTTTATAAACTTTAATTACAAAGCATCGCCTGAAATTAAGATAACAGGTATTCCTGAAAACGAATGCGGTCTTAAATACCAAGATGAATTAGTCGATGTAACGGTTGACATATTAGTTTTTGAGTCTTATTACAGTAATGGAGACACCAATATTTGTCCAGTTGATTCCGGAACAATCCAAATTGTTGACGATATGGGAGATGCAGGTGAATCTGAGATTACATTTGTTGACGGCACTGGTACTTATACAATTCCCGGCGGAGGGTATCCGAATATTCTTGACGGAGGAGAGCATCCTTTTCAAAAAAGTCTTCAGGTAATTGCTACGAATTCCAATACCGGTGAAAGTGTCAGTACAACTGAGTGGGCGTATATCCTGGGTAATCGACCCAGGGCAAGTGTATTTACTACTTCAGCACCGGAAATTCCAATTATGATATTAAGAGATCCCCCCGGAGATGAAAGTTATTCTTTCATTTCTCAGGAGACTTCCACGTCGACAAGTTTCAGTATGGGTGTTAATACTGGGGTAGGAGTTGAATCGTATGCTGCCGTCCATTTGGGGGCGGATGTTACTGTGTCTGCGGGAGCATGGGGGATTCCTGATGTTGATTTAGAAACAACAATGGATATAACCGCGGCGATGTCAATGAACGTAAGTGCTGGCAGCTATTATGAACAAACCTGGAGCCTGACAACCACAGAATTATTTCAAACATCAGATGACAATGCAGTTGTGGGTACTGGTGGAGATGTCTTTATTGGTGGAGCCATGAATATCGCCTATGGTGTAACGGATATTTTGGAGATAAGTGATAGTTGTGGCGCCTTTGTTTGGCAGGATATTATCATGGCACCTAACGGGTTTGAAACAACCTACATCTATAGCGAATCCCATATTCTTGGGACGGTAATTCCTTCCTTGTGGGCAATTGGTGATACAACTGCAGCAGAACTGTGGCAACAAATAATTGATCAGAATAATGTGCTCAAGGAAAATGCTATATTTAGACAAAACTACTCATTTGATGGTGCTGCCGGGGCATTTGAATATTCAGAGACTGAAGAAACCACTTCAAGTTTCACTATTGATTTTGAAATGGAAATCGAATCCTCAGTTCAAGTCGAAGTTGGAGCAACGTTACTTGGAATTGGCGCATCAGGTGGTGTCACGATAGGTTCACGAATGACAATGGGATCAAGTACAACGACTGAAAACACCAATACGAATACCGTTGGATATGTTCTTTCTGATGGTGACCCCGGTGATTTCTTTAGTGTGGATGTTCTTTGGGACGGATCCTATGGTACACCGGTATTTAATACGGTAAGTGGCGCCAGCAGTTGCCCCTGGGAAATCAATACAGCTCCCCGTGAAGGAGTTCAGCTCATGGCAGATCAAACTGTTGCTATAGATGTTCCTCCGGATGAACCGGCTGTATTTTCATTGCTATTGGGGAATACCAGTCAAACAGATGAAGATGGCTATTTTTCAATTCAGATTCTCCAGGATACCAACCCATACGGAGCACATTTTTCAGTCAACGGAACGGACTTTGAAGGCGAATACCCCATCTTCCTTCTCGCAGGTCAACAGACTCCCGTTACATTGACAATTGACAAAGGTCCTGAAGAATACATTTATGACAACATGCTTGTCAGGCTTGTATCCGATTGTGAATTCCAACTCTGGCAGGATCGTGGAGATGCAACGGCACCCATTCCGCTATCGGATTCATTATCTTTTTCAGTAGAGTTTATAGTGCCATGTACAGAAGTATCCATTGCCGTACCTGAAAACAATTGGATAATTACCGGAGCGGATGCATCTGATTCATTATGGGTAACTATTGATGGATATGATCGCTTTGATGCTGAATTCAGCCATTTAGAATTGCAATACCGCACCGCGGCGCTTGGTGGATCGAGTGTCTCCGGAAATAATGGAATTACCATTGCAAGTGTTGGAGTCTCACAAGGAGAAATTGGAGAAATAAACGAAAATAACCCGACTTCTTTAAGCTTTAATCCATTGCAGTTGCAAGGTACGAAAAATATTGTTGTGAATGGATATTTGAACACGAGCGCGAAATCGCGAACCGTTTTAGAAGAGAAATCAAACCTGATTGCATCAAATGAGCATGATATCCGGCTGGATGAAGATCCTTCTGGTAGTTCCAGGGATAATGACTGGTTCATTGCTCAAAGCATTCCAAAAGACAGTCTGTCTGAGGATTTCATATTAGTGCCATGGAATATCCACCCAGATATTATCTCTGATGGAACCTATGAACTTCGTGTAAGAGCTATTTGTGATGCGGGACTCTATCCCGGAACGTCGCAAATTATTACCGGCATCATTGATCGAAATCCGCCGGCAGTTGTTGGTCTGCCAACACCGGTAGATGGCATCCTTGGGCCGGATGATCTTATATCACTTACCATGAATGAAAATTTGGATTGCGAAGTAATCAACGTGGGGGCGGGAGATATTCTGTTATTCAATACGGTTACAGGTAATTCGGTTGATTTCACATATACTTGTGGTGGGAATGAAATCTTTTTGGAACCCAATATCCAGAATCAATTTATCGAAAACCAAATTCTTAGAGCAGATATTTCGAATCTGACGGATATGTTTGGAAACCAACGTACTGAAACAGTATCTTGGGAATTCTTTGTTAACCGCAACCCGGTTGAATGGGTTGGTGGCGATATCTCTGATATTGTTATTTATGATGACGAATCATTTGAGGTGACACGCCTGTTAATAAATAACGGCGGATCGCCGCGAGGTTTTGAAATGTTAAATGTACCAACCTGGATGAGTGTATCACCTCTATCCGGAACTATTACTCCGGGAGGCACACAAACGGTGACAATATCGATTCCTGATGATATTGCTTCAGGTATCTATAATGAAACAATCTTGGCAAGTGGAACAATGGGCGATGAACCATTGACCTTGGATGTCCGGATTCTGTGCCATGAACCGATGTGGACAGTCTCTCCGTCTCAGTTCCAGTATTCAATGAATATGATTGGGTACTTATATGTTGATGAGGAGCAATCAAATGACACTTACGATATGGTCGGTGCTTTTGCTGAAGAGGAAACACTAGGTGTGGCCAATATACAATATGTACCGAACCTCGATGCCTATGAAGTGTTTATGACGATTTACAGTAATGAATCTCAAGGCGAAGACCTGAGATTTGAAATCTGGGACGCATCAGGGTGTGTAAACTATGGTTTCATTATAGAAGACTATAGTTTTGTAGCCAATGAAGTGTTGGGGACATTATCAGACCCCGTCACCTTCACAGCGACAAATCAACTGGTTCAAAGCAGGGATTTACCCTCGGGGTGGACGTGGTTCAGTCTTAATCTGCAATCAGGTGATATGTCCATTAATAACGTTTTAACAAGTCTGAATCCGGCTAGTGGCGATATTGTTAAGAGTCAGACATCATTTGACCAATATGTCGAATCTGTGGGCTGGGTTGGCGGACTAGATAGCCTTAATAATACAGAGATGTACCAGGTGAAATTGACAAATCTGGATTCCCTAGATCTGCTTGGATTTCCTGTGAATGTAGAGTTAACTCCCATTGCAATTAATCAAGGATGGAACTGGGTTAGTTACTTACCACAAACCAGCATTGAATTAAACCAAGCATTAGTCTCATTAGAACCTATAACAGGCGATTTGATAAAAAGCCAATTTGGATTTGCACAATATCTTGAAAATATTGGCTGGTTAGGTAGTCTTACCTTTATGAATCCACATCTGGGATATTTACTCTATTCAGAAAATGGTGGAAGCCTTATTTATCCGGCCGAAATTTCGGTTACCAGCTCAGATAAAAATGCTGAGGATGAACTGGAACCGATTGTACCAACCACAATTGATTGGATTGTTAATGCCACAGATTATCAGTACAATATGACGATGACATCCATATTTGAGATGTCAGGTGAGGAACTGACAGGTGCCGGTTATACGTTAGGTGCTTTTGTAGAAGAAAATAATAACATGGGTGTGGTAGAGGTATGCCGCGGCGTATCTCAATCGGTTTATATTGAATCGCTCGACAAAACGTTATTCTTCATGATGATTTATAGTAATCAGGAGGATAGTGAATTATTGCAATTCAAGCTATTTGATAACCAGTCTGAGCAAATTCATATGGTAACCGAATCATCTGAATTTAGTGCGAACGAAGTCCTTGGTGATTTAGAATCACCTTATGTCCTCACAAATCATGTATTAGGTATAGGTGATGAAGGATTTATCCCCGATGAATTCAGCCTTAGTCAGAATTATCCCAATCCATTCAATCCTGTAACGAAATTTGGATTTGGTCTACCGGAGACGGGAGATGTGCACATCACGATTTATAACCTGTTGGGCGAGCATGTTCGCACACTTGTTTCCGAATCTCGTGACGCAGGGTACTATCTCATACAATGGGATTCAAAAGATGACTATGGTCAACAGATGCCCTCAGGAATGTATCTCACAGTGATGCAATCCGGCTCATTCCATGATGTTAAGAAAATAATTCTTCTCAAATAATTCAATCTCGAAAATAATATGAGATTGAAAAAACAACTTTTAATTACGTTCTGTTCACTGACGATTGTTGGTGCACAGAACACTCCCGATTGGTCTGTAAATCCTGCTGATTATCAATTTACAGCAAATCTTACGGCACTCGTTGAAGTTGATCATGAATTACTTGTGAATAGTTCTAGTATCATTGGTGCCTTTGTAAATGACACTTGTAGAGGAGTTGTTACACCCACATTTGTGCTGGGCAACTGGATGTATTTTTTAACTGCATATTCGAATTTTACGGAAGAAGAATTGCTGTTGAAAGCATACTTGTCGGAGCAAGACACCATTGTTTCGATAGAAGAATCCTTTACATTTATTGCAGGTGAATCCTTCGGAAGTCCGGCTGCTCCAGAAACCCTCAACGTTTTTTTGATGTTTGATCATATTCCGAAAGTATCCGGAATTTTGAACCAAACAATTGAAATTGGGAATAATTTTACGTCTTTTGATTTGGATAATTATTTGACGGAGATTGATGGAGAAAGTGTAGCATGGAGCGTCAGTGGTGACCAGAATCTGGATGTGACGATTGCTGTCGATAATGTAGTTACAATCTTACCTGTAGCTGCAGGATGGGTAGGAAACGAAGAACTCACGTTTACAGTCACAGATCAAACCTTGAATGGATTTTCCGGTTCAGATACAGTTTTATACACTATTCTACCTTTAGATCATCCACCGGTAGTGAATGCAATACTTGATCAAACCATAGGAAATGGTGGAAATTTCTCTTCGATTAATTTAAGTGATTACCTCTTGGAGGAAGATGGAGACAGCGTTGCCTGGGATTATCGATTTAATTCATTACTAAATGTTGATCCAGACCCAAGCTGGAGTGTAAACCCGTCCAGTTATGTATCAAGTATGACGGTTACCAGTCGTGTAACTTCACGTGGATTGTTTCCAATTTCATCCAATTACTCACTAGGAGCATTTGTTGGTGAAGAATGCCGTGGAGTTGTAACAGCGGTAGAAGCATTAGGTGAATGGATGTTTTTCCTTACTATATATGCGAATATGAATGGTGAAGAAATAGAGTTCAGATTCTATGATGGGAATACACAACTCAATCTTCCTACCATAGAAACCATAAACTTTACAGCCAATGATATTGTCGGGTCACCGGAAACGCCATTTGCAATCACTGCCGGATATTTGAATGTTACAATCTCCAATCAGCAAACTGCAAACATTACTGCAATTGATCCACTCTGGGATGGAAGTGAATCCATACAATTTATTGTGGAAGATGTGGGAACTCTAAATGAGTATGCTGATTCCACATCAGCAATGTTTACGATACTTCCTGATCATACTCCTTTGGTGGCTGGACTGGAAGATCAAACGATAGAAGATGGCAGCAATTTTACGTCTTTTGATTTGGATAATTATTTGACGGAGATTGATGGAGAAAGTGTAGCATGGAGCGTCAGTGGTGACCAGAATCTGGATGTGACGATTGCTGTCGATAATGTAGTTACAATCTTACCTGTAGCTGCAGGATGGGTAGGAAACGAAGAACTCACGTTTACAGTCACAGATCAAACCTTGAATGGATTTTCCGGTTCAGATACAGTTTTATACACTATTCTACCTTTAGATCATCCACCGGTAGTGAATGCAATACCATATGATACAATTGGAATAGGTGGCCAATTTACAACGATTGTTTTAGATGATTATTTGGAAGAGTTAGATGGAAATGAAATAATCTGGTCATACGGTTTTGCACCAAGTGAAAATTTTCAACCCACACCTGAATGGTCGGTAGAACCTACAGAATATGAATTTAATATGAGTCTCATAGCCGAAATTATGCTACACGAGGAGATATCAGACTCCTCTGGCAATCTTCTTGCAGCATTTGTCGGTGAAGAATGTAGGGGAGTTGTGGGACCAATTCAGGTTCTGGATATGAGTCTTTATTTTCTTACCATTTTTGGCCTTTCAAATGATGAAGAAATTACATTTAAAGTTTATGATGGAAAGCGCGGGGACATTGTTCCATTAGATGATACACTAACTTTCGTAAGTAATGATGTGATCGGTCAATCCGATGCTCCTTTTGAATTGGATGCATCACTACTTTCAATTAACATTAATAACTCTAATGTCGTTCAACCGGAATGGATCGGTGCTGAATATGCTGGTGAAGAACGCATTTGGTTAATTGCGACTGATTCAGGAACTGTGAATACATATTCTGATACATCGCTAGTAATTTTTACAGTATTGCCCCAGATTTCCCCAACGGTTCTGAATATATCAAATCAGGAGATTCAGGAGGGAGCATTGTTCTCGAATTTTGATTTAGATGATTATCTGGATTACGGAAATCCAGTAATATGGTCCTATTCAGACAATGAGAATCTTACAATAACAATTGATGCTGAAAATATCGCATCGATCGTCATTCCAAATGAGGATTGGTATGGGGCAGAAACAATTCGATTTACAGCTACAGATATATCAAATTCACGATTAAATGGCTGGAGTGAATCTAATTATGTAGTGAACCCGGTTAATGATACACCTGAATTGATATCACCAATACCTGATAAAATAGTTCTGTCAGGTGAAGCCAGTTACGTAATAAATGAAAATGTAATTCCTCATTTTCTTGACATAGATGTAGGTGATAATTTATTATTCTCAGCCAATTCATTAGATACTGGACTAGATTCCTTAACATTGAATATAACTGGATCAGATACCATCCAACTTGTTGCATATCCCATGGATGAATTTACAGGAGAAATAAATCTAACAGTGCGTGCAGTAGATGACTCATCGGCATTTGTTGAAGATACTTTACTATTCACAATTATTCAGACAAATCGTCCTCCAGCTTTTACCAGCGAACCAATTATATCCGTTCTAGAAGACGATTTATATATATACGTACTTCACGCCAATGCTCCGGATGGTAATCCATTGACCTTTACTGCTGATTCATTACCCGATTGGATTAGTTTTGATGGAGACTCAATATTAAGTGGAAGTCCGACAAATGATGAAGTGGGAGAGCATTTTGTTCAAATATCATTATCCGATGGATTGGCTGAAACAGTCGTTCAGCAGTTTACAATAACCGTAATAAATGTGAATGATCCACCAGTGGCATTGACAACGGAAGACATTATCATTTTTGAAAGAGAAACCATTTATTTATCGGGTGAAAATTCATATGATATTGATAACAATCAATTATCATTTATCTGGGTTTCCCCAACCGGGTTTCATTTGGAAGATTCTCTGACTGCCATAGCGCGTTTTGAGGCACCGGATGTAAATGAAACCACCGTATTTATATTTTTCCTAACAGTATTTGATGGCGAATTGTTTTCGCCTCCGGACACATTATTGGTAACTGTAACAGATACTGAAGAATTAGACATCACTGATTTTAGCGATGAACCTCAGGAAGCAGGTTCATCACTTACAATTTCGATCACTTTCCCTGAATTTTTCTATGCATCAGATGCTACATTATTTTACCTTTCAGGAGGCGAGGATATTTTTATTAGTGCACCGATGGTATCAGTTGGTAGATCGCAGGTATTTTCAGCTGACATCCCTGGAGAATCAGTAAATGCATCAGGTGTAGCGCATTATATTTCAGCAACGGATACTTCAAATAATCGCATGATCACGGATATCCACTCTATTCCTGTCCGGTTTGATGAAAACACATATACATCTTCTATGGGTGGGAGTGCTTATATCGATGGTGTACCTAAAAATAAATGGCGAATAATATCAGTACCAACAATCCTTGATGATCGTAATACAGGTGCAATAATCTCTGAAACTATTTTTGAACAACATGGGGATCATACCTGGCAGCTATTTGCATGGGAAGATTCATCCTGGGTTTTCCCTGATTCATTAATACCTGGAGAAGGATACTGGATAAATCAGCGTATTTCCGATAAGGCTACATTAAATGCTGGGAGTGGTACTTCGGTAGATATGGCTGGATTTCATATCACAATAAAACCAGGTTGGAATTTATTCAGCTCACCCTATCCATTCCCGATTGAGTATGAATTAGACCCAATGGTATTTTCCGGTCCGTATGCATATGGCGATTTTGATGGTGAGGGATGGTTCACAGATGTGCATGATCTGGAACCGTGGGCGGCATATGCCATCTACAACTGGACAAATGAAGATCAAGATCTATTCTTTGACCCACTTTATTCAAATAATTCTCATAATAGGATTGCGCCTAAATTTAATGATTGGAGGTTGAATTTTAGTATGGATGGAAATGGATTTTCTGATAAACAGAATATTATTGGGCAATCCACATTGGCGTCTAATGATCGGGACCAGTTTGACCTCGCTGAGCCACCAGTTCAAGGTGATAATCTGACGCTAAGAGTTTTAAATCATTCACTTCATGAAAAAATTAATGAGTTTGCAAGTGATATTAGATCATTTGAAGATGAAATGAATGTGTGGGATATTGAAATATCGTCTAATAAGGTAACTGGAAATGTACAGGTAAAAACAGCATTAAATGGATTACTACCAGATGGAAACACTATCCTTTGTATTTGTTTAAGCCAAAAAGAAATATATGATTTATCCACTGACTTTAGTTTCATAGAAACGATGTTATACAAAAATATCAACTCTAAATACAAAATCATTTCAGGCCCGACAGAATTGGTTAATTCGAAAGCAATGGAAATACTATCAAACCTACCTCAATCAATTTCATTGAATCAAAATTATCCAAATCCTTTCAATGGACAAACACATTTGAGTTATACAATAGATACACCATCAAAAGTCGTATTAACACTTTATAACATTCAAGGACAACAGGTAAATACGCTACTAAATAAATATCAGGATAATGGAGAATATAATGTTCGTTGGAATGGTAATAACTCACTTCAGATACCCGTAGGTTCTGGATTGTATTTTTATCAATTACAGGCGATTCCCTTGAATGGAGATGAGCCATTTATTCAAACTAGAAAAATGATGTTTATCAAATGAGTCGTCGAATCACAATCTTCATAATATTGATATGTTCAATTGGAATTTCTCAGAAGATAGAGATAAAAGGTTCAATTAAAACTAAAATTAGTGCCTTAAATCACGACACTCGAAATTTTGTTGTTTTACCACTTCTTAGTATTGAGCAGGGAAATATACTGAACCAGATAATTAAGGATAAACTCATTGCCCAAAATCATTCCATTATTGAATTATTGAATGGTGATAGTTTATACAATGAGGATAGTGTCTTCTGTAATACCCTTGAATGTTTTGATAGAATTGCTTTAGATACAATTTCCGCTTATGCAATTGTATGGACGATCTCATATGGAGAAAAAGATCGTGTTTCATTCACGTTATATGAGATGCAAACGGCGAAAATCGTAAAACAAATTAAGAGAGTTTTTCCAAACGATATTTCTGATTTTGACATTTTTGTTGAAAACATACTTAACGACTTACTGGTAAGCCCGGCAAATATAAATGAATGGTTCACGCTGCGTAATACCGGATTCTTTGTTGGTGGTATTACTGCCATTATTGTTGGATATCAAATATTATCTGACGACTCAAATCCTTCAAAACGGGGTATAGGTATTCCACCTGAATGGCCACACAATTGAACGGAAAGCTGGTTTTCCCTGTTTCGGCTGCCATGCTGAATAATCTGCCGGCCTATCACAGTG
>CAZZIU010000040.1:0-12288 GCA_964654545.1 uncultured bacterium
ATGAAGTAGCTTCTGGAACATACATCTATGTCATCCAGACAGATGACTTTAGACAAGCACGGAAAATGGTATTGCTTAAGTAATACCACTCTCCATCGTTAATGCGCCATGCCTGTGCGCAAGAGAAATCCCCCGTTCCCCCGACGGGGGTTTTTCTTTTTAGAGCTTTTGGTGTGTTGAATAATTGTATGTGAATCGTGTCGGACTAAGGAATGAGAGGTGGAATGGCCGGTTGAAATTATAAATAGAGTACAAGGCTCTGATTATACAATAAAAAAGAAGGGACTATAATTCGGTCATAGTCCCTTCACTATTTAGAATTTGTAGTCAAAATTTACAATCACATTTGTCCCCGGTTGATTCAGGCCGGAACCATGGGTACGGTAATCTACGTTAGATATATTTTCAATGTTTAATCCAACAGTGGAACGGTGATTAAGCTGATAACCGGATCTCACTGAAAAAACAGAATACCCCGGTGTGCCACCGACAGGAATACGCTGTACATCACTCATGTCGCGAGTCGATAGTTTGTTCTGTTTGCCAGCGATATTGACGATTCCTTCCAACCAGTATTTTTTATTGACCGGGTTCCATTTGATTCCCACCTGCCCGGTGGCGGGCATTAGCCGGTCAATGGGTTCACGAACCAGAACCGGATCAGACGTAGGGTAGGTATCAACTTTTCCGTCCAACAGCGTACCGTTGCAAGAAAAGGATAATTCGGTGGTTACAAAAACCAATGCGGATAGTTCAACACTCTGGGTGAATCCATTTCCTGAATTTTTTTTGGCGACATACACATTGCCATCTTCATCGGTTTCGCCGGTGGGCGTTCTAATAATCATGCTTTGAATGTCGGTATAGGAAAATGCCATCTGCAGGAAATAATGAAATTCACGAATTTTTAACCCGATTTCATACGACGTGAAGAATTCCGGATCAATATCGAGCGTGGGAATCTCCACCTCGTTTGAGCGTGCCGAATCAAATCGTGTCATGTCTGACAGGTTAGGTGCCCGAAAACTTTGGGCAATCCCTGCAAACAGATTGTAATGATGGTCGTTAAAGAGATCGTAAAAAATATTGATATTTCCTGAACCGGCCGCCCAGTTCCTGTTAAATGAAAATACATTTCCCATCAACGGGTCAAATACTTTTCCGGCATGCAACATTGTGGAAGAATACCGGTAACCTGATTGTAAATGGAATTGTGTCAGGAATTTTCTGTCAAACTGGAGAAAATAGTCCATGAGCCGGTAGGAGGCGTTGTCCGCAATGGGACCCTGGGGTTTAATGGATGTGTTTCCTTCCGCATCAAAGGATGTTTTATAGGAGGAAACGATGTCGTTATAAAAATCCAAACCAAAAACGACCCAACTATCCTTACTTTTCTTTTCGGCCTGCACATTGAAACCGGCAGTGTACACATCGAAGCCCTGTGTCTCACCCTTGTAACTGCTCTTTACGCGGTATCGCTCTTCAAATTGATGGTGATAGGAACCGGACAGCGTGAGGGCGTCCAGACCAAAGCCAGGATTATGATTGTTGTAATGCAAGATGGTCAAATCTCTGGCATGATCCAGGTCACGCTGAATTTCGCTGCCATGCTGCGTATCCATCCAGGTGATTCCATAGATGGTTTTATGGGTTCGCCAGGCATCATTAATATGTACATTCTGGTACAAAAGGCTCATGGTAGAGTTGGGATTTAATTTAAACATCAGTTTGATGTCCCCATCCCATTCTGCGTAACCTGTTTTAGGTTGTTTCCCCACTTCTTTTCCCCCTACCAGGTCTCCGAATTTTTTGTGGGTATAGCCGATCTGATAATTGAACAATCGCAGGGGAGAACCAATCATTTCCAAACGGGCAATATTGGATCCTTCAGCGCTTGCCATGCGGGTATATAATCGTGAAAGTTTGATACTCTTTTTTGTGTTGAAATCAAGTGGTTGTGTTTTGGCATTAACCACTCCGCCCACGGCATCACTGCCGTAGAGGGATGAATTGGCACCCATGAGTACTTCCAGCTGATAAATTGACATGGCATCCACCGTATTCCAGTATTGGTTGGGTCCATCTCGAAATACGGAATTGTTCAGTCGTACCCCATCAATAAGAAACAAGGTACGAAATCCGGTGAATCCACGCATGTGGGGTGAACCCTGCCCATTACCTGTTTTCTGAACCATGATTCCAGGTGTTTCTGCAAAAAGTTCCGGCATGGTACGGGGCATGGCCCCGCCACGGATATCATTCTGATCCAATGCATACACAATTTTTGGTACATCATGGATTTCCTGACTAATGCGTGATGCGGTTACTTTTACTTCACGAAAAATAAAATCACTTTTAATGGGTATGGTGTCGGTGGAATCCGATTCCAGTACAGTGGAAGTAAACCCTAATGAGAGGAAAATAAGATAGATTACGTGTTGAAATTTGGGACGGTTTATATGCAAAGCTTTCATTTTGCCCTCCTTGGAAATATACGTGTTATCAAAAAAACGGCTTCCGGAATATTCCGTTATCCCGGAAGCACAATTATTCAAATGGTTAAAAAGTCGTCTGAATGCCGAATTGAAATGAACGAGCCGCGGAAGGGAAGAAATACTGCATTGCGCTCCCCGGCGTAGGATCGGGATAGCCGGTGGATTCGTAGGCTGTATCCAGTAAATTTCGCACATCCAGTGTAAAGGTTAGATTCGCAAGGGAATAGGATATCTTGCTGTCAAATATAGTGTAATCATCAAGTTCGATTGTGTTGGCATCATCCAGATAGGCGTTTTTAAACATGCGTTCCACCAGACTTACGGTCATGGACGATGTGGGCATGACCACCACTCCGGTTGATATAAAATGTCGAGGAATGGCTTTTAGATATTTACCATTAAAAGTTCCACTTTTTGCAACCACATCCTGATAGGTGTAGTTGACAAATAGGCTGCCTTTTGAATACCACTCAAATACTGTTTCCAACTCCAGTCCATTATGCTGACTTTTACCAATATTGACATAACGGAATGTTTCCAGATCAAAATCGAATTCGTCTTTTACATCCATGGTGTAATAGGCCAATGATAATTTGAAATCCATTTCATTGGGACGAAGCATAAACAGGTGTTGAATGCCAAATTCCAGGCTGTTGGTATACTGTGGATTTAGTTCCGCATTTGAAAGTGGGGGAAAGATGGTCGTATCCACGATTCCGGCATAGACATAACCGGCAAAACTGGCAAAAGTAGTATCATTCATGTTGAATGGCATACGAACCAGACGCTGATCAAAGCGCTGATCAAGGGTAGGTGTTTTGAATGCACGAGAAGAATTAGCATAAAAATGCCCCACATTTCGGTCATTGTCCAAATAGTGAATGTTGACTCCCACAAACGGGCTAAAAGCATTTTCTGATTTGTCATAATTGCCATCGTCCGAACGATCCTGAATCTGATCATAACGACCTCCAAGAGCGAGTTTTAACCATGGAGTAAGGTAGGCTGTCTCTTGCGCAAATGCGGCTAAGGATTGACGCGAAGTGGTGTTGTCCGAAAGTAAAATATCCTGGTTTGGTTCGGGCATATTTGCGTACGCGTCAAAACTGCCAAAATATACATCATAATATTTGTCATCCAGCGTGGCGTGACTGATGGTTGACCCAACTACCCAACGTGACATCCTGTTACCCCAGTGATTAACACCGGTCAGTTGCGCGTTTAACTGGAGACGATTGCTAACGCTCGCTCGCTCCTGGGTATCGAGAACCCGTAATTCCTGAGGAGCACCGATTTCCAGAGACATTACGGGAAGGGTTCGTATTCTGGAATCATCTTTTCGATCAAACCATGCATCAAAACTTAATTCTAGATTTTGGGAAAGACCGTAATTCCCCCGCAGTCCAATTTTATTTGAAAGACTGTTTGAACCATCTTTACTAAATGGAATTTCAGATGCTTTGCGATCGGTTGTTAAGGAATCCAGCGGTAATGGTCCCGGGTCATCATTGGAATACACGTGATTGTGGGTATGCAAATCAAGATTGATTTTGTTCATCTTGACCAGATTGAAGGTACCGCCAAATTGAACATTTGATCCTTTGGAATGATCACGATAACCGGCTGAATTATTACCGGAACCGAAAACTGTGTATTTATGTCCCTGGATTTTATTGCTGTGGGTCAATTGCACTGAATTTCTCCCAAACGATCCGGTAGAAGCCTGAATGGAAGTGAAGGGCTTTTTGGCAGTGGAGGAAATCAGATTGATCACGCCTCCAAGTGCAGCGTCTCCGTAGAGTGAACCAAGTTCACCTCGGACAATTTCAATTCTATCCAGGTTAGCCATGGGTGCTTCAAGCCAGTTTACCAATCCATTGCTAACGGCGTTCAGCGGTTGTCCATCAAGCAGCAGCTGGACATATTCGGCCTCACCGCCACCATAAAAACCACGCACCATCAGATCGGATTGCCAACCCAGACCATCCCGTTGTACCATCATCATACCGGCCGTCAAGGACAGCGCATCGGCAAGATGATTCATGGGGAGTGTTTTTATTTGTTCTTTGTCGATAACGGAGGTAGCAAGGGTAACAGAATTCAGGTTTGCCTGTGTGCGTTCAGCGGTAACGGTAACGGGATTCATCCTGATAAACAATGTATCGCTGGGTTCATTATCCATCGAGGATGGACTTGCGGTGCTGTTTGCCTGTGCAGAATTAAATTGAATGAAAGCAAGGGTCAGCATGACCCACATTTTGTTGTACGGAACCATATATATCTCCTGTAATAGTTTCCGGGCGTAGTTCTTTCTTATTAATCAATCACCTCCAAACGATTGCAGACGTAGACAGGAAACGTATACTGTGTTGTGTCGATTGCTAAGATTTTATCAGGTATCCCACCGCCTGATAATCACTCCTAAAGTTGGTTCTTAGGAATATTTAAACGCGCGATGATAATTAAATCACACAGCCATTTGCAAGAAATAATTTACCCAAACGGAGATTTATTTTTCAGGTGACAAAAACAATTATACTGCTACTAAATCATGCAATATCATGTTGTTATGACAGGTTTATACTTATCTATACAGGTACTTTAAAATGCGTTGCTTTTAATCACCATCAATTTTTCTCTGGTCATCTCATGCATGGAATATTGAATGCCTCCCATGCCGATACCGGAAGTATCACGGCCGCCAAAGGGCATCCAATCCACGCGGAAAGCGGTGTGATCGTTCACCATGACGGCGGTGGCATTGAGCTTTTTGACACAATCCATGGCAATATCTATATTTTTGGTGTAAACGGCGGCCTGAAAATGCACATCCAGACTGTTGGCGATTAGGATGGCTTCATCGCGTTTGGAATAGGAATAAACACAGACGACCGGTCCAAATATTTCCAGGGTAGACACGCGAGCATTTGATGGTGGATTGAGGAGAACGGTGGGTTCGTAGCAGGTATCAGAAAGGCGTTTTCCGCCACATAACAATTCTGCACCGCCGGCGATGGCTTCATTCACCCATTCTTCCACACGATCAACTTCTTTCGGAAAAATGAGGGGACCCACTTCCGTTTTTTCATCCATAGGATCGCCCACAACCAATTTTTTTGCCATTTCAGATAATTTATTTGCCACATCACTACAGATACTTTCATGAACAAAAACCCGTTGCACAGAGACGCAGACCTGACCGGCATGGTAAAAACCACCTTTTAACAGATCGGGTAGCACATCCTGGAAATCGGCGTCTTTTTCCACGATGACGGGAGCGGCACCACCATGTTCCAACGCACAACGTGTACCGGGAGCCAGTTTGGATTTTAAATACCATCCTACCTGGGGCGAACCAATAAAGGAAAAATAGTTCACTCTTCTGTCCGTAACCAACATTTCACCGGCTTCACGATTGCAAACAATTGCCTGACACCAGCCTTCCGGCAAACCAGCTTCTTCAAGAATAGTGACCAACGCAAGGCAGGAGAGGGGCGTGGCCTGGGCCGGTTTGATGATGACGGGACAACCGGCGGCAACGGCCGTAATAACCTGATGTACAATCAAATTCAGGGGGTGATTGAAGGCGCTGATTGAGGCCACAACACCGATGGGTTCTCGACTGGTGAAGGCCATTCTACCATCGGATGCTTTGGTCAATCCCATGGGGATTTGTTCACCTTTAAGTTGTCCGATATGTTCAGCGGCTATTTTTACACCACTGATGGCACGGAGTACTTCCACTTTCGAATCGATATAAGGTTTTCCACCTTCCTGCGCAGCTGTTTTGGTCAGCTCTTCGATACGTGCTTTCATGATGTCTGCAGTTCGTTCTAAAATAGCGATTCGTTCATGTGGAGTAATCCAGCTGGATTGCTCCTGAAAAAGACCATAGGCAACGGATAAGGCTTTTTCGACTTCTTCTTTGCCCACTAATGGAATTTCTTTGATCAATTCTAAATTATATGGTGAGTGTACTTGAAGCATTGCTTTCCCTTTGTTAATTCGTGATTTACCTTGTTAAAGGATGCATGTTTTTTCTTTTAATAACACGTTTAAGATTTTATGGTTTAATGAGTAATCGACAGCCAAATCAATGACGTGAACACCGCTTGTGTTTAAGCAGGTAGTGAGGATTGAAGTAAACTCCTTGTCGCTGGATGGTCGATACCCATGGGCGCCATAGCTTTCGGCGTATTTCACAAAGTCGGGGTTTTTGTAGTCCAACCCAAAATTCTCTAACCCCATTCCTTCCTGCTTCCATTTTATCATGCCGTAGGCGCTGTCATTGAGAATAATGACGGTTACATCCAGCCCCAGGCGCACCGCCGTTTCCAATTCCTGTGAATTCATCATAAATCCACCATCACCGCAGACGGCAATGACTTTTTTCTTTGGCTTTACCAGTTTGGCAGAGATGGCGGAAGGCAATCCGGCTCCCATGGTCGCCAGGGCGTTATCCAGTAATAATGTATTTTGCTGATAGCATTTATAGTTCCGCGCAAACCAGATTTTGTATACACCATTATCCAGCGTAAGAATGCCATCCGGTGGTAATGCCTCTCTGACAATGTGTACCAGTCGTTGTGGAAGCATGGGGAAGCGGGTATCCTGAAAATATTTTGTTAAATGCGTTTCCACCTCAACCTTTATTCTATCGTAGTACGATAAATCCCAACCGCTGGTTTCTTTTATACTTGAACCAATTAAATCGATGGATGTGGCAATATCACCGATGACGTTGAGTTGGGGGAAATACACATCATCGACTTCCGCAGGGAAGAAATTCACATGGATAACCCTGGTACCACCTTTTTTCATGAAAAAAGGCGGTTTTTCAATGACATCGTGCCCCACATTGATAATGAGATCTGATCGGCTGATAGCGCAATGCAAAAAGTCATCTTTGGATAAAGCAGCGGTACCTAAAAATTTCGGATGTCGTTCATCCACAACGCCCTTACCCATCTGGGTATTAAAAAAAGGAATTCCGGTTTTTTCGATAAAAGCGGTTAATGCTTTTTTGGTGCGTTTTCGGTTGGCTCCGGCGCCAATCAGCAACAGCGGCATTTTTGCCTGTTCAATCATTTTCACCGCTTTTTTTACCGCTTTGGTATCCGCATCCGGTCGACGATGGCCAACCACATCAAAAATTCTTTCTACACAATCATCGGCGGCGATGTCTTCCGGCAATTCGATATGAACAGCGCCCGGTCTTTCTTCCTTGGCCAGCCGAAAGGCTTCGCGCACGACGGAAGGGATATTATTGCCATTGACAATCTGCTTGGTGTATTTGGTGATTGGACGAAGCAGGTCGACGATATTTACAATCTGAAAACGACCCTGTTTTGATTTTTTGATGGGTTTCTGTCCCGTAATCATGAGCATGGGCATAGCACCGAGCTGGGCATAGGCGGCAGGGGTGGTAAAATTGGTTGCACCGGGACCAAGGGTAGACAGACACACGCCTGGTTTTCCCGTTAACCGGCCATAGGTGGCTGCCATGAAGCCGGCACCTTGTTCATGTCGGGTAAGAACCAATGTAATCGTTGAATTTTTGAGAGAATCCAACAGGTCAAGGTTCTCTTCTCCCGGTATTCCAAAGATGTATTCCACACCTTCGTTTTCAAGCGCCTTAATAAATAAATCGGATGCTTTCATAATCTAATTTATGTTTCCTTCTATGGGTACAAGCCATTGATAAGTCGTACTGCCTTGTAACCGAGATTGATTGATTTCCTCTATTTTGGTATTCAATTATTAAATAGTAATTGTCTACATCAAGAACTATCCTTTTCTGAACTGGTTAAAATACGTATCTAATTCTATATCTCAAAATTTATGATTTCCTTTATAGGTTGAAAATATTTTTTATTGGTTCGGATCGGCTTCACTACATGATTGTGTTTTTAAATTGTTATCACGATTCCTATATTTATGGGAATTTAGATTGGATATTTATTACGAAAGAGATTATTATGGGTAAATATAGGAAAATTTCCTTTAATAGATGCATAAAAACAACCTTCAGAGGGAGCCCACCGTTTTTATTCCCTATATTGAACCCAGATTTATAGTTGGGCGATAAGAAAATGATATTATATTTTTCCAAAAATTGCACGTTATATACTTGCTATATGTTTTTTTGGGTTTTGGGGATTTATCGCATTTGTATGGAGGAAAACAATAGGATTTGCACCAATTGGCATAATATCATTTTTCTTTTCAAATTCAGCCTTATATTTATTGTCAATTTATGCTCTAACAATAATGGAGGTTATACATGTTACATAAAAGTGTGTTAACAGGCTTGTTGTCTAACCCCCGCCACGCCAGAGGCGGGTAAACTACGGATCCCGAAATTCTTCGGGACAGGCAGTGATGGGCTTGGTGGTATGAATGGAGGGATTTTAACTTAAAAGTGTTAATTTCAGTACATATGAATTTTACAATTAACTTTCACCCTCCAGAGGCGGGAAAGCGCAGCAGAGCTTATCCGTTAGATGTGCTTTAAAATAATAGGAGTTTACGGTGAATAAAAAACCCTCGAAAATCATCGGTTTAGAATATTCTAGTTTTGTCGAATTAGTGAACAATGGTCAAGAGATTCATCTTCAATCAGCAAAATTAATTCCTTTTTATAAACCAGGCGATGAAATGGCACTTACTTCTATCTTTTTATCTGCATTGCGCCTTATAAAGGAATTCCGTATAAATATTTTTAAAGCTATAAACCTTGCACGAAGTGGGAATATTCACATATTTACAGAAGTTGAGTTTATATTCTTTGATAAGAAACGTATTGATGGTTTGATTCTTATTGAACGAGGAAAAAAAATTATTGATGCAATTTTAATTGAAGTCAAAAACAAGAATACCGATTTAAATGAGAAACAGATTGAAGATTACTTGAATATTGCAAAAGGGTATAATATTCCAAAACTATTGACGATCTCAAATCAATTTGTATCTTATCCAACACAATCACCACTTTCATTAAAAGTCCCAAAACAGGTCAATTTATATCATTTATCATGGTCTTATATTTTGACAATTGCACATATTTTGTTAGCTGATAATAAAAATGATATAGAAGATGCCGATCAGGTAGAAATAATGAAAGAGGTTGTTGATTATTTTGAATCCAAACAATCGGGAGTAATCGGATTTAATCAAATGAAACCGGGTTGGGTTGATATTGCCAATAAAGCAAACTCTGGTACTTCTTTAAAAACAAATGATAATTCGGTGGATGATTCTGTTTCAAGTTGGCTTCAGGAAGAACGTGATATGGCCTTAATACTGAGCAGAGAGCTTGGACTATTAGTGCGTTCAGGTAAAGATAAATTTAAAAATGATTTAAAAGGCCGAATCGAGTTTGAGAAAAAAGAGTTAGTGTCAAAATTAAGTCTAGAATCAACACTTCAAATAGATGGTGCAGCCTCAAACATAATTGTTAAAACTAATTTTGATCGTAGGAATATTGAGATGTCTGTTTCACTATCTGCTCCATTGGACAGGAAGGAGAAAGCTCAAATAACATGGGCTAGAAATCAAATAAACTACTGTAAAAAGAAGAATCCTGAATTATTTGAAAAATTAAAAGCTGAGTTAATGGTGGATATAAATATTAAATATTCTAGCACGCCAATTAGGTTACCATTTGATGAGCTTGAGTTTGCATTTGAAAGACTAAACAATAAAGAAATAAAGAGTTTTAATATTCTTCTAATAAAGTATTTGGGTAGAAAGTTTATAAGTAGATCAATTTTTGTTTCATCTATTGAAGAAATGATAATCGATTATTACCAAGGTATCGTACAATATTTAAAGAAATGGGAAAAACCTGCACCTAAAATTCAACAAAAAGATATTAGTGAAAAGACCCTCTAACACACGCTTCCTTTAGGTAATTATCAAGTAATATTTGTTTAAATTTGTTTTAAGAATTTAGGGCAATGACTACGGGTCCAAGTGTCGGGTAAGAGGTTAAGTCCCGAGGCGGGCAAGCGCACCAGAGCTAATCCGTTGGGTGCAATTTGAAGGAACAAAAAGTTCTTGAATTTGTTGATGTAAAAAAAGTAAAATTGATCAGCGTCTGGGATGAGTCGCCAAGCGTCTCATAGTGGGGCTAGAAGCCCAAACCCCAGTCGCTTTTTTTATATATAATTTTATGAGGCATATATGAATATATGTTATGTTGATGAATCAGGTACATCTTCTATCCCGGGTAATACTTCTCATTTCATTTTGTCTGGTATTTCGATTCCTGTTCGATATTGGCGAGATAGTGATGTAAGCATTAGAGTTATAAAAGATAAATATGAACTTAGAGGGAAAGAAATACATGTTGGGTGGATTCTTCGTAAGTATCACGAACAAAGCTTAATCCCTAATTTTGAAAAATTAAATTATAGTAATCGAATCACTGAAGTAAAAAAATATAGAAATGGAAAACTTTTAGAATTGCAAAGAACAGGGGAAAATAAGCGATATAAACAAACTAGAAAAAATTATAAAAAAACCGAGAGCTATATACATTTGACTTACGACCAAAGAGTTGCTTTTGTTAAGGAAGTTGCTTTTGAAATATCGAAGTGGGGATATGCTAGAATTTTTGCAGAATGCATTGATAAATTGTTCTTTGACCCAGACCGGTCTCAACAAACCATTGACGAGCAGGCATTTGAACAAGTTATTTCTAGATTCGAGACATATTTAGAAATCACAAAATCACAACATCAGCGTAAAAATTATGGGTTGATTGTTCATGATAATAACCAGACAGTTTCAAGAAAGCATACGGAATTAATGAAGAAATATCATCAATCGGGCACTTTTTGGACAAATATAAATAATATAATTGAAACCCCAATGTTTGTTGACAGTGAATTAACAAGTATGGTACAAATTTCTGATCTATGCAGTTATGCAATTCGTAGATATCTTGAAAATAATGAAGAGGAACTTTTCAAAAGTATTTTTAAACGTGCAGATAGGAAAAGTCAAATTGTAGTTGGTATTCGACATTTTTCAATTCCTTCATGCTCGTGTATAATATGTAAATCTCATAAACAGAACAATCAATAATTACAGCCTAAACCCCGCTGCCACGCCAGAGGCGGGTAAACACCGCAGAGCTACCTTTTTGGTTGCTTATTTTTATCACGTGATTAATATTTTGGAGGATAATATGAAATCTATAACTGATCTACAAAAATGTATAATTACTCTGATATACTTGTTATTATTATCATGTTCTACACCACCGGTAAAGGGATATCTATCGAACAATGATTATTGCTTTATTGTTCAAATGGATATTCTTACCAGACGTCCAGATAAAAGAAAAATTCTAATCAAGATTAAAAAGTATGGTGATCAGAGAATTGCAACATTATTAAAACCTGCAAGAGAAAAAGGGACAATATATTGGTATAATGTTCCAGAACAAAAATACATTGTGAGGTTTTCTTCTTCAGGGGTAGAAAAAAATATGCCTTTTCATTCAATAAATCAGAGGTTTATTGGGTCTGATTATTCAGTCAAAGAGTTTTTTGATACTATTGATAAATTTTCACTTATGTTGCAACTACAAGATGATCCAATTGATTATAAGCTCATCTATGATAAGAAAAATGATTCTGGAAGCAAGACGAAGTCTGAAATCGAATTAATTGAGTTATGTAATGATTGATCAACCTAAACCCCGCTGCCACGCCAGAGGCGGGTAAACGACGGATCCCGAAATTCTTCGGGACAGGCAGTGATGGGCAGGCGGCACGGAAAAGAG
>CAZZIU010000041.1:0-12191 GCA_964654545.1 uncultured bacterium
ATCAGCGGCAAAAGAGATTTTGCAATGAGGAAATAAAAGAGCACACCCATGATGTCGATACTGGTAGTAACAAAAGGACCAGTTGCAATGGCCGGATCAATATCCAGCTTTCTAAGAAAAATGGGAACGAAGGCGCCAATACTGGTAGCAATAAGCATCGAAGCAACGATACTTAATCCGACCACCAACCCGAGTAATTCAGGGGCGTTATGCATAAATCTGAAATGGGCAAAAAGGCCCAACAACAAGCCATACAATAAACCCAAGATGAGACCTACCTGTACTTCTTTGAATATTATTTTAAATTGATTACCAATATCCACTCGTCCCGTAGCCAGCCCGCGAACAATAATTGTGGACGACTGCGTGCCAATATTCCCGCCCATCCCCAAAATAATAGGTATAAAGGCTGCCAAAACAATGACAGTTTGTAAAGTGGATTCAAAAAGACCAATAATGGTAGCTGTAACAAGTCCACCGACCCACGATGCGAACAGCCAGGGCAACCTGGTTTTGGCGCTTTCCCAGGGCGTTTTAAGCAATATCTCACGATCTTTACCCACACCGGCCATCTGCAGGAAGTCCTCTGTGGCCTCTTCCCGGATTACATCCACAACATCATCCACCGTAACGATACCCAATAAATGGTTGTTTTGATCAACCACAGGTACAGCGACATAGTTATAACGTGAGACGACCCGGGCCACTTCTTCCTGATCTGTTTCGGCGCGCACCGAGTGCACATTCTTAATCATGATTTCTTTTAGTGGCGTTTCAGGCGGCGTCGTAACAAGATCGCGGAGCGAAATAACACCGGCAAGATGGTTTTCTTCGTCCGTTACGTATAGATAAAAAACCATTTCAGCATCCACCTGGTCCTGAAGAGCATTGATCGCGTCTTGAGCAGTGGTGTCATCGCGCAGCGTAAAGACATCCGTATACATCATGGATCCGGCACTGTCCTCGGGATAGGCCATCAACTCTTCCACTTCAACCTGCACTTCATCTTTCAAGAGCGCCAACACTCTAGATGAAAGTTCATCTGGCAGCAGGCCCAGGACAAAGGCGCGATCGCTTGAACCCAGAGGTTCAAATATCTTTACAATTTTCTCCGGTCTTTCATCGGAAAGCAAAAAGGTGATAATGCCCTCATCTACCTCATTCAAGAAATCGTCGACTTGCTCTGTTTCGCAAAACAGCTTAAAAATAGCTTTCTGTTCTTCTTCAGTGAAATAACGAAACAGAAGAGCAAGATCTGCCGGGTGCGTTTTTTGAACAAGATTTATCAGGTTGGTACGCGCGTGTCGCCTTAAGAGGCGACGATAGGTATCACGCACCACTGTAATCTCATGTCCATACATTTCTTTTTTCATGCGATTGCCTCCGTAGAACGGTGAAGCAGTTTAATTCCAATGTAGAAAGCAGCTCCGCCCAGGAAAATCCATAGTGGCGAAACATGCCCGTGAAAGGTATAAAATTTTTCAAACCCCGATGTCGCATCCTGTGATAGAACCAATGCCAGACCATTATTGAGCCCATGTACAACCATACCTGGAAAAACAGATTTTGTTTTCCACGAAAGATATCCCAGTAGAACGCCCAGCACATAGATTTGAATAATCCAGAATGGATTTAAATGAACCATGGCAAACACCATACTCGTAACAAGTACAGCCCTGGTGATGTCTTTCCAGTGCTTTTCCAGCGACCTTTGTAAAAATCCACGAAACAGTAATTCTTCGCCAAGAGGCGCAACAAAAACAATTGTAAGCCAAAGCAATAATGCAGCAAAAGTGCCATCGAATTTTAAATCTGCCGCCATTTGAAGGAGAGAGTCGGGCGGTGGAATGACAATGCTTACCAGTCGGTCAAATTCATCAACCAGAATAATAATACCGATTCCAATAGGCAAGGAAGCCAATAGGGTATTACGGGATACAGCGTTTAATCGAAGGGAGGATTGGATAGATAATTGTTTTTTTGCTAAAAAATAAAAAACCGGTAAAATCATTAATCCCTGTCCTAAAAACAGGGACAGGGTTTCAAACCACCGCTGGTAGTTTTCCGGAAGGTAAGATTTGCCCAGATAGCCTACAAATCCGCCAACCAGAAAGGCGGCGAAAACCGAAAATACGACAACGCTGAAGATTGTCCGGGTGGAGGTGGTATCGCTCATGAGGGTCTGGGTCTTTTGGGTTCATCCCTAAAAATTACGGGATGTTTGGTGAATAAAGAAGGTTGAAATACAACTATTAACCTCGGTAAAAGGAGAAGAAGCGTACCACGGTAAGCGATACTCTTCTTCGACAATTTGCTTATCGAACCCAAAATGAATAAATTAACCCAAGCATATTCGTTAGATATATTCTGTTAGATGGAGATAATTATTATGTACACGATTAATTATAAAGCATTACCATTATTATTAACATTGACTATTTTAAATGCGCAACCCAATGTCTGGATTAATGAAATTCATTATGATAATGCTGGGTCAGATGTGAACGAGGGTGTAGAAATCATTCTAGAGAATGCGGCAGGGTATACGCTTAGCGATTTTACGCTCTCTTTATACAACGGCGCAAACGGAGCGCGGTACTCTTCATTATTCACCTTGGATGAATTTAGCGAAGGTACAACAGCCAGTGGATTTACAATTTTCTATAAATACATATCCGGAATTCAAAATGGCGCGCCCGATGGAATGGCTTTATCCTACCAGGGAACACTAATAAGCGGCCAATTTCTCTCGTACGAAGGCGTGATTGTAGCCATTGATGGAGATGCCTCTGGTGAGACAAGTACAGATATAGGCGTAAGCGAATCAAACGCTACCCTATCTTCTGAATCTCTTCAATTGACAGGCAACGGCACGACGTACTCTGAATTTACATGGGGAGGGCCATTTTCAAGCACAATGGGATTTAGCAATAACAATAACTCTAGTGACCAATCCCTGCCGGTGGAGTTAACACAATTTGCCGGAGTGGTAAAAGATGGAAATGTAGATCTAATCTGGGTGACTGAATCTGAAATCAACAATCTTGGCTACATCCTTCATCGAAAGCACTCCGATAGAGATTATAAACTTATTTCCAGCTATAAAACCAATGAGAATCTTAAAGGGAAAGGGTCGGCTACTTTTCGATCAGAATATCATTATTTGGATAAAAACGTTCGGATTGGCGAACAATATACGTATCTGCTCACCGATGTTGATACTGAAGGAAAAACAACACAACACCCCACCATCACCATTATTGCAAAGGCGGCCGGGTTGACGGTATCACCATCCTATCCAAACCCATGTAATCCAAGCACTTCTTTTGATGTAACGGTTGGAGATGAAAGTACCATTAAAATAGAAGTTTACACGTTGCTTGGTCGACGCGTTTCAATGCTGATGAATAAACGTTTACCGGCGGGAGTCTATACAATTCACTGGAATGGGACCAACAATCAAGGCGCTCCCCTTGCCAGTGGCATCTATTTTTTATGGATACAGAGTGAAGGAACCCACGAAGTTCAGAAGATTGTACTTACCCGTTAGCTTCTGTGAGAAGCGTACTGTTTAGTCTCTTGGTTTATTCTTACTTAATCGCCGGCTGGAATGGTACAGAATATTTTTCTCCTCCTCCGATAAACTATCCAAACCAGTAAGGTTAATTTTATCCAATACGCGGTCTAAATCGCGCTGAGCATTTTTAATACGCTGATATTTTTTTTCTTCCTGTGCCGATCTCATCTCAAGAAATTTCCGCCGAAACAATATAGATATTCTTGACCAGCGCCATTCCTTTTTTAGATATACATAGCCGATGAGCATCCCCGATAAATGAGTAATATGGCTAATATTAGATGTAGAATTAAATGAAGACAGGAAGGCAACCACACCAATAATGAGTACCAGCCACTTCACTTTTATGGGTATCAGAAAATAAAGGTATACAGTGCGATTGGGGAATAAAAGTCCGTACGCCATGAGGATTCCATACACCGCACCGCTGGCTCCGATTAAAACCGAATAATTACCCCCAAGATTAAAGAGCGTCCAAATAAGACCGGATCCTATTCCCGTTAAAAAATAATATTTTAAAAACGGTTTTTGTCCCCAAAGCATTTCGAGTTCAGATCCAAACATCCAAAGGACAAACATATTTATTGCCACATGCCAGAAATCACCATGTATAAACATATAGGTTATGGGTTGCCAAACCATGGGCCAAACTGTTTGTGGTGAAAGCCCCAAAGCACCAGCCATATTTACATATTTCTCCGTCAGTGCTTTCAATATGAACATAACAATATTGGCGCTTATCAATACCTTAATGGCATTTGTGAACATCTTTGGACGCCAGGAATGCTGACCGTATTCTGATTGAAATTGATAACGCATTATGTACTTCTATTCAATTTGGCATACCGCAATCGGTTCCTGGGATTTAACAGCGGCGTTAACCTGCTTGGCTGTGCTTCAGGTACGTGTAATTGAGGCATGGTAAATACAGTTGATTCTACATGTTTTTCTTGTGAAAAAACATGAACAATGTTTATGTACAAATCACGCGGTAGTACGCCGGATACCTTTGTAAAGCCCAGCACACGGAAACCGTCACGGATGATAGTAGCGCAACTGCGGGTGAAAAAATTAAAGTCGGCATATTTCTCAGGTTTCTTGGGATTGGTGGGAGTGGTATAAATGATTTTCAGCTGATTTTTTAGATAATCCGATAAAGCTTCCATATCCAGACCAAAGAGTCTTATACCATGAATGGTGCGCATAAAATTTCTGCCAAATTTATCGAAATAGGCTGTTCCATCTTCTTTGATTTCGAACATTCCTGTGTCAGGCGAAGGGGCATATTCTCCCAAAGCGGGCCGATAAAAATATTCTTCCGGATGCATTATTTCATTTTCATTTACGAGATGGGAAAAATTATAAATCTCACCGTTCACATTTATGGCATTGTGACCAAAAAATGAGGCGGGATATTTAACCAGACGCTCATTATAATAAAACTCAACAAAAGGTTGATCAATTGGTTCGCGATCAGGCCAGATAATGAGAATGGGATGATCAAATTCATAATCCCGCTGAGACAAAAACCGTGCATTTACCTTGGTGTTTTTCCAGTGTGCAATATACCCATTCCAGATGGGTACATTTTCAAGAACAACATTTCCCAGGTCGTCCACTATTCGCGGCGAATCGCCTGAGACGTCTAACGTTCCTTTATATACAACCTGTTCATTCATAAAACCAGTTGACGAAGGACCTGCAACGATTTTAGTTCACGCAGACCCTCAATGTGTCGTCGAAATTGTTCATAAATGTAATCATTAATTGTTTTTTTATCATTGCCGGAAACACGTAACAATGGTATGGTCTGTAATTCGTTAGCCAACAATGCGGTAAGAATATGGCGGCTATTTTTTGCGTTGGCGAGAATACCGTAATCAGGCAAATCCTTGTTTACAATATCGGGACGAAATCCCATTTCGGATAACACTCGCAACTGGTAATGCCAGTAGAGGATATTTTTCGCCATTTCACCACGATCAAATTCACCAAGGACGGCAACCAAATGATCAAATAATTCAGGGTGGGGATCGTAATGCTCCATTGTTTTATCAGTGATTTCAACAAGTGCAAGCGCCATGGTGACAGCTGTTAAATCAGTGGAAAATTTTGACCAGGTTTGAACGAATTCAGCTTTACTGATCGTTTGTAGGTCGCGCGTATCTTTATGATAGTAAATAATATCCAGGTAACTCAAAGGCTGAAAACAGGCAGCTAAATTTGAACCTTTGCGACGGGCGCCTTTTGCAATAACGCTCACTTTGCCGGTTTCTCGGGCAAATACGTGGGCAATGACACTCGTATCTCCGTAGGGGAAACGTTTCAATACGACGGCCTGCGTTTGAACTATCATAATCTCACGATGTGATTTTCAGAAAATTTAGCGACGCCGAGAACCGCGTCCCAGAGATATATAATTAATAGGCTTTGGCAAAGACAACTTCATGCATGGCCGGTTTCCCGGAATAAATGCAGGTAAGTCCGTCCGGATTTTCGTCGAAAGGTATGACACGAATTGTTGCTTTGGTTTCTTCTTTTATTGCTGCTTCAGTATCAGCAGAGCCATCCCAGCCACAACGGACAAAACCGCCATTGTTCGCAACAATGGATTTGAATTCGTCGTACGTCGAAACGGTGTGGGTGTTCTCTTCGCGAAATGATTTTGCCTGATCAAATAAAGACCGCTGAATGTCTTCAAGCAAGGAAGGAATTTGCGTTATTAATTCAGGTTCCTGCGTTATTTGCTTTTCACCAGTATCACGCCTTACAAGTACTGCAGCATTATTTTCAACATCGCGAGGCCCTACTTCCATCCTAATCGGTACACCCTTCATTTCCCATTCATTGAATTTAAATCCAGGTGAATTATTAGAATTATCCACAAAGAAACGAATACCCCGGTCGTTTAGTTGGTGCGTAATGGGAGCAATATAATCGGCAACCTTTTTTTGTCCTTCTTCATCGCGGGAAATAGGAATTATGACGACCTGATACGGGGCAATTTCAGGCGGCAGGCGTAATCCTTTATCATCGCCATGGGCGAGAATAATGGCGCCTACCAATCGCGTACTTACACCCCAACTGGTTGCATATACAAAATCCTCAACATTATCCTGGTTTTGAAAGGTAACATTAAACGCTTTCGCAAAATTTTGTCCAAGATTATGGGAAGTGCCAGCCTGCAATGCTTTTTTGTCACCCATCATGGCTTCAATACAATACGTGTGTTTGGCGCCGGCAAACTTTTCGGACTCTGATTTTTTTCCGGTTAGGACAGGAAGGGCAAGATAATCTTCAGCCAGCCGACGATAGACCTCCAACATTTTCAGTGCCTCAATTTCAGCCTCTTCTGCTGTGGCATGGGCAGTATGGCCTTCCTGCCAGAGAAATTCTGTGGTACGTAAAAACAGGCGTGTACGCATTTCCCAGCGCACAACATTCGCCCACTGATTAATCAGAAGAGGTAAATCACGATACGACTGGATCCACTTTTTGTACATCGACCAGATGACCGTTTCGGATGTGGGTCTAACAATAACCTCTTCTTCAAGTTTTGAATCTGGATCGACTTCAACACCGCCACCTTCAGAGGCGCGTAATCTGGTATGGGTCACAATGGCACATTCCTTTGCAAAGCCTTCCACGTGCGCAGCCTCCTGTGCCAGAAAGGACTTAGGAATAAATAAGGGGAAATAGGCATTCACGTGACCGGTTTCCTTGATCATAGAATCCAAGGCATTTTTTAGGTTATCCCAAACGGCGAAGCCATAAGGATTAATGACCATGGTACCCTTAACCGGACCGTAGTCAGCCATTCCGGCTTTGGTAATTACGTCTGTGTACCAGGCGGAGAAATCTTGTTTCTGTGGTGTTACACCTTTAGCCATAAAGTTAGTCTTGATTTAATATTGTGAGAAAAACGATGAGGAAATTACATAGGGAATCACCGAATTACACCCTTGCACTGACTATAATTAATGTGTAGGAGAAATTCAGATCATGTGTAAGCGTTTTAATATCAACCAGTACCATTTTGTTCCTCGGCGACTTGCCTCTAAATTCCGCCCCTCAAAAAGGAGTAATTATGAAACAGTGGGTAGTGATTCTTGGTTGTTCTGCAGGCCACGGTGGCGCGACGGCAAAGCGCCTGGCACAGGATGGCTATGGTATCATCGGTTATCATTTTGATCGCGGCGATGTTCGTCGTCAAGCGGAAAAATTGCGGGATGAAATTGGAGAAATCAACGGTGGGCGTGTGCATTTCTTCAATAAAAACGCAGCCGATATTGATATAATGAATGAGGCAGTAGCCATCATCGGTGAAATAACGGATGGCGAATCTATAAAACTTTTGTTGCACTCAATTGCATTTGGCACAACGATGAACTTGCTTGGGGAAACCCATGTCACCAGAAAGCAAATGGATATGACGGTTCATGTGATGGGCACATCACTATTGTATTGGACACAGCGTTTGCACGACGCCGGATTATTGGCTGAAGGATCGCGGGTGATGGGCTTTACAAGCGAAGGAAACTATGTTGCAATGGAAGGTTATGGTCCTGTCAGTGTTGCGAAAGTAGCCATGGAAGCCATTATTCGACAGATCGGATGGGAGCTGGGACGCTTCGGAGTTACGGCCAATGTGATTCAAGCTGGTGTGACACCAACGCGCGCGCTAACAAAAATTTCTGATCGCTGGGAAGAATGGGTCAAGCGGACTGAATACCGGAATCCAATGCGTCGCACCACAACCCCGGAAGATGTTGCCGGTGTGGTCTCGATGATGCTACTTCCGGAAGCAGATTTTATAAATTGTTCGACGGTGTATGTGGATGGTGGCGAACACCGTTCAGGCAGAATCTATTAAACGAAACAGCTATTTGAAGAGCGCATTCTAACGGAATATTTGTGGGTCTCCACATCAATCGATGATTTCATTATGAAGGTCAATGACTTCATAGCGATCTTCTAAAATAAAGTCATGATTAAAGGATACGCGTAAGTTTGCTTCTCGTACCCAGACAGCAGCCAGATGCTCCTTGCGCTCACTTGTTTCAGCGCATTGCAGGAATAGGATCGACTGGTAAATATCCAGACACATATCCACGATTCGTTTTGCAACATAGTCCGTGTATTCTGAATCTTTTTTCTCTTTTATAAAAGTAACCGTTTCGTTGAACAATGGAACCAGTGCCTTGGCCACCCGCACGATTGGATTCAATTTTCTAGGGAATTCATAATCCAAAAATGATTGAAAAATATCATCCATGATACCAGATAAAATTCCGCCAATGGCACCAACCACCTGCAATTGGGATGTTCCTTCGTAGATGTTGGTGATGCGGGCATCTCGGTAATAGCGCTCCATATCATAATCTTTCATGAATCCGCTTCCGCCCATGACCTGTATACCTTTGTATGCTACATCATTACACATTTCGGAATTATAATATTTTGATAACGGCGTGAGGACCGATGCCAGACGCTCGTTGGTTTTGATCTGCTTTTTAATTTCCAGGTCCGGCGCCTCGCCCTTTTCTTTGGCAGCCTCCATCCGCGCCGTCGGTATTTTAAACATATCTACCACCCGCGCCGCTTCATAAAGAAGAAGGCGGCCCGCCTCTATTTTCAGTCGCATATCCGTTAGCATGTCATAGACTGCAGGAAATTCAATTATTGGCTTTCCAAATTGTATCCGCTTTTCGGCATAGGCAAGCGCCTCTTTGTACGCTGCTTCCGCAATACCGATCGCCTGAGCAGACACACCCATTCTTGCGCCATTCATCAAGGACATGACATATTTAATCAATCCCCGTTTTCGCTGACCAACCAAATAGGCCGGTGTATTATTAAATGTCATATCACAGGTGGGGGAGCCATGAATACCAAGTTTGTTTTCCAGCCGGCGGATATAAATACTGTCATCTCTTGAGCAGACAAACATGGAGAGCCCACGGCCATCGTGCGAACCATCTTCAGAGCGCGCAAGTACCAGCAATGTTTCACCGTTGCCGTTGGTTATGAACCTTTTCACACCGTTTAAATGCCAGACATCAGGATCTTTGCCCGGTTTCGGTGGGATGGCTGTCAATCGCACGGACTGTAAATCAGAACCGGAATCAGGCTCAGTCAATATCATTGCACCAGTTGCGTCGCCTCCGGCCAACCCGGGAATAAATTTTTGCTTTTGCTCTTTTGATCCAAATTCGTTGATTGTTTCACCAATATCTTGTAATCCAACCAGATTCATCAATGAAGCATCAGCCCGTGACACCATTTCAAGAATAGCCAGCTTGACAACCTGTGGCATGTTCAATCCGCCATAGGCACGCGGCAAGGATATTCCCATCAACTGTGCCCGCTGAAAATCTCTGAGGTTTTCCTGCACCAGCGCGTGGTAGGCAACTTTTCCGTCCTGAACCACATTACCTTCCCGATCAATTTTTCTGGCCCTTTCGGCAACCGGTCCGGCACACAGTTCGCCAGCCAGATTGCAAATATCAAAATAATTTTCGATGGCCTCATCCGCATTTTCCGGCGCAAAATCAAATTGGTTCACATCCGAATAATCTGCCTCCATAAGATCAGCCAATTCTTTTAATCCAACGCGTTCAAGATTGAAACGAATATCCGGTGTATCCTGAAAATAATTTCCCATGGTCAGTTTTTACCCTTGTAGGCTTTTATCATTAGGGGGATGACTTTATGCAAATCGCCAACGATACCATAATGCGCAACCTGAAAGATGGGTGCTTCAGGATCGGTGTTTATAGCAATAATTTTTCCCGATTGATCCATGCCGGCGCGATGCTGTATGGCTCCTGAAATGCCACAGGCTATGTACAATTTCGGGCGGATAGTGGTTCCAGTTTGTCCCACCTGATGTTCTTTGCCGACGTACCCATTATCAACGGCTGCACGCGATGCACCCACAACACCACCCAGGGTTGCTGCCAATTGTTTAATCAGATCAAAATCCTGTTTACTTGCCACACCGCCGCCACCGGCAACAACAATACTTGCGCCTTTTAAATTTACTTTTCGCTCGTGTACCGTCCGTTCAATAACTGTATTTACAAATGCAATTTTATCCCATTCAACGGCGGTATATGGTAAAATTTCACCCTGTCGTTTTGTATCTTTTTTGCCAAGCTTGATGACGCCTTCACGAACGGTTGCCATTTGTGGTTTGTGTTCCGGGGCGATAATCGTTGCGATGATATTGCCACCAAAGGCAGGACGGATTTGGTACAAAATATTCTGAAAAACTTTTTTCTGCTTTTTGTCTTCATGATCGCCGATTTGCAAATCGGTACAATCGGCTGTGAGACCTGTTCTTAAATTGCTGGCAACACGCGGTGCCAGATCGCGACCAATGGCGGTGGCACCAAAAAGGACAATTTGTGGAGATGTATTGCGAATAAAATCGCTGACAATTTTAGCATACGGCAAAGTCTCATAAAACTCCAGTCGACCATCAAGCACCATATAGACATTGTCACAACCGTATGCGATGATAGCATCGGCATGGATGTCCGTATCTTCACCAGCCAGGACAAACGCCTCCACATGCACATGCAGTATATCTGCCAATTCTCGAGCTTTGCATATCAATTCCAGGCTCACTTCCGCCACCTGCCCATGATCCATTTCAATAAAGACGAGAATATTATCGTGATGCTTAGCCAAAAGTACGATCCTCAATTAATTCAACGATCATTTCCCGGACACCCTCAGCATTGGGTTCCACCTTTTTTAGCTCGGAGGCAGCGAAGACCACGCTTTGCACTTTTTTAACCTTGGTGGGACTCCCGGGTAAACCAATTTGTTCATGATCAGCGCCCACATCATCGGCAGACCAGGTTTCGATATACAAGCCTTTCTTTTTCAGGTCTCTTTTTTTCTGTTCAATCTCATCCTGAAGTAATTCCATACCATACTCACCCGTGGGAGAGCTTTTTTTCACCGCTTGCTCCGCTTCGAGAGAAGTCCGTGCCTTTTTATATTTCATTAATCGCTTCGCACCAAAAGTACGGGGGCTGTTGGCCGAGGAGCTAACGGTGATGAGCAACGGTCTTGTTGTCTGTATTGTTTCGCTAACCCTTCCCAGGGTTCGCTTTAGGATAATCGTTTTCTTTTCCACGCTGAGAATTTTTTCAATATAGGTCAGTTGATTAATTCCCAGTTTCCCTGCAACCTGAGGACCTATTTGAGCGGTGTCACCATCAATTGCCTGTCGACCACATAGAATAAGATCCGGCATACCAGCTTTTTCAATGCCAAGGGCAAGCGTATAGGATGTTGCCAGAGTATCAGCCCCGGCAAAGTGCCTATCGGTGATCAAGACCCCTTGATCGGCACCCATATACAATGCTTCACGCAGAATATCTGCAGCCCGGGGAGGTCCCATGGTCATTACAGTAACTGTAGCACCCACATCCTCTTTTAGTTGCAGAGCCATTTCTAAAGCGTTGAGATCTTCCGGATTAAAAATGGCTGGCAACGCACCGCGGTTCACGGTACCGTCTGCCTTCATGGCGTCAGCGGTAACGTTGTGAGTGTCAGGAACCTGTTTGGCGAGTACAATGAGTTTTAGTGGCATAACAAG
>CAZZIU010000042.1:0-11603 GCA_964654545.1 uncultured bacterium
TGTTTTCAAATAGACAATAAGTTGCCGATTTCGCGTTAATAAAAGAGAAAGCTAACAAGTGTGGCACATCCTCACTTGTTAGCTTTATTATCAAAATAAGAATGAAAGCCATATTATTAATAATTACTTTAATTAATACAATTTCATTATCAAATGTAATTGAATTGAACGACTATATCACCCCAGAAGAGTTAAAATATATCTATCATTACGGAGGAGACGGGTCCATATGTATAACAAAGAATGAGATATTTGTTGGAGGAAAGAAATACAACTATATAATAGAACCAGGTAAAAGGTTAGTAAGAAAATTTTGTGGGATTTCAAATATCAAAACCGGGGCTGTCTCTTTATACTCGGACGATTCGTTATTAGTTGCTCACTCATTTAATCCAGAAAATGGATATTACTATTTGCAAATATTAAATAGAAAGGGTGAGTTAATATCTAACTCAATTAAACATCACCCCGGAACAGGAAATTTATTCTTCAATCAAGCGGATTCGACAATTGTGATTAGTGGATTACACTTTACGCGATATTGTGAGATGTTGGATAAATATGATGAGGAAAGTTTTACGCCTTCAAAACAATCCAAGCGGGGCATTAATAATTTTTTTTCATCAAATATGGCATATACTCTTACTAAATATGATTTCAACCTTACACTAATAGATTCTGCTAATCCCATTGAAAGAAGGGGTCAAAATTATCGTGGCTATTCAAATTTGTATTTACATGAAGTATTTGATATGGATACTTTGAATAATATCTACACGATTCACAATTCTTCTAATTATCTAATAAGAAAATATTCTTATAACTTTGAATTGCTTTTTGAGTTTAATGCAGAAAATGAAAATTTCATCCAAATCCCAGATAAATTAACGGGGGCCAAAGGGAATAGAATGTTTAATATCCCAGGGACATATTCACTTATATATACTTTAAAATATATCAAGAATATGATTTTTATTTCATTCTATCAGAACACAAATGGCTGGGAACGCTCGTATGGACCCTTCTATTATGACTTATATACAAATGATGGTGACGTTATTGCAACTGGTACATTGCCATATAGAGTCGTTTCCAAAGATAACTCGGGTAATCTTTATTTATTAGTAAAACAAAACGCAAAAAATATTTTTTATGACGATAAATATTACCTGATTTCTATTACTGTAAACGAATTGTTACAAAATGAAATTTCTAAGTCATCCCTAGAGCGAGAAATTGATGAATATATGGGGGCATATTGAAAATAGTAAAAACCGTAATTATTATATTCGCAATTTCACATATATTCTGCCAAGATTTAAAATTTATAGATAAAATTGTTTCAGATGATTTTTATAAATTGACAAAAATAATAGTCGTTCCAAAAAGTATCTATCTGTTAGATGTTGGCAATACAAAAATTTACCAATTCACAAATTTTCTAAAGCTTTTCAATGTAATTGGTTCCTATGGTCTGGGCCCTGGGGAATTTGTCGAACCCAATGATATCCTTGTAAATGGTGATACTCTTTGGGTGCTGGATCATTCATCCATGCGTATTAATACATTTATCAATGGAGATTTTGTCTCATTCACCCAATTGGAGATAATGCCGATTTCCTTCGATAAAATTGGAAATAGATTTTCGGTGGGACATGTTTTTTCTTCTGTTTTCATGGCAAATTATTCCATGGATGGAAGCCACATTGACTCTGTTTCATTTCAAGGTGCTTCAAAATTATATTTCAAGGGTTCACCCTTTCCTATATTCTCAGCATTGACGCATATGGCATCATCAGAAAAGTATATTTACTTAACATATGAGTATAAAAACGCAGTTGAGAAGTACAACTCCAATCTTCAATTGATCAAAAGTACCTTTATCTCAGAATACATAGAAGAACCTGAGGTTCGTGATGGTGGAGGCAACCAATTTTATATTGATGGTATGGCTATTGCAAAAGATATCCAATTCTATCAAAATAAAGTCTATGTGCTATGGATGGCACAAAATGAGCAAATTGAATGTGAAGGTTTATCTCAGTTGTCAGTGTTTGATTCTGACTTGAATCACGAACAAGATATCACTCTCCCTGATTGTATTGTCGGATTTGATATCCATGATGGGAAATTATATGGAGTTTGTGAAGAACCTGAACCACAGGTTGTGATTTACAATTTTGATTACTAAATGAAAAAAATTATATCAAGTCTACCCTATTTGGTGTCCATAGGCTTCTTCTACTTTGCCATTGTAAAAATATATATTTTATATCAGTATGGATTTACTCCTTATACAAAACAAATGTCTCAACTTGGATTGCCTGATTGGTTAGCTGGCTATATAATAATTGCCATCATAATTGAACTCTTTTTATCCATAGGAGTTTGGTATGAACGATCATTTACTTATGGAATAATTGGCGGTATTCTACTTGTTTCATTTGGCGCAATTTTAACAATAATTTCACTAATTATGCGCTACTCCACCGACTGCGGCTGCGGCTTATATGGCCATAACGAATACGGTATCCTCTTTCAAAAACTAATTATTTTATCTATTTTAAATTTTTTACATAGATCACGACATCAACTGTATCCAACTTCTATAAATGAAATATGAAAAAAATTATTGTTTTTATTGTTGCCATGCTTCTGGTTGTTATTGTCTATTTCTATTTTCAGAAACCTGATGAAATTCAGGAAAAAATTCAGTCACAAAATAATGGGAGTACTGTACAGGTCACAGCTACCTGGGTTACTTCCGGTGATCTCAATATAATTCTCACGGCCCCAGCCACCATTAGGGCTTATCAAAAAGGGATTGTAAAATCCGAAACCAAGGCAAAAATAACCCGCATTCTTGTTGAGAATGGAGAGCTCATAAATCGTGGCGACACATTAATTATTTTGGATGATACATTGCCCAAAATCGAACTAGACCGCTCGCGCGGTGAATTTTTCAAAGCTCTAACTGAATTCCTAACTGAGCTCAAAGTAACTGATACACATAAATATGAAGAATGGAGCAACTGGTTTGACCATGTTTTGCATAAAAAGATACTGCCCCCTCTCCCAAATTCATTGTCTCAAAGCACACTGGTCGCCATTGTCCGTTATAATATTCATCAATATTATGCCTGTGTTAAAGAAGCAGAACAAAATGTTCAACAGTGTACGATCGAGGCGCCTTTTTCTGGGGCTATCTCAAATGTTTTGGTTTATCCCGGTGAAGAATTAACTCCCGGACAGGAATGCCTCACTTTAACAGAACTCTCTGAAATCCAGGTGGAAATCAATTTGCTGGATAAAGATATTGTTGGTTTGTCTCCAAATGCCTCATTTTATTTTGCTGAATTTCCCGATGATTTCTATCGAATATCTTCCATTAACCCTGATATCGATGATAAAACCCACACAGGAAAAGCCCTAGCGCAAATACACAATAAATATGGTTTTAAAGACGGACAAAATGTGATGGTCAATATCAACGCGAAATCCTACCAAAATCGATTGACCGTCCCCAAAGAAGCTGTTCTAACCCGAAATAATCGGAATTTGGTCTTTATCGTAAAAAGCGGAATTGCCAAATGGCAATATGTTGATTTGGGTGTGAGCAACGACAGATTGATTGAAATCACCAAAGGCATCTCGAATGAAGATACGGTCCTTATCAGCGGACACTATTCCTTGGCTCACGACGTTCCTGTAAATGTAAACATGGAACCTCGTTAATCCGGGTTTATCTGATCAATGATCCTTTTTAAATATTGCTGGTTTAAGCTTTTTTTATTGCTACCAATTTTGTCCTATGCACAGACTATAAACTCTTTTGAAGAATATTTAAATACCGTTTTATCAAAAAATTCAAACCGGGAGGAACTGTCTCTTCAAAACGAGGAGAATTTGACCCAACAACGTCAAATTATGTCTCAGAGGTTTCCGACGATTTCTTCTTATCTAAATTCATACCAATCACAGCAAGGTCCCCGGGATGTCTATCTCGGTGGTGAGATTTATCAGCAACCGGCCACCTCCTATGAGAGTCATTATGTGGGTCTTAATTTTAGGGAGCAGCTTTTTGATTATGGCAATTCAATTCGTAAAAACCAAAAAGTGAACCGGATAAAATTGTCACAGGAAGCGCAATATCTGGAAAACTCGCGACAATTATGTATTAAAGCTGGTAATGCATATTTGGATCTTGCCAGTGTTCTAACAACAAAGGACCTTCTGTGCTCTGAATTATCCGATCTTCAAGACCAACTGGTTTATTTCAAAAATTTAATTATGAGTGGCGCAAAACCACCTGCAGACAGTCTTCGGTTTAGCATTCAAATCAATAACATTAAATCTCAGATCTATTTCAACAACTCGCAACGCATGCAATCTCAAGTTGATGTTGCGTATTATCTAAAACAATCATTGATTGAGGTAGATTCTGTCATCGTACCGGAATTCCCAACCATTATGGAATCAATTGAAAATATTACTAATCCCAAAGCGCAAAAGATTAAGGAAAATATCAAAGGGGAAGAATTAAACCTCAGCATTATCCAATGGGATAAATTTCCGGATGTTTATCTTAATGCATCCTATGATCGCGGTGGATCAAATATTCAAAAATTATATGTGGATATGAATAAAGATTGGAATATGAGTGTTTCATTGTCTTTGTCGATTCCAATCTTTCAAAATCATAAGCAGAATGTCCAGGAAACTCAATCCAAATTGGAAATCCTTAGGTTAAAGAATCAACTGGCAGAAGAAGAGCTACAATTTGAAGCCGAAATTTCATCCCTGATCGCTGAAATAAGCGCTAACGCAAAGCAGGTTCAACTCCTCGAAGAGAACGTAAAAAAACAACGGCAGGTTTATGCTTATGACCATGAACGTTATCTCTTGGGTATCTTGTCATATAATGAATACATGGAAACCAAAAAAACGCTCCTCTCTTCGGAGCAAAAACTCGTGACAATACGATATCAACAGCTAAAAAACCAATTTAAACTCAATGTCCTGACCGGCGCATGGGACAATCAAATTCTTTCCTTTATTCATTGATCCCGATCTAAATAACCATGTTCGCGGTTAAACGTCCAATCACAATTCTCATGGCAACCATTGCCTTGGCTGTGTTTGGCTGGCAATCTCTGCGCCTGTTGGAAACCTCATTGTTGCCGGAGATGGTATACCCAAAATTTGTCATCATTACAAAATCCCCGGGAGGCAATGCGGAAGAGATTGAACAGGCCATTTCAATCCCATTGGAGGAATCATTGTCTTCCCTCCCCGGTCTCCAAGATATAACCTCATCTTCCCGAGATGGTTTATCCGTCATTGAAGTGTTGTTTCATTGGGAGATTGATTCACGTTTTACGCTCCTGCGTATTCGTGAAAAAATTGATATTGCATTAGATCGGCTGCCAAAAGGTGTGGATCGGCCTTTCATCATGGATTTTAATCCTGGATCGGCTCCCATTATGGACTTGGTGCTGAGCGGACCCAAAGATTTAAACGAACTCAATGAAATTGCCACCGATATCATTCAGCCAAGATTTTCCCAAATAGATGGTGTGGCACGTGCGGCGATCATTGGTGCTCCTCGGCCTGTGGTTCATATTGAGCTGGATTCCAAAGCATGTGCACTATTCAATATCTCTGCCGGGGATATTGAACAATCAATTCAGGATAATTTGCCACAACAACCGCTTTCATCGTTAGTGCGCGTCGGTTATGCCGAATATCCGCTTATAGTTGATTTCCCCATGGATGATCCATCGGAACTGGAAAGACTTCCCGTTCAAAATGTTGCCAACACGCCTGTGGCTTTGCATGACGTTGCCCGTATTTATGTCGCACCTTTGGAGTATCAATCCAGAGTCTATCGTGACACATCTCAGGTGTTGTATGTTCAATTATTCAAAGAATCAGGATCAAACACTGTCAGCGCAACCGAATCAGCAAAAGAATTGATTTCCACTCTGAAACGGGAGTATCCTGACATTACCATTGAAATCATTCGCGATCAGGGTGTGTTCGTGGTGAAAGCCTTGAATAGCTTAAAGCGGGCAATTTTAATCGGGGCTTTTTTAGCGTTTTTTGTGATTTGGATGTTCTTGCAAAGTTTTCGATACGCCTTATTACTTGCAACGGTAATACCAGTGAGTCTCCTAATTGTATTCAATGCTTTATATCTGCATGGAATTTCCCTGAATATTATGACACTCGGTGGATTAGCCTTGGGCATTGGACTCATTGTCGATAATGGAATTGTTTTGATGGAATCCATATTTACCGAATTCCAGCAGGAATATTCCATCGCTGCTATTGAATCCGGTATTAAAAAAGTTCGTCGGGCGATTATGGGCTCCACGCTGACGACAATCGCAATTTTTTTACCCATTATTTATGTAAAGGGTTACGCCTCAATTTTATTTCAACAACAGGCAATCACGCTCACGTACATGCTGTTGATCTCCTTAGTTGCAGCCATTTTGTTGCTACCTGCTTTATTTCGTCTTTTTATCTTCAGAAAAAAAACATTCCACGAAAAACAAAAAACACACAACAAAAACAAAATTCTTCTAACGTTAGATCGTTTTTTTGAAAATATACATGAGAAATATCATGTGGTTTTACAACGGGCATTAGATCGGTCCGGCGAAAGTCTTATCATCGCCGGAAGCATGGTATTTTGCGGTTTTTTAGCATTTTGGTCGGTCCCACAAGAATATTGGCCAACTTTTTCATCCAACCAGGCTGAAATTAAAGTCACAGTTCCCACAACCATCCCGTATAGCACCATCAAAGATTCGACAGTATCAACTATGAACAAGTTTTATCACCAAAATGAAGTTGAAAGTGCAACCGCTAGGATTATTCTTCCTGCGGAAAAGGATGTGAGCAACCCTCAGGAATTATTCAGTTCGGCGGGAAATACTGCTGTTTTATTTTCCCTGAATTTGAATCAGCCTTTAATTCAGGGATCAGACCTGAGCCAAAAACTTTTGACTCTGGTTTCCCTTCCCAGGCAAGATATTTCAATATATCAAATTTCACAATTGGGTAAAAACGACGATAACAGCGGTAAAAATTTCCGTATCTATGTCTCCGGTGATAATCCGAAAAAACAGCTGGAATCGGCAGAGGCGCTTCGCAAATTCGTTGCAACCCTGCCAAATTGCGAAAACGTTATCATTGAATCCGGAATTAAACAGACCGCCAAAGCGATTGATATAAATCGAAACTATCTTTTGTCATCATCACTCACCGCAGAGGAAATGATGGCTGATTTAAAATTGCATATTACCCACAATGAAATCGGGCGTTGGACACAAAATCTACGCACCATCCCGGTGATCGTATTTTGGGACAATCTGTCCGGAAAAGACATTCACGATGTGTTGGCCAGTCCCCTGGCACCCGGTGTTTATGCGGAAAGGAATGACCAATTGTTTACAGTGAAAAATATCCGCAAGTTTAATGATATCCGACGCGTAAACCGGAAGCGCGTGGTGACGGTCAGCGCATCGGTTCCGGCACAAAAATTAGCCAGTACCGTAAGTCGTACCAATCAATGGATTTCCCATAACCCATCCCCTGGGACAATGTTTATTATTTCCAGTGAAAGCCAGCAAATGGCCTATTCATTTCGGCAGCTTATGGTTGCATTTTTTCTGGCCGTTATCGTGGTTTATCTCATATTAGCAGCGCAATTCGAATCCTTTATTCATCCCTTTAATATCATTTTAACGGTTCCCATGGGAATGTCCGGAGCTTTTGTTTCGCTGTTAATTTTTCATCAAAGTTTAAATGTCATTTCCCTCATTGGCATAGTTATGCTCATCGGAATTGGCGTGAATGATGCTATTATTAAAGTGGACTATATGAACCATCTTTTTCACCGGAGAAAAATGAGTTTACGGGAAGCTGTGCTTCAAACCAGCCGTGAAAAATTTCGTCCGGTCATCATGACCACACTAACGACAATTGTTGCCATGTTGCCCATGGCATTTGGGATTGGCGGCAACAGTGAAATCAACCAGCCGCTAGCCATAACCATCATTGGCGGGTTGACCATCACAACCACACTAACGTTGATGATTACTCCCGTACTTTTTGAACTAAGTGAACAAACTATCGAAAAATTTAGACGCAATTAAATGCTGCTAAAAGTCATTCGTTTTATTTCAACTCGTCCTGTTTCTATTTTATTAATCATTGGATTGACACTGATCATTGGCGTTTTGTCCCTGATCAATATTCCCGTAGAAATTCGACCAGAGCAGGAAGCGCAAGGCATTCAAATCCGAGCACAATGGGGACAATATCCACCGGAAATTGTTCAACGGCAAATCACGCGACCCATTGAAGATACCATAATCCAATTGAAAGATGTGTCCGATGTAGAATCGACCTCGGGAATTGGACTTGCTTATATTAAACTGACTTATCCCAAACAAATTGATTTGAAATATGCGTATGTGGAGTTGCGTGAGAGAATATCGCAATTGCGCGAACAACTTCCGGAGGATGCCACGATTTCCGTTGAGCCAAGGTTTGGTAGTGAGTCCGAGGAAAACAATTATTCTCAGGCCTTTTTCGAGATGGAAATTGTTGGGCCGCTTTCGCTAAATGAATTGCGTCGAATCGCCAAGGAAACCATTCAGCCCCAGTTGGTAAATCTTGACGGTATTGCCAATATTGATATCATCGGTGGTGCAGATGCCTTCCTACAAATCAAAGTGGATCCAAATCGGATGAAACAATTTGGTCTGTCCATGTTTGATATTTCAAATCGTATCCGCAGCAATCGGGTTTACGAAGGATTGGGCGAAATCAGACAAAATGGTGAATCATTTAATGCGTTTGTCCACGTTGAACCACAAACCATAGTTGACTGGGAAAATATCTCAATCCATCAAAATATCCGGCTAAAGAATATCGCGGAAGTACGATTAGCATATAAGAAAACCACCTCCATTTCACGACACAATTTTGATCCGCTGGTTCTCATACAGATATACAAATCCCCGGGGATCAACGCCCTCCGGTTTTCCGCATCCCTGCGAAAAAAAATAGAAACTATTGCATTAATTCTTCCTCCGGTCGTTCAGATTCGCATTGCCGATGATAGCGCCGAATTGCTCGCCAACGAATTGAACAGCTTGTGGTTTAGAGCACTCTGCATTTTTACTATCGTATTTGGCATATTATTTATGATCTTCCGACGCTGGATGGTTTCCACCGCGATTATATTGGTTATTTTCATTTCCATTATTACATCAGCCACCTTGTTGTACTGGGCCGGTTATACTATCAATGTCGTAACCCTGGCTGGGATGGCTTTGGTTTTTGGCATATTGGTGGACAATTCAATCGTCGTCCTGGAAAATATTCAACGATATCGGATGATGGGACGATCAGCACTGGGGAGTAGTTTACGGGGAACCCTTGAAGTTTTTCAGCCTTTGTTAGCGTCAACGGCAACAACGGTTCTCGTGTTTTTTGCCCTGTTATTGTTAAAAGACCGTTTGGGAACACAATATAAGCCAATGGCATTTGTATTAGGCTTTTCCCTGGTCACATCACTTATTATTGCCATTACCTTTATCCCGGCATTGATGATCAACTGGCCACGGATATTCAAACCAACAAAACCTGTCATTCCATTACACAATTTTCAAGAAAAATTCGCCGGTTTTTTGAAATACATCATTTCCAAACCCAAACGTGTGTTGAGCATTGCATTTTTACTTTTATCCATCTCCAGTTTGGTTTTTTGGAAAAATGTTGATAAAGGCGGATATTTCTGGTGGGGCGGAAAAGAAAAAATCAATGTATATGTCAATGCTCCGCGAGGAGTGAGATATCAGGAATTAAACGAGATTACACAAAGCTTTGAGACGATTATCCGAAACCATAAGCATTACAAAGATGTGCGAACCACAATTGATGAAAACAACCAATATTCTACTATTGTTGTATCCTTTTCTGATTCCATCCGAAACGGTATCAATCCACTTCTGCTTAAAGAAAATCTCATTACCCAGGCAGTGAGTTATGCCGGCGTAGGGATTAGCATCTCTGGATTTGGAATGCCCTATTGGAATGGGGGGTATAAAGTATCCACCTATTATAACACTCGATTAAAAATTACCGGTCCAGACTATTACCGTTTAATGGAAATTGGAGAATCCATTTTGGATTTAGCAAAGATGGATCGACGTGTCACTGAAGGGATTGTCTCACCATCCCAGCGCGGACTTTGGGAATCAGAATCAAAGAAGATTCAAATGACAGCCGACATCCATTCAATGTGGAATCACGGTATTTCAATCGCTGACACCCGTAGGGGAATGAGGCAGCACCTGGCAACGGGACTCATCCTGAGAGATTCTTTCCACCAAGACCAAAGATACGCTGTGAAGTTGGTAAGCCGTGAAGATTATCCTGCCTTGGAAACGTTACAGAAAGAAACCTTTAAAGGAGCCGGTGATGTGTGGTTTCCTGTTCGTGATATGTTCCGGACTGACAAAGTCAATGTCCGGCCATGGATTGACAAGAAGAATCAACAATATCGGTTTACAATTGCCTGGCAATACCGTGGTCCAGAAAAGATGCGCAGCCGACATGAGAAAGGCATCATTGATGCACTGGAATTACCCCCCGGGTATCATTTGGAAAAACAGGATTGGGGATTTTTAACAGAAAAAGAAGAAAGTGCTTTACTCCAAATATTGCTTTATGTCACCATCGGTGCGTTCATGATTTTGGCTGCATTATATGAGTCGCTTTGGCAACCATTTGTTATCTTTTTTACGATTCCCTTTGCGCTGATCGGCGTGTTTGGTTCGTATGCCATCTTTGATCGTGAATTTAACGTAAATGGTTATATTGGGCTGATTCTCCTCATGGGGATCGTTGTAAACAATGGGATTGTATTGGTAGAAAGGATTAATCAACTGAAGGATGAAAAACCCGAAGCAAATGTGTCCGATGTCCTGATCCGTGCGACAATCGAACGAATTCGTCCGATCATTATTACGACCTTGACGACAATTGGTGGATTAATTCCATTATTGTTTTTACCTGCCGGTGACACAACCATGGCAAAGATTTTAGAAGAACTTTCATTTATCACCGTTGGTGGATTGGTAAGCTCGACGCTGTTTACCGTTACTCTAATACCGGTGGTCTATAAGTTTTTATCGGGTTTTAGGAACAAAAGTAAAGCTCAACCGATATCAATCTAATTATATTTTATTTTTTGTGGGTCATTTGATGTTTCAGGAATTCCAAAATGACAGATAGATTACTCTATGGCAAACTATTATGTTTACGTCATCGAACTGGATCCAGCTGTTGCAGATTTTGCCAAATTCCGCAAAGAGAATCCAAAATATATTAAAGGTAACACCTGTCTCTATGTGGGACAATCATCCCGGAAACCGCATATACGGTTTGAACAACACAAAGAAGGCTATAAATCAAATAAATATGCCAAAGAATACGGACTGAAGCTGCGTCCCGATCTCTTTGAAAAATACAATCCTATTCCAACCCGCAAAGATGCGGAGGAAATCGAAGCCATGCTGGCC
>CAZZIU010000043.1:0-10856 GCA_964654545.1 uncultured bacterium
AACCCATGATTTGGCCGGAATTCACCTATGAGGATGAAAAAACTCACCCCTGCGACATTTTAGATGATTGTTCCTATTCAAGACCCCGGGATAAGGTTTCCTTTGACTCAACACTGTTTGAATATTATCAATCCTTGATCAACCTCAGAAAAGACCATAGCGTTTTATCCAATGGATCTTATCGTACCGTCTACGCAGATAATAACATATTTGCTTTTGAAAGATTTAATTCATACGAAGTAGTTTTGGCTGTATTTAATCCGATGCTAAATGATATTCTTATCCCAGACGAATTAGTGCGCCAACCTTCGGTGAAGTGGGAGTTGATTTTCTCTTCATCTTCCAATAATAATGAAAACATATTACCTGCGAAATCGGGTAAAATATTTAAACGGACCATTTTATGAAAAAAACAGCATTCCATTTTAGTGTGGTGCTCATTGTGTTCTCATCCGCAGTTTTTTCGGGTACAACAGGAAAAATAGCCGGAAAGGTAGTTGAGTCCGAGACCGGTGATCCCATGATTGGTTGTAATATCTTGGTCGAAGGAAGCAGTCTTGGTGCCGCAACCGATTATGATGGAAATTATTACATTATAAATGTACCCCCTGGTGAATACACCTTAAAGGCAATGATGATTGGTTATTCTACCACGAGGATGACACAGGTTGAAGTAGCTGTTGATCTAACTACTCAGGTTGATTTCTCCTTGGCAACAGAAGTCATTAAAGGACAGGAAATCACAGTAGTTGCTGAAAAGAAAATGATCAACAAAGATCTTACCGCGTCGACTGCTGTAATTAATTCAGATGATTTTGAATTATTGCCGGTTACAGAGATATCAGAAGCCCTGGGTATGCAGGCGGGATATGTGGATGGACATTTACGCGGTGGGCGAAAAGGTGAAGTAGCATATTGGATTGACGGAGTACCGGTCACCGACGCTTATGATGGAGAAACTGTAGTAGATGTCAATAAAAATGCAGTTGAAGAAATGCAGCTTATTTCAGGTGCATTTAACGCTGAATATGGTCAGGCAATGAGCGGTATCGTAAATATTGTTACCAAAGACGGTTCAAATGATTTTACAGGCAATGTTTCCCTGTATTGTGGTGATTTTATTTCTCAACATAATGATATATTTCTGAATGTGAATGAGATAAATATGTTTTCTACGCGAAATGTTGAAGGATCTGTTCAGGGAAGTATAATACCTGAGAAATTGTTTTATTATCTTAATGGCAGGTTTATTCATTATAAGGGTATTTATGAGGGTCAACGTAGGTATCGACCGCACTCGTTAGTCCTTACGTATCAGGATCTTAGTGGAGAATATCAGACCTACATTGTCGGAGGGGATCCTCAAATAGATTCCCTGGTTGTATTTAGTGTTCTAGGGTCTGATGCTGCAAATCCCATTATATTTGATTCCACCTATGCCCTCCTCAAAGCTGCACACCCAAACCCAGTCGGGGATAATGCTTATGTTCCCATGGATTGGAATGAAAAACTATATGGCCAGGCTAAACTGGTTTTCAAATTATCGCCATTATCAAAAATCAAATACACCTACATACGAGACAACGTTGATTATCAGGAATATGATAGGGCCTATAAATACAATCCTGATGGAATTTTGGATAGAAACCGCAACGGTACAACGCAGTTATTACAACTCCATCATTCTTTTGGTTCGGCAACATTTATGACGCTGGGTGTCACTCAATTCAAGAAAAATTATTCCCATTCTACCTATCCTAAAAGTGAATGGGGAAAGCTTGTACACCCCGCGCTAAATGTAAACGAAGCCTGGAGTTTTAATACTTTTGGAACCAATAATCAGATATTTAACCGCACAACAATCACCCGGACACTTAAGGTAGACATAACCAGTCAGCTCAATCGTACCAATATGATAAAAGGTGGATTTGAAATTAGAAATCATGATTTACAGTTTTCTGACAGGACATTGCAACCTACAACAGAAAATCTGGCAATTGATCCGTTTTTTGACGGTGGTCTACTTGGTGAAGTGGAAGTAATGCCTGATTCCACAATCTATTCAAGCAGCTACCAATTTAAACCCGAAGAATATAGTTGGTATATCCAGGATAAAATTGAACTTAAGGAATTGATTATTAATGTGGGCTTTCGATACGATTATTTTGATCCAAAAGGAAGAATACTGACAGATTCATCCGATCCTTCAATATACAATCCAATCCGACCAGAAAATCGTTATGAGGATTTAAATAACAATGGTATTAAAGATGAGGGTGAACCAAGCGTTAGCCTTAATGATCGTAAAGCATACTGGTATACAACCACAAAGTCGAAATCAAAAATCAGTCCGCGTCTTGGAGTATCGTTCCCTTTTACTGATCAGGGTGTAATACATTTTTCGTACGGACACTTTTTTCAAATTCCACGATTTGAATATTTGTATCAAAACCCTGACTTTGATTTAGGCCAGGGTACTGGTAATGTTGGTGTTATTGGAAATGCTGACCTTAGACCAGAAAAAACAGTATCCGGCGAATTGGGATTGCAGCAACAAATCGGTCCAAATCTTACATTGGATCTTACAGGCTATTTCAGGGATATTCGTGATTTAACGGGTACACGGGCCGATCAAATCAGTATGTTTGGTGGTGCTGCGTCCTATAGCAAGCTGGTGAATTCTGATTTTGCATATGTCCGTGGCGTTGTTTTTTCCCTCACACTACTTCCCCTAATGGGATGGTCCGGCAACCTTGACTATACTTATCAAATTGCTCGTGGCAGTGCCTCTGACCCTAATCAGGCTCAGGAAGCCATCGCCGGTGGTAATCTACCTGAGGTTCAACTCATCCCCTTAAACTGGGATCAGACACATACAATTAATGGTTCTGTATCCTATTCTTCAAAATATTACGGAGCCAGTGCTATTGGTCGAATTGGAAGTGGTCTCCCCTATACGCCGGAATCGGTGGAGGACATCTCAACATTGGTACAAAATTCCGCGCGGAAACCTGTCACTTGGAATGTTGATCTCCGCGCTTACTATACACCGCCAATTTTCTCGGGCATGACGGTCTTCTTACGCATCTTCAATCTATTCGATCATTTGAATCACAATGAGGTTTATGATGATTCCGGAGTGGCCGATGAAACAATTGATATTTTGCGAGCTAAAAACACCAATCCAACCGAGGTTATCAACTCCATTGATGAATGGTTTTTAAATGCCACCCACTTTTCAAACCCCCGACGTGTTGAAATAGGAGTTTCCTATGCGTTTTAGAGTGTTCATAAATATAATCTTACTCTTACCTGTATTTATACTGTTTCAAGCTTTCGGTCAACAAACGTCTGGCCGTGAATTTCGACGGACAGGTATCCATAACGGTAATTTGGTCCGTACTGTTTTCGGGAATTGGGGTGTAGTTGGTCAACCGGCAGATGAAGGTCCCCGTGGGGCGTGGATCAATGATAATAATGGATATATTGGTGATGTTAGCCCTTTAATTGGAGTGGAGGTTACTACCACCGACACGGCCGGGAATCCAATCACATTTCATTCTGTGGTAGTGCCACCTGTTGATAGACCAACCCAAGGCGGAACGGAAGAATCACCGCAAGGAAAGTTTTGGGGATTTGAGCCCGTGTCGGGTTATCTGAATGAAACCCAGGAACGAATTGCTATGAGTACCGATCCCACAACCTGGCCACCCTATTGGCCGGATAGATCGGGTGATATGAGCGATCCTGGCTGGCCTGGTTCTTGGAATGGTTATTTTGGAAAAGATTTACAGAATATCCAACAAGAGAGCTATTACGTAATGGATGATGCCAACGATGAAGAATTTAATTATCCACAGTACAATCAGTACGGAGTGGCTTTTCAACCAAGCTCAGTTGATCCCACTATGACAGGATTGGGTCTTGAAGTAAAGGTTCGCGGAATGCAATGGCAGCAATTCCTGGCTCAGGATTGTATCTTCTGGCTATATGAGGTGACAAACAAAAGTACCACCGACTACAATAAAGCAACCTTTGGAATGTTGGTGGGAACCTATGTTGGCGTTACAGGAGATAACGACAACGGTGAATACGATGACGACTGGTCGTTCTTCGATGTTAATGATGATATCACCTACACTGGTGATTACGATAATAATGTGTCACGAAATCCAAAATGGGTTGGTGAAGTGGGCATGGTTGGTTATGCCTTTTTGGAGAGCCCTGGAAATCCATTTGATGGCATTGATAATGATGGTGATTATGATTCCTATGACGGTTGGGCATACGCACCCTTGTTTGTTGAGGAGGATTTCGATTCCATTGCGATCAACGTGGGAGATGATATAATACTGATAGATGAAAATTATGACCGCAATGTGTATACCATCCCAGATCAAGATTCTGTCATATTGCAAACCAACAACCATACAATTACTGTATATCCTGGAATTACGCAAGTTGCTGAAGGAAATTCCATCGAGCTTTCCCAAGGGAGGGAGGGTGTAAACCCAAATGCCTATGATGGATATGACAATGATCTGGATGGGATTATCGACGAAAATTATTATCTCCATTATCGTCAACGGCGTGTGGATCAAAATGGGGTGATATTATTTGATGTACTAAATCCTCGTGCCCACATTGACTATCTAACTGGGATTGGTTTAACAAACCTACTTATCGATGAAAAGCGTGATGATGGAATTGACAATGATGGCGATTGGAATCCGGAATTCGATGATGTTGGATCCGATGGTATCCCTGACACGCAGGATTTTGGTGAAGGCGATGGAGTCCCCACCAACGGTGAGCCTAATTTTGATGATACTGATGTTGATGAATCCGATCAGGTCGGATTAACAAGTTTTGATTATTTCACGCCCGCTGGAGAATATCCCATGCGGTTTGATGAACAACTTTGGGATCGCTTCCAGCCCGGATTTTTCGATACACCTAGCTCAATACAGAATGGTGTTCCCATTGCTGGCGAGGATGGTGACTTTATCTATGGCTCAGGATTCTTTCCGTTACGTGCCGGTAAAACCGAACGGTTTTCTGTTGCACTTGTTTACGGTCGCGACCTAGACGAATTAATCGACAATAAGCGAACCGTACAGAACATTTATAACAACAATTATAGATTTCCTCCACCACCAATTAAGCCTACGCTTTCGGCTATCCCTGGAGACGGTCATGTTACATTGTACTGGGATCGTATCGCGGAAACAAGTGTTGACCCAATCACAAAAAAGGAAGATTTCCAAGGTTACAAACTATACCGTGCTTCAGATGCCAATTTTAATGACGTGCGTAATGTGACAAATGCTCACGGTATCATTGAAGGATTTACTCCTATCGCCCAATTTGATTTAGACGATGAGGTTGAGGGGTATTTCTATCCGTCAGATCTGCTATTCCAGGCCACGCAGGGATACAGTTTTTATCTTGGAGAAAATACTGGACTCCAACATAGTTATGTCGATGATGATGTTGTAAATGGTAGAACGTATTATTACGCATTAGCGGCCTACGATACTGGTGAAAACGATAAAGATATATTTCCAGCTGAAAATACAAAATTTATCTCCGTATTACCCAGTGGGGAAATATTAACGGATATCAATACAGCCATAATTACCCCCACAACTAAAGCAGCGGGATACCATCTTGATGAAGCTATTACCGTTGACAAAATCTCCAGTCTTGGGACGGGAACTATTTCTGTTGAGGTTGTTGATGAGACAGCTCTTCTAGGGCACGAATACGAAATTAGTTTTTTGGATAAATCTACCGATGCAATTGATAATGATAATGATTGGAATCCTGCAACAGACGATGTGGGAAGCGATGGTATATCCGGTACAAATGATGCTGATGGCACAGAGTTAAATGGAAGAGCCGATTCAGGTGAACCCAATGTGGACACCAACGACCCGGATGAATTAACCAGTATTACGACGTATTACTCCGTTTTTGATCTGAACGAGATATCCTATACTTTTACCCCCAACGATACGCTGGTTGTCGAAATTCCTTATTCGAATATGGTTTCCGAATCCGTTATTATAACGAACAGTATCGGCAATACAGTGCCAGACGCAAATTATATTCTTGATACTGTATACGGAAGGATTCGAGGTGCCTATAAAGATGCCCTAGACAATGGCGATCACACAATTACGTTTAAACATTATCCGATTTTGGATAGTCCCTTTATGCAAAAATCGATTTGGAATGTCAGCGGAAAAACACCATTTGTTTCAGAAACAAAGGATACCGAAGTATTTGACGGTGTCCGGTTGAATTTTACCAACGACTGGAATATTAATATAATCGATTCGGCAAGTTATTGGTGGACCACTGAAAACAATACTTCGTGGTCACGTGATAATGTGGAAAGCACTTATTTGTATTCATTTTCCAATACCAATTTGTTTGACAATCAATTTAAATCGATACAAATGCCCAGCGACTATGTTATGATATTTTCAGATTCAATTGGATTTGGTCAATCCATTGATGTTATTCCTTTTGTAATCTCAAGTGGTACCACGATATCGTATACCAATAATGAGTACACGAATTTCAAAATATATGATTTGACCAATAACCGAGATGTACCTTATGTATTTTATGATGAGTATAGCTTCTCTAATACTGGTCGACCATCAATTATCGACCCCCAGGACATTGTATACTTTCTGGAGAAGGATACTTCAGACCAATACCGCTTTACTTGGACACTTACCTTTTCTTTACGACAATCACATGATGATTCACTAGAACTGGTTTTCGGCGATGGTGATTCCCTCTTCATGGATATTAAGAAGCCATTCCGCTACGGTGATACGTATAGATTTACAACACCAATGCCCCGTATTGAGAAAGCGATAATAAAGGAGGATATGTCTAACATAAAAGTAGTTCCCAATCCCTATTATGTTGCCCATGAATTTGAAGCACCCTTACCTCCAGGTATTTCCAGTGGAAGAGGTGAAAGGGAAATTTATTTTACAAATATTCCCGAAGATGCGACAGTGCACATATTCACTGCTCGTGGCCAACATCTAAATTCGATTAAACCATCTTCTAACATCCACAATGGTACGGTTACATGGGATCTAAAGACCAAAGAAAATTTGGATATTGCCTATGGAATCTACTTTTATATTGTAGAATCTCCATCAGGTGGGAAAAAATCCGGAAAGTTTGCGGTGATTAAATGAGAAAATATTTTCTGTCCCTCTTTCTCTTTTCATTTTTGCTGAGCCAATCAAAAGTGGGAACTACAGCTGCGTCCTTCCTTGGAATAGGAGTTGGTCCAGCAGCAGTTGGAATGAGTGGTGCAATAACATCTATTGCCAAAGATGCTTCAATACTATATTGGAATCCTGGCGGAATTTCCAGGCTCGACGAAAGCCAGGCCCAGTTTGCAAAAACGGATTGGTTGGTCAATACACAGATCAATCTTCTTGCAACCGTTATAAAATTGGACAAATCCAATTCCATTGGTCTTTATATTTCTCAACTGGACTATGGGAAGGAAGAAATCACCGATCTCTACCATCAGAACGGAACTGGTTTATATTGGAAAGCTTCGGACCTTGCTTTTGGTTTAGCCTATGCCCGCAACCTAACGGATCGATTTTCCATTGGTGGAACAGGAAAATTTATCCACCAACAAATCCATAATGAGAGTGCATCCGGAATTACTGTGGATCTTGGATTGCTTTATTATTCTCCAAATGATAAATATAAGCTAGGTATGAGCATTGCAAATTTTATTGGAACGGACCTCCTTATGGATGGAAAAGATCTCTACAAACAAATTGATCTTGATCCCAACGCTGAAGGACACAATGAGACAATTGTTGCCAGGCTAAAAACGGATCCATGGCCATTGCCATTGTTTTTCCGCGTAGGATTATCTTCAGATGTCATTCGTAATGGTTTGTACCGATTTACAATTGCTACCGATGCAATTATCCCAAGCGACGATGTTGAAACTCTTAATATCGGCACTGAGATAGCCGTTCTTGAGCGGATATTTATTCGAACCGGGTATTCCAACCTGGGAAATAATTCACGCGAACAGGGTTTAACTGTTGGCGGTGGTGTTAAAGTGTATTCCAGTGGTATGTCGCTTACGGTTGATTATGCAAATCAAAACTTTGGAATGTTTGGAAATATCCCTCATTGGGGAATCACAATTTCCTTCTAAATATTCAATCAATTGGCTTTACAATTACATGGAATATGAGTAATTTTCTCCAATAGTAACTCATGTTAGAGTCACTACGATCCAAAAATACATTTTTATAGTAATAAATCAGGAGTAATAAAATGACTAAAAAAGCTATTATTTCTCTATTGGTATTAGTCAATACCTGGGTAATGGCTAACGTCAGTGTTACCTTCCAAGTGGATATGCGCGAACAAACTGTTTCGCAATTTGGTGTTCATATCGCTGGAAGCCAAACAGTCGATTGGTTATACTTTGGTTATGATGTAGCAACTGGTGATACGCTTCCTGCCTGGAATCCAGGTGCAATTGCATTGGTTGACACAACCTTTGATGGCATATACGAAGTAACAATGATGTGTGATGAAAACACAACCTATGAATATAAATTTGTCAATGGCGATGCCTGGGGATATGATGAAACAAGTTTAGGCGGAAACAGAAGTTTTACTACAGGTACAACGGACACCACTGTTGTATCACCTTGTTTCGATAGTCTTGATCCTTGTTCCGGTGCAGCACCAGAACGTACGCTCGTAACCTTCCAGATTGATATGAAAGAACAAGTCGTTTCTGCGAATGGTGTTCATATCGCTGGAAGCCAAACAGTCGATTGGTTATACTTTGGTTTCGATCCTAGCACGGGTGATACTTTACCAGCTTGGGATCCGGCGGCAATCGAACTCTTTGATGATGGAACCAATGGCGACCTTTTCGCGGATGACAATGTTTATTCGGTTGCATTTGACGTAACACCTGCTATTGGCTACGAATTTAAATATGTGAATGGTAATGAGTGGGGTGCGGACGAAAGTTCTAACCGCCCAATGACCGTCGGACCAGTCGCTGGTGTAGTATTACCGCAGGTATGCTTCAACAGTGATGAAGATTGCCCTGATTTCCTCGGTGGCGACACATTGGCATCGCTTACTTTCTCAACTAGCGTTGCCCGAGCAATCGCCAATGGCGGATTTGAGCTTGGTGACACATTGCTTGTCATCTATGGCTATGGCGGCACACAGGTTGATCAGGTGACAGATACGCTAACTAACTCTATTGGAAATCTGTACAGTGTAACCGTGAATGATATCGAGTACGATGCGTTGAGCGGTTTATTCTACCAATACTATCGCGTAAAGAACTCCGTCAACTATCGTGAAACCTATTTCAATTTTGATTATGAAGGTGCAGAAGCTTCTTTGGCAGAAAGACGTTTCCACGATCTGGCTGATGCTGTAAATGGTGGAGATTTAACAATTGAAGATAATGTGAGTTCAAATGTGGACGCCAGACGTCAACCCGTCTTCCGCAACACCGATGCTTTAGGTCAAGAAGTAACGGTTACCTATACTGTTGATATTCGTCCGGCCTATTACCAGGTAATGGCGGGAACCACATTGGTAGATATTCAAGGTACGTATAATGTAACTGACCCAGATAGTGTATTCTCCTGGGGTGTTTGGATTAATGGTCCGGCAACTCCTGGCAATTGGGTAACCTGGGGCGGAACGCTGGCTGGTACAGCTGAACAGCAAATGCACGACGATGGTGTAACCGGTGGTGACGCTGTTGCTGGTGATAGTGTTTACAGTGTTCAGTTCACCTATGATGCTACTGATCTTGTTGGACAAGAATTTAAGTTTGGCATTCACGGTGGTGACAACGAATCTGGGTATGGATTAAACCATATTGAGAATATTGATGTTGATAATCCAGTCGTAGAATCATACTGGGGATCTATCAATCCTGTTTTCTACAGTGCATGGGATTACGATACCAATACGCCAAATATGGGAATTGAACCTATCACTGGCCAGGTTCCAGGGTTCTTCTCCTTAAGCGAGAATTATCCAAATCCATTCAATCCAACAACCAATTTTGAATTCACCGTACCATTCGCTACGAAAGTAAAAGTGTCAATCTACAATATCCTTGGAGAATCGGTTGCTACTTTACAAAACAGTTATGCGAAACCAGGGACTTATTCGGTTACCTGGAATGGTCGTGACAAAAATGGTATTGTGGTGCCAAGCGGAATGTATTTCTATGAAATAGATGCAGGATCCGCTTTTCATCAGGTTAAGAAAATGACTCTCTTGAAATAGTTCATTTTTGGCATTTTTCTTTAAAAGGGGGTTCTTCCAGAATCCCCTTTTTTATATATCATTATTTTTCCGTGTGAAAATAATCTGTAAAACAGATTTGCACCAACCCCATAATGCAAAAATTGGAGCTAAAATTAATTCCAGTGGACGTTGATAAAATAAAGCAAGTAGCACAATTAGAATGGAAAGTGTTAATACACCATTGATTGTATTGTGGTGAAATTCTTTTTGGTATATTCCATAACAGAAAACAAGAGTCGCCGAGGCCAATCCAATAAACTGAATGTCTTTTCTGTGGTTCGAAGATTGCTTCAAAATAAATTTGTAACTATTCCCTCTGGGAATTTAATTCCATATCCAATTAATATTAAACTCCAGCAATGAAACAACTATTACCATTAGCAATAATCTATTTATCCTGCTCCTCACGTGTCGTCACGTTTGAGGTTACTGTCCCGCCTGAAACGGATTCGGTTGTTGCCATTGGGAATATGCCTGAACTGGGT
>CAZZIU010000044.1:0-10776 GCA_964654545.1 uncultured bacterium
GTCGCTGTGATTATTGTACCTACATTTAGTGTAATGATTTCATCTTTCATATCGAAGTCGATACAATTCTTTTCACATACTTCCGCACATTTACCACACGCAATGGGATTATGTCCAAGGCAATCCTTATCGTCCAGGATAAAGACAGACGGCACCGCCTGTGGGAAAGGCATATAAATGGCTTTTCTTGAAGAGAAGCCTTCCTGGAACTCATCAGCTGCCACTACAGGGCAGACCTTTTCACATTCCGCGCAGGCATTGCATTCTTTTTCATCCACATATCGGGCTTTCTTCCTGACTGTAACCTGGAAATTCCCAATATAACCGCCGATATTTTCTATTTCGCTATAAGTAAGAAGATTGATTTTAGAATGTCGACCGACATCCATCATTTTCGGTCCGAGTATTCATATGGAACAATCCATAGTGGGGTACGTCTTGTCTAACGCGGCCATAAGCCCACCAATGGATGCCTCCTTTTCTATTAAATGTACTTGATATCCCGCATCAGCCAAATCCAGCGATGCTTGAATGCCCGCCACACCTCCGCCAACGACCAATACTTCTTTTATGACCGGCAGCTCTGTCTCCTCTTGGGGACGTAAATATCGCGTTCTGGCAACAGAAACTTTAACGATACCCTTCGCTTTTTCTGTTGCCCCATCCCAGTCATTCAAATGTGCCCAGCTACAGTGCTCACGGATGTTTGCCATATCCATCAAATATGGATTCAAACCCGCTTCAGCAACACAGTTTCTGAATGTAGGTTCGTGCATCCTTGGGGAACATGATGCCACAACGACACGGTTTAGATTATACTCTTTAATATATTTTTTTATTTCCTGCTGACCGGGTTCCGCACAAGTATACTTGTTGACTACTGAACATACTACATCCGGTAATCCTTCTGCATATTCCCGGACAGCCTCGCAATCAAGGGAGCCGGCAATATTTGATCCGCACTCGCAGACAAAAACTCCGATCCTCATTTCATTACTCATTCAGGTCTCCATTCTTCATGTTTTTAAAATCATTCTATCCAAAGTAATCGCTGATATATCACGGATTTGAACTCCACGCTTATCCTTTACAGCTTGGTCTTTCATTGTACAGACAAGATGAATCTGACATTTGGGGCAGGCGACAGCCAAAACATCAGCTTCGGTATTTTTAGCTTGTTTCAATCGTTCTTTCTGTATTGATTTGGATGTGGTATCGCAATTCATCCAGGCGCTGACTCCACAACAGAGTGATCCTTTATTACTTTGTTTCATCTCTGTAAAATGATTTGACCCATTTGGCTGAAGTACTTTCCGTGGTTCATCGTAAATTCCCATGTGGCGTCCAAGGCGGCATGGATCCTGATAGGTCAGAGATTGATCGGGATCGTTTAACTCCAAATCCCCTGATTCAATCTTTTCTGCCAAAAACTGGCTCATGTGTTTCAACTTTAGATTGATAGAAAATCCATATTTAGGATACAAATCTTTAAAAGCACTCATACATTCTGCACAAGAGAATAATAATGTTTTCGCTCCTGTTTTTTTAATGGCATCCAGATTATGTTCAGCCAGCATTTTGAAATTGTCCACATCACCGTTCCAGAGTAAATCGTGTCCACAACATCGTTCGTTTGGAAGTAGAACAGGAGTGACTCCAAGTGCATTCAACAATTTTACGCTGCTCTTAGCTCCTTCCATGACGGTTAATTCCAGATCTGAAAAGAAAATATCCTGATAAGGAGCACACCCAACAAAATAGAGAACTTCGCCCTCCTCAGCGATATTCATATCTTCTGTAACCCAATCCAACCGATTCTGGTTTAAGTCCGGGGTAGTCATAATGGTCTGAAGCATTTCCATGGCGCCGGAATGGGAGCATTTTCCGTGAAAACCACTATCCTTGGCTCCGGTCCGGACAATTTGATTCAAATCGCTGTATTGTATATTGGACGGACATACTGCGTCGCACCTTTTGCAGGTTAGACAGCTCCAAAGATCATAATCCCTGTACAGCGTATCGAAATGTTCTCGGACTGCTTTAGTGAGCAAACTGCGGGGTGAATATTGACGGTTGAATTTGGAAACAGGGCAGACACCGGTGCATTTTCCGCATTCCAGGCAGGCGAAGGCGTTGGTTTTTTTTATCGCTTCTTGTAGGACACTGCTCATGGGGCTTCGACCATTATTTCAGGTACATTAATTTTACTCACAGATTCATGTTGATCCTTGGGAGGAAGTGCTTCAATAAATTCATTCACCGCCTGAATAAATGCTTCCGGATCCGCACCTTTGATTTGGGCATAACCAAACCGTTTTGGATCAAACCCCAGTAAATGTATAAGCCGGCGAGTTGTATCCACGGTTTTTTGGCCTTGATCCACACCAAAATCGTAATGGCATTCGCCGGAATTGCATCCCGTAACCAATACTCCGTCGGCCCCCTGGTTGAGAGCTTGGAAGACAAACGAAGACTCTAATCTACCGGAACACATGAAATGGGCAAACAGGATGTTTGTATCTTTCGATTGGAAATCGGGGAAGGCAGCCCCTTCGATATGAGAACCATTCCACTGACATGTAAAAACCACAACATTCTTTTTATTTGGATCCATGGCGTTGAGTTTTTGATCAAGCCATACTTGATTATAATATCTTGGAATAATTGCGCTTGGGGAACAGACTGCCACGCAGGTTCCGCAGGCTCGGCAGATGTCATCGTTGATTTTGGCGATTGAAATATTTTCTGTTTTAGATATCAGTTTTATAGCATTATAATCACAGACAGCTACACAATCTCCACATCCCCGGCAGAGAGCTTCGTTCACATAAGGAATTAAGGACTCCAACTGAACTGGTATAGTATTTTTTCCTTTGGCAAGAGATCCATCCCAAGGAGAATGTGCTGGGTCCAAGGTTTTATACGCAGGAGGAATGCGGAAAACAGATGCTTCCTGACCATTTGGCCCGGATACCAAAGCTACTTCTTTTCCGCATTCAGGAACGCAAATGAAACATTCACTACAGGGACCACACCTGAGGCAGCGATTGGCTTCTGCTATGGCGGCTGCCTCGTCAAATCCTGATTCCACTTCTGTGAAATTGTTCTTTCTTTCAGGAATGTCCATCATAGGCATATCTACCCGTCTTGATTTTTCATGCAAGGTTGTATCGACCTTGAATTCCCATTCTTGGGGTGCGCCGGTTCTCTTTTCCTGTTGTAGTGGTTCATGATTCAAATAACGTTTAATCGACCGGGCGACCACATGACCTTGAGCAATGGCATCAATAACGGTGCTGGGTCCAAGCACTACATCTCCTCCGGCAAAAACACCAGTCATGGAAGTAGCAAGAGTATCCTCATTTACTTCAAAAGTATTCCACTTTGTTATATTTAACTCATGATCTTTTCCAAGGAAATCCAAATCCGGTTCCTGACTGATGGCGGAGATAATTGTATCCGCTTCCACTATAAATTCAGACCCTTCTACAGGTATAGGGCGCCTTCTGCCGCTGGCATCCAATTTCCCCAGTTCCACTTTTAAACATTCCATACCGATGACATTTCCTTTTTCTCCAATAATTTGTTTTGGAGCAGAGAGAAAATGAATTTTGATTCCCTCTTTTTCCGCTTCTTTAATCTCTGGTGCATTAGCCGGCATTTCCTTACGGGAACGCCTATAGATGATATGGACTTCATCCACATCCAATCTCAAAGCGGTACGGGCGGAATCAATGGCGGAATTTCCTCCACCGATAACAATTACTTTTTTTCCCAAATCAGGTGGTGATGTAAAGTTTGCTTTGTTTAGAAAATCTATGCAGTCAATAATTCCCTTATATTTATTTTCGCCGGGGATATGGAGTTTTTTCCCTTTGTGGGCACCCACCGCAATAAAGATTGCATCAAAACCATCATTCAATAGTTTTTGAATGGCGTCTTTCCCTTTAATTTTATTACTCGTTTTGATTTTAACTCCGAGGGCTTTAATAGCATCAATTTCAACTTTTAAAATGTCCCTGGGCAGCCGAAAAGACGGGATCCCGGCAATGAGCATTCCGCCGGGTTTTTGCAAAGCTTCGAAAATAGTGACGCCAAAACCATGTCGTATTAGGTCGTTGGCCGCGGTGAGCCCTGCTGGTCCTGAGCCAATAATGGCGATATTTTCTTTTCGCGTTTGTTTTATTTTTTTCTGTTTACTGCCAGGGTGACTTAACTCATAATCAGCCACAAATCGTTTTAACCAGCAAATAGCCACGGGAGCGTCAATTTCAATTCTAGTACAAAAATCTTCACAAGGGTGGGTACAGATTCGTCCGCAGATTCCGGGGAGAGGATTACGTTCACGCACTACATCCAGGGCTTCCTGGAAACGCCCTGACGAAATAAGAGAAACATAGGATTTCACATTCACACCGGCAGGACAAGCCAGTGTACATGGGGATGGTTCAGTGGCGCTTATCTGATAAACTTGATCCGGTTTATTTTGAAATGTAAATGTGGATGTGTTTGAACTGTTCATTTGATATGTTTATTTATTTACCATTCTATTGAAGCTTAATTATGATCCGGCATTTGTAATGATATGATTCAAGGAGTGTATTCAATAGTAAAAATCCTCTTCAAACGGTTTTATCTTATAAATGCACGATTACTTTTCATATAACACCTCCCTCGATGCTCCTCCTCATATGAGGAGGGGATTTAGGGGTGGTGGAAATACAAAGAGGCATTATATTATTAGTAACCATTGCTAGTTTATTAGGCTTCTGCTTTTTCTTTCTTTTTCTTTGATTCTGGTTTCTTTTTTTCAAGGATATTTATTCCGTATTGATACCCTTTATTAAACGCTTCCATATTTATATCGATAAAACGCTCCGGCACGGAACTGGGGAGGGCTTTTCTCACAGCCTCGGAGTTCACGGTTTTTGTTACTGCTGTGAAAAATCCTACCATAACAATGTTAGCAAAGATTCGATTCCCCATTTTTTCTGCGATACGCGTGGCAGGAACGCTGTACATTTTTACATCCTTTCGGATTTTATGGGGTTTAACAAGGTCGGCATCTGTCAAAAGAATACCGTTGGGGGTCAAATCATCCAGAAACTTTTCGTATGCTTCCTGGGACAGGCTCACCAGGATTTCCGGATGAACGATATAAGGGTAAAAAATCGGTTTTTTATCAATGACCAATTGCGCAGAGCAGGCTCCACCCCGGGCTTCAGGCCCAAAGCTCTGGGTCAGAGTTGCAAATTTATCATCGTAAAGTGACGCAGCTTTCCCGATCAAGGTTCCGGACTTGATAATACCCTGGCCTCCAAATCCTGAAAATCTAATGTCCATGATTTGGTCCCCTGTAAGGTACGAACTGATCACCCAGTTTCGATTTTAAGAATTTATCCCGAGCTTCTATGAAGGTCGGTTTTTCCTTGTCCACAAATTTCCCTACAATGATTTTCTGTTGATATTCAATATCCACTTCCCGGGTATCTGCACCATGCCGTATACTGGCGTTGTCGTGATAGAATTTCAGGGAGTCCAACCCGGTTCCCAGCCTGTTTCTCCGGGAATAGAGAGTTGGGCAGGGAGAAACTATCTCAATAAAGGAAAACCCCGGTTTTTGCAGCGCTTCGGAAATAGCATTAGTCAATCGCCGAATATGCAGCGATGTCCATCGAGCCACATACACCGCTCCGCTGGATTCAGCTAAAAATGGCAGGTTAAACGGATATTCATAACAGCCGTAGGGTGTTGTAGATGCATTGGCTTCCCTTGGCGTGGTCGGACCGGCTTGGCCTCCCGTCATAGCATAGTTGAAATTGTTAATACAGATAATGGTCAAGTTCATGTTTCGCCTGGCGGAGTGGATGAAATGATTCCCACCGATTGCAGCAATATCACCATCCCCGCTGATGACTGAAACCTTCAGTTCCGGATTACCCAGTGTGAGTCCTGTGGCAAATGGAATCGCCCTGCCGTGAGTGCTGTGAAAACTATCCAACCTCAAGTATCCGGCGGAACGGCCGGAACAGCCAATTCCAGAAACAACGGCTACCTTTTCAGGATCCAATCCGGATTTTTGAAGACCGCCTATATATGCCGTGAGAATGGTGCCGATTCCACAGGAGGAACACCAAATGTGAGGGAACCGTTCAGATCGAATATAAGTTTCCATCGGATGCCGAAGGTTTTCTTTGGGTTTTGGAATAGTCAATTTATCTGTATAATCTGTTATTGCTGTACTCATGCGTCACTTTCCTCGATTGCATTTAGAATTTCCGTTGGGTCATGAACCCAACCTCCTGCATGGGAGACAAGAACTGTTTTCGCATTTCCTTGGGCGCAGCGTTCTACTTCCAGGGAGATTTGACCCATGTTGATTTCCGGAACAATAAAAGCTTTGATGGATTTTGCCAATTCACGGATTCGGCTTTCAGGGAAGGGCCAAACGGTCACGAGTCTTAATGTCCCAACTTTTAATTCTTTTTTTCTGGCTGCTTCCACAGCTTTCATAGCTACACGGGAGGAAATACCATAGGAAATAACAACCACGTCTGCTCCATCCACTTGGTCCTCTTCAATGATCCGAATTTTTTCTTCATTTTTCAGAATTTTATTTACAAGGTGACCCACGTTTTTTTCCTGAGCCTTTGCATTGATTACGGGATAACCCCGTTCATCGTGTGTAAGACCAGTAATGTGAATAAAATAACCATCCCCAGCTTTGACCATGGGAGCTATGGAATTTGATCCATTAAATTTGTAAGGCAGATAGGAATCTTTTTTCCCTTTGTAATATTTTCGCGGAGTGACTTCAATTTCATCTGCATTTGGGATGACCACTTTTTCGGTCATATGACCAACACATTCATCCATCATAAATAATACAGGGACACGCCATTTTTCTGAAAGATTAAACGCTGTAATCGTTAAATCAAAACATTCCTGCGGAGAATTTGGAGATAATGCGATAATCTCGTAATCACCATGTGATCCCCATCGAGCCTGCATCATATCTGATTGGGCGGTAAGTGTGGGGAGTCCGGTGGAGGGGCCGCCCCTCTGGACATTAACAACCACACAGGGAACTTCCATCATGACGGCCAGTCCAAGGTTTTCCATCATCAGCGAAAAACCTGGTCCGGATGTGACAGTCATGGATTTTGCTCCTGCCCATACAGCGCCGGAGACGGCAGCCATGGATGCCAATTCATCTTCCATCTGGATAAACATGCCACCTATTTTTGGAAACCGTTCTGCCATACGTTCTGCCACTTCAGTGGAGGGTGTAATAGGATATCCAGCTAAAAACCTACAACCCCCGGCAATTGCACCTTCTGCGCAAGCATGATCACCGTCTATATAATGACTTCCTGTTGCGACACCAATAGGATCAGCTTTCATGAATTCCTCATTTCTGTTTTATTTGTTTTAATGCCATTATTTTATTAGCACAAGTTTATTACTTTTATGAAATTGTGTTTCACTTTCTTCAGAAAATGCAGAGAATCGGTAGATGTACATTCCCGTTGGTACAGGATTTCCTTTATCGTCTTTTCCATTCCATAGTGCGTCATGGAATCCCGGTTCAATTGTGTTTTGTACTAGTGTTTTAATTGTTCTTCCAAGCACATCATAGATAATCATGGACACTCTGCTTCTCTCCGGCAAATCAAAATGGATGGCCGTAGTTGGATTGAAGGGATTTGGAAAAGCTAAATGAAGAGCATATTCATCTGGAATAATTTCAAAATCCGTCATCTGTTTACTCACACTGCCTAGAGGCTTACAGCGTTGGTTGGTATAAGGCGATTCCTGCTCTGTAATATCAAATGCAGTAACTTTATAACACACATTGCTGGAGAATTTTCCTCCCGAACCGATAGTTACACTATTGTCAGTATAAAAAGTTATATTTTTATCGAGAGTTTGTAATAATGCCCAGCCTGAACCTGCTTCATTTTTATACAGATTGTAGCCATCTAAATCCGGTTCTGTATTCGGGGACCATGAACTGGTTGGATTATCTCCAATATTACCTGTTACGGTAAAATTTTGTGGCTTAACTGGCGGTGCAAGAGCACAGAATGCATTTATACGGCCATGGCCATAGTAATCTGTAAAATCCAGTGGGTGTCCATTTTCTGTCACCATTCCTTCTACCCAATCTGCGGTAATGAGAATTAAATCACGTACCTCATACCAAGGAAGGTTAGGATATACAGACCTAATTAAAGCGGCCAATCCGGATACATGAGGCGCGGCTGCCGAAGTTCCAGTAAAACTGGATAGGTAGCCCCCATTTAAATCTGTAGTATAAACATGAGATGGTGCGACAACATCCAGCTGAGGTCCAAAGTTGCTAGAGCTACGGCGTTCATCATTTTGATCTGTGGCTCCCACAACAATTACGTTATCGTAGGCAGCGGGGTAGTCTATGGCTGAGTTGACATTACCAGAAGAGGCAACAATTATGCAGTTATAAACATTTGTAGCTTCATTAACTACATCTTCGAAACCATCTACATCAGTGTGCCAGGCAGAACTAATATTTATCACATCTGCCTCATTTCATGCAGCATACGTAATACATTCCATAACAGAAGCACGAGAAATGGCAGGAATTTGATCATATTTGATCCTGAGAATCATCAAACTTACTCCTGGAGTATTTCCCCAACCGCCGCCGATTCCAGCTACTCCCCTAAATGAGCCATTTTCTAGGTTGTTAGTTTGAGCACCAGCTATTCCAGCCACGCGTGTACCATGACCATGAATGTCTTCTGGTAAATTATCGTTATCAAGGAAGTCCCATCCCAAATAATCATCGTTAAATCCATTTTCATCATCGTCCGCATCGAGATCATCAAGGTAGGTACAGGGATTTCCATTAATATTTAAACCATTAGCGCCGCAATCTTCACTATTTTCGTCAATTAACCCATCTCCATCATCATCATCGTTACAAACCCCTGGACAACTATCTCCATTGTTATCACCCACTAGTTCATCGCTGTTATTCCATATATTGTTATCTAAATCTTCGTGCCAAATTTCAACACCAGAGTCTATGATAGCCAAGATAACCGAATTATCGCCAGTTGTAAAATCCCATGCAAGTTCCATCTGAAGTTTTGTATCATCAAGATTCCATTGTTGTGGGAAGTACGGGTCCTGAGGAGTTCCGGTGTAGGTTCCAAGTGCATCAAATTCCACATACCCAAATTCGGAGCTTTGAAATAGGGTTTGTGCTACATTAAACGGATCTGCGTTTGGTTCAACCTCAATTACATAATAATCAGCCAAAATCCGTCTTGAAATAATATCCACACTAGAAACGCCCAAATCTGTGAAGTCCTCGAGGGTGGGCCTTTCCCTACTTGCCAATCTCACAATCAACCTGTGAGGAACTATAACATCGCCCATAGTACCCGTCGAATAATTGAACCATTCGGAATTTTCAAAACGATATTCACGATTCCCCATTTGGAATACTTGGCCATTTACCATCGTTACGCATGACACTATCAACAGTAGCACATTGATGTTATTCTTTAATGTTTTTGAATATAGATAGTGTGTTAGTTTCATAATATTCTCCATTATTTATTCTTATTTATATACAAATACACCGGATGGAGCAGATCCATTCTCTGTGCCAATGTATAAAACACCTTCATCTGAATCATAGACCATAGTGAATGCATCGCTACCATTAGGACTTTCCAGATCAGTCCAGGTATTACCCCCATCGTTTGTTTCCATCACATTGTTTTCGACGGCAGTGAAGAGGTGTCCTGATTGGACGCCATCTTCTACTACAGAACGTATTTGACCATTTTGTTCTTCCAACGAATAAATAATTGTCCAACTGGCGCCCCCATCCGTTGTTTTAATGATATCGTAGAATACACTCACATAGGCAATATCCGCGTCACTTGGATCAAGAGCGATACTGTATACCATATTGTTTATTTCAACCACCGAATCCAAGGAAATGTAATCCCAATTAATGCAGTTATCCAATGAATGAAGCAGTATCGAGTACCCAAACATTGAGGATGCCCCAAGCCATAGAACGTGTGTATTCTCCTTATGATATGTTAAGCTGTAAGTCCAAACGGCTGAACTCTGACCAACAATAGGGTCTGTTAAATTCCAAGTCTGACCAAAATCGGTACTTTGAGCTAAAGAACCGCCAGCCGCTAATAATTTATCTGGGGTTTGAAGAAATAATGTTGGATTTTCAATATAAAATATGTCATCATATGGCTCAGGCAAATAAACTCCCATTCCGCTGTCGGAAACAAACCATGAGAAACCTCCATCTTCTGATTTGAAAATACCGTGAGCAGCGACACTATCCGGAAAGACAGCAACCAATATTTCGTCTGGATTCTCCGGATGAACGACGACATCAACTACACCATAAATCAACGATTGCCCGGCACTCGTATTTGAAAACCCCAAATACTCCCACTCCGAATTTTCTGTTTGAATATCTTTTCTCCATAATCCATCAGAAACAGCACAAGCATATAGATAAGGTTTGAATAATCTGAGTCGTTTAATATGTTTACCTTCTAAACCAAGGGATTCCCATGTTGGTGGAGATTCCTTAATATTATTTGGCTCATTGCAATTTTGTATAAGCAGAGATAAAACCAATATGGTAAGTGTTATTTGTGTTTGTTTATTCATTGTTTCCTCCTTTTCCGAGTACTTCGTCCGGGTTAGGCGGTTGTGCTTTTCCTTCTAAACAGTAAATAGCAAATT
>CAZZIU010000045.1:0-10720 GCA_964654545.1 uncultured bacterium
TGTGGGCCCACAGGGATTCGAACCCCGAACCAACGGATTATGAGTCCGCTGCTCTAACCGTTGAGCTATGGGCCCAAAAACGGGTGGGAAAATTACTTTTTTGACGCGTCAATAGCAAAAGCAATAACGACATATCATCGTATAATAATTACCATGAGTCTACTACAGGATTTCCAAAAATTTGATTGGGAACCTGTTTAAGGGATCTCCTCAAACGGTCCGTAATCAATTGGTTCAATTGCGAAAGAACATAATGGCAGGCTTTTTCCGTAATTATGGAAAGGTGCTCAGATTGTACTGAGAATATAAGCGAATAGTCGTCCGGCTTTTATCGATTAGATGCCAGAAGCCTGTTTTATTACATCTGCCAACCGCTCAGCAGCTTTTCCGTCCCAAAGACCAGGTTTTTTCGATTCAGCACGGGTATTGTCCAACGCAAGTTGAACCTCGGAAGGGATACGCGTGTAATCTGTGCCAATCAATTTATTAGTCCCTTGTGTACACGTAATTGGACGCTCCGTATTATCTCGTACTGTAAGACAGGGTACGCCAAATGCAGTGGATTCTTCCTGAACGCCGCCCGAATCCGTTAGAACAACCGAGGCGCGTTTTTGCAGGGCCATAAAATCAATATATCCCAATGGTTCCGTAAGATGAATCTGTTGATCATTCAGTAGCTTCATCATGTGATATTGCTCCAGCTTATTGCGGGTACGGGGATGGAGTGGGAATACGCACGGAATGGTGGTGGAAACAATTTTTATGGTCTGTACCAGTGCTTTTAGGTTTTTTTCATCATCCACATTGGAAGGACGATGAAAGGTCATGAGGGCATACTTGTGAGGTAGATTCAGTATGGTATGAATGGTGGATGAGTTAAACAGGGGTTCAAATTTTCGGAGCGAATCAATCATGGTATTACCCACAAAATGAATCGAATCAGGGTCAACACCTTCCCGTTTCAAATTATCGATGGCTTCCGGACTGGTCACAAAAAGAAGATCGGAAATTTGATCCGTCAATACGCGGTTAATTTCTTCCGGCATGGTTCTGTCAAAGCTGCGTAATCCTGCTTCCACATGGGCCACCGGAATATGCAGTTTGGTTGCAGCTAAAGCGCAGGCAATGGTTGAATTCACATCGCCGAAAACCATCACTAGCTGCGGACGATCTTCCAGCAGAACCTGTTCGTACCGCTGGAGAATCCTTGCGGTTTGTTCACCGTGTAGACCGGAGCCCACCTCCAACGCAATATCGGGCGTCTTCATCTTTAATTCGTCGAAAAATAAGGTGGACATCTGATGGTCGTAATGCTGCCCTGTATGAACCAGTTTAAGGTCAAACTGTTTCAGAGTCTCCAGAGCCCGGTAAACGGGATTGGCTTTGATATAGTTCGGTCTGGCACCGACAACAATGTGTATTTTTTTCAATCCATCCTCACTGGTTCAATCATGGGTGTTGAAGTTAAGACGCTCGATCAGATCCTTAAACGGTTAATACCATTTAATGGGAGCTTAAACTAAGTATTGCACTGATTCTTCAATCCCCTATAGTTTGCCCCATTATCCATGGGAACATCTTTTTCAATTACGAATCGTATTGTTTTGTACAGTGGAATTTTCCTGATCTGTTATGGATTTATATCCGGTCAGGAATTCGATGCCAACCTCATGTTTAATCCACCGGAACCAAATCACCAACTTATCCCAGAATTTGATGACAGCTACGGGGTTCTTTTTCGCAACCTGAACAATCGTGGTGGACCAGAAATTTTTACGGTGCGATTTCGTAATCTGAATCGCTATCTAGTAAACAAGCAGTATGGAAACTCCTTTTTAGAAAGGACCATACGTTCAGGCCTGGGTGGCAATCTGGAACCCAGGGAGCTGGATAATCTGGAATTGGGGGCCACGTCATCGGATATTGACAATGACGGCGATCAGGATATCATGATTGTGGGGTGGGGTGCCACGACGCACATTTTTTCCCAAACGGCTCGTGGAGAATTTGTTGATATTACTGAAACCAGCGGACTGGAATTACCCATGAGCGGAAACGGCGCCAGTTTTGCAGATATCGATAACGACGGTGATCTGGATGTGCTTATCAGCGATGAACACCATCAAAATCGGCTGTATCTTCAAACAAAACCAAACACTTTTACCGATGTGACGGAGCAGTATGGGTTGACCCAGATCGGCATTAGCCAGGATATTACGTTTGCAGATGTGAATGGTGATCATTTTCCAGAATGTTATGTGTGCAATTGGTTGGGCCCGGATTATTTTTATCACAATATTAATGGCGAACGGTTCGAAATTATAGAAGCCGGAATCGTTCACCTGAAGGATAGTTACAACAGCAACAATGCAACCTTTGGTGATATGGACAACGATGGGGATTTAGACCTCCTGGTCACGGACCGGCACGGTCAAAGCCGACTGTATGAAAACATCACGGAACAGAACTCCGATCAGATCGCCTTTACCGATATTACCAGAAAAACCGGTCTGGAAAATTTTTATCCTTCTTACAGTGGCGTGATAGCTGATTTTGATAACAACGGCTGGCAGGATGTGTTTTTCACGAATATTGGACCGAATTTACTGTACCTGAACGTTGAGGGCAGCTTTGAACTGGCGTATCTGGAACAAACCAGAAAACCCTATTATTCTACCGGGGCAGCGGTTGCCGATATGGACAATGATGGTGACCTGGATCTGTTTGTAGCCAACAAGGATACCAACAGTGTTCTGTATATCAACCCCCTGAACAATTCCAACTATTTGCGCATAATCGTTGAAGGCGTTGTTTCCAATCGGGATGGCATCGGTACAGACGTGTATCTCTATGAAAACCACGAAGGCGATGAGAACTTCATCGGGTACCGACAGCTAGGGTCTTCCAGTGGGTATCTGTCGGGAGATGAATCTACCGTTCATTTTGGTGTACAGGAGCCTGGAAAGTTTGTGGTCCGCGTCGATTTTCCATCAGGGATTGAGCGGAAAGCACATATCAGTGCGGTGAACCAGACCATCACCATATCAGAATACAGCGGGCCTGTGAAAGCCCTTTATCAGTTACGTGACAAAAGTCTCCAACTGGTAAGATCCCGCCAATTCTGGATCAATGTGGGCCTCTACATTATTTTGTTAGGTTCATTAAGCGGTTTTATTACTATAGCCCTCCTGCGGTACAAGTGGTCCGCAAAACAAATTGCCATGTACCTGGCAGGATCGTTGTTGGGTCTGTATCTTGAATCGGAATCCATGCGTTCAGCAAGTCCTCAGACAGTCATTCTGGTACAGATTGCATCCCTGCTTGTGATTTCCACACTGTTCATCGTGCTCTGGGAAAGAATCTATCAACTGGAGAAAAAGCGCTTTGGGTATCGCAATACACTCCAGACATTTTCCCATCAATTGCTAAAGATCAGGGACAACAATGAGATGGCAAACCGGCTTGTACAGGTTCTCCATGATACACTCCATCCACGCCATGTTTCATTTTGGTTGGTGACCGATGAAAAAGCCCACAAAAGTGCAGCATTGGGACAGGAGGAACTGGATGAGGATGTCATTTCGCTGTCGGGACAGCTGGGATCAAAGCTGCACCCACCCCGGATTCTAACAATGGATGGGAAGGAAATAAGCAAGGCAGCCCATGGATCACACACGGCATCGGTTGTGCCCATCGCCGATGGCAAGGAACTGGTAGGTCTGGTAATACTGCTGCTGTCTGCTCCATTAAAGTCTGAGGACGAATCCATATTGAGCATTATTGCCAGTCAGTGTGCATTAACACTGAAAAACAATCAGTACATTGAGGACACCAGGACGCTGGTGAAAAAAGTAACCGAGGCAGAAGTAAGGGAAAAATATATTCATGACCTGGAAGGGAAAAATGAGGAATTAGAAAAATTATTTGCAGAACTAAAACAGACCCAGGCCCAACTGATACACAGTGAAAAAATGAGTAGTCTGGGACAACTGGTGGCCGGTGTTGCCCATGAATTGAACAATCCGATCGGGTATATCTATGCCAATATGGTTGAACTTAAAAAGACCATTGAAAGGCTGGAGCAATCAGGGGAAATCAATGCCACGGAGATTGACACAATTATCGCAGAAAGCATGGAAGGAAGTCAGCGCGTTAAAGAAATTGTGGAATCGTTACGGCGATTTTCACGACTGGACGAAGAACATTACCAACCAACAGATATTCATGCCGGTATTGATTCCACACTGGGATTAATGCGAAAGGAATTCAACGATCAAATACGGGTGATAAAGGATTACGGGAAACTTCCTATGGTCCATTGTCAGCCGGGACAAATCAATCAGGTATTCATGAATATTTTACTGAATGCGGTGCAAGCTATTGAGGGTAGGGGCACCATTACAATCAGGACAACTACTGAAACAGATAAGGTGGCTATTGATATCATGGATACTGGAACAGGCATCTCGAAAGAAAAATGTGATCATATTTTTGAACCATTCTACACCACCAAACCCGTTGGACAAGGTACCGGTCTGGGATTGAGCATCAGCTATGGAATTATCACCAACCACGGTGGAACGCTCAAGGTAAAAAGTAAACCTGGAGACGGAACCACGTTTACAATTAGGCTGCCAATTCAGGGAAATGGAACATCGTTATGAAACCTAAAATTCTTATAGTGGATGATGAGCAGCTGGTGTTAAATGCACTCCATAGAACATTGGGTAAATCCTTTGATGTATTGCTTTCCCTAAGCGGAAGAAGCGCATTACAAATCCTCCGGGAGCAGACCATTACGGTCATTGTAACCGATCAACGGATGCCTGAAATGACAGGGGTGGAATTGCTGAACAAAGCAATGGAATTGCAGCCCAATGCTAAGCGCATATTGCTCACCGGCTATTCCGATCGGGAAGCAATGATCGCGGCCATCAACCAGGGTCAGATTTTCCATTACCTCCAGAAACCATGGGAGCCGGAAGAACTGAATCATATTGTGCAACAGGCCGTGCAGATGTCCCAGTTGGAAATGGAGAACGTCCGTCTGATCTCTGAGCTAAAAATAGCCAATGACCAGCTTACCCTGGAGAACGAACTACTAATAAAAGCGGTGGAGGAGCACTATACCTTCGAACACATGGTAGGGAAAAGTGCTGCAATGGAATCGGTGTTTACCTTGATGAAAAAAGTAATTCCCAATGAGGTGACGGTGTATATCCATGGTGAAACGGGGACGGGAAAGGAATTGGTGGCCAAGGCCATTCATTATAATGGACCACGAAAGCGTCACCTTTTTGCAGCACAAAATTGCGCGGCGGTACAGGATACCCTGTTGGAAAGCACCCTATTTGGGCATAAAAAGGGATCCTTTACCGGGGCAATTTCGGATCAAAAGGGTCTTTTTGAAATTGCGGATGGAGGAACCGTCTTCCTGGATGAAATTGGGGAGATGTCTCCGGCCATGCAGCAGCGCCTGCTTCGTGTGTTGCAGGATGGCGAAATCCAACCAATCGGCAGCACCAAACCGAAGCACGTGGATGTACGAGTCATCTCTGCAACCCATGTTGATCTAAAAGAAGCGGTTCAAAACGGAAGCTTCCGTGAAGACTTGTTTTTTCGTCTCCACGTAATGCCTATTGAACTTCCCCCACTTCGAAATCGGCGAGAGGACATCCCCCTGCTGGTGGACCATTTTATTCACAAAAACCAGGCGCGGGGGATGAGTCAAATTGAAGGTGTTAGTGATGAAGCTGTCACGCTATTGCAATCCTACGATTATCCGGGGAATATCCGTGAACTGGAAAATATTATAGATCGTGCCTGTGTATTGGTTGGTTCGGGTATGATTGATAAAAAGCACCTGTTTCTGTCCACGGATGCTCGTAAGGTTTCGAAAGTGAAAAATCACGGGGAATCGCTACCGGAAGCTGTGAATGCATTGGAACGTAATATGATTGAAGATGCCCTTGAGCAAACGGGTGGGAATATAAGCCGGGCGGCAAATCAGCTTGGTATCAGCCGAATGGGATTATACAAGAAAATGAGGCGTCTCAACATGTAATGTAAATATTGTATACACTATTATGTATACATAGTAATCATTAACTAAATTTTAGATACTGTTCCACGGCACTGTATCTGTGAATATTGTTTGCTTTATGGGTATACTACCCGCATTTTAACATTGGCATCCTTTTTGTGTCTAATTGGGGTTAGGAAAGGAAACAACCATGAAGGAAACATTATTAAAATCAATTCTTATGGGGCTTGGACTGGTATTCGTTCAAGGCTGTTATACCCAAATGGTAGTAGAACGAAAAGTAGTGGTGGTGCCGGAAGTTAAATCCGCAGACACAGTTGTGGTTATTACGGAAGAACATTCACTGGTTCATGAATACCGTTATTGGTTCGATGATTATTCCTATTATAGCCCTCCCTATTATTCCTACCCGTACACCAGCGGTTATTACATTGATATTTCATGGTATGACCCCTTTTATAGTCCCTGGTACGGTTATGCCACACCGATTTGTGATCCCTGGTGGGGCTACGGCCCGTATTGTTATTGCCATGGCGGGTGGAATCATCATGGTTATTACGGGCACCACAATGGAGGTTGGTTTACTTGGGATAACCATCACAGTCACGGGGAGCCAGACCCACCGCGCAAAAAACGGGAATGGACCAAAAGGGATGATGCAGATTTCACCGGAATTTTTGACCGCAACCCACAACCAGGTACGACAGTGTATACCGGATCCAGTAGCGGCATTACAAAATCCAGTGATCGGCCCACTTTGACACGGAATGGCTCAGACAAAGGGGTAACAAAAATTGAACGGAAAAACGATGATATTACGACGTTTATAAAGCGCATCACCCGTGCAGCCTCGCAGAGTTCTGAAATAAAAAATAATAAAAAGTCCAGAGCGGGCACTTCTTCAAAAGCTGTCAAAAAATCACGGAAAACGGAAAACAAAACGGTGCGCTCCAGACCAAAAAGCAGCAGGGATAAAGAATCCCCATCGCGCATTAGGACTACCACACCCCGTATTAGTAAAAAATCGAAACGGAATTAAGCCATGAAACAGACAGTCATTGCAACATTGATAATAAGCGGACTATTCAGTCAATCCCCTTCCGACGCAACGCGCTTGTATGAAATGGAAACGGGATTTGGAAATCGCGCCCTTGCCATGGGTAATGCTTACACGGCCCTGGCTGATGATATATCCGGTTTGTATTGGAATCCTGCGGGCATTGGTCAGATAAACAAGTCCGTATTTACCATTGATTTGTCCCACGGTTTGATGGGCAATCGCACATCGTATTTAGGTGCAGCTACCACTGCCGATCATAGCTGGACCAAATTGAATAGCCTGGGAATTGTCTATCCCTTTGAAGTGGCGCGTGGCGCTTTGGCGTGGGGATTATCATTCCAGCGCATCGGCGACAGTGAACGGGTTACTGAATTTTCCGGATTTTCGGCTGTCCCAAACACCATCGTGTTTACCACCACTGATGGCACTGAATCGGCATTTGACCGGAATGTGACCCGCACCGAATTAATTCGGCTGGAAGGGGGGATTGATCAGTGGTCAACAGGTGTTTCAATAGCGATTGCGCCCCACGTACTGGTGGGAGCAACGGTGGCCATCAATTCCGGTAACGACACCTACCATTTTCAATTTCAGCAGGCCGATACGGATCACCAGTACGAAACATTTCCTGAGGATTATGACCGCTACGATATTGAACGTTATTTACAGACCGAATTCAATGGATTGGAAGTAAAACTGGGCGGTCTGATGACGGCCGGTAAAATGCAGTTTGGTGGTATGGTGTCGCTTCCCTACAGATACGCTGTAAAAGAAGTCTACACGGAACAGGAAATCATGAATTATGATGACGGTACCTTTGAAACCATAGTCAGTTCCGATCCGGGGCAGTGGACCTATTCTGTAAAATCACCTTTTCAACTGAATACCGGTGTGGCGTATAAATCAAAACGTCTGACCGTTGGTTTTAGTACCAAATATATGGACTGGAGTCAGGTGAAATTTGATGTTTCAGATTTGACCATATTGGATGACGATTATTTAGCTTTGCTGGAAAACAATGAAACGATTCGTTCCACCTATCGGTCGACACTGGACCTCCATTTGGGTGCAGAAATGTTTATAGTACCGAATCTGTTTGCTGTGCAGGGTGGTTGGATGGTGAAACCATCAAATATATCTGGAAAGGCAGATCGGCAAATAATCAGCGGAGGAATTCGACTTTTTCCCGATTCAGCGGTGGATATGCAGCTGTCGTATCAACTGTCCAGTTGGGATCATTCCAGTTCCGACGAATTCACACCCACTACGGCAGGAGAAAACGTCACCCAATCGCTTTATCGCATTGGATTTAATTACCGATTTTAAGTCACGGAATGTAATCACGGTTATGTGCCAATAGGTCCTGGTCTGATGAATCCTGGGCCTATTGTTCATTGACCGCTGCACCTAAGAAAATTCGGTTGACAAAAGGCACAAAGATTTCTTCTGCCAATTAATTTCTGTGTAATTTTACTTTTTATAAACAAAAGGATTAACCATGTTTTCGTCTCTAAAACAATCTGTCCTTAATCGTGAAGCTAAAATCGGGGTTATAGGCTTAGGCTATGTGGGACTTCCCCTTGCCATGGAATTTTATAAGGCCGGTTTTACGGTGAAGGGAATTGATATTGATGCCAGGCGGGTACAAACCCTAAATCAGGGCCAGAATTATATCCAGGATGTGGATGATACACTCTTTGCCGAATCGGTGCGCAGTGGAAAATTTCAGGCCACAACTGATTTTGGCGTCATCAAAGATTTGGACGCCATCTCCATTTGTGTACCCACGCCCCTGAATAAACTAAAAGACCCGGATGTGTCTTATATTATTAGTGTGATGGATGAAATCGTCAAAGTAAAACATAAAAATTTGCTTATTATTTTGGAAAGTACAACTTATCCCGGTACAACCAGAGAATTAATGTTGCCGCGTCTTGAGCAGGCCGGCTATCTGGTAGGTCAATCGGTGTTTTTATGTTTTTCACCGGAACGGATTGACCCGGGGAATCCGGACTATGGTACCCACAATACACCCAAAGTGCTGGGTGGGATTACGGAAAACTGCATTGAACTTGGAAAAACGCTGTATGAACAGATAATAGAAACGGTAGTACCTGTGTCATCGCCGGAAGCGGCGGAAATGGTAAAGCTACTGGAAAACACCTTTCGCTCCATCAACATTGGGTTGGTCAATGAAGTAGCCATCATGTGTGAAAAACTGGGTATCAATGTGTGGGAAGTCATTGATGCTGCCAATACCAAACCATTTGGGTTTATGAAATTTACCCCCGGTCCCGGTCTGGGGGGACACTGTATACCCATTGATCCCCATTACCTGGCCTGGAAGATGAAAACATTGGATTATAAAGCCCGGTTCATAGAATTGGCCGGGGAAATCAATACCAACATGCCTAACCACGTGGTTGAGCTCATTGCCAACGGTTTGAATAAAAACAAGCAATCCTTAAATGGGAGTAAAGTGCTGGTCCTGGGTGTGGCCTATAAACCGGATATTGATGATGTGCGGGAATCACCGGCCCTGGATGTCATTCAATTACTGGAAAACAGGGGTGCCAACGTCGATTACTACGATCCCCATGTTCCTTCCATACAGTGGAATGGAACCACGGTTCATTCACAGGCCTCACTGGAAAACATCAATCAATATGATGCGGTGGCCATAGTAACCAACCACAAAGCAGTGGACTACGATTATGTAAAAATTCGTGCCAATCTGATCATTGATACACGGAATGTTTATACGAATCATAAAGACCCTAAGGTGGTTCGCCTGGGCGTAGGCTAATGGTCGACCTGGCCATTATCGGTGGTGGTATTGTTGGTCTCACAACCGCTTATGAGATACAACGCCGCTTTCCTGATTATGCCATCACAATTTTAGAAAAAGAGGAGAAACTGGCCACGCACCAGACCGGGCACAACAGTGGCGTAATCCATTCCGGGATTTATTATAAACCGGGTAGCCAAAAAGCGATGACCTGTCGAAAAGGGATTCAAAAACTGATCTCCTTTGCCGATGAACATGCCATTCCCTATGAAATCTGTGGAAAAATTATTGTAGCTACTTGTGACGACGAACTGGAACGGCTGCAGATACTTTTTGATCGAGGACTGGCCAACGGTCTAGCAGGATTAACATACCTTGGGCCTGAAGAAATAAAGGAACGAGAACCCCATGTGAAAGGGATAAAAGCCATTTCTGTTCCTGAAACCGGTATTATTAATTACAGCCGGTTGGTGGATCGCCTGGGTCAAGTGTTTTTGCAGCGGGGAGGCACTATTGTTTTTCAGTCCAAAGTAAACACCCTCGAAAAAAGAAATGGGTCCGTACTGATTGGGACGGAAAAAGAATCCATCGAAGCAAAAAAAGTTATCAATTGTGCCGGATTGCACTCGGACCGAATAGCCAACCTTTTGGAAAAGGAATTGGATTTACAGATGATTCCCTTCCGGGGTGAATACTATACCGTAAAACCTGAAAGATCCCATCTTGTGAACCATCTCATTTACCCCGTACCGGACCCTCGCTTTCCATTTTTGGGGGTGCATTTTACCCGCCGTATTTCCGGTGAAATCGAAGCAGGACCCAATGCAGT
>CAZZIU010000046.1:0-10647 GCA_964654545.1 uncultured bacterium
TGTGAGTGTCAGGAACCTGTTTGGCGAGTACAATGAGTTTTAGTGGCATAACAAGAGCGGAAGATATTAGCGCTGGTTCATATTGTCCAACTCTTTTTTAGGACAAAATAGTCCGTTATTTCTAATTGCCACAAATACACAGTGGACTCAGAGGTTTATCATAGAAAATATTAAAATAGTGAGCCGTTGAGTTGTTTTCTACGCAATTACAATTGTGCAATTATTATCCATTCTGAAATGCTATCTTTGGTATAATTGAAACATGATAATAGAGAATTAATTTCCACCATGCCCGAAAAAGATTTATATCAACGAATTGCCCCGATCTATGATATATTATTATTACCTCTTATTAAAAATGTAAGAAAAGAGGTTATACGTTTGATATATGAAACAAAGCCCAATATAGTGCTCGATTTATGTTGTGGAACTGGGCATCAACTTTCCCTTCTTCCCGATGAAACTTTAGCGTTCGGAGTGGATTTATCTCAAGCCATGCTCAAGAAGGCAAAAGAAGTGATTCCAGGGAAATGTGTTCTTGGAGATGTTACAAAAACACCGTTTGCCAGTGAGTCTTTCGATTTTATATTATCCCAATTTGCCCTTCACGAAAACCACCAGACAATTATTGAATTAGAATTAAGAGAAGCTCAGCGGCTTCTCAGATCCGGTGGCAATTTAGCTATCGTGGATTTCGCTCAATCGACTCGAAAAGGATTTCTGTCCACGATATTTGGAAAAGGTATAAAATGGATTGAATCCTACACGAATGACGATCATTACTCCAACTATAGAGACTGGATGAAACAAGGCGCACTTGATAAGATTATGGTATCCAATGGCTGGGTAAATATGCATCGGAAAGCGTTTTATAGGGGAAATATTGTTTTTGGGATATATCACTGTTAAATATTCTTTGAAACAATTTATTTATAACTAAAACAAATCTGTTAATAGCATAAGTTGGTGTTTATAAACTTGAATTACTGTACATTTACAAAAGTACGTATTTAAATGGAGGGTCACATGAAACATCGACGATTATTTTTTGTTTTACTTAGTATTCTATTGCTGAGTAGTATAACCGCTCAAAAGGTTTCTGATCCCATTCTATTAAGCCAAAAAAGCGCAATTGAAACATTAGCGTTTCGTATTGGTTTTACAAATGAATCTTTAGATGCTCACGTTGTTAATGTTTATGGGAAACATTTTTATGAACTCTCCCAGGCTGAGGGTGCAGAATTAATCACAATATTTCAAAGTGATAATCCACCGAAACCCGGCACGGTGAAAGCAGAAAGCGAGTTGCAATCCAAACCAAAGCTTGTACTAGCTGATATCCTCGAAGCAGGAATGTCTAAACGATTCCATCTTATTGATGGTAACGTGATTAGAGGCACCATAATTGAAATTGTTGATGGTGTATGTAATATTGAAACGGACGACGGTATTTTAAATATACCCACTGAAGATATCTTAGAAGAAAAAGCCCGAATAACAAAGAAAGACAATACTCGATTCATTGGTCCGGTTATTCGTGAAACTCCAGAAGAAATTGTTGTTCGGTCAAAATATGGTGATGTCATTATCAGCAAAAAGGATATTCAGGATATGGATCGGTATCATGGTGGAAAACTTGTACCGTGGGCCGAAGAAAAAGAGAAGTTTTATACCGGCGAAGCACAACTCATTAATGTCTTTTTAGATCCGGTCGCTTTTACATTATCAGAGAACACGTTTTACGTTAGCGGTTTATCCCTGGGATATGGATTTACAGACCGCTTTATGTTGAAAACGCGTTTTGGTTCAAACTTTTCCGGCGATTTAAATATACATCCACATTTCAGATTTTATCATCGTCAGACGGGTACACACGAAGTTGCAGTGGCGTGGGGATCAAGTTTTCATCGTCGCTACCCATTTAACACATTTGTAGCAAAATATTCACAAGCTGTATTGGTTGGAACAGATAAAACTCCATTAAACGAGGTCGATACGATAAGCGTATCAGATGTTATGATTGACTCTGAGGAAAGAGGGACTTACGTAGATATGTATATTGTTTACTCTCAAAGACGTTCACGAGAATCAGGTCGCGGTAAGGTTGGTTGGAGCATGGGGGCGAAAGCTCAATTATGGCCAGGAAAACCCGAGTTAAACTCTGGATATGTATGGAGTGATGAAGCAGCATTTAAAATTCCTTTCCGTCTTTGGATGTCTTTTGAATATGATTTGAGGAAAAATCTGAAATTTGTTGGATCCCTTTGGGCTGATAATGGAAATAAAGCTCGCAATCTTGATGTTGTTGCCGAAGACTACTTGAGCGATGATACACCCTTTGTATTTGATTCCCCAAAGGGTACTTACAGCATGTTTGACTTTGATTTTGGATTCTTATATGCCGTTAGTGAAACATTCCGATTTGGAGTGCATTTTCAACAGCCTTATCTTGATTTTTATTGGGAGTTTTATGAATTTTAACTAATGAGGTGAAATGGTGAAAAATTCATTAACAGGAGTCTTATTAGTTTTAATATTATTCTCAGTGGGTCAAGCTCAAAATCCCGATGTTGCATTGCAGGGATTGCGCATACAAAAACAACTAAAAACCTGGATAAATTATGATATTCTGGTAACCTATAAAGACCAATCTTCGGTTAAAGGTCGCCTCATCGAATCAAATAAAACATCTCTGATTATTGGAGATGTAAACGAAACCAGAATAATGTATGAAAACATACATTCCATTTCCATAAAGCCCGGAATGACAGAACTTGTAATGGGTTTAGGATTGACTGTATTAGGAGGAGCCTTCTGTTATGCAGCGACAATTTTAGTCGCTTCAGATGCAACAAACGCGGAACAAATACTATCGGGGACTTTTGGGCTAGGCGTAGGCGCATATTTTGGGTATAATATTTTTATGAGAGATATTTGGATTAAATTAGAATGAAGCAAATAGGCGTTTTGATTTGCCTCATTTTTGTATTTAATGCTTGTTATAATAATGCACATCTCCGGACACAACAAGTTTTGAAAACTGACGAAAAAGTTTTCTCAGGGAGTACGACAATTAATATGTCGGATGAAATCTATGGCGATTTACAATGGCCTGGCGTTTTAGGCTTTCGTGGTGAAGGATCAATGCTTATTGGAAAACCTTGGGGAGAGATTGGATTTTTTGGCGGAGTAGGATTGATGGAGGAGGACCCTGGCTACGTTTTTGGATTGGACTATCACCGGTACCGCTGGACAAAAAATGGAACGGGACTAAAAATAGGTGGTCAAGCAGAAGTGAATATTATTCCTCAAAATTATGAATGGCAACCCAATGGATACGCCCTTCAGTTTCGCCCATCGCTTTCAACGATCACAACCCCTCAAAAAAAGATTTATGGAGGGCTTCACGGTCTTTATTCAATCGGCCATTTATCTGAATATGATGGATTTGAAACATATATTGATGATCAATGGTATTGGATTGAAGAAGAGGCCTCTTATTCACAAATAACGTATGGTTTTGGGGCCATGGTTGGAACAGAGTTTATGTTTAGTAAAACATCAATTCAATTTGAAATAGACGCCTCTATTATTAATGGGAAAAGCCATATAGATGAGTTCATAGAATACAATGATAACTTAACAAGAGAATCTTCAACAATTCTTGTATCCGGCTCAGCTGGTCTGAATTTCTTTAAACCAGATAAAAGACACACAACGAATAATGGCCCATATCCAACGCCTGTAGCCCAACAGAAACAAAATGTACCAAAAAAAATTTGGTTTGATCCCATCACAGGAAAGGAGATCGTTGAGTATTCAGAAAAACGTGAATTTGACCCGCTTACAGGAAAATCCATACGAAAGCCTCAGAAGGAGTCAAAACAAACAACTACGTTCTTGGGTGGAACAGTTTCAGACATTCGCCTTGTTGGGGGGAAAACGTATAAAAGTGTAAAGTTGCAGTCAGTAACACAAGACCAACTTACCTTTACGCTGTCAAAAGGTGTTTTAGTCGCACAGGGAAAAACTATAAATAAAAATATGGCCCATGTAATTGATCTGGAAAAAATTCAGTCCATGACAATTTATTCAAATCAAAAAAGTGTGTCAGGTGGCGTTTTAGGGTGTGTTGGTGGCTGTATTGTTGGATATATAACACCGCTCATCCTTTCAGTCATAACAGGGATTGATGAATTGGGAGTTATTATTTTGGTTACGTGGCCAGCAGGAATGATCTATGGATGGAAAGAAGGCCAAAGCTCAAAATCGTCTTATGAAATACCTGTAAAAAGATTAGGCCTAAAAGAGAGACGTGAAAGGATTGTAGATACCGTACAATCTTTGAATAATTAATATTACGAATCTGAAGATTCAGAAGTACTTAACGCCATCCGTTGGCGAATTAAATCAACAAGAGAATAATTGTCTTTGGTTGGTTGCAAATCAAAACAGGTTTGCGCTTCTTTTAAAGCGTAATCCCACCACCCTTTTTTAGTATATACCAAGGCCAGATTATAGTGGGCTTTGCTTAACACCTGATATTGTTCTCGAGTTAGTTTTTGGTAATCCTGTGGTATAATTCGGGTCACCTCTTTAAACTCAAGAATAGATTCGTCAAGTAGACCTCGTTGTAAATACCAATTACCAAGCTGGAGATGGCGCTCTGGGTTATCCTTACACGATTGTGTCGTGAGGATGAGCATCCCAGCAAGAAATACAAAGCTAGTATAGCGTCTTATGGATACCATGGTGTCTGTAATTTTCACAGGGCAATGAAGATAATGCAAGTAAAATTGTAATTCATTTCGCAAAAAATATTCAATCAATCTTGTAGCCCAAATTACGCGAAGTTGTCAGGAAATGAAACTGCTTGTTCAAAACGCATAGGATCTTTGACCCATAGCAGCAAAAGTAACAACCCCACGGCTATGCTTCCTCCGGCAAGTAGAAGAACGGCCTGCGCTCCAAACAATTCACCCAGGGACGCCGCGACGATGATCATGATTACAGTAAAAGGTGCCAACGCCGTTTCTGTAAGTGCCATGTATGTTTTATTGTCACGGTTACCAGCAAAATCATATACCAGATTTAACGATGATGGCATAAACGCCCCCATTGCAAAACCCAAGAGGAAAAAGACGGCGTAGACACCGGTCATGGAGTTGACAGATAATGCAAGTGCTAATGCGGATAAATGTCCGGCAAAAGCTACGGCAAGGGCATTTTTATGTCCAAACTTGTCACCAAGCTGACCAACAGCATAACTCCCAATCCCAAATGCAATCACATTTAGGATGGTGAAAATCCCCGCTTCACTAACCGCAAAGCCAAACTTCTCTTTCATATAAACAGCATAGAGACTCACAGCAGGGAAATTTGCGGTGAAAAATATTCTTGCTACAATATAGCGTTTGAAATTGTTGTGTGTCTTTATAATTGCCATTGTGTCTTTGAAAAAATCCGACAGGGATTTATCATCGGATGCTTGTTTTTTTGGCTTAACCTCGTACCAAAGGAATACGATAGTACCGACAATTAAACTACCGGAGACGATAAAAAAGCCATACCCAAAATTGCGAGGGAATGGGGTTTCTCCGGCCAGAATATATTTCAATAAAAATCCACCAATAAATCCTCCAAAGCTGTTAAACATAAAAGAAATACCAAGGAAGGAGCCACGGCTATCCCGATTGGTTACCAATTGCACAAAATTTGCCCAAATGGGCAGTACGAATCCTATTGCTAAGGCATACAGGATGAAACAGATGTAGTAAAAAATCCATGCCGACGGTCCCGTAACCGTAAAAATGGCAAAAGAGAAACCGAGCACAAACAGCGGTGGTTGAACAAGTGTATGCACAGCAAATACAGCTGCTTTTTGGTTTCGTATATTGCGACCCATTAGCGCTGAAAACAATTGAGGAACGGCCAGCAGAATACTAAATAATCCAGCAATGGATAAAATAACAAAGTTTGGAGCTCCTAATTTGTATAAGAACAGAGGAACAACCGCGTAGGTATTATGAAAGGCAATCCCAAATCCCCAGCAATACTCATGGATTGAATTAAGAAAAAGATTTTTACGGAGCTGTTTTTTTGTGAGAGCGTCAGTCATGAATAGAGCGTTCCCGCGGGAGAAGGAGGATTGCGGTTAAGAGAACAATAGCGCCAATAATTTGAACCAGATTTAAAGTGCGCCCTCTTATAAACCAATCCAATCCAACTGCGGTTAGGGGCCAAAACAACTCATAGATAGTAGCATGTGATGCGGGTAAATGGTTCAGTCCATAATAATAAATAAACAGTGCAACAGAACCAGTTGAGAGCACAATAACCACAATCAAAACCCATTGCCTGGTTGTTAGCTCCACAACCGACTCCAGCGATTGCGTTGTGGAAAAAACGGTGCTTGCCACAATAAATGTAATCAATAAACGAAGGGCAGTAACGACCGGAAAGGATAACCGCCTAAGAGCATGCTTACCCAATACAGTTGAGCTACCCCAACTGAAAGCGGCTAGCAGCGCTAATAGAGCGGCAATAATGGTTTTATCGTCCCAGTTTGCCAGCGATTGATTACCAAATGTCGCAAGGTAACCACCAACGATGGCCATCCCCGCCAGGCCAAGAAAACGGTGTGTAATGGGCTCTTTCAGTATTACAGCCGCAAGTCCGATAGCAAACAGCGGTTGGAATTTTTGCAGGAGAACTACAACCGATAAGTCAATATATTGAATATAGCTAAGCGCTTTGGTATAAAAAAATGTCCCTAATATGCCACCACAAACACTAATCCACAACACCGATGCCCAGGTGCGCTGGTTAATCGTGTAGAGTTCTTTTCTGCCACGAAACAACAAAGGAAATAATAGTAGCGCCCCGATCCCATGCTCCAAAGTGACAACCATAAAGGAGGATAGCGAATACAACTCTTGTCGTATAAAACCATCCAGGCTCCATAGGATGGCCGCAAAGATCACGGCTAATGGAGGAAGGTATTTTTTCATAAATGAAATTACATGTTACAATAGATATGAAGTAGCGAAGAGTTAAGGGGGGCTATTTCAAAAGGATCAATTTTTTTGTTGCTTGATAGGCGCCGGTGCTTAGCGTATAAAAATACACCCCACTTGCCAATCGGGAACCATCGAGCAGTGCCTTTTTTTGTCCCGGTGGTTCTTCCCGGTCAACGAGAACCATTATTTCTTCACCAAGCAAATTGAAAATAGAAAGTTTCACGTGCGTTTTAACCGGTAGTAAATATGAAATCGTGGTAAGCGGATTAAAGGGATTGGGATAATTTTGATACAGACCAAATTGTGTTGGCAGGAAACCATCATTATGGTTATCAAGAAAATCACTTTCAAAGGCGCCCATATCCGGCGCAATACCAACGTATTCCGTGGAATCAAAATCGACAAGTATATTGCCATAGAAATCATAAAAACCAATACCACTGTTTATGCAAGGCGAATCATCTCCCAACGAAAAATCACCACCACCCGGGTTTGTCCACAGTGGATTTAGACTAATATTGCCAGCTTCCCAAAACAGGGTACCGTTATTGTTTATTACGACACCTTCCGTGCCATGACGAATATCATTATAAGCCGACACAAATGTGTTGCTGGTAAACGAAGATGAGAATTCAATTTCATTAGGACTATTGTTCCAAAATATTGAATTGGTAACCCAGGCCGAAGAAGCATAAAAATACATCGACCCTCCATTCGCCTGAGCAAAATTGTTTGTGAGCGTTGCTTTGGATATGGTTACGTCTGAATTCTGTAAATACAAAGCTCCGCCTCGGCCATTTTGTGTCAATCCGGCATTATTATAAAAAATACTGCGCAGGATAACGGAATTGGCACTAAGCAGGTATGCAGCGCCACCAAATGTCGCCGCATTATTTCGGAAGATTACATCGGTGAAGGTGGGATTGGAAAAATTTGCTGAAATACCGCCACCATGATTTTCCGCATTGTTATCAACAAAATGAACATTTTGGAATACAGGGTTTGATACTATTGCCTGCACGCCACCCCCCTGGGACGCAAATCCGTTTTGTATAGAAATATTTTCAAATGTCGCTTGTTCTACCTGGTCCATAATAATAATGTTTGACGAACCTTCTGCATCAAGGATAGTTGAGGCGGGTGACTCACCGGACATATTTACATTGTTTAACCAATAAAGGGGGTATACTTCACCAGACTGAGAGGGACTATACGCACCGGCTTCCAGGTGAAGGGTAATTGGATCGGTATGACTACCTGATATTCTGGACAGGGCAAAAGATAAAGTTTGAAGCGGGTAATCAGGGTCAGTTCCGACATTCATATCACTACCGGTTGTGGCCACATATAAATCTTGACTCACCTGTTCTACTTTTCCATTCAGAATAGAAAAACTAAAATCTGATCGCGGGTGCGCTTGGAATTCTGTAGGAGACAGTACCGTAAAGGTGTCAACATCAACTGTAATTGAAGGGGAAAGATCGGCATATAAATCTCGTCCAAGCGGACCGGAAACGTTCAGATAAATATTCGATTTTTCGCTGGTATCAAAAACCGGATCGCTATACAGAGTGAAATAGAGACCACCGCCGGTAGCAGCAAGGTTATTATGAACCGAGGACTGTATAAAAACCGGATTTGAGTTTGAACAGTAAACCCCACCCCCATACTCAACCGCGGTATTACCAGCAATCCGGACATTTTCTACTATGGGGTCAGACTGACTGTGAATGAAGATTCCGGCGCCATTATTGCCATTATTATTGGTGATTAGGACATTATTCACATGAGCCGAAGATTCGTTAATGTGAATTCCACCTCCTGAACCGCCATGATTATTAACCACCCGAAGGTTTGATAACACGGGGGATGACATATGGATGCTGATACCACCGCCATATTGTGCTTCTCCTCCGGTTAATGTCATATTTGACAGGCTTACATGATAATTTCTATTAAGTGTTACTACACGATCTACTCCCGCCGCATCAAGAATGGTCGAATCACGGCTTTCACCATTCAGTGATATATAATCGGGAAGAGTAATAGGGAAGTATTCCCCCGTCGTAGCAGGACTGTATACCCCGTCACTTAAATGAACCGTATGAGGGTTGGTGGAATCTGGTATTATAATTGACAGGGCATAGTGGATGGTTTTAAGCGGCATATCAACGGATAAACCCGAATTGTCATTGCTGCCATCAGGATTAACAAACAGATCCGCAGAAACCTGACCCAATATACTGGCATTCATGTCAATCGTAAACCGATTGAAGGGAAAACAATGGTAGTCGGTTGGTATAAAGACCGTGAATGTGTCCAAGGGCATGGTTAAGGAAGACAATGTATCAATAGAAATTTCATTTCCGGTTCCCATGCCAACGTTTAGATATATGCTGCACCGGTTTGAGGAATCAAAAACCGGAAGACTATTCTGCGTGAAATAAAGCCCACCGGTTTGAATTCCGGCTGTATTATAAATAATCCGCGAACCTCCCAGCATAATATGCGAGGATGATCCGCAGTAAAGAGCCCCACCATTTTCCTGAGCATGATTTCCCTGCAAACGTGATGCCTGAAGCTGAAACATGGAGCTAAAGATCAAATAACAACCGCCACCATTGTAGGTTGCCCAGTTTGAATCAATGTTACAATCTGCAATATCCATATCTGAACTATAACTAAAAACACCCCCTCCGTTGGTCTGTGTGGTGTTACCAATAATGGACGATGCCTGTATACTGCCCGTAGAAGCTGAAACATGAATTCCACCACCAGTGTTTTCTGATAGATTTGATTCAATAGTCGTACTATCAATTACAATTTCAGATTGAAAAACGTAAAGGCCCCCACCGGTACTTGAGGCCACATTATTATGTATACCAGAACTGGTAATTGACACATTAGAGTCAAAAATTAAAATGCCGCCACCATACACACCGATGTTTTCTGAAAACATGCAATTTTCAATGGTTCCCCGGGCGTTTTTTATAAGAATTCCACCACCATATGTGCCCTGATTATTTGATACAACAACATGATTGATTGTGACAGAGGCTCCACTCTTGCAGGTAATTCCACCAGCCGTGGCGTATGTGCCATAAGGATATCCCTGACCATTGGTAACGGTTAATCCAAGAATTGCAACAGCTGTGTCCAATGGGTTTTCGATTAGAATAACTGTTTCTGTAGCATTACCGTTCAGGATAGTCTCAGCAATAGAAGCGGTATCACCAGATAGGCCAAATTCGCCCATCAGTGTAATGTTATTTCCGTTGAAGGTTAGATTTTCATAGTAGGCACCAGGCAGAACCAACACAGTATCGCCAGTATCAGTATTATTGATTCCTTCCTGGATAGTGGTATAATCGGTGGGAATTTCAACAATAGCAGCCATCAGTGATGACAGCAGGAATAGGATGGATGGAAGTGATTTCACAGATGATTCTTATCTATCTCTTCGGAAGTTTACAGGAAAAAGAGGTACAAGGAAATATCTTGTGTGGTTATTTCAGTACAACCATCTTTCTGGTTTCAACAAAGCCAACAGTCTGAATCTGATAAAAATACATCCCACTGGCCAAATTGGTGGCATCAAATCGCACTTCTTTTGTTCCCGGGGATTGTT
>CAZZIU010000047.1:0-9483 GCA_964654545.1 uncultured bacterium
GCAGCAATCAGAGGATTGATTATACCATTATTGGTGGACAAGTAAATCTGGCTGCCAACTGGAATCCATATGCAAACCGGACGGAATAACTGTTTCCTATGAAACCTATGGACAGAATTGGGATAAACTATAAGCGAGCCTTTGGGTTAATTTCAGAAAGAAAAAAGAATAGAATTACCTGCCACATCATTACTAAGTGCAACGGGTAAAGTAGAGCCGCAGTTATTGGAGCAGCACCATCTTTCTGGTCTCCACCTAATGCCCCGCCCGAATCCGATACAAATACATCCCGGCACTCACAGGTTCTCCCCGATCAATTGTCCCATCCCGGCAGACGGATTTATAAACCGCTTCCTGGTGGTTTTGCTTTTACTCATTTATGAAGACCGATCTATTTGTTCCTCTTTTAGTCCACGGAAAGCAACATTACTCTGAGGGTTTGGAGTTCGGTTACAATTTTTAGTGAATGGAAGGTGGAAATACGACGTAGAAATATTAAAAATTTTAGAATGTTTTCCGGAACCGGGTACTGGGAATTTTATCCTCATATACTCCCCCGAAAGTATTTTTTCTGAAAAACAATGTACCGGAAATCGGCGAATATTGCTCATCTGATTTTTCCATCACGGATCCAATGCAGCCGGTTGCATAATTTAACGTAAATACGAAAATGAACAGATGATGGTTCTGTACGTGCAAATGTATTAATTTTTCCCATGTATTTTATCATTGATCTCATTTTCCAGATTCTGTATCTCTGCATGATTGCGCGTATAGTGTTGTCCTGGATACCGCACAACCCAGCCAATGAAATCATACAGTGGGTTTATAGAATCAGCGAACCAATCCTGGCACCGTTCAGACAACTGTTACCCCCAACCAGCAGCGGGTTTGATTTTTCTCCAATACTGGCGTTTATTGCCCTGGGTATTGCACGGAAATTCATTTTCTGGATAATGTATTAAGTGCAATCTGAAGGTATAATTTGGATTTTAGTATCCATCCTTGGGGTTGTGTTTGTTGGTCTTTTTCTCACTTTTGCATTTTATGCATCTAAAATTAAAAAAAGTGAATTTGAACGAACCGGAAAGCATCCCAGGGGATATTACAGTCAACGAGGGTTGGCCATTGGTGTAGCAATTGGGTCCGCACTGGGTGTTTCCATGGACAATATTGCCATTGGTATTGGTATTGGAATTGCTCTGGGAACGGCTATGGGTGCAACTCAGGAAAAAAAGCATGCTGCTGAATTACGGCCTTTAACGGAAAAAGAAAAGCAGCTAATGAGGACGTCCCTGTATTTTATAACCGGAACGTTTGTACTTGGAATCCTGGCATTTTTAGCTGCTATGTGGTTCAAATGAAACTACAGCTGATCATCCCTCAATTTTAAATAGTTTCGGATCAAGGGTATACAAAACCCAGTCTGCATTCTCCTGAAATGATTTCAAATCATGGGCCGCCATGTAACTGAATGAACTCCGCAATCCTGCTTCAATTTCGTTGATGATATTTTGTACGCTGCCTTTATACTTCACTATCGTTTCATCGCCTTCAATGAAATTCGGATTTTCTTTGTGTTTAGCCTGTACGGCAAACGAAGCGGATCCGCGGTAGGCCTTGTAGAGCGTTCCATTGTATTTCAGCACATTTCCTTCCGCCTCTTTTGTCCCTGCAAATAAGCGTCCCATCATTACCAGATCTGCACCCAACCCCAGGGCTTTTGCAACATCACCCACATTGGTAACACCGCCATCGGCAATAATTAAAGAAGGCGAATTGGAACTGTCCTTCTGGTTTTTACATTCTTCCAACGCCGTCACAATCCCCTGCCCCACTCCGGTCATTATGGACGTGCTGCACATGGAACCGTTTCCAATACCAACACGAATGCCATCCACCCCCAGATCGGACAGATAAGCAAACCCTTCTTTGGTCGCCACATTGCCACAAATTACAAAGGTCTCCGGTCGGGATTTAATATCATGAATCATGGGTTCAACCGAACGATTGAATCCATTCGCCACGTCCAATATAAAATAGTGTGCCCCTAGTTCAATAAATTGTGATACTATGGATTCTTCATCCAGTCCTACGGCAATGATGGCATCCATGCTTTCGTTTTTAAGTGTCTGGTATTCCTCCAGTCGCTGCTCCAGAAGTTGAAAGCGATGTACGATACCCAGCATATCGTTTTCATAAAATTTGCGACACATTTTTATCCCGCAAATGGTATCCATGGGCGAAGGTATAATTGGCATCCGAATGGTCATCTGCTTTTGACCATTTCCAAGACTGGCGGACAAATCAATGTCATGGCGTGATTTCACGGTTGATAATTGCCGTGGAACCAGAGAAATGGAGTGATAGGTATAGGTAGGTTTCATGAAAATTCCTTAGTTGTCACAATGCACACACAATAAAATTACACACCAAAAAATCATTTGTATAGCCGATGAGTATAAAATGTGATTCGGGACCAATCATGTGATGGGGGAATTCATTACCTACTCTGCAGGACTGGCAATTTCACATTCAATAAAAAACATATTCCCTTTCTTTCCCCGGGCAGTGACGCCTACGTTTGTTCCATGCGCTTTTGCGATCCGGTGCACAATAGAAAGACCAATACCCCTGCCGGACTGACGATTATTCTTCCGTGTACCATGGTGAAAAATAGTTTCTTTTTCCTGTCTATCTATGGGTTTGTTTTCATCCATCACCGAACACAATAATTTGTTTTTCCGTGTTTTTGATTCCATAATAATCGTCGATCCCGGTTCTGCAAATTTTAGAGCATTGTCCAGAAAGTTATTAAACACTTCTGCAATTATTGGATTTGCCTGTATAACGTGTTCGTCGCTGGTTTGTACTAGTACCTGAGCCTGTTTCTGGGCGATTATTTCTTTGTACGTTTTTATGGATTGGTGAAATAAATCTTTAACACCTAAACGTCCTGTTTCAATCGTTGTCCCGGAGGATAGCTGAGACAGGGTGATGGCATTGGTTATTATGTGGGCAAGATTTAAGCCGCTATGGTACAAGGCTTCAATTTTGGGATTATCAGGTAATTCATACTGGAGTAATTCACTTAAACCGGTGATCGAATTAACAGAATTCAAAATATCATGGGATATAATATCCAGCAACAGCATTTTAAATTCATTTTCCTGCTGATATTTTTCTTTGGCAACTTTTAATTCTCGTTCCTTTTCCAGGGTATCGGTAATATCACGATCGATACCACGATAGCCGATCAATTGTCCCTGATCGTTAAAAATGGGGACACCCGACGACTCGAGAATGATAGTCCGGCCATCTTTGTGTCGGAAGAATCCTCTGTAATTCTGCCACGGAATACCATCTTTCAGTTCGTCATTAAACGTGTCTAATTTCGATGCATCTTTAGATGCTTCAGGCCAGACCAGGCTTACATGCTGACCAACAATTTCTTCCTGTTTATATCCTAAAATTCTCTCTACTGCCTGATTGGAATAAGTATGAATACCGTTGGTATCCATTTCCCACACCCAATCGTTTAAAATATCCAAAAAGTGGTGGGTGTGGGATATTCCCGACTGCAAACCTTTTTTCAACGCTGTGTCCTTCCCCTTTTTATTCAAGGTTCCCTCCCGTAACAATAATAAATTTAGGGGTTTGGATTTTCAAATGCCGAAAATTTTAAGATAGATTGGTCATTTTTGATCATAGAATTGCATGAAATACGCACAGACCCAGCTAGAATTTCACCATATCGACCAGGCTCAAGCTGGTCGGGAATATCGCTGTCCCCGTTGTGAGCTTCCTGTAGACCGGAGCCAAGATCAATTTGTACATACTGTTCCTAATTTAACATGTGGGATGCAATCTGAAAACGAAATTCATTTTCTGGCGAAAAAGATTATTTCCATATTTGGTGTAATGCGTCTTCCAGAAATGAAGGAAAAGCAAGGTCTGCACCACATCATCACTGAAAAAGCCAAAAGCATGTTTTATGTCGATGTGGAAGCCAGAGGCCGGGATAATCGACCCTTGATTATAGAAATCAATCTACACCATCCCGTAAATGAAAAGAAAAAGCGTTTTTTCAGAGAACAAAATCTGGACGCCTTTGAAATAGAAATCAACGATGCGGATATGCCTCGTGATCCAGTCGATTACATTCTCCATTCTGCACCACGGAAATGGATTCATCACGCGGACAGATCGATTCCGTTTATGGAATCACAGACCCTGGAATCGGACCTAAACGGTCCCGGTGAACACCCGCTCTATCCTGCCAGAGCATTAATGGATTATTTTCATTTCCTACGCCAACAATACGAAAACCTTGAGCAAAAAATCTTTGAGGGAATTCTTGTAGGCGAAAACTCCTATTCGGGCTTGCCACGTTCGGTAAGATATTTTATTAAACAAAAAAAATTGTACCATGGTTTGATAAAGCACATGTGTGTTCTTCCAGGTGAACACTCTATGAAGAAAACCGATCTGGGCAAAGCGGTGACATTTCGATTGAACTGTGATCCACAACGCTTCATATACAATCCACTAACAAAATATTCGCTTTTTTTGCCGCTTGCGGTACAAATTAAATGGAAGGATACATGATATTATGAATAAAAGAGTGATTGTTTTCCTTGCCCTTGTCTGTATGGGAATATCTTGCGCAAAGGATTTCCAGGCAGGACTGGTACTTGGTGGTCCCGATGGCCTATCCCTTAAATCAGGACGATGGCATGGTGCGGTTGGTATCAACAGTGGCGAAGTCTACCTTCATGTAGACCTGGTGAAAAATCAAACCGTCAAACAACTGCCTTTTCCACTCTATGTTGGATACGGTGTCTATCTGGAGTCCGGTAATTCTATAGGGCTCGGTTTTCGCAGTCCCATTGGAATGGAAGCAGATTTCGGCGACATGCCCTTCGAATTTTTCTTTGAAATCGTCCCCATACTGCATGGTTCGCCGAAAGCCAAAATTGGGCTAGGTGGTGCGCTGGGGTTGTATTACACTCTTTAACTGTCAGGAATAGCGAACAATGAAAAAAATCACAATTATACTATTAATACTAAGTGGAGGAGCGGGATTATTAGCCCAGGGATTGCTCACCTACACGGGACAACTTTCATTCGATTATAGTGGATCAATAAATGGTAGCTTCACTGCCGATATCGAATCAGATTCAAATGCAACAGCCGGTGTAATCTTAAATGGTATCGACACCAGCTACGTACTTCTAACCGCTATTCAACCGAATTTTACTGACTCCACACTGGATGCTTTTATCATGCTGATATCAGACACAGTATCCCCCGTAGAACCAATTACACTCCCAATTGGTGTACCCTCAATCAATGTAGCGCCCTCAGCCTTTTGCATATTTCTGGTGGATATTGATTCTACTTTTCTTTTTGGGTTATTGGATATGTTCGTGGACTCAACCGGATTTGTTTTCTCCGACTCCTTGGCTTCTGAAGTACTGTCGCAGTTATTGGAGTCTGCCTATGCTTCTGTTGCCGGATCCGTGACATTGTCTGATGTCTCTGAAGATTCCATCTCAGGACAATTTTCAGCAACCGCTCTAAAGGCGGATTTTCCTCCCCCAAATATAGTGATCAGCAATGGGTATTTTAGTCTGACAGCCATGGATACATTTATGGTTGGTACCCAACCGGAAAATCCATTGCCGGTGCATTATAATCTACTGCTGGCCTATCCCAATCCTTTCAATCCAACCACCACCATCGAAATTGCGTTAAAAAATGAAGGCTACTACCGATTGGAAATACTCAATCTTCTTGGACAAAATGTAGCCGTCGTAGATGAAGGGTATACTGGTTTAGGTTTCAAAATATTTCGCTGGGATGCTTCAGCCTTTCCGTCAGGGATGTATTTTGTTCGCCTGGTTACAGCCACTGAAACGAAAACACAGAAACTGTTCCTATTAAAATAGATTAGACTTCTGGTTCCAGGGCAGCATAGCGCTGCCAGAAACGAACAGATTGAGCCCATTCTTCCGAAGAATACCGGGCTTTTGTTCCACCGGGTAATTCCAATTGATTTCGCATCATGGTCACGGGTCCCATTGGCAATGTCTTTATCCCTTTTGGGATGGCATGGATGCTAATCAATTCCCATTTAGCATTGCTGCTGAATTCGTCATTCTCCGCAAGGACATCGTGTCGATAGAGTATCAACTGTACCTGTTGAGCCGGTACTGGCTCACCAGAAAGGGCACGAATTCTAATATAAGGTTCTTCCTCAGGGCTCCGTTGGGTAATTTCCGCCTTTAGCCGTGTCTGTTCATCAATTTCCACATACGGACAAATAAAATGGTGAACCAGCCAGGAAGCCGCATTGACTATGATGACTCCGTCCCGATATCCCATTTCATATTCACCTTTTCCATATTGTTCTTCCGCATGGTGTGCTATTTCTTCAAACGAAAGGTCCGGGGAGTAGGTTTTCCCCGAACCTTTCACCTGTCTGCGAACAAAATCGTTGACAGCAACCACGGTCATTCCGTTTTTTCCTCAACTGGTTCAGGGGCCGGAAGGTTGGGTGGAGATTTCTTATACTTAAGCCATTGATGCAACACGACCAGCACCGCTCCCCAACCAAAAATGGTAGCTATAAATTTTATCATGCCACCAATAAATGGAATAAAACCAACCAGCCAGAAAATCAGTAGACCTGCTATAATCTGCAAAATGGCGGAAGATGTGGAATTCCCCAAAGAGGAAAGTAATTTTGTCCCCACCACCGCGGCAGATGAAAAATAACCAAAAAACATGAGAAGCATAACAGTTACGACGAACAAAGGAATAAGCGGGATCCCCAATATGGATACGACCAAAACTAGAATGGATGGAATAAACAATAACAATCCTGCCAGACCGGACAGAAACGATTTCGCAGGTTCTATTACGATGATATCAGACACCCGTCCAAATTGGTTTGGCATTATGGCAATGAATACAACGCCAATTATTAGGATACCCACAAAAGGTATAAAGGTCAAAAACCAGGGGAAATTCCAATGGCTGTCCTCACACATATCAGTAAACATGGAACCGGCAAAATCGAAATCATCCACTTCCGTGATTTTGCCGTATACAACGGCACCTTGGCTCATATGAATTTCACCACCAACACTTACACAATCATCGTGCACAACTGCATCGGGTCCTAAATATATATCACCACCAACAGCAACCGCCGATCCCATTACGGTTCCATAAATTTTTGCATCGCCACCAACGGCTACCGCATCTTCCACTTCATCGTGCCGGGATATGGTGACACTCCCCCCAATCTTTATTTTACTCTTTTCACCGGCATTGAGAAAACCAGAGAAAAGCACTACTGGTAGCAGCATGGTTATTACAATTCTTGAAATCTGTCTCACGAAAAACTCCTTACTGAAAATATATTGAGGATAATGCACAGGATGGACAAATGTTTAATGTATTCGTTGTCTCTTGAATTAATACGTGCGAATGCAACGAAAACCTACCGCCGTGTAAGTACCGGTGGGATCGGAATAATAGCGGTACCAAGACTTTAAATGGTCGCCATAATTGTTGAAAGAACCGCCGCGTCGAACCCGGTTACTGCTTTCAGTGGCGTACCAGCTATTTGTCCACTCCCAGACATTTCCGGCCATGTCATATACACCAAATTGACTGGTTCCGGTGGAAATGCCCACCGGTTGGGTTTGGTCAAGGCAGCCATAATAATTCGCCAGATCACAGTCCGGGTTTTGGTTCCCCCAGGGATAATCGTACCCCTTATCATGCCGCGCTGCCATCTCCCATTCATATTCATTTGGGAGTGCCAGGCCATAATGTGCAGCAAACGCATAAGCCCCAAACCAGGTCACCATGACCACCGGATGATTTTCATATCCCGCATCTATGACAAAACCATTCGTAACATAATTAATTTTACAGTCGGTTGTCTGCATATCCAGAAATGTATAATCGCTGGCTTCGTATTGTGAATCACCGGGATAGCTCCCTGAAACCACATCGCTGGAAACAGAGATTTCGCCAACCGATAGGGCTTCTTCGAGATATTTGGCATATTGGGCGTTGGTCACCTCGTATTTCATGATATCAAAACCATAATTAATGACCATGGCTGTATCGCCTTCGCCGTAGGATACATAGCCCGATGGAATTGAAATAAAATTAAATGCATCAGATACAATTATGATCACCGAATCCACGTCCGAATCGTATGCGTCACTCACTGTTATTTTAAGGGCATAGCGCCCTGGAATATTGGGTGCCTGCCAAATCACCGAATCTTTTTTGGAGCTGCCAATAAAATCTCCGTTAGCAGTTGACCAGGCATAGGATAATTTATCGTCATCCGCATCGCTGGCTCTGCAGGTCAGGGTCGCTTGATCATAGGGTTTAAGTCTATCCGGATTGGCCGAAATTTTTTCGATCACCGGAGGATTGTTTATGTACTGACAAGCCATAAATGGTACAATGAATATGAAGACATAAAGAATAGGTCTCAGGTGCTTTGAATTGAAATGGGAAATTTGCATCAGGCAAATTTACAATGGTTTCCATTATTGAGGTTTTAGTATCGCTGAATTATCTGTTTTTTTTAGCAAAAATTGGAGAAACTGGGATTACCGGCCATTGCAGGTAATTTTTCCAATATTTTCTTTGTTATATGGCTACCTTTGGCAAACACGCCAATTCCATAGCTGTATTTTAGAATATATATTATAACATTTTATATATTTATATAAGTTAGTAAAAATATTGTAACTTGTGTCATTGATCACATGTCTTCGGCTCCAAACAGACATAATATCTGGTCGTTTAATCATTGTACAAATAGCAGAACACATCGAATGGAAGTAAACAGGCACAAAAAACAGGGGGGATTCACCCTTATAGAGTTGATCATGGTAATTGTGATCTTGGGAATTTTATCCACAGTATTGGTTCCCAGGTATTTCAATTTTGCCGAAGATGCTCATAAGGCATCCGTAGATGCATACATTGGGAGTTTTAAATCTTCATTGTATATGTATGCCAGTGATCAAATTTTGGAAACCGGTGTTCGATCTTACCCGGACGCGGACGAATTTGAAAACACCGGTGGGCTACAAATGGGAATCGTTTTTGACGAAATTCCAAATTTTTGGTCCATTGTTCCATCCGGAAACAATTTGGTACTTTTTGAATACGAACGAACAGAACCCACCACCCAAATTCGGTATACCTGTGATGGGACCGACAATTATTCACTTGAACTTATTCAAGGTCCTGCCTATATCTTGAATGCCCAGTAAGGGTTATGATCACTATTGCTAAAGGGCGCAATCGCGCCCTTTTTTTATATCAGCTTTTTAAAATCAGATGATCCTTACTGATCTGGTCGATTGGGAATGCGAAAAAGAATTAAATTGGAAAATAAAAACCAAATGAGCGAAGGAAGGAAATAGGCTTTTTTCCGCT
>CAZZIU010000048.1:0-9142 GCA_964654545.1 uncultured bacterium
CTACAAGTGAACGTATTGCCACAATGATTGCTGCTGCTCCAACCGTATATCCCACGTTGCGCATTGTAACATATTTGGGCAAGAATAGTAAAGCCACCAAAAATCAAATAGCTCAAATGATCTAGAGTCTATTTCAACAACACCATCTTCTTCGTCTGTATAAAATCTTCTGATATAATCTGGTAGAAGTACATTCCGCTGGCCACATTACTTGCATCCCAGACCACTGATTTGTAACCGGCTTCCTGAGTTTCAGATACCAGAGTAGTCATTTTTTTACCAAGTATATTGTAAATAGTGATCTGCACATCAGATCGTTGTGGTAGCTCATAATCTATCTTCGTTGACGGATTAAAGGGGTTGGGATAATTTTGATTGAGAGCGTATTTAGCAGGTAATAGTGCTACATCCTCTACTCCCAACCACGTGCGATTAATATAAAAGAACGTCGTGTCAAATGGACTACTTACTAACCCATCATGTGCAAAAACGGTACATTGAAATCCGAATATTGTTGTATTAAGATTATGTCCGAAAATATTTACCGACACACTTGTATCAGTAGTAGTCATTTGTGGACTTGCTGGAAACATGATTGGATATATAACCCTGTTTTGAACGATATATTCAAGATTATCACTATCAACATCCAATCCAGGATGCCATGAAAGCGTCAACAAAGAATCATTTGGTGAATCAACAAAAATAGTATCTCCATAAACGGGATAAGTAATTGTTGGTGGTAGAGGTGAATCATTCACCGGTTGAACGGTAATCGTAAAGCCCGATGTATCCCAAAAAGCTCCATCTGTAGCATAAAGTGTGACCGGAAAACTTCCAAACCAGTTCTCAAAAGGAGTGTAAGTCAATGAATTCTGTGTTAATAAAAAATCGCCTAACGAAGTGTCCACGTCCATACTAATTTGAATTGAATCACTGTTAACATCCATACAATTAAATGATACAATAATTGTGTGATCCTCCTGCAACACTTGATTTGGAATGGGATTGAATTCTGGTGGATAATTAACAGGGTATTCGCAACCTGGTTCTTCATAATACCCAATATAACCACCACTCTCACTTGCCAATAAACATGGCGATGATTCTGATAAAGTAAAATCTCGTAGATAGAAATCACAAAATTGTGGATTTAGGTTGATACTACCTGCATTCCAATTTACTTCTCCGGCACAATTCATGTTCATTCCCTCTTGTCCACCTTGTATATCAGAATAATTGGACGATATGCTTATATAATCACCAAAATTATTTGTCCTACCCACTATTTGATCCGGTGAATTTCCCCAAATAATACTATTGGTTATTTCCACCTCGGCCTCCATGTCACAGAAGATTCCTCCACCTCCATAATAGTAAGTTGAAGAGTTATTTGCTATTGTCGTCTGGTTTATGGTTGCATTGGCGTGCCATAGGTCAAGTCCATCACTATAGTTATTTTCGATAGTTGAGCTATCAATAACGATGATTGAATTCAAAATCCCATTAATACCTTTTCCAGAATTGGTAATGGAACTGGAAGAAAGATATAATTGGGAACCACTTGAATAAACCCCAGTACTATTTCCAATTAATTCGCAATTTCTAATTCCTACGTTCGAACTATATGCTTTTACCCCATAAGCATTATCCCTAATAATGCAATTTTTTATTATGACAGATGAATTTTCACAGAAGATGCCTCCAACATAACTTGAATTTTGGATTGTCACATTGTTAATAGATATGTCCGATGAATTCATAAGATTAAGCCTACGATGCGATGTATTCCCACCAAGAATTACTGCTTCAGCAGATGTTCCATCAATTGAAACAAAGCTATTTAAAGTGACGGGAAAATGTTCACCTGTTGTTGAATCAGAATAAATACCATCTGCAATGTGTATCGTACTTGGACTTAAACTATCTGTTATGATACGATTTGTAGCCTCGAATAATGTGCTTAATGGATCTGAACTGGTGCCGGATGCACCAACTGTACCTATTGTACTAATATATACATCTCCAGAAATTGGACTTAAGTCTGGAGTCATAAATATTGATATAGACTGACCAAGTCGCAAGAATCCTGGAATACTCCCACCACCCTCTCCATAGCTTGGATACAAAAGATTGTCCCCAACGCGATATTCGATAATGAAGGCCCCCATCATGTCATTTGTTTGAATTATTGGCTCAATAGCTAAAGATCCTTCGGGAAGTGAGAAAACTGTATCAACGGCATATCCAACCCACCAATAATAACCAGGCATACATCCTGAGATTGGATATACTGCACTATCACTACATAGATATTCTGAAATAATACTATCGTATACAAAAATTCCAGATAGATCGCCACTAAATGGAACTGTATCCGGTAGTGTCCAACCAATGGGTAATTGAATACCAAAATTTGGAATAGCATTTGTACTGTCTACTTCTCCCAGAGATAGTGTAATGACCGGTGAAACGACACTATTCGTTAATGCAATGGGTGGTTGTACTACCGTTTCAATTTCATAACAACCGACAAATAAAATCAATATAGATACACATAGTAGAATCCATTTTATACAAAGGCTTCTCAAAACAATATCCTTTCTTTCAATAAAGATTTATTTCAGATATACCATCCTTTTTGTTTGAATAAAATCACCTGTTTTAATTTGGTAAAAGTACACTCCGCTGGCAACATTGGATGCATCCCAAACCACTGATTTAGCCCCTGCACCCTGAACCTCTGATACCAATGTTTCTACTTCATTCCCTCGTAATTCGTAAATCGTAATTGTTACTTCTGATCTATAAGGTATTTCATATTGGATTGTTGTTGTGGGGTTGAATGGATTGGGATAATTTTGATACAATTTATAATGATCCGGAGTTAATTGATTTTCAGCGATTGTAACCAGTCCTGTAGTATCCCATGAGGCTGTAATATTATATGCAACACCATTGAGTACGCTTTGATCACCAAAATAGACGTGTCCTGCCGTCATGATAGTGGTTGCACATTCAACACCAATATACCAGGTTCCCGGTGAAGTTACGGGTATTTCCAAAACCTGATCTGAGCCCGATTGGTTTGACATATATTGTGCATTTGATTCAAATGCAAATGTATCCGGAGTTACATAGAGAAAAAGATCATACCCTTCTTCACCATCCAACTCAATAGTAATCGAATTCGCTTCTTCAGGTACGGAAAAAGTAAAATGGTGGTATTGCTTGTCACCAATTTTTGTAAATGCAGGGATACTGTCCTCTGTTGATTGGTTCATATATCTAGTCTCACCACTGACCAGTTCCCCTTTTATCTGAGGTGCGCCTATACCATCTACTGCATAATGCAAGATTGCTTCCATTAAATGGAGTTGTTCCCCAGATGTTACACTTTCAGGATGTGACATGATGACGACTATCCTGCCTTTTATATCATCGGGTTTATACGCCCAGGTGCTGACTTTTTCGTGCATGGGTAGACTTGGATAGTCATAGCGCAATAATACTTCTGTTTGAAAAGGCCAGCTGATATCTTCTCGAGCATAACCGCCCCCATTATGATACACACCATCAATATACAAATCGCCCCCAAAATCGAAATAATTTAAAAGTGGCGAATTCGGGAGGATGGTTTGACCCGTCGGAGTATCATTTAGGCCTGTATATTCAGTCCATCCGGGCCAAAGGTGATAATAAGCTGTATGAACATTGGGGTGATGATACCCCATGCTCGCAATAAATGCTCCCGCACATGATCCGGTATAGCTACCACCACTATTATAGAATTGTCTAACCCGGTTTCGTCCTTCTTCACCTAAAGAATTACCGTGAGAGGTTGATTGACCTCCATTGGTGTATAGTGTCCGGTAACGCGGTGAACCGTCAGGATAAAGCAAACGACCATTACTATCATCCATATTTGCTATTATAATGGAATCCTGTACATAGATAGATTCTGTCGCTAAATATTCAAAGCTAAACCCCAGCGAATCAGCTGCGGGAAGAGTTACTCGGCTGGTTAAATGAACCCCACCATCCATGAAAAGGTCTTTGTAAAAACCGGGGGTTTGCATATAAATAACATGGAATATTAGAAGAATAACTGGTGTTTTTTTTATATTCATTTAATCCCCGGTATTATAACATGAAATAATCTGTTTATTTTATTAATACGAGTTTTCTTGTCTCATTTAAGTCTCCTGCTCGCAATTGGTAGTAATACACGCCAGCGCTCACTTTTTGGTTTTTGTTATCCTTCCCATCCCAAATTGTGGTTTTTACACCGGAATCCTGATATTCGTTTACCAGTATTTTTATAGTATTTCCTAGGAGATCATATATTTTAAGAGTCACGACTGATGCTTTGTCGATACTATAGTGTATTTTTGTGGACGGGTTGAATGGATTGGGATAATTCTGATACAGATTAAATTTAGCAGGTATACCTGGGTCCTGTATTACCCCTACAACATAATCTGACTCATAGGCTCCCATATCCATTGAGCTCCCATTATATTCATCCGGAGGACAATACAGTAATGTATCCCCTCCAGCAAAATATAGATCAATACCTGCATCAATACATGGCGAGCCTTCAACAAGCCCATAATTTCCATTCTCAGAATCAACAAATAGTGGATCATCCTGAATATTTCCTTCTCCCCAGGTTGCTTCACCAAGATCGACATCAATTCCTTCCTGACCGTTTTGTAAATCTGAATAGGCAACATGAATATCATTTTGTGCAAAACTAACTGTATATGTCCCAATCTCTCGACCATCGTTCCATAGAATAGAATTAATGATTGTTAAATTGACGTTTTGTATGCACATTATTCCACTGTAATGCTCCGGATATGAATCATAATTCCCTGTAATTGTTACTGCATTTAGAACGATTTCACCATCTTCATAAAACCAGATGCCGGCTCCGCCATTTGTTGTTGAATTTCCCTGGATTACTGTTCTCACAATTTCCGGGCTGCTTCCCTGGCTCATGATTCCACCACCGGCATAGGCATCATTTCCAGTAATTATAACATTACGGATGATGGGATTTGAGTAATATATTGCAATGCCACCTCCATAGTATGCGTAATTATTTTTTATCTCTATGTTTTCAAGTAAGGGACTTGAGTACAATGAAATGGCAATACCCCCACCGAGGGATTCAGCAACGGGTGCTGAATTATTTTCAATGATTAAATTTCTAAGGGTCGGGTTAGAAAACTCTCTAATGGCAATTCCACCACCAAATCGCGGTGATGATCCACCCGTATTACCGTTACCATTTGTAATTGTAAATCCTGATAATTCCGCATTTTCCGTTTCATAATTAACAAATGAAACAACGCTACCGTTTTGATTTCCATCAATAATGGTATTTTCAGCTCCACTAATAGATATTACACGTATATCCTCCCCATCAAAACTTATGTTCTCTATATAGGTTCCAGCGCTTACAAGAACTATGTCCCCGTTAACGGCTAGATCAATTCCAGCTTGAATTGTAGGTGCATCTCCAGGTACTGAAATCACATTACAATAAACACTGCCAATAAAAAAAATGCTTATAATCCCATGATTTGTTTTTCTTTGCATTTTGGCCCCCTATTGGTTTAATCGTTGGGCAAAATTACTGGGGTACCTAGACTATTACACCTATACAAAACCTATACAGTAGTATTTACTTAAAAGGTGTATTATAGACGGAAAAACAATAAACTTTAATAATTTGATAGAAAATGAATTAGGTTTTCACCTTTACTAAGTTGCAATTTTTTCCGAATTCGATATCGGTAGATTTCTACGGTTGCCGGTTCCACATTCATAAGCCCAGCGATCTCTTTTGATAACATATTTAGCCGTAAAAGGGCGCACACCTTTAGTTCTTTGGCGGTTAATGTGGGATAATCTCCGCCCAGGTTTTTCAGAAATCCTGAATGGATTTCAGTAAACCATTTTTCAAACTCATCCCATACATGGTTGAAAGAAACAAGCTGAGTCAAATGACGAATCATTTTTTTCAGAACCAGTTGACATTCTTCCTCTTTCGCTTTTTCCAATAATTTTAACTCGGCCAATATTGATTCCATGAAGTCTTGTTTTTCAATCAGATCCATGGATTTTGAAACCAGTTCCCGTTGCTGATGATCCAGCTTTAGTTGGTATTGCTGTTCCTTTGCTTTTCTACGTTCCTGTGTTTGTACTATTCGCAGACGAATAGCAAATCCCGAATAAATACATATACAAACAAATAGAATTTCCCCAAATATAAACCACCAGGCTTTCCAGAATGGTGGTTTGATAAGTATTGCCAATGAAACGCCGTGTTGATTCCAGACACCATCATTATTGGAAGCCCTCACATGAAAAGCATATTCGCCAGGATCTAAACTTGTATAGGTGACAAAACGACGGGTACCGGCATTTATCCAATCATTATCAAAGTTTTCAAGGTAGTATTCATAGCGATTGCGTTCGGGATCGGAATAATCCAAGGCAGCATAAGTAAATGATAGTGTTTTATCTTTATGGGTTAATGTAATAGACTCTGTTTCTGTAATTGGGTTGGTAAGTATGACTCTTCCGTTTAGCTCTTTTCCAATTGGTACTTCTTCATAATTTATTTTAAAACTGGTAATTACGACCGGTGGGATATGAGAATTATTTTTAATAGAATCGGGATGAAAACGATTAAAACCATTTGTCCCACCAAAGTAAAAGTACCCCTGACTATCTTTCAAACGAGAACTAAAGTAAAAATTGGTACTTTGAACACCCTCTTTTATATGATACGTATTAACCAAACCATGATCAGGATGTGCTTTTAAAATACCTTGATTTGTTCCTAACCATAGATAGCCTGAATCATCCTGAAGAATGCTTGCTACTTCCAGACTTTTTAGGTCATAGCCTAAATCCAAAATAGTAAACTTGGTTCTTTCAGGATTTAATTTGTTCAGACCTCCGGCACGAGTACCAAACCATAAGTTGTTCTGTTGATCCTCAAAAATGTCCAAAATGCTGTTGCTGTTAATTGAATGTTGATCATTACTGGTTGCAATATAAGTATCAAATGATTCGGTACTGGGGTTGTATCGATTTAGTCCTCCACCGGAAGTACCAATCCATAATACTCCCGAATGATCCTCCAAGAGCGACAATATCATATTACTGCTTATGGTTGTTGGGTTTAGCGGATCATGTAGGTAATGGGTAAACTCCCCCGTCTCACGATTAAGCCGATTTAAGCCACCCCCGTTAGTTCCCACCCAAATTGAACTATCACTGGTCTCGGTTAATGTATATATGTTATTGTGGCTTAGGCTATGTGGTTGTGTGTTATACTGTCGATAATGATTTATTATATCAGTTGATGGATCCAATTCAAATAAACCAGCACCAAATGACCCAATCCATACTTTTTCGGCATGATCTACCAAAACATGTCCCACATAATTCATACTCCAGACACCAGGATCATTATCATTGCTTTGAATATGCTGGAAGGTATTATGAACAGGATCAAATATGTTTGTACCGCCGGGCAAAGTTCCAATCAAGATGTTACCCTGTTTATTTTCGGCAAAAGAAAAGACATCCGTCCCCTGGAATCCTTCAGGAAAATCATTATTTTCGACAATATGATCAAATCGCAGCTGATTTGGATTATACTTATTAATGCCTTTTGATCCAGCACCTGCCCAGAGAATCCCCTGAGGATCCATATAGACTTTCCAGAAAAGATGGTCATTTGCGCTGGTGGGATCATTTTCATCCATACGATTATATGTGAAGGTATGAGTAGTCGTGTTAAAAAAAGTGATCCCGTCTAAGGATGCTAACCATAGATTTCTATTTTGATCCATAGCAATGGAATAAAGAATATTAGTGCTAATCATATCCGGATCATCTTTGCTAATCCTGTAATATTTACATTCTTCTGAACTAAGGTTATATTTAATCAGCCCTATAGGGTACATGGTCACCCACAAAATATTCGTTTTCAAATCTCCACATATATCGGTGATATAATTATTACCAGTACTTTGGGCATAAAAATATTTATTTACGATGTTTTTTATTTCCCCACTGTTTAAATCCATCTTTATTAACGTACCGCTTTTTGTCCCTGCCCATAGCGTACCAGTAGGAAATTCATGCAACGTGGAAATCCTGTCATCATTCATAGAGTTTGAATCATGCGGATCATGATAGTATGATATAAATGAAGCATCTTCGGGATTATATTTATTTAGACCATGCTCTGTGCCTATCCAGAGATTTTGTTGCGAATCTTTTAATATATCTGTTATTTGATTACTTGAAATAGACCAGGTTTCTTGTCGTTCATGACGATAATTTGTGAATGCCTCCGTTTTGCTATCCAGTCGATATAATCCATCGTTTATTGTTCCATACCAAATATTGCCATTGCTGTCCTCGCAAACACTTGTGATAGAATAACCGGGGAAAATGTCTTCTTCCTGCGGATCAGGACCAAACAGTGTAATCTCATACCCATCATAGCGGTTTAATCCAAACTGGGTACCAAACCACATAAATCCACGACTATCTTGCATAATATCATGGATCAGGCCACTTGATAGTCCATCTTCGACCGTCAGATGGTCAAAAACTATATTTGTACTCTGAGCACATAAAAGTACTGGTACTATTACAACAGCGATTAAACATATGACCTTATTATATAATGAGTTATCTGAATTACAGCAAAACATATTCAATATTACAGAAGAAAAATCATTTTTACGATTGGCATATTAACAAAATATTTAATATGAATAGATGTGGGTTCATAATAATAGAATACCCGGTACTGAGACACAACTTAATTATAGAATGAATCGGTATTATTAGAAATATGATGGTTCAATTCAATGAAATCAAATAAATGTAATCAAATAATAAATTGAATTACTATAATTCTCAAAATTACACGAGATTCCCGAAATCGCTTCGCTCATCGGGATAAACTCACTTAAACCGGCATGTTTAGCAGGCGAGTAATTTTTGAAATTTGGCTGATCCCATCTCTGTTATTATCTATGGTTTTACAGAATCATCAAACACGGAGAGTACTCAAAATGGGAGTATTAATTATGATATATGT
>CAZZIU010000049.1:0-9086 GCA_964654545.1 uncultured bacterium
ATAGTCAAGAACCTTGCACTGATACCCGGCACTGTCGATACGGACTTCACGGATTCGTTTATATCCACTCAAGACTGTTTCGTTATGTTGAATCGTTTCCAAAATGTCCGGGGAAGGGAAATACTTGATGCATTTTTTGTGTAAATTATATCCCTGTCATGAACTCATCAACCAGAGCAAGACTGCCGCGATCGGTTAATTTGGTTTTGTCTTAAAAACGATGGTTTTTGATGCAAGTACAAAATGCAGATTGGCCGGGACCTAAAATCCTCGATTATGAACCAGCTTAAAAACTAAACACGAGACCAAGGACAAACTCCAGACCAGTCATATCGACAGAACCTTCTTCGCCCCCCTCCCAAGATTTCGGGGCTGGGTAGTAATTGCCATAATTTTCAAACAGGATTGCATCTTCTTCGGATTCTAGATTTCCATAGGAATAATATTTAACTTTCCCGGTATAACCATCTATTGTTGCCGAGCGCCAATCAAGATTTGATTCGATACTAAATCTTGGTGTGAATCTATAACCAAAACCTAAACCTGCATGATAACCCATTCCGGAAGCGGTTAACTGGGATTTGACTTCGTCTTCCCCAAAGTCCACATTATCTTTAAAGTCGATTGTACTCTGGTAGAAATCGATCCCTATCCCAACAGTTCCAAATAACTGGGATGGCTGTGGGACTAAGTGATAATAAAAAGTCACACTTTCAAATACATTTGATAATGTAAACCTGTGTTCCCAACCACCTCCCCTGGATCTTTCCATATCATCAAGATAATTTTCCCCGGCGATCTGGCCAACAGTTAATCCGATTTCGTATTTGGGGTTAATGTAATATGCAAATTGGATTGCAAAACTATTCAAATTTCCAAAATAGCTCAATTTCTTCCTTGATGTGTCAGGTTCTAAAATATATTCGTTAACAACATCAACCCATTTATCATAGTCCTCCATAGTCCCTGATATTATGGAGACCTTTGTTTTTATACTGTATTTTAATTGTTCGATGGCAACCTGCGGTTGAGGCTTTTCAATTTTTTGCAACTGAATTTCCAGAGTGGAGGTCTCACCAGCCTTTACTTCCACGATCCTTTGAACTTCAAGATAGCCAGACAATGAAATATGAACCGGATAGCTGCCCTCCAACAAATTATCTATTAAAGCAGGGGTTTTCTGCGATATTACGTTACCATCAATAGTTACCCGTGCCTTGGATGGAAAGGTGGAGATAGAAAGTGATCCTTTTGTTATTGGAGGAGGAGGACTCGGTTCATCAGCAATTAATTTATGGACAATATTCGTCATCCCGGTTTTTAACACTTCATTAATAGTACCTTCAACCATTTCTTCAACATTATTAATAACTGTTCCCTCTGTTATACTAATTAAACGGATGGAGATAAAATAAATATCACCAACCTTACCTATGCTACCGGCAATAATCTGCTCCACCCCAATTAATCTGCCAACTTCGACGATGCACTCGTCACTGAAACATCCGGTCTGTTGAAATCCCTGTTCCGCAAGGATTTCATCCATTTGTCCGCGTTCAATAATTTTAAACTTATTCGTTTTATATAATTCAACCCGCAGTTTGTCAGACAATATGGAAGCCTCGGTCTGTGGAACATTTTTTCCCTCTAATTCTAGGATCGCAATATTGACTAATGGTTGTGCCAAAGCGCAAGTTATAAATATTAAAAGGCTGATTAGTATTTTTTTGTTTTTCATATGATATTCCGGGTTTAGGTTAATCTAATTTTTGGGTATGTCCCAAAGTCAGTCGAAAAACGGAAAGTCAATTAGTCTCAACTATAGATTAATTTAAGGTGTTATCTGATTGCTTTCCAAAGCTTTGGTAATTGTACAAAACCTATGATTCCTTGCATGTGGAAATGGTTTAATATTTTGATTTTGAGACGGATTTTAGAAATAACTTTAAATTTGTATCAAAATGTATCGTTTTGATACAAATTATTTTTTCCATATGACCTTGCCCCCAAAAGTTGCCCCAATGTTTAAGTTCGAGCAATGCAAACCATAAAGGAACGAAAAAGATGGGCAAGAAACGATACGCCCCAGAACAGATTATCCCCAAACTTCGTGAAGTAGAGGTGCTGATGAGCCAGGGAATGAAGACCCCACTGGCAGCTCGACAGGCAGGAATAGTAGAACAGACGTATTACCGACGACAAAACACATCGTGTATCCCTCATAAGCGTATCCCTAATGGCAGATTTTCGATTTTCTTCGTAACATTCTTTAGGTATATCCCTAATGTTGACAAAGATTGATTCTGGGATTTGTTTTAGAAAATAATACTATCTTGGAGTTCGATTAGGATGAACTTGAGGAGTAATGTCCAATAAAAAGGTTAGCGTTTTTGCATTAGAATTTATTTTATATGAACACGAGTGTGATAATCTCTATTTTTTAGGGGTACTTAATTATGAAAATCAGTCAATTGATAGTTATGATTGTAATAGGATATGAAGCCTAATCGTACGCCTACATTTATTATTGCATTTCTAATTTGTACTTTTTGTATTTATGCTCAGTCAGCAGATGTGACATTTGATCATTTGACTGTGGAAGATGGTCTTTCAAACGGTGCTGTTCATACAATCATGCAGGACAGTCGGGGTTTTATGTGGTTTGGTACCCGCTTTGGGCTAAATAGATATGATGGTTATGAATTCAAAGTATTTAGGCATGATCCCAAAAATCTAAACAGTCTTCCCAGTTACCGCGTAACGGCGATGTGTGAGGATTGGAAGGGAGCCATCTGGGTGGGCACATTCAATGGAGGTTTAGCCCGATTTGACCGCAATACAGAACAATTCACTAATTATTTTCAGGATCCTGCCGATTCCAAGGCAATCAGCAGCAATTTCATAACCGCAATCTATGAAGATTCGCAACAAAATCTCTGGATTGGTACGGAAAATGGCCTGAATAAATATGACCGTGGACAGGATTCATTTTTCACCTATTACCATGATCCGGTTGATTCCCATTCCATTTGCGATAACCGGATAACCTCCTTTTATGAAATACCTTCCGGTATACTCTGGGCCGGAACGAAAAGCGCTTCGTTGATAAAAATTGACCTGCACACAGGATTGATCAACAATCTACAAGATGAACCATTCAGACACAACGAACCGGCCGATAACATCATTACGGGTTTGGTCGGCGATCCAGAAGAAAAGGTTCTGTGGGTTACGATGTTTCCAGTGGGGTTGTTCAGGTATGATATTGACAGTAACACGACTGATAGCTTTAGAATCGACACTGACGATCCCTATATGGCCAGTACGAACGCACTTTATTCAGCTGCCCGGGATGAAAATGGGAATCTCTGGTTGGGTACGGTGGATGGTATCACTTTTTTTGATCCCAAACAGGAACAATACAAATACTATCGGGTCGATGAGAACGATCCATTCAGCGTCAGTGATCATGTTGTCTGGAAAACTTATATTGATGATCAGGGTATTCTCTGGGTAGGAACGGGCTCCCGGGGGGTAGATAAATTTAATCCGCGGCGACTCAGGTTTGATCATATCCAGCAAACAGAAGAGAATCCTGATGGGTTTCAGGGTCCGGATGTTTTATCTTTCGACGAAGATAAAGAGGGCAATATTTGGATCGGTACTTTTCCTAGCGGAACGAATCGGTTTGATCCTCTTTCAGGTACTTTCAAACATTATCAGAGTGATGATAGTGATCCCGGGGTCTGGAGTATGAACTATGTGGCCCAAGTTTTGATGGATCGCCATGAGAAAATCTGGATCGGAACTTTCGCTGCAGGTTTATTTGAACTAGACCCGGTTTCCGAAAGTATTAATCATTATCGTCATTGGCCCGACCAGCCTCAAAGCATCAGCGACAATGATATCTACGCTCTGTTTGAAACCAACGACGGGACGTTATGGGTGGGTACTCAGGGAGGCGGACTTAACCGGCTAAATAGAGAATCACACAGCTTTAAACGCTTTTTACACGATCCTTTAGACTCTCGCAGTATTAGCAGCAATGATATCTACACCATATTTGAAGATCAATCCGGTGTACTCTGGATCGGAACGGCGGATGGGGGATTGAACCGGTATGATCCTGCATCTGAATCGTTTACGGCGTTTGTCGTTTCGGACGTGGATGAAAATTCGATCAGCAGTAATTGTGTGTTGGCTCTTTTTGAGGACAAACAGCAAAATTTATGGATCGGGACACGTAGTGGAGGTTTGAATAAATTGGATCCCGAACGGAATACCTTTTCGATTCTGGATTTGGGCGCTGAACCCAGAAATCTTGAGATCGCAAGTATCCTTCAGGATGATCACGGGTATCTTTGGTTAGGGTCCGCAAACGGTATTTTAAAGGCGGATCCCGACAGCGGACTGGTCAATACGTATCATGTGAAAGATGGCCTTCAGAGCAGTCAGTTTTACTTCAGTTCTTGTCTGAAAGATAGCCGTGGTTATTTCTACTTCGGTGGCGTCAATGGTTTTAACAGATTTCATCCCGATTCCATTGTTAATAACGGTCATTTACCACCAGTACTAATTACCGGTTTCAAAATTAATTATGCTGATGTCCCTATCGGCCGCCAGGATAGTAGAAGGATGATACTGGAACGGGCAATTACGGAAACAAAGGAACTCACACTTACAAATAAAGATAAAACCATCTCATTCACTTACGCGGCTCTGGATTATTCTGATCCTGCCAGAAATCGATTTGCTTATTTTCTGGAAGGTTTTGATGACAGCTGGATTTACGCCGGATCGCGCCGTTTCGTCACTTACACCAGTCTTGAACCAGGACAATACACATTCAGGGTAAAGGCATCGAATAACGATGGTGTATGGAATAAAAAGGGGTTAGCTTTAGAAATCATTGTTAAACCACCTTATTGGGAAACTGTGTGGTTTAAATTTTTGGGAATTACAGTATTATCGGGATTTGTGATATTGGCCTTTTTTATACATCAACGAAAAATTGTAAAGGTTGAGCGGCGTAAAGCCTTGGAACAACAAACACAATTAAAGCTGGATCACCAGCAACGGGCATTGGTTGTTAAATCAATGGATTTGATCGAAAAACAGGAATTCATGGAAGAAATATTGTATGATATAAACATACTCAAAGAAGCACCTCCACCAGAGCAGGCCAGAGTCTTAAGAAAACTCATTCAGCGATTAACTCATCTGGTTTCGTTCAATTATGTGTGGGAGGAATTTGAAAAATGGTTTACAGAAATCCACTCCGGTTTTATACATAATCTGAGCGAAGATTATCCCAAACTGACCACGCGGGAAATTAAAGTATGTGCTTTGTTGCGATTGAATATGTTGTCCAAGGAAATCGCTGGTCTTATGAACGTGGAGCCTGCAACCGTTGAAATCTACCGTTACCGGATTCGAAAAAAACTGGAATTAAGTAAAGGTGAAAATCTGATAAAATTTATTTCTAATTATTAATTATTGCCCTGTCACCGTCGGTAACGCCTATTGATTGTATTTTGAATTGTACAGGTTTTGTATAGGTGACAGCAACCAATTGTACCCGTAACTTCCTGTTGCAAAAATATTAAAGTGGGGCAAAAATGAAATTAATCAAAGCTATTAAATCAATGCTAATATTAAGTATAATATTCAATTATACGCTTGCCACGACGATTAATATTCCCAATGATTATTCGCTGATTCAGACCGGGATTGACTCAGCCAATATAGGTGATACAATACTTGTAGAACCAGGTACTTTTGTTGAAAACTTGGATTACAGTGGAAAGGATATTGTTATTCGATCAACCGCTGGACAAGAAACAACGATTATAGATGGTAATCAGAATGGGAGTGTGGTTCTATTTATTAGTGGTGAAACTGAAAATGCGGTATTAGATGGATTTACAATAACTAATGGCAATGGGTATACAGGATCAACGGCTCCACGATTTGGTGGCGGTATTACCTGCCGTATAGAATCCAGTCCAACGCTCAGGAATCTAATTGTGACGAACAATAAAGCCTTAGGAAGCGGGTCAGTTGGCGGAGGGATTGGAATTTCAGTCAATTCAAATCCAATTATAGAGAATGTTGAAGTCAGTCACAACACCTCTTATTATGGGGGTGGATTTGCTATCTATTATTCGAACCCGACGATTCGTAATGTTGTAATTTCGAACAATATTGGAAACGGAAGTGGTGGGGGTATGTATACCGAGGGAAGCAATCCTGAAATAAGCCAAGTCTTGATTCATGGAAATACCGCGGACCAATATGGTGGTGGTATCTGGTTTCATGACAACAGTAACATTATTTTAAATAGGGTAACTCTGGTAGATAATTCCTGCGGCCTGAGAGGTGGCGGCATTTTATGCACTGGTAATATTAATCTCAATTTAATAAACTCGATCGCCTGGGGTAACTCACCCAGTGAAGTTGGTACTTACACGGTTGGCTTTACTCCGAATTTGATCCACATTGCTTATTCTGATATTCAAGGTGGAGAATCCGGTCTGCAATGTGATGCGGGTGAAGCAACCTGGTCCAGCGGGAATAGTGTGGACGATCCCTTGTTTGTTGATCAAGCGAATGGTAATTATCATTTAGTAGAGGGATCTACATGTGTTGATGCGGGTATAGCATATTATTGGAATGGGGAAACAATTATTGACTTAGATCCTGAGGACTACAACGGAAATGCACCGGATATGGGTGCTTTTGAATCACAATATACTGTAGCAATTGACAATGACCCGGTTTGGCCGATTACTTTCAACCTCCACCAGAATTATCCCAACCCCTTTAATCCAATAACTACCATACAGTACGACCTCCCCCAGCAATCCCAGGTTAATATCACCATCTATGATTTGTTGGGGCAGAGGGTAAAAACTATCATTGAACAAAACCAGGATGCCGGGTCTAAAACAATACAATGGGATGCCACCAATGATCAAGGTAAATTGGTCAGTGCTGGTGTGTATATTTGCCAGATCCGTGTTCACGATCCCGATGAAAACGGCACCGGGGTTTTCACCCAATCCAGAAAGATGGTTTTATTAAAGTGAGTACTGAGGTATCAATTCAATGCATTTAAGATTTGAACCTCACTAATACATATGGAATTCTTATGCACTATCAAATAAGGAAACCTGCGGCTTATCTGGTCGTCACATTCATTTTATTTAGTTTTATTACAGCAGAGACTCCAGGATACTTTAGAGATGTTTTCATGGACGGTGGTGTAGCGTTATCTGGTGCCACTAGTTTGACCGCGGCCGATTCCCTGGGTCTTTCCTTGGATTTTATAGCTACCGAATCTGTTGTCTTTCAGACAGAGGCCATTATATCAAATGAGGATGACAGTAACGGACGTTTATTATACCCCGACGGCACCCCGCGCTTTCGCATAATCTTTAGTAATGGTGGCCAGTCCACCGATCACGGCAGTTCTCTAGGAGAAGAAGGGAGGAATCGCTTTAGACAATTCTACTATTACGGCGGTAGCTATACCGGGTCTTGTGCCGGAGCCTATTTAGCTAGCTTGAGTTGGCGAGAAAATGGTATTGTCCCGGAATATTATCATATTTGGCCAGGCAGAATTGAGCCAACCGGTCTTAATGATAGCTACACCGGTCATTTTATTCCCCAGGATTCACCGTTGCTTAATTATTTCGATTTCGGGGGTGATTTATATATTCCTAACATTCGTCATAATGGTGGTGGTTCCGCCAGAGAGGATATTGATTTTCCGGTCGGAACCGAGGTCTTACTGCGTTACGATTATCCTGGAAATGATATGCACCAAAAAACCAGTTGTTGGGCGTATAAGGAAAATGAAATGAGTGGTCGCGTAGTTGTAATCGGATCACATCCTGAAATGGAGTGGTCGGCCGAGGGACTGCTTTTAATGGAAGCGATGCTCTTGTATGCCCTGGAGGATACTGCTCCACCGCAATTAAAGGGAGAATTGTTTAATTCGCAAACCAGAATAATGGATCAAACCACCGAGGACAGTATTCCGGCATTTACTAAGATCGGTGATAAACAATATCACCATTTTAATGTTGATCTCCCTGAAGTGGCCTGTAATCTTACATTGACCCTCGATGGTGAAGATGGTTTCGATCTTTTCCTGTATCTGGATGCCGATACGTTTGCGTTAGAACCAAATGCGGATTTCAGCAGTAACCAACCAGGGGCAGATCAAACTATTACACTACCAAGTTTAGCACCCGGGATTTGGTATATCGGAGTAGAATGTGCAACTACCATAAATACAGCCGGCCAAATCTATTATGGCGATCTAAGTGTTTTAAATGGTGTTGCCTATAGCATAACGGCAACCTGGGATACAACCGGATCGGTTGACATTGCAGAAAATTCATTTATGCCAATTGAGTTTGAATTACATCAAAATTACCCCAACCCTTTCAACCCGGTTACAACGATACAATATGAGCTACCCCAAAGATCGGACGTTCAAATCACTATTTACGATATGCTTGGCAGAAAAGTGACCACCTTGGTATCAGAAACCCAAGACGCTGGTTTCAAATCAATTCAATGGAACGCCACCAATGATCATGGCAAACCAGTGAGCGCTGGAGTGTATTTATACCAGATTAAGGCTGGAGAGTTAGTGCAGACCAAAAAGATGGTCCTACTACGCTAACGATCTACGTCAAGGCTACGATGGTCAAGAAGCCATTTATCCGTCGTAGCCTGAAAGGCGAAGATGGATGATGGACAAGTGTTGTTGAAATAAAATATTTGATCTATTCATTAGTATAAGGGCAGTCGATTGGCTGCCTTTTTTACTTGGCTACGGACTATAAATCCGTTGCTTTATTGTCTACAAGCACTAGTCTGTATCCCTTCATACACAAAATGACCATCCCATAGGCGTACCGCACGCGACAGCCTGGTAATAAGCTCCCCTTGCGTGACTATACCTATTTCAAAAAACAGAGAAATTGTAGAGAGAATCCTTCATTTTCCTTCATTGACCGGTAACGTCGTTACCCGGTCGGTGAAAATTCTGATTAATTTTACTGACTTTCGTG
>CAZZIU010000050.1:0-9062 GCA_964654545.1 uncultured bacterium
CCATCCGGATCGGATGAACCGGAACCGTCCAATGTAACGTCCGCTGTACCAACGGCACAATCAATGGTCTGATCTAAGCCGGCGTCTGCAATCGGAGGTGTATTTGAAGCATTCACGGATGCAATATTGTTTGTTTCATCCCATTCAGGAAGGTTATCACTGGGATCTAAGAAGACATAAACGGTGTCAGCCCCGTTAAGCGGCAGTGCGGTTACATCCAATGTAGCTGTACCACCAATTAATAGGTTAACTGCAAAATTCTGGCCTACACCCAAACGACTACCAGTGGTAAAGGGATTTCCGTCATAAAAATATACTGGAACCATCAACTGGTCACCATCTGATGAATCATCATTTGCGAACTCAACGTGAATATCTGCACTCACACCTGCAACAATATTTGATGAGGAAATACCGGTCACAGAAATGTCATTCTGCGACGCATAAATATTAATATAAGATGAGCTGATTCCGGTTGCACCGAATGTATCCGTTACACGCAGGTTAACGCCACCGCTTACCGGTAAGGAAAAGACAACATCCACTACCGCACCAGTTGCGTCACCGTAAATACCGTCACCGTTCGTATCCCACTCATACAAGACAATACTGTCATTCAAACCGTATCCGTCCGGTGGTGGTGGGCCTTCATCCGGATCATAAGACTGCGTACCATCCAATGTGATTATTTCGCCCACTTTTCCGGCGTACACTGGTTGTCCCGCTGGAATTGGAATGGATACAGGATTATGGTTGTTCACTGTCACATCTAGCGTGATGGATGCCATATCATATAATGGATCTGGCGAACTATCGTCTTTTACTCTTAAGGTAATCGTATATGTACCTAATTGAGTATACTGATGCCATGGAGCTTGTCCGGAAGCATCGGGGTTGTTCCAGTCAATACCATCACTGGCGTCAAAATCCCATAACCATTCAACGATGGAATGGTTAGCCTGATCCACGTGGTAAGAATTGCTTCCGTCCAATTGGAAAGGCGCATAGCCAGGATCACCCTGAGGTGAAATCACGGCTACTGGAAGTGGCGTTGTAACAGCTTTTGTCAAAACTAGAATTGCGTGAGCTGTTGTGAAATATGGCATTCCATAGCCATGGACATAACCACCCCAGTGGCCATCAGCATATTGACCAAAGGCATTACCAATATTCCTGTAACCGGGCATCATACCTGGATCTAACAGACTTGCGTCACCCAGTAAATATCCAGACATATCCTGATACCAGTCTCGCGTCCCAAAGGGTGTGTTAAGCGTTTCAACTTCCTGAAGTTGCAACCCTTTTTTCAATCCATACATGGCATAAAAATCGTGTGCCCAACCAGGATCGGTGCTATTGTGACCCCAGTAACTGCCAATAAAACTCAGAGCATTGGAGACGTTGGCATCATTGTCTACTGCCCATTTTTCACCATTGGCAAAACCAACCAGCGCACCACCGGTTTTTGCGGAATTTAGCCATTGCGAACTGGAGGCATATCCTACACCACCGTTTCCATTTTGTAGCACCTGAAAACCATGGACGGAATTATCAATGATCCATTGCGCAGCCGGTAAGTTCCAGCGATCTTTGGCTGCTTTGAATACCAGGTTCGGCCATTGTTGTGCAGAACCGTCATAGCGTCTGTTGGGAGAATTAACATAGTATTCCCAGCTTCCTCTGGTTCCGCCGTCTCCCTGAGAAAAACCAAATTGTTCAATCATATCCCCTATCAATTCGTAGTAGGACATTCCAGAGAAGACACCACTTGGAATAATTTCCGCTTGTGCTTCTGCAGCTGAGCCATGTGATAGGATAAGAGCCAGTGCTCCATAGGCATTTGCATACGTATACCACGATAAATAGGCTCCGTAACCGTTACCATTTTCGTCAAGGTTATGCACTGCTAATCCATCACTATGGTCATAAAAATTTCCGGCTCCATGCGTTGTTTTTACCGTACCTGATGCATTTAAAATATGATTCAGACCTTTTCTGACTGTTTCAGCATAAATGTCTTCCACATCATCATTGTTTGGTAAATGGCCATTTTCTTCGAAAGCCAATAAACTGGCACCATTACCAGCAATTGCCGGCCAATCGCCAGTGCCCCACCAATAAACTCTGTCAGTTCCATAAGCAACCTGTGTATTGTAAATATAGATCAACCCTTTTTCAATGGCCATATTTACACGTTCATCATGGGTCGGGTTTACAATCACTCGAACTACTGCTGATCGTGAAACAACCGCACCGACATTATCCGTAATTGTTAGCGTTGCTGTTTTCGATCCTGAAGATGTATAGGCATGGTCCTGTCCTACCGATCTGGCATCTGTCACCGAACCGGAAACGGATGAACCATCGCCAAAGTCCAATACATATGTATACGGCGCTGTACCGCCCCAAACACGACCCCATACTTTTATGGGTTCATTTATGGCTGCATTGCCGTAGGTCGTATTCTGACTGTAACTTGGCATCATACTGACTGCCAAATTGCCAATTCTACCACCGGAAGTTTTCATGTACTCTGTTTGAGCTGCATCAACTTCCTGACTGACATTTGCATCTGAAAATCCATTGTTTACCAATTGGCTTTTATATTGCTCCAGCAATACCTGAGCCTGCTCCAACGTGTTTTCAGAGCTTAAAATGTTTTGCAACATATCTTCTTTGCCCGCGTCAATTCCGATGCTCTTTTGTCCAAGATCACCGCTTCCGGCAAAGATCGTCCCGATCATTAATAAGACCATAAGTGGGTGAACCCGACTTGCGATCTTTCTATTTATCGTGGATACGTATTTCATTTTATTTCCTTTCTCTAATTTTCATTTTTTAATAAAAAAGCCCCATTATCCGTTGGGATATGTGGGGCTTCTTATTAGCTCCCCGCGATTAAAGCGGGATTAATTCAGAGTTGCCTGTTTTTGTTTATTGTTTAGTTATTTTCAATTCTTCATGCTTGTAGATTTTTGTAATTCCGCCTTGCGACATATTGATGATAATCTGACCCGTAAAGCGTTTTGCAATCAAATTTTTTAAATGGGCTATTAATTTTTCCAAAATCAACGCTCAATTCCCTACAGCAATTGTTCAAGTGTTAAAATGCAATAGGTTGTGACCAACACGGGATTATTTTCCCACCAGCGGCCATTTTCATTTACCCACCAGCCATCTTTATCCTGTGTTTGCATTAACTGGTTTGCCAACTCAATTCGCCAATTATGCTTCTCACCCTGACTGTCCACCAGAATATCTTCATCATAAGCGACTAGTGCCTTGGCCATCGTCTGGTAATTATAAAATAATCCCATATTTCCGATTGGAGGATTTTCTGTGACAGAATAGTTATCACTCAACCACTGGACTGCAGCTTGAACACGGTGATCGCTTTTATCCACTTTGGCGTAAATCATACTCTTTAGCCCGGCGTAGCCCATGCTGGCATAGGATGTGTTTCCTCCAGCCTTGCTTTGCCCAGGTTCGTAAATAAATCCACCATCGGTCCCTGCATATTCCTCAGGATTTACATCGGGTAAATTTTGACAGCGTGCAAGAAAATTGAGGGCCTTATCGTAAAATAATTTATTTTCATCAAGTTTGCGTTTTTCCGATGCAGTTAACCGGTCATTATCAACGACTGGTTCTTTATAAGAAATGGCTTCGATCGCCCATTGTAAATTGGACATATCAGGACGTTCATCGTTTCCATACCCAACACCGCCGTAATACAAACTATCGGTGGTATATCCCTCTTTTTCATCGATCTGCAATCCGCGGAGAAAATCTTCCGCGTCTTCAATAATGTTATCGTACCTGGGATTTTTAGCGTCTTTAAATGCCACAATACATATGGAGGTATTATAACCGGGCATATCGCCTACATGAATACTTCCATCTTTTTGTACGCATTTTTCCAGAAACTCAAAACTTTTTGCCAGTTCGCTGTATTCTGAAGTGATATTTGGGTGGGCCCGTAAAAATGCGGACAATACCAACCCTGTGATGGCCGGATAATGATTCCAGGAACCATCATCTTCCTGCTGTTCCAATAACCATTCCAACCCGATACGTATGCTGTGCTCAATTTCCTGGGCAGTGGATATATCCACTTTTAATGATTTCTCCTGCTGTCCAAAACTCCAGGAATCTGCATGGAGGAGACCCACCAGTAATCCTGCAATGATGATTTTTATTGTTGTGTGTGTCATGCCTGTGTCTTCTTTATTTAAAATAATGCTTTTAAGGTTACATCCACTGCCGTCCCTGGCGGCGGTACCACATCCGAATTAATTTCAAAGAGTTCATCGTTATCGGCACCAAATCCAGCAAAATCTATGATGGAATATGGATCATGGTAGGTTGTAATAATCGATTCTTCCTGATCCGCAAAAAACTGACCATTTACAATTTGTGATCCGATAAACACCCAACTAGCTTCCGGTGTATTACCTGTTTCAACATTTCTAATTAAATCCTGTGCTGAAACTGTTTTCTTACCTTCATTCCAGGAAACAGATATATCCAATTTGTTTCCCCCAATGACCTGCGTGCTGTCCTCATTATATTGAACTGCATCACTATCACACCCCAATAGCAGTAGTGCAACCTGCAAATCGTGGGGTACCAATTCCAGTACAAGAATACTTTCATGGGTTTTCCCTCTGGAACCGCACGCCAGCAATTCTATCATTCCTTCCACCATATTCACTTTGCCCTTCAAATAAACTTCACGTTTATCTTTATCCAGGTGGACAGACCCAATACGAAAATAGGAGTCTGTTAATTGGACAACGGATTCTGATGATGAACTGCCTGGGTCCTGTGCCCAGTTTGTAATTGGGTGGAATAATGCAATTATGGCAATGGTCCTGGTGACCATTTTCCATGTTGGTCTTCCTACAATACTAGTATGTAACTTATTGATAATATTAATTCCCGTGGTTGTGATGGCATGATTTCCCCCTATGTCTTGCTCATACCGCTGGCGAACATAAATGTTATTATAGAGGTCTACAAGTGCACGGGGTCATATTGTCGGATTTGTACCCCAAGATTGTCGGATATTTATCCGAATCGATTAAAATTAAGCGGTACTGGCATCAACGGATGAATTTTGCAGGCGAATCCCCGTACTCATCTTTAAACAATTTTGTAAAATATTTGGTCTGGGAGTACCCAACTTTTTGGGCAGCTTCCGTTACGGTTGTAACAATCCCTTTCTGCAATAATTCTTTCGCATGTTGAAGACGAACTTTCTTAATGAAATTATTTGGCGTCATGCCTGTGATTTCCTTTATTTTCCGTTCCAGCTGCCTGTCACTCATAAACAGCGTCTTTGCCAATTCTTCAACTTTGAATGATGCATTTACAATATTTTTGCTCACGGATTCCTGAACTTTTCGGATAAAATCCTGATCGTAATTTTGAATAGTATCTAACGGAATAACACTTTGACTGGCAAATTGTTTTTTTATAATCGCTCTCAAGTCCAGCAAATTGGAAATTTGCGTCTTCAATTCCTCCTGATCGAAAGGCTTCACCAAATAGGCATCTGCACGGAATTTCAACCCCTCAATTTTATTTGATCGGTCTGCACGTGCGGTCAAAAGGATAATTGGGGTCGCTATTAATTCAGAATCCTTTCGGATTTCTTTGATCATGGCGATACCATCCATTTCAGGCATCATAATATCGCTAATGATCAAATCAGGATGGAGTTTCCTCGCTTTCTCCAATCCGACCAGACCATTTTGTGCCGTATGAACCTGGTAATCATTTTTCAAGGTGTCAAAGATAAGTTCCACCATTTCCCTGTTATCTTCAACAATCAGCAGATTTGGCTTAGAGGCAATGATTGTTTCCACCGTAGGTTTATAATCGGTGGAATCAACAGGAAGGCGTTTCAGGCGTGAATCATCTGGAATTTCTTTGTCAATCTCATTGCGTTTATTCGTTACCTGTGCCCTGGGTAACGTAAGGATAAATCGTGCTCCCCCCTCCTGCACATTTTCTACAGAAATTGATCCACCATGTATCTCAACCAGATCTTTTACCAGTGCCAATCCAATGCCGGATCCTTCATGCGATCGTACCAGAGTTGTATCGGCTTGAAAAAATCTATCAAAAATGCGGTCAATGGAATCCTCTGGTATTCCTTCACCGGAATCCTCGATTCGACATACTACGGACGTTGCAGTCGCTTCCTGGCTGATACGTATGGTTCCTCCGTGGGGTGTAAAATCAATGGCATTTGACAATAAATTATCGAGGACTTGCACCATTTTTTTTGTATCAACATACACCAGCAAAGGAACATTTTCGAAATCTTTAACCAGCACGATATTTTTACTTTCCCAGTGATGAGTAAATACATCCAGCGTGCGTTCGACCAGTTTTCTGAAATCAATTATTGATTTTTCGATTTTCAGGGTACCACTTTCCAATTTTGATAAATCCAATAATTCGTTAATAAGTTTTTCAAGCTTGTTCGTGTTTGAAAGGGATGTGTCAAATTGTTTTTTAAGATGTGATCTTTGGGACGCTGTCAGGCTTGAGTGGATACTCTCCAATCGCCCTTTTATCAGTGTCAATGGTGTTCGAAACTCATGTGAAATATTCTCGAAAAACTGTGATTTTACGCGATCAAGTTCCTGAAGTTTAGCCGTCTCAAACCGTTCATTATTTAAATCGTTTTTCAATGTAATTCGCCTTATTTCATAACGCCTGATGAATGCCAGTAATCCTGTCAATAATATACCATACAACACATAGGCACTCTTCGATTTCCAAGGTGCAGGTTTAATATGAAAGCGTACTTTTGTCGGCGGTTCGTACCAATTGTATCCATCAATCGATGCTTTCACATTAAATCGATACTCGCCAGGTGGAAGATGTGTAAAGGTTGTTCTATGACCGTAACCGGGAACAATAACCCACTTTTCATCAAATCCTTCCAGCATGTATGCATAAAGAACTTTGCCGGGATTTTGATAATACAGGGAGACAAACTCAAATGTAAAGGTTTTATCCAGATGGGAGAATTGCAGATTAGACGACGGATCAATTGCGAGAAGTGCCGGTGGGGACATATTTTGATTTTGATTATTGGTATAAATCTTTGTGATCAAAACCGGTTTTGTTAACGATTTCAAAAATACTTCATCCGGATTTATTTTATGCAATCCTGAACCACCACCAAAAAAGATACTTCCTGATTCATCTTTGCAGATTGCCCTGGGATTAAAACTGGAACTGTTTAATCCATCACCTGAAGTAAAACTCGTAATAGAATTGCTAATGAGTTCCAATCGGGCGATCCCAGAGCTTGTCAGGACCCAAACCGTATTGTTATCATCCTCTTGAACACCATAAACAATATTATCAGGCAATCCATTTTTTTCCGTAAATCTCACAATGGATGCATCGATTGGGTTCCATTTATTCAAGCCATTTGATGTACCAATCCACCCCATTCCTGATTTATCAATACTGATAGAATTAATTTGATTGCTGCTGATGGTATTATCCAAACCATCAACGTACTTAAAATAGGTCAATTTGCCTGATTTGGGAAAAAACCGAATAACACCGGCGTTTTCAGTACCGGCCAGGATACTTCCATCATTGGCGGGGTGGGGACTTACGCTGGTGAACACATTTTTATCTTCGAACATCTCGTAATGGGGATCGGAAAAATAGGTCGTGAATTTGCCACCGTTTGCACGGTCAATTGCGATGGATGAAAGCCCCCTGGAGGTAGCAAACCACATGTTTCCTTTGCCATCCATGGCCATATCAAATATGGAATTCCCTGACAGGGAATTAGGATAGGTACTCTCTTCAAATTGTGTGATTTTTCTTTTGGATATTTCAATATAAAATAACCCAGAATTTTCTGTCCCTACCCAGATACCACCGTTACCATCTTGCTCAATTGATAAAATAGGAATACCGCATAATCGTGTAACAATCGACGATTCAAATGGGGACATTGGCCGTCGTGTATTGGATAATCCAACAATATCCAGACCCTGGGATGTACCCACAAGTATTTGATCTGAAGTGATACTGCAGATGGCGGTAATACCCGGGTCATTCGATTCACAAATAGGGTTGAATGGTATAAAATTTTCAAAAGATTGCTTGATATTAATCCTGTAAACCCCATTTCCCGAAGACCCGATCCAAAGACTTCCATCCTGTGAACCATATATGGATAACAGATTGTTAGACGATAATCCATCCTGTCGCGCGTCTGATCGAACAAATGCCTGTTTGGCTCCCTTCTCCATATCAAGCCGGGCCAATCCTTCTTTCGAAGAAATGACCCAGAATCTTCCATCCTGATCCTGAATAAAATGTTCAAAGCCAATTACAGCAGTTTGTTGTACTGCTATAATTTTTTCCGAGTTTTCATCAAAGACAGCAATTCCCTCTTCTGTTAAAAACCAAATCTTCCCATTATGATCCTCAAACATATCACACACTTCCGTATTGGCAAACGGAATGGAAAATCTTGAAAAGGAATCATTGACAAAACGATACAGACTGACTCCGTTTTTAGGTGTGGATAACCAACACCTATTCTGGCTATCAATTAAAATATCTTTTACGCGACTATCCCCAATGGAGTGTGCATCCTCAGAATGATAAAAATACTGTGAAATCGACCCGGTCTCTGGATCAATTCTGTTTAAACCGTTCCAGGTTCCTACCCAGATAGACCCATTTTTATCTTCGTCAATGCAAAATATCTGATTGTCGCTAAGGCTGGTCTTCTCTCCTCTGGTTCGCAAATAATGATTAAATCTTCCGGTATAGGAATCATACCTGTTCAACCCACGCTCTTTGGTACCAATCCACATTGTACCATTGGAATCGCGAAATAGACACTGGATATCATTGCTCGATATGGAATGCGGGTCTGCCGACTGGTGTTTAAACACGGTGAAATCATATCCGTTGTATACATTAAGTCCATCCCGCGTCCCAAACCAGAGAAACCCAAAAGGATCTTGTGCAATACACGTGACTGTATTCTGGGATAATCCGTTTTC
>CAZZIU010000051.1:0-8590 GCA_964654545.1 uncultured bacterium
ACTAAAACTATCCCGCAATTTTGATGATATTAGAATTCGTAGAGCAATATTTTTTGTAATTTGAAGATCTAGCCTGATCCGCTGCGGTATAATCGGACATCGACGTTATTAAATTAAAATGCAGAGTGCCACCTACGTCACCATCTCGATCCACAAGCAAGCGACTCTTGGGATCTTTCCTGCGACCGCCGGATACCAGTTTCATTTCTTTAGCTGTGATTTCATGAACTTTCTCCAAATCTCTAATCTTTAAGTGTGTCATTTTCTTTTCTCCTTATCAGAACTTTTACGATTCATGTAATTTTTCCATCGGCCCGCCCATCAGGGATAATTCCGACCCGTGTATACCGCCTTGTGCTATTTCTACGGTATGCACCATCAAATATTTTTGTTAATTTTTTCGAAGTGGTTTTTTCTGTTTTTTCTAAATCTCTAATCTGTAAATTTTTCATTTTTTCACCTCCTTTCATTTTGAATGTTGTTTCTGGTTACGTTCATCGTTTCAGTATTTTTTATGGCATCAACCGTGCCAAATCGGACTCTGCCCTATCAAATATCTGGTTAATTATCTGTTATTATAGCGATTTATTTTTTATTAGTAGGTGTAATGTCTGATTAATGATATTTCAGAACATCGTTATTGTTAGATAGAAACAAACAGAAAAAATGGAATGTGTTGGGATTAATCAAACAATTAATATTAGGTTGGAAGCGCCCTGAGTCGATTGGCGTTAATCAGAAAAAAAGTGATTGCTTCTACACAGAGGTAATAAAATAAGAGGGTATCGAAACGAACAATTGAAAAACAAGACAAAGATGGATATGGAAATAGCCGATTTGACTCCCTGTTTTGATAGGATGGAAACTTAATCAAAAAAGAATATCACAACCTCCGCGACCACCTCAATACGAACTGTTTATGGCACTAAAACCACATTCATCTGACCTGATCGGATAAGTGATATCACAAGTTTTTACAGACAGGAAATTTTTAAGGTGCGTATGGATTATTTGAAATGTTGAATAGATAAATTTTTTGATCACTCATCTTAATTTGGCTTTTGAAATCCGAACTAGTTGTTTTGAATCGCTAAAAGTTTTTCTATATTTCGTACATCGGAAACGGCCATCTTTTAGTGACCAGCATCCATTGTGTGAGCATTTTGGACAAATCCGCTTCATACCTGCTTTTATTAGTATTGCAGGTCCGGATTTTCAAACTTTACCCTTATTTTTATGATTTTCCGTAAAAGCTCTAAGATAGATTTTTATAAGAGTTATGCTCAAAATATGTTATCTGAAATCCCACTTCTGAAAGGGAGAATTATCTCACCAGGTTGCAGCTCAAAACCCGAGGGGTCAATTCTGTTTATCAGTATAGGGGAAAGTCCGCTGATGTTTCTCAAAGAATGACCATATCACCGCTGCCACATCAAATCCCTGAAGCGGATCACCTACCAGTTCACTGGTGAAATAGAGCCCCGGCCAGTCGTGGCCCCATCCTTCAATGCTGTAAAGGACAACTTCCGATTCATTCCTTGCTCCGGTCCACCGCTCACGAACAATACGCTCCTGTCTTAAAAGAGCTACCTGAGGTTCCGGGTTAGCGCCGTTCGATTGTATCCAAAACCGAACCGATTCCGACACAGACAGCATCGTCAGACCGTTCTCGTAACGTGGATGCGGTCCGCCAGCATAACTGACATTCTTGTCCGCCTTTCCGTGCACCACCATCATCGGCACAGGGTGAACAGGTACAGGAATGCGCCACTCAGGTTCCTGGTAAGACGGTTTTCCACCGATGGTTCCCGATACAACGGCTGCGGCCGCAATCATCTCCGGATGCTGCGCGGCAAATCGGTGGGTCATCATGCCGCCATTGGAGTGACCGACCATGTACACGCGGGTCCTGTCGACGCCAAAGCGGGTCCACACCTCCTCGATAACCGCCTTGAGAAATGCCACATCATCCACTCCCTTTTTTCTCGCTCTCCCGCAGCAATGTCCGCTGTTCCAGTGTCTCAGCCAGTCAAAGAGGCCCATGCCTTGAGGATAAACAACGATTAAATGTGCTTTATCACCAAGCCTGCTGAATCCGCTCTCTTTCTCCATTCCCCTTCCAGTACCGAACGCCCCATGCACCACCAGCACCAAAGGGAGTTCCTGGAGTCCGTCATACCCTTCAGGTATATGCACCAGGTAATTCCTCCTAAAAAGACCGATGCGCATATCCATTTTTTGCAAATAGGTCCCGGTTCTATGTGGACCTTTCAGCGGAACAGCGGCCATGCATCCAATTAGAACTGATAGAGCTGTGATGAAACCAAAACAAAGCCAGTATGTCGTTTTGATCCCACATAAACATCGCATTTTCGACATCCGAGTCCTTGAACTTTTTCGGTTGCTGTAAAAAAACACTGCGCCTCTATTAATCCTGTTTTTTCAACAGGTCGTCTACTTTTTTAGTGTAAGCTGCAATGTCACATTTTCTTTCCAGGCCGGAAGCCGACATGTAACGGATCTTACCAAAAATCAACCGCTCTGCCCAAGCACGATCATGCACCCCGTAGATCCAGCCCACACCCGCGTATGAATTGGGATCCCGGCCGTCCAATAGATATTTATTGTTGAGTTCCAGGGTCCTTTGGAATCCTTCCTGCGGCGTTACCGACCATTCTAAAATTTTTTTGCCCCAATACATGCGCATATAATTGTGCATAAAGCCGGTATGTTTCATCTCCAACATGCTGGCATTCCAATAGGTATCATGGGTTTCGGCGTTTTCGAGCTGGTCGAGGTTATAGACATATTCCCGTTGGTCAAACTGATGATCGGCAAGGGTTTTCTGCGCCCACCCCGGAATACATTCATATTTATCATAATTGGATGTAAAAAGAACGAAGTTCATGGCCAGCTCTCGCCTCACGACAAGTTCCTCAAGATAGGCGTTTTTGGATGAATCGAGTGAATCTGGGGTGCGGCATACTCGCAACGCCAGGTAAAGCGGTGAAATCTGACCGAAATGAAGATAGGGGCTCATGTGAGATATATCTTCGGTCTGCGGCTGATTGCTGTGTTGATCGTAGTTTTTCAACCGGTGGCGAATGAAACCATTAAAGCGCTTTGTTGCCTCGGAGGTTCCGCCTTTGAAAAAATATGGCACTGGCGGCACACTCCGATCAAGATTTAGTTTTCGAAGTAATCCTTCGGTGTTGTCAATTTCAATTCCCTTAACCTTCAAATCCAGAGATGGGTGTTTAACTTTGGCCTGCTTGAGGGCGACAAGATAGGATACGAGGTGCCGGTGGATCTTGGGGCGAATTGTGCGGGCGGCATACTCGGTCTTATCAGATAACTCTTCCAAAGGCACGATCACATCGCTTTCCACCTGAATGACAAGGCAACGCGCTTCCCGCGCAACCTGCTCTCGCCACGCTCTTTGGTGTCTCAAATATCCACGGTCGCAGATGATCATCGATGCTTGACGGCCCAGTTTCAGGGCGACTACTGGTGGATGCCCCCGTCGCAACACCATTTTAATTCCCCTTGATGCAAGGGTTGCCATAGTTTCTATCAGACCCTCCAGCATAAATGTGTAATGACGAAGGTTGGCCTCCGGATAGTCATCCATAAGGCCGAAAATGACCAACACACCTTGACCGAGTGCATTGGCCTGCTGAACAGCGTATTCCAGGGCATGGTTGTACTCCGCCCGTTGGGATTGCTGCATCCAGTAAAGAATATAATTACCACTATTCAATTCACGATCGTTTAGACGCTGGATACGACTGTTTTGAACCGATTGTGAGGCCAATTTTATGTCCTAGAGTCGCCGGAAAACAATTCAAAAATCAATCCGCTTCATCCATTTCCACTCCGATACGGTTCATCTACCGAGCGCGGCGGTGCGGAACAAGTGATATGCAGTTTGGGTGTAAATCGTTCAGGACCCTGTATAATGGGTTTGCGGATGGATTTGGCGATGGCTTTATGCATACCGAAAAAAATCCGCTCATGGAATGGATAGAGCACATACCAATACAGTATACCAAAAATTCCTTTGGGCATAAACCTTGAGTGCATCTGTAATTCGACCTGATCGTCGCCAGTGGACGTGATTTGAAATTCGAGAAGTGCGTCTCCCGGTGTTTTCATCTCGGCCACCAGAAGCAAGCGCTGAGGTGGTTCAACCACTAAAACCCGCCAAAAATCCAGTGCATCTCCAACGCCAATCTCTGAAGGATGCCGGCGTCCTCGCCTCAGACCGACACCGCCCAACAGCCGGTCGATCAGCCCCCGTAAGCGCCATAGGAAGTTTCCAAAGTACCAGCCCGTTTTGCCCCCGATGCGACCGACCGGTTCCCAAATATCTGCAGCGGTCGCCTTCAGTCTCGAGCGATAACCGCAATTCATGATGGTTCCGCCAGCCCATTCGGCGTCTCCGCAGTGCGCCCATTCGGGTTCCAGCGATTTGCCGGCATCCATCCAGCAGGTTTCAACCTGAGCCTGCTCGATGCGATCCAATGCCAGCCGGATGGCCAGCCGGCAACTCAGCAATTTCTGCGGTATAATCGATTGAATCCGGTTTTCCGTGCAGATCGCATCACTGGTCAATCCTTCGGTCAAAGGCAACCCAATAGATTTGGGAACCGGGCTTATCAAATGAATCCATAAAGCACTCAGAGTGGGCGTAAGAACCGGTAGTGGAATAATCAGCCGTTTATGCAAATGTGCCTCCTCGGCATATATATCCAGCAAATCGCGATATGTCAGAACGTCGGGGCCACCGATGTCGTAGGTTTGTCCGGCGGTTTCTTCATGCTGGAGGCTACCGATAAGATAAGTGATTACATTCCGGATAGCGATCGGCTGATTCAATGAGCGCACCCAGCGCGGTGTGGTCATGACCGGGAGACGTTCAACCAGGTATCTCAAAATCTCGAAGGAAGCACTGCCCGATCCCAAAATCATGGGCGTTCGCAAATCGGTGGTGGGAACCGGCCCAGCACGAAGAAGCTCGGCCACCTCGATACGGGATTTCAGATGCTTGCTCAACGGTCCGTCCCTGGTTTCCGAAAGACCACCGAGATAAATGATTCTTTCCAATCCTGCCGCTGCTGAAGCGGTTACCATATTTTGGGCAGCGCGGCGATCGGCTTCAACAAATTTTTCCTTCTGGGCGATCATGGAATGAATCAGGTAATAGGCCGCTCGACACCCGGATGCCGCCTTTTTCAGAGATTCAAGATCCAGTACGTCGCCTTGAACCAATTCAATCCGCCCGCGTCCGGCCCAGGGACGGCAGCTGAGTTTCCCCAGACTACGTGCCATGGCGCGTACCGAATAGCCGGCAGCCAGCAACGCGGGGATCAGTCGCCCGCCGACATACCCGGTGGCACCGGTTACCAGGATCGGATCTGATTTCACAGCCGGATTTTCTCTGATCGCTTTATTCAAGAGTCAAAAACAGCTTCTTTAATTAAACAAGCCGACAATATGAATTTCTTTCAAAATATCTTCACCATTAAGATCCCCACCGAGGGCAGAATGCCGACAAGGAAAAATTTGTTTTTAATGGCAACATCATTCTACCCAGAAATCTAAACGTGAGTCCGCAGCTTCAGCTCCAACGGATGCGGATTGAGGTAGGTCTGCTTTTTGAGGTAAGGTTGTTCATACTTCCGCACGTAATGATTGATCAGGGTGATCGGCACAATCAACGGGACATATTCATTTCGGTACTGTTGAAAAATATCGATCAACTCCTGTTTTTCATCCCTGCTCAGCTGCTTTTTGAAATAACCCATCAGGTGCTCCAAAACATTAATGTGCTTCCTGATGGTGGTTTTCAATTTCAAGGCTTCCATCAGCAGCAGTTGATACTGGTGATATACCTCCCTGATCGGCATTTTCTTACCGTTTGCGACCAGTTTTCCCATCTGTCGGTAGTGTTTTTGACTGTGGGATAAAATCAACAGTTTGTTGCAGGTATGAAAATCCACCAGGTTGCCAAAGCTCCGTTTTTTTGCCAGATTATCCCGCCAGCGCTTCATGGTAAAAATCTGAAGGATAAAATTTTCACGAATCAACGGATTGTTGAGGCGCCCGTCCTCCTCGACCGGTATCAAGGGGAAATGTTCCATAAAGGCCCGTGCAAAAATGCCGATGCCGGTTTTACGTGGTATGCCATTCTCGTCGTATACTTTCACCCGTATCATGCCGCTACTGGGGGAGTCGCTTTTGAAAATGAAACCGCACAGATTTTCTTTTTCAAGGGTTTTTATGCGCTTTTTAGCCCAGAGGACCATTTGATCGGTGTGATCCGTTTTGCTTTTCAAAGTGATTAGACGGGGGTGTTCAGGAGTGCCGACCAGGCGAAACGACTCTCTGGGAACACCGAAACCCGCTTCCACTTCAGGGCACACAGGAACATATTCAACAAACTGACCCAAGGTGTTTTTCAAGAATCGATCTAACTTATGACCGGTGTTCCAACGTACCTTGTTGCCAAGCAGGCAGCTGCCGATACCGATTTTGAGCCTGCCTTCCACTCTGAAAGTCCCGCCCCCAATCATTTTCGTTATTCTAAAGTTGGGTATTACCTATCGTTTCGATCCCCAAATTTCCGCCCACCGTTATTTCATCTCCAGTTTGAATCGCTGTAATTGAATCTGGGAGAACTGTATCTAAACTCGATTTAATCGGGCATGTCTTCTAACCACCCTCGCTCTGGGCTTGATATCTCCGGACCTGCAGGCTGGCGGTCATCTTACGAAATTGCCCCTTCGTTTGCATTGTACCGATATCCCAGGGCATACTGGAAATTGTTTTTTCAATCAATCTGATGATCTTGAAATCTACTCCCTGGCGCCTAATAGGGGCAGTTCCCTGTCTATTCTGAAAAAAACCAGAAATTTAGATTCGTCTTTCTCATCAATGTATTGACGGCGTCGAAGGGACTGCACCAGCTCGGAATTTTCTTCTTCCCGTATTTTGGTTAAAAAAAGGCGTCTGCCCCTGTAGCCGGAACCTTTCTCAATAAATAAATAGCAGGCATGAAAATTCGACTGAAGATTATAATGTGTAAGTCGATCGCGCATGATTAGGGCCACGGTTCCATCATCCATGAAATGGGGTCGGGCATAAATAGCCGCATCCACCTTACCATCGCTATCTGCCGTCGACAGAATTCCGCTGCCTTCCGTGTTCTCGAAGTATTCTTTAAGTTCCATGGGGACCTCCTTTCTAATGACCTTTTTCATAGGACTTTGACGTGAATGCTTAAATTGTAAAAATCACTCACTATGTGCTTTAGGTGGTTTTAAAACCTCAAATCACTTCTAAAAACATGAAGTGCCTTCTTTCTGAATTTGACATCCTTCGCCAGAGAGGAAAACCAATTTTGTGTTTTTATCCCGTCAGATGCTGATAAAATGAGGTTTGGTAATTGTTTCTGAAAACCTATCAGACTATAATACAGATATTGGAAAAGAAAAGGAACACTATAATGAAAGTAATTGAAAACCTCCGATTATTTAGCTATTATGCAGTCAGTTGTATTATTCGCAAGTCATCATAATCAGAAAGTGTGGACAGGGTTCACTGAAGATCGTCTTTTGTAAATTCCCATTTAAACGGTTTTGCAATTTCCTCATGATGAAGCTGAAAAGTGAGCAATCGTTACGAGCCAATAAAGCCCAGTAAAATAAAATTGGGATAAAGGTTAAATGAGTTTCAATTTTGCAATCATTGGCGGTGGTCTAACGGGAACCACTATGTTTTACCAGATCGTGGAAAAAATTCAGCAGGGCATTGATCTATGTAAGTTTAATCCTTCAAAGATTAAAGTTAAGATATTTGAAAAGCAAGAATCCTTCGGTCCTGGTTTTCCCCATTGCGATCGAAATGTAATGCCCTATCATCAAACCATGGTACCGAAAAATGGAGGTTTTAATCTACCCCTTCCATGAGTTTTCCACAGCAAGGAGGAATTCTGTCTCCTTTTTTTAACGCTACATATTTATTGCATGTATAGCAAATGCATTGGCAATCCTCATCAACATAAACCTCAGGATACTCGTCAATCCCGGCACCCTTTTCACCTTCGATTACAAATCTGGCAAATTCACTCTGCTGTGGGATATACTCTCCAATAGGTACCATCTTTCTGTTAAATCTGGCACAATCAACCATCACTCTCCATAAAGATTGAAGTTTTAATGTCTCATCGGGGTTCTCTGGCGTAAATTCGACGAGGTTTTTTTCTATGTTGATTTTCATGGATTATCTCCTTTTTTTAAGATTATATTTTTTCAGGTTTACCGCAATTTTCTCTTACTGGACAAACAATTGTTAATGCTCAAAAGCAACAACCATGTCCCTTGCAAGTTACGTCGTTTGGTTGCCAACATGCACAAGTGCGGCGTAACATGAAAAATGCAACATTGCAATGGCATTGCTCGTGCTTGATAAACATGAATGTTGTACATTCATAGACAGATTCTTGCCGTTTGCATTGGGTTAAAATGTCCTATGTGTTCATCCAAACGGATACGATTATCCCAGGCTTTGGATAAGAGATAATGGTGGG
>CAZZIU010000052.1:0-7909 GCA_964654545.1 uncultured bacterium
AATTGTATCGCTGGATTATGAATCTTCTGTTGAAGAAGCATTGTGTTTTGGTTGGATTGAAACGGCGAAAAGAGCAGCCACAAAAACGAGACGTATTCAAGAGTCAATGCGACAATTAAACTATGGTAAAAAATCGGGGATAAAACAGAGGAGATTTCGCGGGGTTTGGTGGGTTGTTATCCTATTTGCATTACGATAGATCCTCCTTGTCTATTCCCACTTGAAATCGTATTCTTTCTCCTGCCAATACTCAATAATGGGTCCAATGTTAATTTCCCAATCTGCACCACAAACAGAAATGAAAATCCCAGGCGATTATAGTCCAATTGGTTTGAAGGATCTCAATACGATCAATTCATTGAATCGTCATGACACGAAATTTATATTTAATGAAAATTCATTAAATACCATTTTTGAAGAAATCAAATCTGATTATGCTTTACTGGAAATAAAGGGCCTCCACGAATTTGGTTATCTTAATCGTTATTTTGATACCAATGATTTCACCTTTTATTTCATGCATCATGCCGGAAATCGTCCACGGTTCAAAATTAGAGTAAGGCAATATTTGGATAATAATTCCTGTGTGTTTGAAATAAAGGAAAAGACAAACAAAGAACGCACTAAAAAGCATCGTATTGCGATAAGTGAAGAATTAAACATTTCTGACTGGATGGGTTTCCAATCAGAGAGTGGGAAATCAAAGATGATTCAATCATTAATTGTATGTACAACAGGATTGAATCCATTAGAATTGGCATCGGTGACAGATATTTCATTTACGCGCATGACATTGGCAAATCTCAGCACCAAAGAACGTATCACCATTGACACACAATTGACTTTTACAAATGGGACAATTTCAAAGCGATTAGAGAACATTGCCATTGCAGAAATCAAACAAATTCGGTACAATCCAAAGTCACCTTTTATTCAAACGATGCGACACAATTCAATCCGCGAAATAAAATTCAGTAAATATTGTCATGCCATGGCCGAATTATATTCGGTAAAAAGGAATCGATTCAAACCCCGTTTTCTTATGATTAATAAACTGGCGTACCAATCTAATTAAGGCACAATTCGATGGAAAATATGATTCAATTTCAATCCTTATTCACTTTTTATGGTTTCAATCTTCTCATCATTTTTGCTTTTATCGTTTTGGTATATAACCGCTACCAATCGCATGAACTTGGGTATGTTTTTACCTATTTTATGTTCAATACCATCGTGTTTTTTGTCAGCCTGCTTTTCAGCTCCATTACACTCAGTGTAGGAATAGCCTTTGGATTATTTGCCATTTTTGGCATCATGCGATATCGGACGGAGCCCATTCCCATTCGTGAAATGACGTATTTATTCGGTTCCATCACCATCGGTTTAATTAATGGAATATCAGTGAAAAACCTGGAATTTTCCATGGCAGCTGTTCCCAATTTGGCTATATTGCTATTGGCATTTATCCTCGAATATTTTTTGTCCCGCCACCCGGTAATGGAAACCAGAGTCACGTATGAAAAGATTGATAATATAAAGCCGGAGAATCACCTGAGGTTAATGGAAGACCTGAGAAATCGGACGGGGCTGGATATAAAGAAATTTAAAATAACCCGTATTGATTTTCTCAGAGATGTGGCCCGCATACGGGTATTTTATATTGTTCGCAATTCAAAATGAAACCGGGCCGTTTGTATAAATTCGCAATTGTTTTCTGTTTAGTTGGTTTAGCCGAATATGCTTATTCTGATGAAAGTGAGGTTTGGTTGGCCACCAAAGCCGACTATGCATTACACCCACAAACTACTATCTCTTTTAAGCAAGGATACCGAACGGAACTTGGAAACACTGAAAGCCGGAAAAATCTATCAGAATTCAAAGCAGAATTCGATTTTTCTCAAAATGGATCCCTGTTTGGATTATATCGATTTTCAAATTTAATCGATAAAAACAAACATCGAATTGGGTTTGGCTCAAGTCTGAAAACAAAAATTTCAATGCTGAAATGTCACTATCGATTTTCATATGAATATGAATCAGCCTACGGCGAAGAAGGAAGCAGTAGAATTCGAAATCGCATCAGAGTAAAAATGGATACGGACATATTTGTTAAACCGGCAATTGATTTAGAGACCTTTCATGTGGGTACGGGAATAGGATATATTTACGATGAATATCGGTTAACCATGGATATAAAGGTCAGACTGACATCCCACTCAAACGTTACACTTACGATCAAAGGAAAGTGGAAGGATCCTGTAGGAGAGAATATGGATCACATCAATGTATTGGGACTTGGCTATGCGTACACACTCTAAATCGTTCATTATTTTTGGAATAGTCGTATTATCCTTTTGGATATGGAGCTGCGACAGAAGAGAACCGGAAAGAATAGTCTCATTGGTCATCAATGAATTCATGGCTGTCAATGATTCTGTCCTAACGGATGAATATGGAGATTTTGACGATTGGATTGAGTTATACAATACCGCGGAGGATACTATTTTCCTCAGTGGATATTCGCTTACAGATAATTATGATTTACCTGAAAAATATACTTTTGCTGATACAGCCTATATTGTACCATACGGCTATATGTTATTATGGGCAGATAATGAACCGACTGAAGGTCGCTTGCATACCTCTTTTAAATTAAGTGGTGAAGGTGAGAGAATTGGATTATTCGATGATTTGGGAACCAGAATTGATTTCATAGAATTCCCCATGCAGTCACCTGATATGTCGTATGGACGTTATCCCAATGGAAGCGATACACTCATGTATTTTGGCCTCTGTGAAGATTGTATCACTCTGGATTGCGAAACCAATTGTAGTGGTATAAATCCCACACCTGGTGGATCTAACGACGGATTTATTTTCAGGTGAGATTTGTCATTGCCATCGTTCTCTTTTCCTTATTAACTGCACAAAACATTATTTATGATGATAATCAGGTTGCAGATATATATATCACCATTGATCCCGCATCCCTGCAATGGATGTATACTAATGTCGATAGTGATTCTGAACATGTGGCGACATTTCGAATGGTCAATGCTTATTTTGATGAAATCGTAGATTCCATTGGATTTCGTTTGCGCGGCAACACCAGCCGTGTGGCTCAAAAAAAATCCTTCAAAGTATCATTCGATACCTTCTTTGAAGGACGAGAATTCCATGGAATGGACAAGCTCAATCTGAATGGGGAGCACAATGACCCAAGCATTGTGCGATCAAAATTGTGTTGGGATTTCTATCAGAAAATCGGAGTAGTCTCCAGCCGGGCAAACCATGTGCGGTTGTACATTAATGATGAATATTATGGATTATATATTTCAGTGGAACATATCGACAATGAATTTCTTTCACGAAATTTTGATGATGACAGCGGGAATTTGTGGAAATGTCTTTATCCGGCGGATTTGGATTATATTAGTGAAAACCCCGATGATTACAAATTCGCACCATATGGACGCAGGGCTTATGATTTAAAAACCAATGAATCGCAAGATGATTATTCCCAGTTGGCACATCTTATTTCTGTTCTAAATCTAACGCCAATTGTGAATTTGCCGGATTCCCTGGAATCCATTTTAAATGTACCGTTGGTTCTAAAATATTTTGCCGTGAACCTGTTAACGGGAAGTTGGGATGATTATCGTTTTTTAAAGAATAATTACTATTTATACCATGAACCGACACTGAACCAATTTCAACTCATTCCGTACGATTATGACAATTCTTTTGGCGTGGACTGGTTTGAAATCGATTGGTGGACAGTAGATCCATATAGTTATGCCAATAACGATGGGACAACTCGTCCACTTTCTGAAAGATTATTTTCCATAAATCAATATAAATGTTTATTCAGTCATTTTCTCGAGTTTTACAGTGAAAATGTGTTTGATTTATCGCAATGGGAAGATCGCATTGACAGTTTACGTGCCATGATAACGCCAGCCGCTGAATTAGACACTTATCGCACGTTGGATTACGGTTTTAGCATGGATGATTTCAATAATTCATACTCTGCCGAAGGATATTCAAATCAACACGTAAAAACAGGAATAAAAGAGTTTATTAATGAACGCAATACAAGCTTGACTGACCAATTGGCTTTCCCCATATCGCCACCCATTGCATACCAGATCGATTGGGAGCCAAAATATCCCTTGCCAACGGATAGTATCCACGTATTTGCAGCCGTTTACGGTGTAAATCAATTGACGGAAGTCACCATCAAATATCATCCGTCAAATTTGACGGTCATTGAAGAGTATGCCATGATACAGCAACCTGTATCGAATACATATTTAGTGGAGGAAGCCGATCGTTGGGTGGGGACAATCCCACCGTTGGGTGAAGGTGGATCTGGACGATTTCAGGTTTATGTTCGGGATAATATTAGTTTAAATGAAACGTATCCCAGAAACCGGTTTATTACATTAAATACCAATACGCAATATGATGCTCCGGTTGTGATCAACGAATGGTTGGCCCTCAATAATTCAATCAATATGGATGAAAGCAGTGAGTATGATGATTGGGTAGAATTATATAATTCAGGTGAAGTGGCTTACGATTTGAGCGGATTCTATTTAACCGATGATCCAAACGAACTTAATCAGTGGCAAATTCCGGTGGGTACTGTTATACCTTCTCATGGATACTTGCTTATTTGGTGTGACAATGATCCGGCGCAGGGTGATTTACACGCAACCTTTAAGATTAGTGGCGATGGGGAATATTTGGCCCTGGTCCAACCGGATGGGGTCACCGCCATGGATGCCTATTCCTTTGGTGCCCAACAGGAAGATATTTCTTATGGCCGGACCAGTGATGGCATGAATAATTGGGGCTTTTTGTCACCTACGCCTGGTTCTGAAAATCAGACACTTAACATTGAACCAGCGTCGATTCCTGTGCAATTTAACTTGAGGAATTATCCCAATCCGTTTAATCCAATCACCACTATTCGTTATGAAATTCCCTGGGATTCCCAAACCAAATTGATTGTATATGATATAACTGGCCGTGAAATTGCCAAACTGGTCAATAAGGTCCAAAAAGCCGGAATACACCGTATCCAGTTTGATGCTTCTCAACTCTCCAGTGGTATTTATTTATACCAATTACAATCGGATAATGTGGATATTAAACGAAAAATGACGGTTCTGAAATAATTAATCTGATACAAAGACTTTAAAACCCCAGGACTTTAAGGTAAACGTATCCTTTCCTGTAAGCGTTAATTTATTTCCGGTAAATAGATCTGTATATGTCTGTGAATAAAATTCATCCGATAAAGTGACCGTGGTTTCTGTATCACAGAGATTAAACAATCCCACAATGCCATTATAATCTTTCTTGCGAAAGAATGACAATACACATTTCATATTATCATTGATGATTCGCTCCATGGATCCGCCCCAACGAGCGTTCCAAAGTGCTTTGTTATCATGTTTTAATTGAAATAAGATTTTAATGAGTCGAAAATGAGGATGATTTTCCCATATAATTTCATCTTTCTCAAAAAATGATAATGGGCGATCCAACCCCGCTTCCTGTCCATTATAGATCAAAGGCATTCCAGGTAAAAGGACGGCCAGGACAAGGGCCAAGTCCAGGGCCGGGCCAAAATTCATTTGGGTAGTACCTTCCCAGGAATTTTTATCATGATTTTCGGTGAACAGCATCCGAATACCATTTTCTGGGAATGTATTTACATGATTGGCTATATATTCAATCAGGCTGTCTATGGGTTTCCCATCTCTGGTAATACTAACCAGATTATCCCAAAATGACCACGAATAAGTGGCGTCAAAAGCATGCTTATGTAAATCTCTGGTTTCCCACTCGGCCAACATAAACACGGGTTTTATCTGCTCAAGTTGAGAGCGAACATTCTCCCAAAAATCAATGGGAACAAAGCCTGCCACATCGCAACGGTAACCATCAATATTTGTCTCTTTTACCCAAAAGGTCAGGGCTTCAGCCATGACCGTACGTAAGCCCTGATTGGAATAATCCAAATCCACCACATCATGCCAATCAAACCACGGCGTGGGGTGCAAATGGCCCTGATGATCTTTCGTGCACCAGTCAGGATGATTATGAACAATTGGATTATCCCAGGCACAATGATTCGCCACCCAATCAATAATGACATACATACCCATTTTGTGGATTTTACTGACCAGGTGTTTGAAATCTGACAATGATCCAAATTCAGTATTTACATCAAAATAGTTACGCACGGAATAATAACTCCCCAATGAACCCTTACGGTTTTTCTTTCCGATTGGATGAATTGGCATCAGCCATAGTATATCCACTCCCATATCTTTTAAGCGCGGTAAATGGGATTCAAAAGCTTTAAAAGTTCCTTCTTTGGTATATTGGCGAACATTGACTTCATAAATAGTTGCATTCTTACACCATTCGGGATGCTTTAATTGTACGTATGGATCAATATTGAAATTCATTTAAAAAGGCCAAATAACCGGATTTGAATCGTGAATACGATGGAATTTGTTTCTATCTGAGGACCAAGAGCCATAAATACAACATTTCCCCCTTCGCGTTGGAGAATAAAAGCAACAAGCGTGAGAGAAGAAAACAGATATTTTTCATTTTATCGTTCATTCTAATGCAACCTGCATCATTATAATGTCAATAAATTTGCTGCCTAAGTTTTCATAATTTAGCATTCGAAATATTCAGAAAGTAGGCCTATGAAAACGCTCTCCGTTTCAGATCGAAAAGAATGGCATGAATGGTTATCAGACAATCACAACATCGCAAAGGAAATCTGGCTGGTTTATTATAAAAAGAACTCAGGAATTGTATCGCTGGATTATGAATCTTCTGTTGAAGAAGCATTGTGTTTTGGTTGGGTGGACGGGCTCATCAAGAAGTTGGATGGAGAACGGTATGCCAGAAAATTCACACCGCGAAAAGCAAACAGTAATTGGTCGTTATCCAATATAACGCGAGTTAAATCATTGATGAAGCGCGGATTAATGGAAAAAGCAGGTCTTGAGAAAGTACAACAGGCAAAAAAATCCGGAAAGTGGGATAACCCGGTCGTTCCACCCACACTATCCTATAAAATGACACCACAGTTCCAGGAATCATTGGAAGCAAATCCTCTGGCAAATGAAGTGTTTCACGGACTAAGTAGAAGTCACCAAAAAGAGTATTTAGGTTGGATTGAATCGGCAAAAAGACAGGAGACCAAAATGAAACGAATCAATCGGGCAATTCAGCTTTTGACCGATAAGAAAAAATTGGGATTGAAATAAATGAAAAATTCACATTTTATATGCACCCTGCTTTTCTGTTCATGTATTTCAGCGATTCCTTTTGATTCGCTGGCCGTTTCATTTCTCCCGGATAAACCATATTTTACTCCAACCATTTTGGATCCGGCAACTTGCCAACTGAATGGTAGCATGGTGGCAGCACGCTCTGAAAATGGATTTGAAAATAGAGCGTACAGCATGGTAAATCTGGGTGCATCGAAAATTATTCTGCGCTGGGAAAACCCAAAACTAAACGGTGTAGAAATTGGAACGGAATTCGCGATCCACAGCATGTTTAATATCAGTGATGTTGGATCAAATTATCTGGGTGGATTGCAAAATACCGATTATCGCATTGCCGGTATTGCTCATTTTAAACATGGACATTTCGTGCATCGCCTATCCCTGTTTCATCAATCCTCCCATTTAGGAGACGACTATATCATACGAAATGAAAAGTATGAGCAAACATCCCGTGTACTGAATTATGAACAGTTGGATTACACCCTATCCAAACAGGCAGCTGGTTTACAGACATATGGACTTATTGGATATAATATTAGTCCAAATACTGTTCGGGATCGGTTAATGGTACAGGTTGGTTA
>CAZZIU010000053.1:0-7667 GCA_964654545.1 uncultured bacterium
GAAATAGCGCCAAAGTTGGGCTATGCCAATGTACAGTATTTATCCAGTCAATTCAAAAAAATAACAGGAATGACACCTAGTTCATTTAATAAACTTACAAGGCAATCTCGTGTCAGCCTTGATAAACTGAAAGCCTGATTAGGTGTTATAAATCAATTTTAATATGGAATTAAAGCGTATGAATGACCATAGTGTATCTTCCGGAGGTGACCCATGTAAAGATCCCATCTGCCAAATGGATGTGACACCTGAAAATGCTGCAGGATCTTTTGAATATGAGGGAAAGACCTATTATTTTTGTTCAACCTATTGTCTGGATTTGTTTTCAAAAAACCCTGATCAATTCGTAGGCGATGACGAGCATTCTCACAGGGAAATGGAGCCAGAAAATCAGCGACTGTCGGCAGGCAGCTATTTTTGTCCTATGGATCCTGAAATCGTTCAGGATGAACCGGGTTTCTGCCCAAAATGCGGTATGAGCCTGGAAAAAACACCCGTACTCTCCGACACCAAGATTGAATACATTTGTCCTATGGATCCGGAAGTTGTGCAGGATCATCCTGGCGCTTGCCCCAAATGTGGCATGGCACTGGAACCACGGCAAGCAACAGCTGATGCTGTCACCAATCCGGAACTGGTTGATATGACGAAAAGATTCTGGTTCAGTGCCATGCTGTCACTGCCATTGTTATTGCTTACCATGGGAAGCATGTTTGGGGAAATTCCGTTTTTTGGCGGAAAATGGAAAACAATCATAGAATTCTTGCTGGCGACACCCGTTGTCATGTGGGGAGGAGCACCTTTTTTTCAGCGGGCCATGGCATCCATACGACATCGCAGTCTGAATATGTTTACCTTGATTGGAATTGGAACAGGATTGGCATATGGGTATAGTGTGATTGCCACATTTTCCCCATCCCTTTTCCCTGCTTCTTTTCAGAATTCACACGGGGGAATCGATGTTTATTTTGAATCGGCAGCCGTAATTATCGCGCTGGTGCTGCTGGGACAGGTTCTGGAATTGCGTGCCAGAGATAAAACAGGCGGCGCTATACGAGCGTTGCTGGGCTTGACACCGAAGACGGCACGGTTGATTCGCGCTGACGGCAGTGAAACGGACATTGCTATTGAAGATGTGACCGTAGATTCCATCCTTCGCATTCGACCAGGTGAAAAGATCCCGGTGGATGGGGTAATCATCAAGGGCACCAGTTCGGTGGACGAATCCATGATAACTGGCGAACCATCGCCGGTAAAAAAGGGTGTTGAAGATCAGGTGACAGGAGGGACAGTAAATGGTTCCGGATCCCTGGTAATGAAAGCGGAAAAAGTGGGCAGTGATACACTCCTGTCCCATATTGTTCAGTTGGTCAGCGATGCACAACGCAGTCGCGCACCGATCCAGGGTCTGGCGGATAAAGTGGCGGCTGTTTTTGTGCCGGTTGTGGTTGGAATCAGTGCGCTGACCTTCGTTGTATGGTCACTATTTGGTCCAGAACCACGCATGGCTTATGCCATTGTAAATGCGATTGCGGTTCTCATCATTGCCTGTCCGTGTGCACTGGGACTGGCAACCCCCATGTCTATTATGGTGGGGACGGGTCGTGGGGCCAGTGCGGGAGTATTGATTCGGAATGCTGAAACGCTGGAAACCCTGGAAAAAGTATCCACACTGGTTGTGGATAAAACAGGGACACTTACAGAGGGCAAACCGGCTGTGGTGACGGTTCAAAGCACCGGATCCGCGTCTGAAAACGACATAATCCATCTGGTGGCCAGCCTGGAGCAGGGCAGTGAGCATCCATTGGGCAAGGCAATAGTGAACAAAGCAAATGAGCTGAAGCTGGTCCTTACCGATTACGATGAGTTCAAGATGCTGGCTGGCAAAGGACTTACCGGCTCCATTGGTAATCAGGTGATAACGGTGGGTAATGCCCTGTTGTTCGAAGAATTAGGCATTGAGTTAGGTAGTACCAGAGAACTGGCTGAACATCGCCGCCTGGAAGGCGAAACAGTGGTGTATGTGGGAATCAATTGGGATTGTGCCGGTTTTATCGGAATTGCAGATCCCATTAAGGAAACCACGTACGAAGCAATGGCGTCCTTGAGAAGTGAGAATATTCGTGTGGTGATGCTCACCGGTGATGCGGGAAAAACCGCCAAGAGTGTGGCAACTATTCTGGGAATTGATGAAGTAGTGTCGGAGGTATTACCCGAAGATAAATTAACGATTATTAAACGCCTCCAATCGGAGGGTGAATTGGTGGCCATGGCGGGAGACGGTGTTAATGACGCGCCGGCACTGGCGCAGGCAAATGTGGGGATTGCCATGGGAACGGGTACAGATGTGGCGATCGAAAGTGCGGGCATAACCTTGGTGAAAGGAGACTTGCGTGGAATCGTACGGGCTCTATTTCTTAGTCGAAAAACGATGCGAAATATTCGTCAGAATTTATTCTGGGCCTTTGGCTATAATGCTCTGGGTGTCCCGGTAGCGGCAGGTGTTCTCTACCCATTTTTTGGCGTACTGCTTAGTCCTGTCATTGCCGCAACTGCAATGAGTTTCAGTTCTGTATCTGTAATAACCAATGCACTGCGACTCCGAAAAGTTAAACTTGGTACCACTGCGCAAACGAACACGCATGCACCAGACAAAATTCAAAAACCAAAAACGGAAGAGGAAACAATGCACCTTATCTATTATACCTGTCCAATGGACTCTCATAAGCACGTCCACAGCAATGCACCGGGCACCTGCGCCGAATGCGGGATGGAGCTGGTTGCCGCCGGGATCACTACGGAGGAAAAAATGGAATATTACGGGTGTCCCATGGAGATCCATTCCCATGTTCGATCCGATCAATCCGGAACCTGTGCAGAATGTGGTATGGAATTGAAGCCAATGCGTTTCATAAACAACAAGTAATAAATACTGAGAAGGAAATACTATGAAGACGATGTGGATAGCATTTGGCACGATATTTATTGCAGAACTGGGAGACAAAACGCAGTTGGCAGTACTGGCTCTTAAAAGCAAAGGATTATCAGGCTGGGGTATTTTTATGGGAACCATGCTGGCATTTGCAGTCTTGACCGGCCTGGCAGTCATCTTTGGAGAATTGTTACATGAGTATGTTAATCCTGAGGTAATTGAGAAAATTGCAGCAGTCACTTTTGTCGTGATCGGGATACTTATGTTTTTTGAGAAATTGTAATTTTAGCAAAAGGAGTACATCATGAAAAAATCACTATTGGTTGCATTTGTCGCCATCCTGGTCATAGCCGGATGCAGTAAAAAGGAACACCAGCACATGGGAATGGAAGGCAAAAAAGCAATGAATATGACCGTATCTGAGGACAATGAAATGTTGGTTTATTATACCTGTCCAATGGAATCCCATAAGCATGTGCATTCAAAAGAAGCAGGAAAATGCCCTGAATGCAACATGGATATGGTAAAAGCGGTGGTTACAACGGTTGAGCATTCTGAATTCTGGGGTTGCCCCATGGAATCACACAGCCATGTTCGCAAAACAGAAGCAGGAACCTGCGAGGATTGTGGTATGAAACTGAAACCGATGCGTCTCGTCAAAAGTTGATGGCTACCAAGTCCTACTGATTCCAGCACCGGATAAATAAGATATTTCGGATGAGTCGACACATTCTCATGGGAGGATTTCTGGTACTTCTATTACGCTGTGCCAAACCTCCCGTGGAAGAGCCGCTAGAGCCATCTTTGTCATTTGAGTTCAACTACCATGTGGAATTCAATGAATCCGGTCATATACAGGCCTGGATACCGTTGCCGGAAAACACACGCCAGCAAACCTTATCCACCATGAGAATTGATACGGATCTGAATATGTACACCGCCAAGGATGGATTGTATGGAAATACCTTTGTCGTGGTGGATGATCAGGTAATGGCACCCCAGTCAATTGATATATCTTATACGGTTACTCGCAGAGAGGCTACACCGTATTATGATGATTCTTCCCAGTTGCAAATGGCATTGTATCAGGCAGAAACTTCGCTGGTGCCGCGGGATGTGCGCTTTGATAAAATAAATGCATCACTTGAGGGTGAAGGTGCGGAGTTTGGTCACCATCTCTATAGCTATGTACTGGAACACATGTCCTATGACAAAAGTGGCGAAGGGTGGGGTAATGGAGATGCCATCTTTGCCTGTGATATTGGAAAAGGGAATTGTACCGATTTCCATAGTTTGTTTAATGCCGTTGCACGTAGCCGGTCCGTTCCTGCAAGGTTTAAAATTGGGTTCCCTATTCCACCAGAAAAAGAGGGTGAAGTGAACGGCTATCATTGCTGGACGGAATTCTACTGTGATGAAAAAGGCTGGGTACCGGTGGATATATCGGAAGCGGACAAACATCCGGAAAAAACCGATTATTATTTCGGTCATCTTGATGAAAGGCGTCTTGAACTCACTACGGGAAGAGACATCCCATTACCAAATGGTCGACCTGAGGATGTGGTGAATTACAGTGTTTACCCCTATATGAAACTGGATGGTATTCCCTCATCTGCCTTCACTATGGCATTTTCATATCGTGAAGTTGAGATCCCCTACAACAATGTATTAGAGGAATAATTTTATTTAAAATGTCGTTACTCTGATTATGTATAAATTCCAGAGTGAATTCTCTGGAGCAGTTACATAAACAAATCCTTTCCTGTCGCAGATGTCCAAGGCTGGTTGATTTCCGTGAAAAAATAGCCCGGGAGAAACGGAAGCAATTCATAGAATGGACCTATTGGGGGAAGCCGGTTCCCGGATACGGGCATCCTGATGCAACACTTCTCATTGTTGGTCTGGCTCCGGCAGCCCACGGTGGGAACCGAACCGGTAGGGTCTTTACAGGTGATAAATCAGCCGAATTCCTTTTGCATTGCCTGCATGCATCAGGGCTGGCAAATCAACCCCATTCCATCCATAGGGATGATGGTTTGGATATTTATGGCGGATACATGACCGCTGCCTTAAAATGTGTACCACCGGGTGATAAACCTACGGCCGGCGAATTGAAGGAATGCCGACCCTATTTCCAGGAAGAATTGCACCTCCTTAAAAAGGTAAGGATCATCCTCACTTTAGGAAAAATCGCTCACGATGCTGTTTTAGCCTATTATCTGGACAGGTATAAGATTATCAAAAAGGAATATTCGTTTGGGCATTTTTCCGAATATGTACTACCGGATAAAAAACATTTAATTTCATCCTATCATCCCAGTCCAAGAAATGTAAATACGGGGCGGTTATCAGAGAAAATGATGGTAGAACTATTTTTAAGCTTAAAGGGGCGCTTATGAGATATTTTGCGGGGGCAATTGTATTCCTATCCATAACATTATCACAAGATTCCACTCTCACATTAGATAAGATTTATAAAGATCACATTTTTACTACAGCACCCAGGGGTTATTACACCTGGTATCCTCATTCGAACAGCTATTTGTATACAAAAAAAGACACGACAAATATGGGGACTGCCTTTTATTTAGTGGATATTATTACCGAGGATACCACTCTGTTTATGCCCAGTGATGTGGTATCCGGTTCCGAGGCACCGGGAATGATGATGAATTACCGGTTTTCACCCGATGGAAAGCGGTTGACTGCCCAAACATCCATGCGTCGAATCTGGCGTCATTCCCGTGCAGGGAAATTTATTGTGATTGACGCTGAGCGCAAGGTATTCGTGCCGCTGGCGGACGGGGACGAACTTCGAAATGTAAAATTTTCACCGAACAGCGAATACATTGCATATGTAAAAAATGACAACAATTTATATGTCTGGAACATTGAAAAAGGCAAGGAAAAGAAAATTACCAAAGATGGTTCGGAGACCATCCTGAATGGCCACCCAGGCTGGTTGTATGAAGAGGAATTTCGATTGTACGATGGCTACCGCTGGTCACCTGACAGTAAATACATCGCCTTTTGGCGTGAAGATCAATCCATGGTACCGGTTTACTACATGATGGTTGAAACTGAAACCTATCCGGAAGTGGAAAAGGTATATTATCCTGTGGCGGGAGGCATTAATCCGATTATGAAAATTGGGGTAGCTTCGGTGAACTGGGGACGCATCCACTGGATGGATTTGGGGGACAATCAGGACGTGTATATCCCTGCCATGGACTGGCTGGTAAATGACGATACGGAAACACAGGAGCAAAAACTGGTCATCTCCTATCTAAACCGGAAACAAAATCATCTTGAATTATGGCTTACCGACCCGAAAAAGGGATCGCATGACGTCATATTTACGGCGGATGACACGTGCTTTTTGGAAGTGGACAAGCCAAATCGCTACTTACCGGACGGATCCATTTTACTGGTTTCATCCCAGTCAGGGTTTGATCATCTGTATCGGTTGTATCCAAATACAAAGGAAATTGTACCTTTGACAAGCGGGAATTGGGACGTGAATTCGGTGGCGCAAACGGACGATTCATTCGCTTATTTTTACGGTACCAGGGATGGCGCGACCAATCGGAATCTTTATCGGGTACCACTGGGCGGCGGAGAGGTCCAGAGATTGACACAAGGCGTGGGTTATCATTCGGCTAATTTCACACCAAAGGGCAATGTGTATGTGCATCGCTATTCCGCCTGGGATAGATTGCCGCGTATGACTCTGGATCGATCCGATGGAACAGAAGAGCGACTGATTGCGGAAACAGATTCATCGGTTTACAACGACTACCCATTATCCACCCCGGAATTGATACAGTTTCCCACTCCAGACGGACTCCGGTTGGATGCCATGGTGGTGAAACCGGTGGACTTTAATCCTGACCAGAAATATCCGATCATTGTGTACGGCTATGGAATGCCCGGAACCAAGGCGGTTCAAAATTACTGGCCGGGAATGCTGAATCAATTGTTTGCCACGGAAGGCTTTATTGTGCTGACTGTGGATTCGCGGCATCAATCAGGTTACGGCAAAGCGAGAATAAACCTGGGATATGGCGATATCAGTAAATGGTTATTGAAAGACCATGGATACGCGTTGGATTATTTGGGATCGCTGGGATGGGCGGACACAAGCCGGGTGGGCATCTGGGGCTGGAGTGGCGGTGGATATCTGGCTGCTATTGCGTTGACCAAAGGGGCAGATTATTTTGATGTAGGTGTTGGTGTGGCTTCTGTGACGGACTGGAAATTTTATGATTCGGCCTGGACTGAGCGATATATGGATAGTCCTTTTGACAATGTTGAAGGGTATAAGTCTTCATCTACAATAACATACGCCAATCAATTCAGGGGTAAGTTGCTCTTGTTGCATGGTATGGATGACGATAATGTGCATGTGCAGAATTTAACCGCTTTAACGGACGAGTTTGTGAAATTGGGTAAAGATGTGGACATGTTCATTTATGCCAATCGGAACCATGGGTTATATGGCCGGGGCGCCACCTATGATGTTTTTCGCCGCCTCAATGATTATTTTCTAGATAATTTAAAGTAATATTTTGGTTTTTAGGCAAACGATGACATCTTAACTTTGCCCCCTTACTGCTAAGGGTTTAACGCTTTTTAGATTTAAGGATAGGGACCAAGCTTCCCGCAACTCGCTTTGCATATTGACGGGACGGGCACTTGGGAGAGCGTCCCGAACTTGCTTCGGGAAGGTCGTCAG
>CAZZIU010000054.1:0-7006 GCA_964654545.1 uncultured bacterium
TGGACTTAGTATAAAAAAGTGTAATAGTAGTTAAGCAACTTTTTAACTGAAAAGTCCGAAAGAATCAACAGACTTACAGATAGATTCAGTTTCTTTGATTAATTTGCTATTTCACCTGAAGGTTTACCAGCGTAATACCTATGATAAGAATATCGAAAACAATCTCTATTCCACTTAGTGAAATTGAATTTCAGGCGGTTCGTTCGCAGGGCCCGGGCGGACAGCATGTGAACAAAGTATCGACTGCAATCCAGCTCAAATTTGAAATACACCATTCCGGTTTACCCGAGTATGTAAAAAAACGCCTGATGAATCTATCCGACAATCGAATCACAAAGGATGGTATTGTAATCATTAAATCCCAATCCTACCGAAGTCAGAACAAAAACAAAGATGAAGCAATTGCCAGACTGAAAAAATTGATCAGTGCTGTTCTTATCACCAGAAAAAGACGTGTTCCAACATCCCCAACCAAAGCATCGGAGAAAAGAAGGCTGGAAACCAAAAAAAGAAAAAGTAAGAAAAAGCAATTGAGACAAAAAATAAATATCCAAACCATCGAAGATTAAAAAACATATTTTTTTAACTTATTTCCGAATCCTGCATCTAAGTAATATCCTCCACCTATTCATGATTAATCCGGGAATTGTAATACATCCATGAAAAAAATACATATTTCCGTACTCACGGCTCTTTTTCTCTCCTTTTCAATGGCACAACACACTGGCGACGGCAGGCCTATACCACATATTGGCGTCCTGGAAGGTGCTGTATTTGATACAATTTCACAAAAGCCAATCGAATATGTTTCTGTCTCAGTTGTGAACCTTGGAACCGGTGCTATTACAACCGGTGGATTGACAGACAAAACTGGGCATTTTTTCATCGAAGAAATTCCGTTGGGTCGCTACAATCTGGTTTTTGAATTTATTGGGTTTACGCCGAAAACGTTTGGCCCCATTATGTTATCTCCCAGGGAGGGTAACATAAAACAGAATGTTGGTGACATTTATCTGGTATCTACTTCATTGGAGTTAAATCAGATTGAGGTAGAAGGGGACCGACCCATGTTTACCCAGACGGTTGAAAAGAAAATATTTAATGTTGAACAAAACACATTATCTACCGGAGGATCGGCACTGGATGTTCTTCGACAGGTTCCTGGTGTGGATGTGGATATCGATGGTAATATTTCTGTCAGGGGCAATTCGAATGTCAATATCCTCTTGGATGGAAAACCATCCAGTATGACATCGGGGGATTCTGAAATGTTTCTGGAAAATATTCCGGCCGGAAACATCAGGGATGTGGAATTATTAACCAATCCGTCAGCCAAATATGATCCGGAGGGCATGGCCGGCATCATCAATATCGTTTTGAAAGAAAATAAATTTGCCGGGTTAAATGGAAATGTGCGTTCAGGGATATCTACCAACAAGGGGTACAATGCATCCGGACAAATCAACTTTCGGAACGAGAAAATGAACATATATGTCAATTCAGGATACCGCAATGATGTTCGTGGTGCCGGTGGCAATAATTATCGGGAAACATATATTGGGGATACAACCATCATTGATCAGGTGATTGATGGCAACCGGGGTGGCACTTCCATTCTACTGAAATCCGGCCTGGAATATCAGATTAATCGCAATACAAGTGCAGGGTTTGCAGCGATCTATAACCAACGATTGCATTCACACGATCGTCGCATGGATACGGTTTTGGAAGATTCCATAATTACAAAATATTATCGTACTTCCCTGGATACCTCCACACGATCCAACTCCGAAGTGAATGTGTCATTTGATCACAACTTCGATTCTGCAAAACACAGGCTTTCGTTACTGGCTTCAGCATCCACCGGCACACGAAAAGGCGATGAAAGTCAGCACTCCTATCCTGCTGCCGGGTATGAAACGCTGGTTGACCCATCGCCGGAGCAATCAAACGATAAGCGATTAGACAAGGAACTCTATCTGAAAGCAGATTATGTGCGACCGTTTGGCACTGATGGAAAAATTGAAATGGGTTATTCGGGGGAAATAAATTCGGATGACACCGATTATGAGACGTTTGAATATAGTTCTGGAGACAACTCCTTTGCACTGGATTCGAATAGAAGCAATCATTTCATTTTTGAAGAAAACATCCAAAGTGCCTATGGGCAGTTTACGAATCAATTTGGGAAGATTGGACTGCAAGCAGGCTTGCGTATTGAACATGCCACCAATCTATCCAAATTGATGGATACCGATGAAAAATTTGAAAACCCGTACACAAGTTATTTTCCAAGTGCATCCGTAACCTTCGGGCCACCAAAACTTTTCCAAATACAAACGAGTTACTCGAAACGTGTACGGCGCCCTTCGACCCGACATCTAAATCCTTCCGTCCGTCAATTCGACGAAACCAGCATGCGGGTAGGCAATCCGTTTTTAAAACCGGAATACATTGATGTTTCTGAACTGAATTTTTCCGTGTATAAAAATGGATTATCTTTGTCCCTGGGGGTCTATTACCGCAATGTTACGGATCGAATCAGTCATTACAAATACGTGACCGAAGAGGGGGTTACGGTTGTAACCTATGAAAATTATGATCACACGAAATCGTATGGGTCGGAAGTAATTATTTCCGGTTCATTACAGCGAAAATTAAGACTCATGATCAGTGGAAATCTGTATACAGATGAAACAAAAGCATCCGGATTGACCGATGAGGACATTGTTTACACATCGACTGGATTAAATGCACGAATCAATACAACGTATGTACTTTCGCCTTCCACGGAGATAATGGTAATGGCCTTTTATCGGTCACCACGTTCCCTACCATTTGGCGAAATGAAATCTATGTCATTTTCCAGTATCTCCATCAAGCAGAAATTTGCCAGGGAACGGTTTTCTGTATCGCTGCGGATGCATGACATTTTCAATACCATGGGTTTTGGTTATACTACCTATGATGACTTCTATTACCAGAAAAGCTCACGAAAATTTGATAGCCAGGTCGTTTCACTGAATCTGGAATACCGTTTTGGGAAGATGGAAGATAAAAGTCGATTTAGCCGGGAGAATGGAAGGTCATCTGATGGTGGTGAGGGTGACTTTGAACTTGAATAGATGGAAGTTGCTGAAGTCGAAAAATTCCATATTTATTTTCAAAAAGATGCGGTTAATTTCCGGTTTTAATGGATGAATAAGAAGGAAAGTTAACATGAATTTTCGTTTCCGATACTTGCTATTAATTCTCCTGCAAATGATACCACTCCAGGGCCAAACGCCAAAAGATGCCTTTGATATGAATGCATCGCTTAATTTTACGCAATCGAATCATGACAACTGGGCGCAGGGCGGCGAGGATGTTTTATCTTGGTTTGTGGATGTCAAAGCAGCGTACAAACAAGAAACTGATCAGAATATTATTCAAGGGAATGGGCATGTTAATTATGGGAAAACCAAATTGGATTCTGCTCCCGAACGAAAATCAACAGATGAATTGAAACTGGATGGATTGTACACCAGAAAACTGGGCTGGGCCGTGAACCCGTATGCTTCGATGCAATTACTAACCCAGCTTGCTCCCGGTTATGTTTACAGTGATACAGGTAAAATTCAGATTTCTTCATTTATGGATCCGGGGTACTTGATTCAAACAGTCGGCATGGGGTATGCATCAGGAGAATGGATTGCAGTACGGTCAGGACTCTCTCTTAAAGAAACAGTAACCGATCAATATCCAATCGGGGATGGTATGGATAAAATCAGCATCGAGTACGGTATCCAGGCTGAATGCGACGTGAAAAAAAAGATGGGGGATAAAGCAGTATTTACCTCTGAAATGGATTTGTTTTCAAACCTGGAGAGCCTGGATCAGATTGATGTCATTTGGGATACCAATATGACGACCCACGTCTCAGAATTTTTACAGTTTGGGTTTCAATATAAAGTTGTCTACGATAAGGATGTATCTGCAAAACGCCAGGTAAAGTCAGTATTATCAATTGGAATTAATTACACGTTTCTATAAATAAAAAGGCCTGACCTGATTTCAGATCAGGCCTACCATCATTAAGGATTTGCTAGCGTCAAATTGCTATCGCCTTCACTGTTAGTTCTGATTTCCGCAAAACCGCTGCCAGACGATTCACGTAAATCATCTCCCTGATTTTCAGGGATTTCCACCAAATCATCAGCTGTATTGGTGCTGTATTCGTTGCCATTCCAGATAAAGGTCTGTCCCGGACCATACAACGCCCTGGCTTTTCCAAATGCATCTGAAAATGAATCGGCATTCACCTTTTGATCCAACCTTTCAAATGCATTGACAACCGACGTCAGGTCTGGAAATGCAGCTGGTTCTGCTTCAACCTCACGCTTTTCAGCACTTGGTGCCGGTGCAGTGTTGGCAGGAATATACGCTGATCTATAGGGCTGAATGGTTACCGGTTTCAGGGTTGGGGTGGGGCGGTGCTGTTGGATGACTAATGCCACAATAACAACCACCGCCGCACCGGATAACGCGAATACAAGTTTCATGGAAGTGTTCGCATTTCTTTTCATAGTGTTCTCCTTATTTTAATTAACGATCAACACGAATTTGTACAACGAATCCGATTCAGGGTTCCTTATAATATTTCTTAAGAGGCGAACAGGTGGGTGAATGTGATGTATAAACGGAGATGAAATAAGGCGACGCGGTGTTGATCGAAAATCATAGAAAGGAGATTCCTATGAAAACGCGTCGCCTTACTGAAAATTTACAACTAATCTGATACTTATTCACGACGAGTCTTATGAACGAATTGGAAAAAAAGTATGGATAACTAGCGTAACTCAGAATAGAGTCATTAAATTTACAGTTGCAAAAATTGATTTTCACTTACAGGAGGATGGAATATGAAACGACCCGTAAAGATCGGGTTAGTAGGTTTTGGCAGAATTGGTCGAAACCTATTCCGACTGGGATACAGGAATCCCAATTTTCAATTCACAGTCATTAGTGATTTTGGCGATCCGGAGGTCCTGCGCTACCTGCTGGTTCGCGATTCAGTACACGGCGTTATACAGGATAAGGTTGGTATTGACGGAAATCATCTGGTAATTAACGATCAACGGACTCGAGTTATTCAGGGAGGCGAACCAGGTTCCATACCCTGGGATGCCTTTGATGTAGACCTGGTCATTGAGGCAACCGGTAAGTACCGTGAAGCATCCGAATTACAGAAATACCTGGATGCCGGTGCGAAACGAGTATTTGTAACCGTTCCGCCTAAAGATGTGATTGATCGCATTGTTATCCATGGGATCAATGAAAAGGATATTCGTCCGGATGATAAAATAATATCCACGTCGTCATCTACAACCCACGTACTGGCGCTCATGTTAAAAATGCTGGATGAGCATTTTGGGGTCAAACGAGCAATGATGACAACTGTCCATGCCTACACATCTGATCAACCATTGGCAGACGCTGTGCGCTCCGATTTACGTCGTAGTCGATCAGCAGTGGAAAATATAATACCCAATATGACCTGGTCACCTGAATTGGTAGAAGATATTATGCCCCAGTTTAAGGGGAAACTGGAAGGTATCGCATTCAACGTGCCGGTTCCCGACGGTTCCTGTGTTGATCTCACCACAGAGCTGGACAAAGTGCCTACTGTAGAAGAGGTAAACAGTACCATTAAATCTTATGCTGAGGGAAGCTTGAAGGGTATTGTTTCCTATACCGATGATCCCATAGTATCCAGTGATATCATTGGCTCAAGCGCTACCATGACGTTTGACAGCAAGGCAACAATGGTGGCCTGCGATACATTGCTGAAGACCATTTGCTGGTACGACAACGGATGGGGATATTCAAAACGGATTCTCGAATTGCTTGAAGCATATTTAGAACTGGAGGTGGCAGCATGAAAGTAGCCATTAATGGATTTGGACGAATCGGGCGTTCGGTTTTTAGAATCCTGAATAACAGAAAAATGGTCGATGTGGTTGCCATTAACGACCTGACCACACCTGATATGCTGGAGTACCTTTTGAAGTATGATACGGTGATGGGAGGTTTTCCCGATACGGTATCTCTGGAAAATGATATTTTAAGGACTTCGCATAACAGCATAAAAATGTTGGCGGAAAGAAACCCGGCCGAATTGCCCTGGAAAGAAATGGGCGTAGATGTGGTCATTGAATCCACTGGCGTTTTTCGTAAACGGGAACAGATTCAGCAGCATCTGGATGCAGGTGCCAAACGGGTCATTCTCACCGTTCCCGCAAAAGATGAGATTGACTACACGGTTGTGATTGGCGTGAATGACGAAGGACTGAAACCGGAACACAGGATTGTAAGTAACGCCAGTTGTACCACCAATTGTCTGGCACCAATGGCCAAAGTGCTGAATGACAATTTTGGCATTGACCATGGTGTAATTAACACGATCCATGCCTATACAAATGATCAACGTTTGGCCGATGTCCCTCATTCCGATTGGCGCCGTGCAAGAGCAGCTGCGGAAAACGTGATTCCAACCACAACAGGTGCCGCTCGTGCAGTAGGAAAGGTATTACCGGAACTAAACGGTAAGCTTGACGGAATTGCCATGCGCGTACCCGTGCCGGATGGTTCCGTCGTGGACTTTGTGGTTCAATTATCCAGGGATGTGACCGTTGATCAAATCAACGAAGCAGTATTGGAGGCATCAAAAACTGACCGATTGAGCAAGATTCTTGAATACTCAACCTTGCCCATCGTATCCCATGATATTATTGGGAATTCACATTCATCCATCTTTGATGCACCTTTTACAAAAGTCATCGAAGGAAACCTGGTGAAAACACTGAATTGGTATGATAACGAATGGGGATATTCGAACCGCGTGGCAGACTTGATAAGTTTGCTGGGAAATCTGGATTAATTCCCCATCTCCAATGGTTTTATCAAAGATGCCATCCTTCAAAAGGATGGCATCTTTGTTTATGGTCTATTTTCCAGCATCGTAATG
>CAZZIU010000055.1:0-6998 GCA_964654545.1 uncultured bacterium
GTTAAACCCAATACACCCACTGGAAATATTTTCTTCCTAAGGTTACCCATGCGGTAGCAACCTGCATTTCTCCTATGACCACCTTCTTTAGTCGCCTCACTTGTATCGTACTATGCGTGTGTCTTCCTCTATTACAGGCACAAAGGGCAATCCCTGCTGAATCCACTAATTGGGGCTACGGCTATTCTGATTTAGTAGACCAATTGGAGGAATGGAGTGCAAGTCCATGGGTGACCGTTGACTCCATTGGAGCTTCCGTCCAGAACCGTGGGCTGTGGGAAGTGGCTATAACGGATACAATGCAGCCTGTGACTCCACGACAGACCATCTATATGCACGTCCGTACGCACCCAAACGAGGTTCAATCATTTTGGGTAGCCTATGAGTTTATCAATCTTCTGCTAGATGAAAATGACTTTTCGGCCGCCATGCGACAAAAATGTACCTTCTATATTGTTCCTATGTACAATCCGGACGGTGTTGAATTGGGTTATCCCCGCCAGAATGCAAATCAGATTGATATAGAAAGCAACTGGTCAGCAAACCCGATGGAGCCGGAACCGACTGCCTTAAAAAATCGATTTACAGCATTGATGAATTCTGATGCACCTATCAGGATAGCATTGAATATGCACGCTGCCTACAACGGCAATCCAAGGTATTTTGTGTATCACCATGAGAATGGGACATCGTTTGATTATACCCAGCTTGAACAGGAATTCATTGGAGCGGTCAGGTCCTATTTTGGTGGTATCGGACCCTGGGATACATTTGTTTCATGGACGAATGGAACGCCTTCCGTCTACCCGGAAAGTTGGTTCTGGCTGAATCATGGGGAAGCTGTCCTGGCACTGACATATGAAGACTGGAACAGTGAAAGCGCAAGCGATTATGACTCTAGCGCCTCTGCAATATTGCATGGCATTGATGATTATCTGAATGCACATTACAATACTGAAATAGATCCGGTATCACACTTGCCTCAGGATTTTATATTATATGCCAACTATCCAAACCCGTTTAATGCCAATACAACCATTGATATGCTATTGTATAAGGAGTCATGGGTATCCATATCAATCTACAATGCGCAGGGACAATGGGTATCCACCCTCATGAACGGCGTTCAACAACCTGGTAGGAAATCCGTCCAGTGGGATGCAGCGAGTATTCCCAGCGGTGTTTATTTTTGTCAGGTCAAATCACAAAACACCGTTGAAACAAGGAAAATGACACTCCTAAAATGAATTAATCTGTGTCTTTTGTAAATTCAATATAAAAAATATTGCCCCGAGGTTTGTTCGGCTCAATACCTAGCCTGGCTCCATGCATATCGACGATTCGTTTTGCAATAGATAACCCCAACCCATAGCCGGCAGATTCACTGGTTTTATATTTGCGTTTAAATATATCAATATAATCCGCTTGATCAATGGTTGGAGCAGTATCGCAAATCATTACTTTAGTCGTTTTCTCGTGTGTAGCCGATTTAATCAGAATCTGACTCTTTTCTTCAGAAAACGTAATGGCATTTCCAATAAAATTTGAAAATACGCCGGCTATGATGGGGTTTGCGGTGATGACTATTTTCTTATCAATGTTATTTACTGCTTTAACATTTTTCTTTTTCAGATCCCGGGTGAAATTGGATATGATATCTTGCAACAACTCGTGGAGATTTAATGGAGAATTTGTCATGACATCTCCGGTTTTAAATTGCCCTAGAAATGTGATGGCATTGAGAGTATCATTCAGTTTTTGAATTGCGCTAATCATGAAATTGAGATAGGTGTTATCCTGTAATTCTTCTTCCAGCAATTCAGCAAATCCTTGAATGGAATTCACTGGGTTTTTTATGTCGTGAACAATAATATCCAACAACAGATTTTTTAAACTATTTAGGTTGCGAAGCTCATTTTCCAACAATTTTTGATCCGTAATATCTCGTGATATGCCAATGACTTGCGTAGTCACAGCATTTTCATTTTTAATGGGAATAAGAATCGTATGTTGCCAATTTTGATCTTCGTTATTGGAAAAATCACCAATAACACTTTTTACTATTCCTTCCTGAAATATAGATGATAAATTATTCTGCAATCGATCACCTAAACTTCCGGTAAAAATAGTGCCTATTTTTAGTCCCGCTACCTTACCTGGGTCCAACCCAATTTTTTTTGCTGCCGCTCGATTCACATAATCAATCGATAGATCCGGATTAATAATAAATATGTAATCAATGGAATTTTCTGTAATCAGACTGTACCGTTTTTCACTGAGTTGCCGCAGTTCATGTTCGCGTATAAATTGTTCTGTTTTACTATTCACCTGCTTGCGCAATAAATAGACCCAAAGGCTGACAACCAGCAGTAAACCGATTATCACTACCAATCCGGTCAAAATCAATTTTTGGTATTTCTGAATCAGGTTGTGCGGTGCAATTATCCATTTTTTCTCTAACGATTCGTGGGCACTACTATTGATGAAGGCACTAAGTTTGTGATTGATAAGCTGTATAATTTCCAAGTTATCCGGTAATGCAGCAAAACACATATTTTGAGTAAACAAATTGTCTATGATCACAGTAATATCGTCTAAGTTGTGTTTCTTTGTTATGTGTATTCCAGGTTGTGTCGCTGCAAAAAATCCGTCGATTTCACCGGAATTAAGCAATAGGAACCCATCGTTTTTACTTTTGACTACCATTTTATTGATTGTGGTGTTGCTGGAAAGCTTTTCAAGACAGATATCAGCCTCCTGAAAGGCAATCGTTTCATTGGTCAAATCATTGATGGATTCGGCTTTAATTTTATTCTTATAGGTAAACAATGCCTGGTCCAGCCTGGTATACGCGATTGAAAAGGCGTATTTGTTAATCCTTTCCGGGGTCCGAATCATGCTGATGATATCTACCTTTCCATTTACCAAAGAGGAAACTGCCTCTGGCCAAGTGAGGGGAATAAACTGAAGCTCAATTGTCGTATCGGCAAAAATATTTCGCAGGATGTCCGGGGATAGGCCCCTTATTTCTCCATTAGTATCAACAAATTCGAAAGGAGCGTATTCCCTGTCAATTCCCACACGAATTGTTTTGATATCTTTTGGATGGGCATAGGAGAGGAAGCTTATGAGTGATATAAGAGTGAGAAAATTGTTAACAATCAGTCGTTTTGATTTTGATCTAAACGTAGAAAGCATTTCACATTTCCCCAAAAAGTAGCGCTTTTACTGGTAGTAATAGATACTCTTCATTTTATCGAGTAATCAATTATTATTCAATATTTAAAAATATAAACATTGTAAATTATTTTGGTGGGAAGAAATAACATGATCGAAACTAGATAACTCGTAACCGATGATTAGTCACCAAAATTGGTACCAACCATTCGTGCACTGGTAATGAGAGGATGGTCCGGCGGGACAGTTTTTCTTTTGCCCACAATGTCTTTCAATGGTACGGGTGTGGGTATGTCATTTTGGATTGCAACCATGACACCATACGTCTCCTCTGCCAATAATTTTGCACACGCAGATCCCAGTTCCGTGGCGAGCATACGGTCTGCCGGCGAAGGCATCCCACCTCGCTGGACATGTCCGAGTATGGTGACCCGTGATTCAAGACCGGTTAATTTCTCCAGTTTATGAGCCAGGGCAATGGTATTGTTGGAAAGGGAAGATTCGATAGATTTTATTGTATTCCTGGCATCCTTTTTTCGCTTCGATTGTGTTGCTGTTTCTTTTTCAAAGTGTGCCCGGTTTAATTTTTTCGCATCTGTTTTTGAGATTGCACCCTCCGCAATGGCAACAATACTGAAATTTTTACCATTTTTCCGTCGCCATTTGATGGCTTCTGCAATGGAGTGAATTTCGTATGGAATCTCCGGGATTAATATGACATCCGCACCTCCGGCCACACCGGCACCCAGGGCAAGCCAACCTGTATTGTGGCCCATAATTTCCGTTAAAATAATTCTATGATGGCTGTGTGCAGTACTGTGTAACCGGTCAATGGCATTGGTGGCAATTTGCAGTGCCGTATCATAGCCAAACGTCCGATCAGTACCAAATACATCATTATCAATGGTTTTAGGCAATGTGACGATATTCATCCCCGCTTTCTGGAGACGGAACGCATTTTTTTGTGTCCCTCCGCCGCCGATGCAAACCAGCGCATCAAGATTATTCTGACTGTACACGTTCACCATGACGTCGGTCATGTCCATCACACGATTGCCAACGGGCATTTTATGCGGTTTATCACGGCTGGTACCCAAAAGGGTGCCCCCGATGGTTAAAATACCTGACAGACTCACACTGTTTAACCGAATGAATCGATTTTCCATTAATCCGCGAAATCCATCTCGAAAGCCAATTAACTGCATATCGTATTGCAGCTCACCGGCTTTTCCCAAACCTCGAATTGCTGCATTCAGTCCGGGACTGTCGCCACCGGCGGTTAGTACACCAATATATTTAGACATTGTATATTATCACATCCATTTGGTTTGGTTAAGTTATCAAGCGGTGTGAAAGAAATCCATTAATTGATTTCGTAAATTATCCCATAAAGAAATATGGGTGAGCATGAAATACACAAGATTAGGTCGTACCGGATTAAATGTTTCACAACTATGTTTGGGGACCATGCAATTTGGCTGGTCGGTTAATGAACAGGATTCACATAAGGTTTTATCCGGTGCCTGGGATGAGGGAATTAATTTTATTGATACGGCAGATATTTATTCACGATGGGTAGAGGGAAACCCCGGTGGTGTAGCAGAAACCTATATCGGGAAATGGTTGAAAAAAAACAAAATTCCTCGGGATCAGTTAGTTCTTGCCACCAAAGTCAGAGGAGTCATGGGTGATGGTGAAAATTCGTCAGGATTAAACCGTAAGCACATTATGCATTCCATTGACCGATCCTTAACACGATTACAGACCGATTATATTGATTTATACCAGGCCCATTGGATAGACCACGATACCCCAATCGAAGAAACATTGCGGGCGTTTGATGATCTGATTCATATGGGAAAAATTCGTTTTATTGGCTGTTCCAATTATTCGCCGGGTGCCCTCATGGAATCATTATGGAAAAGTGAACAATTTCATCTAAATCGTTACCAAACAATACAACCCAGTTATTCAATTGTAAATCGACGAAAATTTGAAACTGAAAATGAAAAAATCTGTCGTGATTATGATCTGGGTGTCATCCCATACAGTCCTCTGGCAGGTGGATTCTTAACGGGGAAATATCAAAAAGGTGCTGACCTTCCGGACAGCGTACGGTCGAACGCTGTGAATAACCGGTATATAAACGATAAAAACTGGGAAATTTTGGACGCTGTCCGGAAAGTTGCACATACATTGGGTGTCTCTGTATCACAAGTTTCACTGGCATGGATCTTAACCAGAGATGTTATGACATCATTGATTATTGGACCACGGAATCTCGAACAGCTTACGGATAATCTGGGAGCGCTGGAGGTTGAATTAGGGAGTGAATCAACTGAACAATTAAATACTGCCAGTACCTGGGAGGAAGTGTTTTAAAAACTCTGTGGGATTCAAAAAACAATAACGGGAGAATTCATTATGCAATTTACCATACCTAAACCGGTTCGCTATGTATTGCTGGTTATTTTTATTGTGGGTGGAGTCTACAGTTTTTTGCAGGCAAAGCACCTGTATCTGGTACATAAGGAATATGATTTATACGGCATTCTGACCATATTGTGTATCCTTGGAATCCTGCAAACTGTTGGTCGGCTGTTTATTCATCCCCCAGGGAAAAATATGGGTCGGCGCGAAGATTTACATCACCATTAAAAGTCTATATAGTAGGTACATAGCAGATATCACCTAATAAATACATTCAATACTGTTTATTTCAAATTATTAAAATAAAATGAATACTGTAATGGGATGAAAAAAAATAAAAATTCTAACATTGTTTATTCCACGAATCCAGATTTCAATTCTGGTGCCACTGATGAGAACGCATTCATCACACCGCCTCCTGATCAGCAGCTTCTTCACCTGTGGCTGGAGCGCAAGGGTGGAGGGAAAATAGTAACGATGGTGAAGGATTTTGTGGGGAGCAATCGTGATTTGAAACTATTTGGTAAAACTCTGCGAAAATATTGTGGCGTAGGGGGAACGGAGAAAAACGGCGAAATTTTGTTACAAGGCGATGTCCGGGACAAATTAATTCAATATCTAGGCACACAGGGATACAAAGCAAAAAAAAGCGGTGGATAGAAGCATATCCCTCAATGTAATATAACTGTTGATTCATTTTCTTACCTGTGATAATCTTTATTCTCCAAATCAGAAAGATTATCGTCGATGAATCTATTTCCACCATGTGAACCATACCGCACTTTCCAATTACCCGTTTCAGGCCTACATACACTTCATGTCGAACTCGCAGGAAATCCCGATGGACAACCTGTTGTATTTCTCCACGGAGGACCGGGAGGGGGCATTGAACCGGTTTACAGGCAATATTTTGATCCTGAAAAGTTCCATATCATACTTTTTGATCAGCGTGGATGTGGAAAGAGCACGCCATTTGCCGAATTACGTGAAAACACAACCTGGGATCTGGTTGGTGATATTGAGAAAATTCGAGAAGAACTAACGATTGATAAATGGGTGGTATTTGGTGGAAGCTGGGGCAGTACTTTGTCACTTGCATATGCCCAAAAGCATCCTGAACGGGTTAAGGGATTGATACTAAGAGGCATTTTTCTTTTACGGAAAAAAGAATTGCACTGGTTTTATCAGGAGGGGGCAAATTTCATATATCCCGATGCATGGGAATATTATATCGAACCCATTCCTGCGGCTGAAAGACATGATTTACTTTCAGCATATTATAAACGCCTTACCCATAAAGATGAATCAATCCGTGTTGAAGCAGCAAGAGCCTGGAGTATCTGGGAAGGGAGTACATCTAAACTTTTTCAGGATAAGCAATTAATGGAGCG
>CAZZIU010000056.1:0-6962 GCA_964654545.1 uncultured bacterium
ACATCATGGGTGTGCTCTTTTATTTCCTCATTGCAAAATCTCTTTTGCCGCTGATATGACGCTGGTCTGGTCCCTGTTTTATCTGGGGATAATCGGATATTTCTCATTTTTGATTTATTTGCTTTATGGGATAGGAAGGATTCGAAGCCCCAAAAAGACAAAGGTGTTTCCAACCGTATCTATCATTATTGCTGCCAGAAATGAAGAAAAGACCTTGTCAAATTTGTTGCAATCTCTGATCGAGCAAGACTATCCCAAAGAAAAACTGGAAATTGTTGTTGCCGATGACCGATCGACAGACCAAACATGGAACATAATTGAGAACTTTCAAAACGAGAACAATAATCTTTTTGGCGTACGGATTACAGAACCATCAAAATCAATGACTGGAAAGAAAAATGCCCTTACAAAGGCCATTAATCGATCCACCGGAAAAGTAATCGTTACAACTGATGCTGATTGTATCGTTCAGTCTTCCTGGGTTTCCTCGATGCTATCTGCCCTTGGTGAATCCGCCGGTATTTGCGTCGGGTTTTCTTCTGTTACCCGACAGGATAAGTCATTCTTATTTGCCTTTCAGCATATTGATTTTCTAGGGCTTATGACGACAAATGCAGGTGCCATTGGCATGAATAAAGCCTGGTCTGGTTCGGGACAAAATCTGGCATATCGACGATCCTATTTTCAACGAATCAATGGGTTCAATCCGGTTGCACAAAGAATTTCCGGTGATGATGTGTATTTGGTTCAATCCATTTCGAAATTCGCCCCAATCGTATTTAATTCGGATCCCGATGGTTTTGTTAGCACCCAGCCTTTGCAAACATGGTTCTCTTTTTTCCAACAGCGAATTCGCTGGGCGTCTAATTCGCGCCACCTATATCAGGGACACTTCCTGTTTCTTGGTTTTTTGTCTTCAGCCTTTCTAATGAATACCTATTTTTCAGCATCCCTGGTTTTTCATAAAAACATTGATTTCGTTTTTTGGGGTTTCCTTTTTATGAAATTCTTATTCGATTATTCAATTTTGTCACGCGGTGCAGCAATCTTTCATCAAAAATTATCTCTGTCAATATTTTTGGTTTGGTTTTTCTTTCAACCCATCTATATCCCAATTATTGGTTTACTGGGGATAATCGGTAAATTCCGCTGGAAATAACCATGGCTAAAATGCGTCCATTATTTTTAATTGGGTTGATCCTCACATTCGGATTGTGTCAGGTTCATTATGTTCCGACGAAACATTCCGTATATGATGTAATTCGTTTGATAGAAGCCGCCCATCCCAGCCCCGTTTCCCACAATAAAAAACCATACACACGAGAAGAGATTAAAATTGTTCTGCTTTCGGCGCATGGGTTGATTGATTCAACTATACTAATTAGATATTTAGAAGAATTTCAGGATAACGATCGCCACACCGTTACAATTCAAAATGAGAGTTACTACTTTTTGGGGGATGTATTCTTTGGCGACCTTTCTCAATTTTCAGAAAGCGCTATTCCCTTCCACCGAATTGACGTGGGCGGAAACATTCGGGGGTTTTTAAAGCCGTCCCTTTCCTTTCAGACCGATATTGTGACTTCCGTCTACTTGGCAAATTTGGATTTCAAGACCGGCTACAATATCAATGAGTCTCTGGCGCCAGTAAAAAACCACAGCTTTCAATCTTCTGCGTCAGGGGATTTTAGTGAGTCGCAGTTAATTTTTTCAAACCGTTTTGGGTTTGTTAGTTTTGGAAGTGATATCGTTGGTTGGGGACCTGCCCAAAGCGGACATCTATTGCTTGATGTCAGCCAGTTCTCCATCAATGATATTCATGCTGCCGTATCCATCGGCCCTTTTCATTATACAAAACTGTTTGGAACCTTAAATAATTTATATCCCACCATCGAATCGGGGGGGAAAAGTTTCTTGGCAAATAAAAGAAAGCTCGTGGCACACCGGCTGGATATTCGACTCTCTCCAACAATCTGGTTTGGCGTTAGCGAATCGATTACCTACAACCGAGACCTTGAGTTGGCTTACCTGAATCCTCTCCTACCATTCACAATAACGGAAGTACAATCGGGCGACCTGGACAATAACCTTGCAGCAATCGATTTATCTGCACTGCTGTGGCCAGGTACCAATACATATTTCGAGCTTTTGGTTGATGATATGGATTTCAGACAGAACTGGTTTAAAGATTATGTAAATAAATGGGCTTTGTTGGTAGGGCATCAATGGGCGAACCCTCTTGGTTATAAAAACACTTTGTTTACCGCCGAAGTTGTTCGCGTAGAGCCCTATGTATACACCCATCGCGACACTGCCAACCTTTACGAACTGTATGGACAATCCATTGGCTATGATTTGGAACCCAATAGTCTTCGTTATTATTCCAGTGTCCAATGGTTTCAAAAGCAGAATCTCTGGCATACCTTTACTGTTTCACATACGCTTCATGGAGATGGTGATCGAATATTTGGTAAACCCATTGATAAAAAGGCCGATAAGGAATTTTTAGTCGGTACGTATGAAAAACGACTTGAAATCACCTATTCTCTTGAATATGAATTCTTTGAAAATATGTGGCTAATGGGTGGCCTCCGGCTTGAATCGGTTAAAAATGAAAAGATTGACAACACAATGTCAGAATATGGCGGCAACAGTGACCGATACAGTGTTGTGGTTGGGCTGTCAATAAACTACTAGTCATGCTAAAACCCGTTTTCAGCATTTGTCTCCTGTTCTCCTGTGTGTCTTCGCAGGATTTTACGTTATCGCTCTGGGGAATCCCTTGCGGTACAATTGAAATGGACTATAACCATTCTGATTCACTCTCTTTTGCTGTGAAATCAACGGGCGTTATTGATGCCATTTGGCCGTTTGAAAATACCTATGACGTTATTGTTGATTCGCAGTATTTGGTACAATCCTTTGAAAAACATATCTCCCAGAAGAGCTTCAAAAGCACCTATCGCCAAATCTGGGATGGCAAATCAACTGTATACACTATAGACAAAAAGGACACGCTTGAGAGAAAAAGTTCCATGGTAAACATTTTTTCTCTCCTCGCAATGGTACAAAACCTGGACCAAGAGTCAATGGATACAAAATGGTTTCAAATGGATCATGAGGGGGAAATCTATCGTGCACGCTTTTTGTGGGCCGACAGTAATAAAATCTTTGTGAATAATGATTCACTTCGCTGTGACCATTATCGACTCGATCTGGTTAAAGGCGAGGGTGGTAGAAAAGTCCTTGATCCTTCCGATTATTTTATGGAAAATATCACGATGCCGGACATGGTGCGCCAATTGTGGATCACGCGTACGTATCCAAAAAAAATTGTGAAGGCCACCGTATCCCAGGGGGTTTTTAAGCTGGAGGCAAATATTGATGAGTAAATTGAACTGGTTCACCTATCGAAAGATTTTTTTACTTTGGTTATTGATTGTTTCAGGAATTGCAATCGCCTTAAAGCTAGGAATAGACGAGAAAGTCGTCGTGTTCTCCACGTTGGTTATTGGAATTTTTACCCAGGCTTTTGCAGGCTTGGCCAGCATTGTAGCGCTGGTTCCCTTTGTGGGTCCATTTATTGTTAAACTTTTTGCCATACCAATATTCTGGTTTCTCAATGCCTCCGGTTATGTTGTATCAGCGGTGGCAATAAAAAAGGGGTATACCAAAGAGCTGGCTCAATCCCGGGTGGTTACATTGGCACTATTGATCGGAATCGTGGTTGGTTATATTTTGGGACATTTAGTTCCTCTTCGATAACCCTATATCGCCGTAATTTCATTTCATGAATATTTTAGTAATCCAAGGCCCAAATCTCAATTTGCTGGGTAAAAAATCTGCCGCAATCGGGAAACGTATTACGCTTGACAAGGTAAACAAAGCCCTTCGGTTGCTTGTTCGAAATCGTGATGTGCACCTAAAAATATTTCAGTCCCACCATCTGGAAAAGGCCGTAACAGTCATTCAACGCCAACGGAATTGGGCTCATGGTATCGTCCTTGCGCCTTCTTCCTGGGCAAGATATGAGTGGACCCTAAAGGAAACGCTCACGTTGATTAACCTCCCGGTCGTTGAGGTGTTTTTTCGTGCTGACTTCAGCTTTGGTACCACAGCCAAGGAGTCCATCTTGAAGGACGTTTGCGTTCAATCAATTGAATCGGATCCAATTGATGCCTTTTCTTTGGCCGTTGAATATCTTATCAAGCATGCTGTGTAACGCCGACAGATTTCACATCAGGCTGTTCTCATTGTTCCTTTTTATTGGTGGCTGTGCATCGCTACCACTGAATAAAAATGTACAGCTGATGGCACCGCAGGCGATCTACAGTTCTGATTCACTGGAAGTCTTTATTACCGTTCCCACCAAAAGCGGTTTATCGGAAAATTTTCTTAATTCCATTCTGGCCACTCCACCGGCTAAAATCCGCTCTCTTGTAAGGACACATATGTTCAATGATAGCATTGATACAGCACTTCTTGATTCTCTTCCTGATGCCCTTTTCCAATATACTTTACGGCATATTCAGCGCATCTCGCCAAAGGAAAATAAATTATTATTCGCTGTTCATAAAGACTTGATATTATTTGCTATGAACCGGGAAAAGAGCTTGATTGGGCCACAGTGGGACATGGTGTATCCACTTTTTCAGATCAATCCCCAATTGCCTGATAGCACCGTATATCAGTCTTTGCGGTTGCCCCTGCCCTGTGATAATGTTCCCGTGCCAGACAATCCAATTCTGTTGCCTGGAGCGCCTCGCCGTTATCGATCCGGTACACATAGGGGAATAGATTTTTATGCCAACTGGGGAACACCTGTGCGATCTGTGGCCGATGGTGTTGTCATTCGTTCCGATCATGGTTTTCAAGAGGTTACCGCTGATTTTCGCATTCAGGTGTTAAAGGATGCTGCAAAAGTTGGACATACACCCTCCGATATTTTTGAGCATATTCTTGTGGGTCGGGCTGTTTATATCGATCATGGTTTTGACCTGGTTCCCGGATATCGATGTATTTCCATTTATGCCCATCTTTCCCATATTGATGATCAAATCCAACCGGGAGTGGTGGTAAAACAGGGTCAGATTATTGGAAACTCCGGCAATACTGGAACAAAACCAAGTACACTGGGAACACGTGGCGGATCCCACCTGCACTGGGAACTCATTTTACAGGACGCTGATGGCGAGTATTATTTGGGGCAGGGTCTACATGAAAATGTGTATGGTGTCCTTGCAACAATATTCACAAATTGAATCAGTTTTTCAGCAACCCGGGAGCAATTGTCAATTCTTTATTAAACAATATCCTGTTTTTCAGTATATCAATCGTAATGGCCGGGTCTTTTTCTTTTTCCCTATTGTAATATGCCTTTACCAATTCCTCTCTCATCGCCGCCTTTTTAATACTGTCCAAATCAGTTTGTTGTACCTGATCCGTCTCAAGCATCCATTTTTCAATATAATATCTATTTAAAACATCAACAATCGCCTTAAAAAAACTATAGCCTATTGCAATTTCTGACTCGGGTATATGGGGTATTCCATTGGCCATCCGGATGAGCCTCTGAGTGCCATATTGCTCTCCTTTTACTGAGAATAAATGATCATAATTGGTATTTTGTATAATATCCATAAACAGTATGCGGTTTTTTACATTTGGTGAATATTTTTCCTCTACTATTTTCCAGTAATTGAATAATGCTGTTGTGTCAATATGGACGCCATAATGATTCAATATTGGTCCTGGAAAGAGTGCTAACGCGTTTTCAAAAATATCAAATTTGCCCTTTCCAATTTCATTTTTTACTTCTTCCATCGTAAACGATTTATTCGCATCTAAATATCCCCCGGTTTGTACGATATGAAAACCAAACTTTGTTTCTATTGGCGGAAGTATTAACCCTGGTTCAGATTGCCAAATGACATCACAATAATTTTTTGGCATTTCACCATAGGCTAAATTACCAAGATTGCCCTTTCTCATTTTTAAAAATGGTAATTCTGCGTAGATCGATATTGCCTCCTCAAACGTTAGTTTACCTGCCGACAAGCGCCGGTAAACCCGATACGCTTTTGCTCTGGCTTCTACTGGTGATTGCTTTTTATTTGGCCCCAGAGATAGCGCATGGGATATTAGCACCTCATGTACGCCACGTTTTACTTTCAATTTTTGTAAAACACTACCAACTAAACTATCGCTTGTTGCTGATGGTGTTATATATCGTTTGAACACCAAATTCGAAATATAGTCATTTTGTTTTTTGCGTATTCCGTTAACAACCTGCTTCACTGTATCCAATCCCATTGTTGTTGCCAGGTCGACCATGATGGTTTTGGCAGCATAGTCTCTTAGGCGCTGACGTCGTACCTGATTGGACTGATTAAAAAAAGACGCAGAATCAAGGTCATCAAATAATGCTGCTGTTGTAACCGTCTTATTATCTATCGAGAAAGCAATTTCTTCTCCGCGATCAGAACAACTATAAATAAAAAGAAGAAGTATTAAAATTATTCTATTCATTATCATTTCTATATTTATGTAAAAGAAAAGGGCGGATATACCGCCCTTTTCTCGTGTAATAATCAATCAGCTCATCTTTTATTTAATAAGCATCATTTTTCCGGTTAAGGTTTGTTCGCCGGCTGTTACCTGATACAGGTAAACACCTGAAGAAACCTTATTACCCGTGTTGTCCATTCCATTCCATGTGACTTCATGGTAACCCGTATTCATAATACCATTATGCAATGTAGCAATTTCTTCACCCAAGAGTGAGAAGATTTTTACATTAACATTGTCATTGCTGCCAAGAGTGAAAGCAATGTCTGTCGTTGGGTTAAACGGATTTGGATAATTTCCTTTTAATTCGAAGGCTTCCGGTAAACCGGCTTGGTCTTCTACACCAACATACGGCGTGGTAAAATATTCGTATGCCAGACCTAATGGACTAACCA
>CAZZIU010000057.1:0-6007 GCA_964654545.1 uncultured bacterium
TTCGTATTGCATATCTCCACCATATATTAATTTCTCCTAATCCTATTTATCGTAGGAAAAAGTGAATAAAAATATAGCTTAATCTAAATCATTTATGGAATTTGCCGCGTTGATATGCGGGCCATACTCGAAATATATACGACCTAGATAACCATCCTGAGCACCTGCCCCGCCATAACCATTACCACTTGTGCCGGCATGTTTATTAAGATGACTACCTGGATATACTCCGTTACCAACTATAATTTCATCGCCTATACTTTGGGTATTAGGATTGCCGCCGTCAGCTGTATTAGTTGCTCCAGCACCGCCTTGGGCGCGACAAGTCAAGGTTGTAGATAGCACTTGTCCAAAAGTTCCCGATTGCGGATCGTTATCATAATCTACATATGCGATATAAGTATTCTCTCCTGCTCCCGACGATGGAATAGCACTACCGGCAAATGCACCACCGTAGCCTAATACCATGCCAATGCCGTCGCCTTCAGTAACGTCAATCAAGCATCTGGCGAATGATCCACCACCGCCCATAAATCCAGCACCATTACCGCCGCCACCAGCACCCCACATTTTAACATACATTTTTGTAATATTAGTCCCAACACCGACTTCAATTGAGTTTGTTAGCCCGGCCCCAAGATCTAAAGTACCGTTGAATACAAAGAAACCTCTATCAGGCTCTGCAAATATAGAGAAGATTTTATCATGAAAAACACCATGTTCGTTGGTAGCAGTTATAATAAAATAATATTCTCTAGGGTAAGATATAACTGGCATTGTACCATGTACTCTTGCTTTGTTAGGATCTCCCAAATAAGGATATTCTAAAACAAAACCAGGAGGTAATGCACCTTCCGTTAATGATATATCTGTAATAACATTAGTTGTTAATCCTGCGCCCGCTGATACGTCGCCGGTCCAAGTAGGATTGACTTCGAATATGTATTCAGCAGTTTCGTCGGGTTTAACATAATATTGTTGGTTTCCGTTATTATCCCATGATAACCTTACTTCTGGAGGTGATACCCAATCTGGTGGATATACCAATAATTCAGGAGTTCCCGGATCGCCATCTGTATCTACAAGGACTGGATCTGGAATAGGAGGCTCTGGGGGAATGACAACCGGTGCTACGTTCGGACCAGATGGTGCCGGATCACTAGCCGCGGTAGATGGGTCAGGAGCAGATGAATAACCACCAGGCGGGGCAATGCTATCAGTACTAGCCCCTGGAGCGGTAGCACTATAAGCCACGGCAGTATTAGAGCTAGATAATGCTGTTGTAGTTGCGGTTGCTCCACTGCCGCCATTTGTGGTAGTACCACCATATGTAGAGCGCGAAGTAGTGGTGCTAGACACCGTAACGGGTGATTGTTTACTCGAACTGGTTGAGCCGCCGCTATTAGCAGTAAAGCCGCCACCGCCAGAACCAGCAGTCGAAACGCTGGTCGATTCTACAGAATAGACCGGAGAAGATGTTAAAGGATCTCCTGTACCGGTAGGACTCACTTGTTCTGGTGTTAATTCAACTGGAGGATCAAGTGGTGCATTAGTTACGATTTCTTCTAAAACAGCTTCATCTACTGCTGATTCGATACTAATGTCAGTAGCTTCTGTGATATCCAAAACCTGTGCTTCTGCCACCGGCGTTCCTGTTTCATCAACAAATTGAATAATAAATCCATCATTGACATCAAACGGCTCGCCGAAACCAATTGTAAACGTTAAAGTTTTATCAATTGAATTCCATACAAATGTACCATTAAAACCATCTAATAATGATACGGCAGTAGCGCCTGTCGGTACTGAATTAAAAGAAAAAGTAATCGTTAACGCCATACCAATTTTAAGACCGCTGCCTTTTGGTATGACTACTCCTTTCATTGCAATTCCCATAATATTATCCTCTATGTTTAAATACTTTAAACTATTTATTGCTTTTTTCAAAGTATAAACATAGTGTTATAATATAATGTTATAATTTTCGACAAAAAAGGGAGGATATTATCCTCCCTTAATTTATGTATTTTGATTTAAAGAACGCCTGCCGGAGCCGTTGTAGTTGGTCCTGCCGGAGCCGTTGTAGCCGGTCCTGCCGGAGCCGTTGTAGTTGGAGCCGTTGGGGCTGTTGTAGTTGGTCCTGCCGGAGCCGTTGTAGTTGGAGCCGTTGTAGTTGGAGCGGTTGGTGCGGTCGTACCCCAATTCCCTACTAATCCATTCGCTGCGGCCGGTGACACAGGTGTTAGACCTCCAATATTTCCGAGTGGTGTTGCAGTTCCTCCAATACCTCCGGTATTTCCTGCGGTTGCGTTTGGAGTAGTAGTTGGAGCACCGTTAATATTTCCAACTTGTCCTGTGTTGTTGCCAGTTTGGTTATTACCAAATCCTCCATCATCGCCATAATCACCACCTTCATCGCTTTCACCAGAATCAACCTCGTCGGAATCAGCTTCGCTATCGTCGCCGCCATCATCTCCCGAGTCTCCTGAATCGCCGCCAGAGTCTCCTGAATCGCCGGAATCACCGCCATCATCTCCCGAGTCTCCTGAATCGCCGCCAGAGTCACCGCCTCCATCGCCTCCTCCGTCACCGCCTCCATCGCCGCCTCCGTCGTCGGCGAAAGCTTGGTTGATACCTAAAGTGAAGTTACTGTTGATTTGACCAACACTGCCTAACATAAATGCAATTACAATTGCAAATACAAAATAATTAATACGTTTCATGTAATTTATCTCCTAAAGTTAAATATATATTACATATAGATAACGCTTGTCATACCGGTTTTAATCCCAGAAAATGTGAAATTATACAAGTCCTGGGGTTTGGTACTTAAAATTTACATAGAGTTGTAACCCCGCAGTCAGCAACCACAATAATGCGGAAAGTGCGCCGGTAGCTTTTAAAAATCCCCAGTTAATTGGGATACCTTCATTAGCCATACGGGTCTTCATGCCAAAGTAACCGATTACAAAAAATGCAGTCGGAACCAACGACCATCCTCCTAAATAAAACCATATAAATTCATTTATCATTGTCTTTTCTCCTTAACTCTCCTGTAAGCCTTTAAATAAAGCTTATATACTAATTTAGCATAATTTACCTTAACGCCAGCTTAATATTAGCTCTTTTTTGAGTATAGGCGATATGCACTAAACGCATAACAAAACAGTTTTGGCAGATAGCAGAGGTCTCGATCCCCAAACCTTTCGGTCCCAAACGCTTTCCAAGCGTTGCCCCGACCCTGCGAGGTTTACTATCTATATGTTTTTAAAGAGGTTTTTTCTTAAATACTAGCTATGCGGCAGTCGTGACAAAAAGATTTATCGTCCTTTAGATTCACTTTCTCCGGTTTCTTTATTAAAGCACGAGAATGATACAATTTTATCTCTACGCTTGGAAGGACTGGAGGTATCTTGAGCCATTAAAGTTTGATCAATTTCGACACAGGTTTCCATTGTATAAAGATTGGAAGTAGCTACATCTCCACTTAAGGAAAATACAATCAATAATATTTTTGGAATTGTTGGAAACATGTTTTATCCTTTGATTAAAAATTTATAATCGCGTCGCCAAGAAAACCAAGTGTTCTTTAGACGCTTGGATGAATTGGCGTTATACCTGTTCCTTTGTATAAATAATTTGATTAATTTCATATTTTTATGTATAAATAACATTAGTTGCGTAGCAAGAAGTGTATACTTCGGGATGCAGGGCTTATATAATATAATATTATATAAGTGACATACCCCAGGGACTGGGGAAATTTAACGCCTATGGACTTGAAATAAGACCCGCGAGATCTGATCTTGTGGGCGGCGAGGTTGAAGTAGGAAGCCGTTTTAAGGTCTCCCATTGGGGAGTTAGACCAAGTAGGGAGAAGCCGCGTTGCTTCAGCCTCGCGGTAGTTCACTTTAACATTTTATTAAGAGCTACGCAAGCAGAATCTGCTCTGCATATTTACCTTAAGAGGGTAACATCCTACTATAACGAAAGTGTCATGGGCTATAGTTATTAGATCATTGCGTGGCGGAAAGCTGAGGTCCCGACCCCCATACCTCACAGTACCAACCGCTTTCGAAACGGTGCTAGTCCCCGACTAGTTAACTTTCCAATTAGAGCTCCCTGGAGGAATCGAACCCCGTACCGTCCGTCCCGCGTTTAATGGATCGGCTTAGAAGGCCGAGGCGGGGGCAGGAAGCATAAAAGAACGAACAAGTTGTAGAGGAAGAGTGTTTTCGTGTGCTACCCGTTACACTAACCCACACCTAAGTATGGGTGATGGATTTGAACCATCTCCTCGAGCTTCTAAGGCTGGTAATCTTCTTCAGTCGGCTCGTTCTTTAATCTTATTTTATAAAACCAATTCCAATTCCTGAAACTGGTGTGGTAATGGCTAATGGAGGTGTTGGTTTTCTCGGTGGAAGTGGCGGTACTTTTCTAGCAACCTCTACTTTATTATCTCTGGATTCATTAATTACATCTCTTAAATTTTCAGTAATTGTTTGACCAGTTGTTTGAACCGAAACTCCTTCAGCAGCTAAATTCAATGCAGCCGGTACTAACGCAACCGCAGTTACACAACCAGCTAATGGACTTAACATTAACATAAGAGCGACAACAAAACCTATTTTTTGAAATTTTTTCATCTTAACTTTCCTTATGTTACAATATTAGAAGTTATTAATATCAATGACTTAACAAAACGAGTATCTTTACGATGCTTTGTTAATATAATTAAAGTTAAGGCTGTGAAGATTGCATATCCTGCTATCATAATCTTTCTCCTTTTCGGTAATCCAGCCATCCTATAAGGACCTGTAATTTTGCGTACCATTATTGCTAATGGGTTGCCGTTATCGTGGAGTATTCCACATACTTTTATTTAGCATTATTGCTATACTATAACAACGCTCCAATAAAGGTTTTAATCCCTGGAGGTTGAAAAAGTTGAAATTTTTGTAGCCCATAGGAGAATCGAACTCCTCTTTCCAAGTTGAGAACCTGGCGTCCTAAACCGATAGACGAATGGGCCAAAGTGAAGGGCAAATAAACTGAGAACGGAGGTTCAATGCAAAAATGATAACCGTTTTCATCCGGCCCTTAACAATTTAAAATTAATTTATTGTAGAATTCGGGTGTTGATCTAAGTTTAAATAAAACTTTAGTTTCGTCACTTGCGCCATTCCACCCATCGTGTGCTTTCCAAGCCTCGACGATTTCACGAGAACCATAACAGTCTTCTGGAAATAATTCATTAATCCATTGAATTAAATTTTCGATTACTTCTGGTTGGTGACGAATAACTTCGTGAGCTTTTTTATATGCGGCATCCGAATCCCCTATTAGGATCTCTTCATAAAAAGATCCGGGAGAAAACCCAAACATAACATAGTTTCCTAATACGTCAATTGCATCTGCGGTAATTACTATTTCTTCCATACCTTATTATAACAGAAAAATTTATATACGCAAGTTTTTTGTGGAGCAAATGGGAATCGAACCCATCATACAGATATGCTGCCAGCATTTCCAGCGGACCCAGCGCCTGCCCCATTTTGTACCCAAAGCGGGATTCGAACCCGCACGAGATTTCTCCCACTGGTCCCTCAAACCAGAGCGTCTACCATTCCGCCACTTGGGCATATACTAAATAATTATATGCAGTTTTTATATGTAATCGGACCTGAAAAAGGATATCAAAAAATTGGCTTTAGCCAAAATGTTGAAAAACGCTTGTCTTCAATACAAACAGGTAATCCTCAACGATTAAAAATCCATTATAAACATGAAGTACCTAAAGAAAAAGTCCGGTTGCTTGAAAAGAAAATTCACGAAAATGTCAAAACTCAGAAAGTATCCGGTGAGTGGTTTGACTTAACTCCAGAAGAAGCCAGAGCCGAAGTAGATTTCATCATAATTCGCTGGGCCGACGACGATTCTCTGGGTCGGGTTTAACAAAAAATCTAACCCATAAACGAAAAAACAAAATACATAAACATGGAACAAT
>CAZZIU010000058.1:0-5901 GCA_964654545.1 uncultured bacterium
AACCCCGGGTACGTAGCCATTCTTACATAGGATGGCATTTTTTACTTTGGAATTGCAACATCATTTTCTTTTTAGTACGCCAGATAGCAACATGGTTTATGGAATCACATAAATAGCGCACGTAAAATTTGTTTCTATAAATAAAATTTATCAAAATACCATTATTCCAATATATATATCTAAATTGTAATCTTAACCACGTTCAGGGAGGGATAAATAAACACGGTAATGGGTTGGCATCTCTATTTTCATTTATTTGAGAGAATAAAAAGCGCACAGTTTCATTTTAGGTCAGTAATACTCTGCTGCGCCTTATTCTTTTCCCTAACCTACGGGCAATACCAACGGTACCAATTCTCCCATTTAACGGTGAATGATGGACTTTCTCAGAATACAATTAATGGCATTGTCCAGGACACCTTAGGATTTATTTGGATAGCAACCCCGGACGGAATTAACAAATTTGATGGATACTCCATCAAGCAATATCGGAGAAACTCAACAGGACAAAATAAACTCCCGGATAATTTTATTCGCTGTTTGACCAAAGCTGAAAATGGCAATATTTGGATTGGAACGGAGAGCGGCATTGCTGTCGAATTAGATCCAATACTCGAAACGTTTGAAAATATTGGCAACATTACGGATGGATATCCAATTCATACTATTTTGGTATTGAAGGACGAAATATGGTTTGGTAGCTGGGGTGCAGGAATATTTATCTACAACCTTGAAGAGAAGACGATCGTTCATTTTAATACGTTGGTAGAGGGTGGTTCGACAATTTTGGATCCCTTCATCAGTGATATAAAATTAATGGCGGATGGATCCATCTGGGTGACAACCCATAATGCAGGTATTATGCACATAACACGAACCGAATCACAATTATATTCTGTTAGAAATTTTATACATGATCCGGAAAATGACGAATCGCTGTCCAACGATGAAGTCAATACGGTGTTTCAGGATTCAGATGGTGTGATTTGGGTTGGGACGATTACTGCACTGGACCGATACGATAATGATATAGATCGATTTGAACATTTTTCACTGGAAATACCTGATAAACTATTCAGTGTGAATGCGCTAGTTGAAATTGAAAAAGATAAATTGCTTTTGAGTCTTCAGAATGGCGGTTTAGTATTTTTTAATTCCAGTAATGGTCGGCTAATACAGTACACCAATGATCCAACCGACCCGAATAGTCTATCGTATGATGCCATAAATACAATATTTAAGGATAGATCAGGAGAAATTTGGATTGGTACCTGGGGCCGCGGTCTTGATCATTTTACACCAAATTCCATTTTTAAACATTATTCTTATAGGGCTGACGAGGAAAATTCCATCAGCCACCCCAGTGTCCGATCAATTTTGAAGACTCAAAACAATCTATGGGTGGGATCGTATGGCGGATTGGATCGGTTTGACCGTTCGGGCCGACTGATAAGACGGTATACCCCTCACAATAGCGACTTATCCAACATTAATGTTTATGCACTGTACCAGGAAAAAGATATCTTGTGGATCGGTACGGAAGGAGGAGGTTTAAATCAACTAAATCTGTCTACAGGTGGTATTACCTGTTTTGTTCACAAAGAAAAACAATATTCGGGAAATAATTTCATTTTTTCTATGGCGGCCAAAGATGATCGATATGTATGGATTGGGTCCCATGAGGGAATTGAAATCTTCGATAGAAAAGAACAACTATTTATCCCTTTAGTTGATCAGAAATTGTATCCCGCAGAATTAAGCACGCAAACAGTGCATGCTCTATTGTTTGATGATGAAAATAATTTATGGGTTGGTACCGACGATCGTGGTGTATATAAGATGACCGTGGACGGAACACACATTGAATCCGTAACACAGGTTAGTACCCAGTCAAAAAAAGCAGCACTCAATAACGATCGCATTAAATGCATTATTCAGGACGCATCAGGCAGGATATGGATAGGATCCAGTGGGGGAGGAATTACTATTCTTTCTGAGGATAATATTGCTTATATAACTGAAAGTGACGGATTGGCCAATGATGTTGTATATGGAATTGTTGAAGACAAAAAACACAACATTTGGTGCAGCACTAACCAGGGGATATCACGATTCAATCCATCAACAAATATTTTTACCAATTTTGATCATCAATATGGACTCCAATCCGATGAATTTAATACTGGTGCCTTTTATCAGGATGAAGATGGGAACATTTATTTCGGAGGTATCAATGGAATAACGGTGTTTGATCCGGAAAAATATCGTAATACTACTCCAATTCGGTCTCCCATAATGACACAATTATTTTTGTCAAATAAAGTTGTTAATCCAGGCGACAAAATCGAAGGAAAGGAAATCCTAAAAACACCGCTGTACAGCACGCCTCAAATGTCCTTATTACCTAATATTGATCAAATAACATTCGAATTTTCTGACATGACGTACAGCCATCCCAAAAAGATCCGGTACTCCTATCGCATCAAAGGACTTAGTGATCAATGGAATGAGACGGATGGGTTAAGAAATTTTGCTATTTACAACCATCTCCCTGCTGGGAATTTTATTTTTCAGGTTCGCTACAAATTACGACACAATCAAGAATTCGGACCCAGCCGATCACTTGAAATCACGATACCGCCTCCGTTTTATTTTACGTGGTGGGCGATGACCTTTTACATAACGCTATTAATTGGGGTATTGTTTGCATTATTCCGCTACCAAAGGAACAAGCATGAAAAGGAGCTTAGGCGCCAGCAGGAATTGGTGAGAAATTTAAAGCGAATTGATGCATTAAAATTGGAAACGATCAAGAATCAGGAGAAATATCAAAAGCTTTTTCAAAACTCCATGGATGCCATTTTCATTGCCAACGGCAATGGCGAATTCATTGATTTTAATCCTTCCTGGCGATCACTGTTTCGCATGGATATTGATTCAAAAGAAAAGAATTCTATATTTAATTTATTTGCTGACGAAAATGAAAAGTCCCGATTCAGAGAATTGGTTTTACAAGCTGAGTCAATTAAAGATTTTGAAGCTACGCTATTATCATCAGATAACAATCCATTAACCTGTCTCATTACAGGATCAGCCCTCAAGGATCACCATCACAACATTGTGAGTATTCAGGGAATCGTTAGAGATATAACATATGAAAAACAGGCACAGGAAGAAATAAAACGATTAAGTAGAGGGGTTGATGCAGCAGGTGAATCTTTTATCATGACAGACCTGGATGAAAAAATCCTTTATGCAAATCCATCGTTCACGGCTCTCACAGGCTATAGTGCAGAGGAAGTGATTGGTTTAACACCACGATTACTAAAAAGCGGGAAACACCCTAGAGAATTTTATGTCAACATGTGGGAGCAGTTAATCTCCGGAAAAAGATGGACGGGTGAAATTACCAACAAGAGAAAAGATGAATCCTTCTACAATGCTACCCTTACCATAACCCCTGTAAAAGATGAGAGTGGACAGGTGACCGGGTATATTGCCATACATTCGGATATTACCAAGCGAAAAGAAATGGAGGATGCCTTACGTTCAAGTGAAAAGAAATATAAATATTTAGCACAACAACTCATGACAATCCAGGATGCGGAAAGAGAACGGATATCTCGTGATATTCATGATAGCTTAGGCCAGTCATTGGCAACATTGGCAGTCCAGACTGATCTTAATATCAATTCATTGGAAGAAATTGCACCAAGTATTTCTAACGATATGAATAAGACCAAATCGTTAATTCGCGATGCAATCGAAGAGTGTCGAAGATTGTCATTTGAATTAAATCCTTTATCCCTGCAAAGGTTGGGATTAGTACAGGCCCTAAATGAACTAACGAATAATATTATTGAACGATCTGAATTAGAGATAGCTTTCAATGCTCCAATAAATATGCTGGCGGCAAAATCTGAAATTGAAATAGCAATTTATCGAGTGGTACAGGAAGCCTTCAGTAACATATTTAAACATGCAAATGCAAAACAAGTAGTAGTGAATTTGTCAACACATCAGAACCGGATTCTGTTAGAAATTATTGATGATGGGGTTGGTTTTAGCTTTAACAAGGATCTGGATGGTGATCGACTTATGGGTGGATTTGGACTGCTTAATATGCAGGAACGGATAGCGAATTGTGGTGGTGAATTTTTGTTAAATTCCACGCCGGGAAAAGGTACCGAGATACGTATATCGATTCCGGTTTAAAATAAACATGACCCAAGTAAAACACATAGTTCTGGTTGATGACCATCAATTATTTCGAGCTGGATTGATAAGTATTCTTGCCACCGATACCAGGTTTAAAGTAGTTGGTGAAGCGGAAGACAGTGAAAATGGACTGGAATGTATCAAAAACCACAAACCTGACATAGCAATATTGGATATAAGTTTGCCTGGTTTGAGCGGAATCGAGCTCTGTAAACAGATCCTGAACCAATTCCCGCACATTGTTGTAATAATGCTAACCATGCACAAATCTGATGAATTTTTGAAAGAATCTTTTAAAGCTGGAGCATCCGGCTTTCTCCTTAAACATTCTGCTGTTACAGAATTAAAAACTGCTATTGAGACCGTCTGTAACGGGAAAAAATATATTTCATCTGATATGACCCATTCCGTCATTAACCAAATGATTACGGGACATCCCACTGAATCCGGACATGAGCATGAATTAACACCAAAAGAAAATGAGATAGTTCGATTGATAGCGCAGGGATGGGAGAATCAGAAAATTGCAGAAGCGTTGCATATAAGCACATCAACCGTAAAGACCCATCGTGCAAATATCATGAAAAAACTCCATGCCCACAAAAACGTGGATCTGGTAAAATATGCTATCAAGAATAAGCTGATTGAATTAGATTGATTACCGTGTAACATTTCTTCTCATAGACTGTACTTCCTTAGCCCAACCGCAATAGCAAATACACCTTTTGGGTTGGCCTAATCATCCCTGGGGTGTATGTTGCCCCGCTCTCCAACCAATTAGATTCCAATCGCCTAAAGGCAAAGGTATTTTGAGTTGAGAGTTTCTATAATAGACGATAATAACGATTTCAGAAAATTAATTCGACGTGTCATCCAGGATTTCAACGTTGAACTGGATATTTCTGAATCCGAAAGTGCCGACCAATTTTTCAAAAATCTTAACGGCCAATATCCTGACATTATTTTGATGGATATACATATGCCCGGTACGAACGGTTTCGATGCCACTGAAAGGATTATAAAACATTATCCTTCCACCAAAATAATCATCATCTCATTAGATGGTGGAAAGGAAGTGGAAAAGAAATCGTTGGAGTGCGGCGCTTTGGGAAATATAGAGAAAGACAAACTTGTACCTGATCTTTACAATTTCATGCTGCATCACAGGATAATTGATGCACGTTAAAAAAATTAAAATCAACCAATGGGAGTTAATTATGAAACGACTCATTCATGTTCTTATCATCATTTGCGTGTTTTTGTTAAACCTTGAATTTGCTCAAACATTTATGGTTCAGGGTGTGTTACGCGATCCAGCGGGTAGAACCGTACAAAACGGGTCCCACAGTGTTACATTCAAACTATATGACGCCGAATCCGGCGGTACCGAATTATGGAGTGAAGTCCACGGTAGCCTGACAACTGAGCATGGTGTGTTCACGGCTCTCTTGGGTGAATCCAGTGCATTAAGTGGGGTATCCTTTGTGGATCCAATGTGGATTGGCATTATGGTAGATGATGGCAATGAAATTTCACCACGAATGGCCTTGGTGAACTCTCCTTCCGCCAATGCCGTTTCAGGGTATTCCAATGTCTTACCCTCTACCGGGAATGTGGGTATTGGTACCAAAAATCCCCAATTTTCTTTAGAAATTAATGGATCATCGCCCTATATCGGTTTTA
>CAZZIU010000059.1:0-5033 GCA_964654545.1 uncultured bacterium
TTGGATTTAAAATTGTCTCCGTCCAATAATTTAAGCCACCCTGAAGTACGTAATTATTTTGGTATCCCAATTGACGCAGTATCATCCAGGCTTCGTGGGATGCCGTGATTCCATTGGAATAAAGGATGTTGGTTTTCACACCCTGATCGATGAAATCGGCCCATTCACCGATCCAGAACATCACTGAAGCAACCAAAATCACAACCGGAACGACAAAACCCTGCGATGCGCGCAAAAGTTCAGACATTTTGATCGGACCCATATTGCCGGACATGTAATAGTGCTTGATCAAAGGATAGGATTCGGCAAACAGGAAAATACCACCAACGATTCCACCCAGGAACAAGAGGTCGTCCAGTTTGCCGATGGCAGCTGCGGAATCCCAATTTTCATGATTACCTGATCCCAACCATTGCAGATGTACCTGAGATAGTTACCATTTCAGTCCCGGGACCCGATCCCAACGGACCCTTTGGTGCAAAGGAGGTGGGTGAAGGGTCAATCCTACCAGTCATGGGAGCCATTGCAAATGCCATAGATGATGCCGTCGGGGTCAGGGTTACTTCGTTACCTATTACAGCCAATAAAATATTTGAAGCGTTGAACGCCAGCAAATAGCAGCCGGTTATACGTTTATCGTTTTTTCCTTTTCGCTACCGACCATCCCTTTTCTACAGGCCTCCGATATCATAAAATCAGCCGAATGATTGGCCTGAATTTCCAGTGCCTCGTCCAGCGGGACGGAACAGGCATGGATAATGGTATCGAAAACAGCTTTTTTGGCATTGTAGGACTCATCCTGTTCACTGAAAGATAATCGTCCCAATTCCGGAATGTGTTTTAATGCGCCGACCGTCACTTTTCTTTTCTTTATGCTGGTTTGACCACCGCTTGCCAGTTGCCAGGCGATTTGGAGAGTATCTTCCATTGATCCTGCGAAATCGGTGAGCCAACCGATGGTATTTTTAGCCTGAATAGACTTACCGGATAGTAAAAGTTGTAGCAGCTTATCCCAGTCATCTTGAGAGCATTTTCTGAAAATCCAATGACATCCTTCCATACCGGGTATGACCGGCAGAGTCACTTCCGGCATGCCAATGCTGGTAGTATCCAGGGATACGAAGTAGTGACAGTGAACCATAAGTTCAAGAAAACCACCCAGGCATCGTTTTCCTGTAATACAACCAACCGAAACGGCAAATTCATTGTGCAACCGGCGGGCAGTCGTTGACCAATTATTTGATATGGTAAAACCTGCTTCCCTGTTACCCAACGCTTGGAAAAACTCACTGGTATCGGCTCCCAGCATTTGCGTTGATAAATGAAAATCTCCTGCAATAATAACCCTTTCAATTGCTTCCGTCTTTAACCAGTCTATGGCACGGTTTAATTCCTGATCCACATCAGAATTGTAACTTTCGCGACCAATAGTGATGACACCAATAGTACCATCATGCTCCGCATTCACATATAATTGCTGCCAGTCAGGTGTATCCATTGCGCCGAAGCTATCAGGATACCAGGCAGATTTTGCAGCTGCCGGGTGAACTTTGTGATAGGATTCCACGCGCTGTATTACCTGATCAGCACCAGCCTTACGCATGGATGCCAATGCACCGTTACGGAATTGAGCACACAGTTCACCAATACTGTTCATGTGAGTCAGGTGTCCGCGGTTTTCATGGAGCATCATGCTGGTCATCTGAAATAGCGCTCCTTGTGTCCAGTTGAGGAAATGATCCTCTTCCGTTTCATCCAGGGTCCAATTCACCAGGGGTCGGAAATGATTGGGTGGGTACCAGTTTTGTCCGCTATCCTTGCGCTCGCTCAAATCGTGTGTTGGTAAATACAGATCACCATAATTCTGGCTCAAATGATGCAGGCAGGACCAGGTTAAAAAATTAGCGCCTTTGGCACCAATAGCATCGTGAGCGCGGAAAGGATTTGGCCCAAAATGCTTCCGCATATATTTGTCAATTTTCCAGTATGGCATATTGTGTGCTTCGTGATACCGCAACGCCGCAAGTGTGATACCGCAGAACAGAACATCCAGAATAAAAGACCAGTGATCGCCAACCGGAACCGGAATCATCCCAAGGGACCAAAGCAATTGGGTGATGGCACTTGGCTGATTTTCAACGATTTCCCAGACCTTGTTTATTTCATGAGGAAAGGCGGGGTGAGCAATGCCCACACCTAATTCGGAACTGGGAAAACCGGAAGTGACGGAGCGGATATCAAGATTGGGAAATTCTGACTGAAATAATTGATAGTGCGCCTTTTTTAATTCCAGAATTTCTGGAATGGCTTCCAGTAGAAATTTGGGTTTCATTTGATTCAACTGGGCCGGTACCTGTTTCCCATTGTAAGATAGCTGAATGATATTGGATACAATACTTTGAGCGGTATCGGGCCCAAAAGCGCTCACAAGACTGGTGTATTTTTTGTGGATTGCATTTGGAGAACCAGGGAAATCCAACCCGACTATTGGTACATTGTATGGTTCCAACCGGGAACCAAGCTGCAGGGTTTTCCCTGCCCCTACAGTGCCATTTGCACCGGAGATGACCAAACTTCCACGATCCACACCGACACCAAAAACTGTATCCACTAAATCGCTGGTACTGACGGGCAGCTTTCCCTGCTGGAAAAAGGCAATTGCCGTACCGAGTCCCAGGGTTTCCAATGTAGATTGGCGCATGGTTGCTGTCATGATGTGGGTCTCCCATCAGATACTCTAAACACTGCTGCAATGCCCACATCGCCGGCGGCGCAGCCAAACACCAGAACATACCCACCACCTAACGAAACTGCCTCTTCCAGCGCTTCAATGACGATTCGTGTTAAGGTTGGCCCCTGGGGATGTCCCCAGACCAAAGAGCAGCCGGTCGTGTTCATTTTTTTCCAATCGTAACCGGTTGCTTTGGCAAATACGGCATCGTTTACGGCAAACGGATTATGGTTTTTAACAACTGCCATATCCATCAAACCAAGGTGAAGCCGAGCTAACAATTTTTCAACGGCAAATATAGGTGCTTCAGGCATGAGACTTGGAGACGTTCGAATTTCTTTTTTCCCCAAAATTTCGATTTTGATTTCCGGTTTTTTGCTAATAGTACGGGCAGTGGCTTCAGAAGTTACCATCATGGTTGCCATGCCATCGGCAGCGTGGGTTTGAGTACCTGCTGTAACACAGGAATCCAATTCACGCATGGAAGATAAATCTTTTTTGTTCAATTTGCGGATACCTGTATCGGCATCAATAGTACCAATGGGTTTTCCCTGCACAGATAAAATATCCAATGGAACCAGGACACGATCGAGAAATCCGGATTCCAGAGATTCGAAATATTGCTGATACCGATAGAGTGTTATGTCATCCACTTCCCGTCGATCAATTTTGTATTTACGAGCCGCCAGACCGGCGGTTTTTAGCATGGAATTTCCCGTGGCCGGATCAAAACCGAAATTATCCCACACATCAGAAATAACTTCAGTCCGGCGATAAGAACGACGCTCTGGGAACACGCCTGCGGGAGAATCACTGGTACGATCGAATGTGAGTACGCCAACCGCATCGTTGGAACCGGATTCAATTTCATTGGCAGCGGCGATGATTGTCTGCAATCCGGTGGCACAGGCCTGCTCCAGATGATAACCGGGAACCCGTTGACCAAGACAACTGGCCACAAGCGGGGCATTCCAGAATTTCCAATGCCAGGGAATGGTGGAGCCGATAACGAGGTATTCCAATAGATGGCTTGGCACATTACGTAACCCAAGAATCTTATTCATGGATTCGCCAGCGAATTGCCCTATATTGACTTCGGCTAAGGCGGATGATTGCCAGGATGGGAAATAGCTGCTACCCCAGGTTCCATATGGTATGCGTGTTTTGGGAAAAAAGGAAATATCCTTTTTCATTCTATTCTCCAAGGAGGGTCAAATCCCATTGCTGAAACTAACATAAAACAGGTGGTAATTCAAAGATTCAAACTGACTGATTTGCCGACGGTTAAAGGTGGAAAATCTGTTGCGCACCCACGTATAATCTGCAATTGCAGATTGGAAATAAAAATATGCATTCAGACGATAATATATATTTTTTGGATTGTATAGTTTTCCATTCTAGTACGGCAATTAATGCGAGTTATTACGGCTATATACTTGATACAAAAGTATCCTTTTAAATATGTTTTTGCATTTCCGGATATGCAATTAAGTTAGGACAAGATGGTACGTCCTAAACCATTTAAAACGGCAACAATCGTATTCGAACAGGCATACTGAACCGTAATCACTGCAGGAACACGAACGATAATGATATCTATGGCAATCCATAGCGGAGTGACAGGTAAGGAGCAATAATATGTCATTTATTACTGCATTTTTTTATGATCGCTTTATGGCAAAAGCAGAAGAGGCGTGTTTGCAGGAGTGGAGAAAAGATCTCCTGATGCATGTGCAAGGCGATGTACTGGAAATTGGCGCCGGTACCGGTGCCAGTCTGGATGTATATCCCGATGGAGTGAATTCACTTGTTTTAGCGGAACCGGACAAGCACATGCGAAAGATTTTAAAAGACAAAGCAGCATATTATTCTTTTAAAGAGATGCAAATCACCAGCGATACTGTAGAACATCTTTCGTTTGCTGATGCATCGTTTGACTGGGTGGTTGCATCACTTGTTTTCTGTTCTGTATCAAATCCAAATGCCGGTTTCATGGAAATTAATCGGGTACTACGTCCCAGTGGAAATTTTATCTTTTTGGAACATGTGGCGGCACCGCCTGGAACGAGGAGGAGGCGTTGGCAAAATGGTGTCACTCCCATATGGCGCACATTCAGTGGAAATTGCCACCTGAATCGGGAAACGGAAACAGCACTGAATGCTGCCGGTTTTACGCTCAAAGATATCAAACGGGAAAGTATGCGAAAAGCCATGCCGATTGTGAGGCCAACGATACGCGGTATTGCCCAAAAAGTCCTGTAAAATGGTTCAAGGGGTGACAGTCTTCATTGCTATGGTTTTA
>CAZZIU010000060.1:0-4751 GCA_964654545.1 uncultured bacterium
AGGAAATTCAACCAAACACCGTCATTTTCAGCAATTGGGGGCTCGCCGATCAGGCAGCTGAGTGCGACGTGCCTACGGTCGTGGATATCAACGGCTCGTTAATCATTGAAAACTATTTTCGAAAACAGCAAGAAGTCCTTGATGACGCCCTTGCCAAACTGAGAGCCCTTGCCAAAGTCGATCTTGTACTTGCAGGCTCACACGCCCAAAAAATGTACCTTACCGCTTGGTGTCTCATGGCAGGGATATCACCCAAAGATTTACCAATAGAGGTCGTGCCGTTCTCTCTTTCTCCGAATCTTCCGGTTCCACAACATGCAAATGAACCGATATTTGTTATGGCCGGCTACAACTGGCCGTGGCTCGATGGACAACACACCATAGAAGTCATTGAAAGGGCGCTGGAAAAAAGGGACAAAGGTCATCTTTCTATTTATACCGATTCACCGCCATACTCTGATGTGTTGCGTAAGGAAGATTCTTCTTCAGATAAGAAAAGCGAGTTTAAAAGAGGGCAATTCAACCGGGTATCATTTCACGACACACTCTCCTACGGCCATTTAATCGATATTTTATGTAAGAGCAGCGTCGCTGTGGATGTGTGGGGAAAAAATATCGAAAGGGAGCTTGCATTTCCGACACGAACGGTCGCTTACTTGTGGTCCGGCTTACCGGTGATCAGTAGCCCGTACGGAGGATTAGCAGAATTAATCGAACGCTATAAAGCTGGCTGGATTATAGATCCGCATGATGATAGTCGGTTAAGCGAATTGGTTGCAACAATAGTCAGCAACCCAAAGCAATTGATCGCTTATAGCAAAAACGCACAGAATTTGGTAAAAGAGTATTTGACTTGGAATATAACCATCGATCCACTAGATCGATTTTGTCGGTTACCTCGAAAAAACAGATCTTTTTCTCCATTTCTTCGTCTGATCAATAATTTCGAACAGGATCACCAGCAGCTGATGCACAATCTTGAAGCGGCTCACAGAACAATAAAATCACAGCAACAAAAGGCCGAAGGACAAAGAAAAAATATAGCGCGTCAAAACCAGCAGATATGGGAACAAAATAGAAAAAAAAAGATGATGAAAAAACGAATATCAACCCTGCTCAGTCAGCGGAATCTCCTGAGTATGGTTCATCGCCGCCCTAAGGGATTCGCACTCCTCGCTTCACCCACACTGGGGTGGAGCATATTGAAACGCTTTGTCTTTGGGTTTCCAGTGTTGATATATCTTGGCATGTTAACGAGTACCGGCCAGTTTCTGGAAAGAATCTGGAATTGGTGGAGGCGCGTGTGAGAATTTTAATGGTCCATCCTCATGACATTTACGATGATTTAGAACCATGGACCGTCCGAATGACTTACCTCGCTAAAGAAATTGTACATAGCGGGAATGATGTAAAACTCATATACCATCTGCGGGAAGCCGGTGAAGATGAAGAGACAGCCTATAGGAGACAGGAGTATCCGTTTGAAACCGTTCCTTTTCCTCGGTTTATACCCAGCTTGACCAAACGCTGCCTGAAAATGGGGAAACTTGCCCATTGGGCGGATCTCGTTCATTTTCAGAAATGTGCCCATTATGCTGCCCTCCCAGCCATTTTCAGCGCACTCTATCATCGCAGGCCGATACACTATGATTGGGACGACTGGGAACAAAAAATCTATGAAATGAATGTTGACTACAGCAAAATCGGCTCATGGATTTTTTTTCAACAAATGGAACGACATATTATAAAGACCGTTGACACGATATCCGTTTCAAGTTCAGGGCTTAAAACGCTTACCAATCGATTCGGCTTCCCACAAGATCGTGTTTTTCATGTGCCGGTGGGCGCAGATCTCGATATGTTTTCACCGGAAGTGGACGGAAAGGCGCTAAGAGAACAAAATGGTTGGAATGAAACGGTTGTACTCTATCAGGGACAAATCAGCGGTGCAAACTACGTACATCTTTTTTTAAAGGCAGCAAGCATTATTCTTTCAAAAAGACGCGATGCTGTTTTCGTGGTTGTGGGTGGTGGTGATCATCTGAAAAAGGCAATGACGCTCGCAAGAGAACTAAATCTGCTTAAGCATGTAAAGTTCATTGGCGCCATCCCCCATCGATCGGTTCCCGAATTTCTTGCAGCTGCCGACATCGCGGTGGCATGCTTTGAAAACAATGAGCAGACGATATGCAAAAGTCCATTAAAACTGGCTGAATACATGGCTTCTGGCAAAGCCATTGTTGCAAACAGGATGGGCGAAGTTCCTTTTATGCTAGAAGGTTGCGGGATTCTAATCGATGATGAGAGGCCCGAATCCTTTGCAGCGGCCATCAATAGACTTCTGGATTATCCTGAATTTTGTCACCAATTGGGCCGAAGAGCCCGGAAAAGGGCAGAAAAGGTCATCAATTGGCGAAAAAGTGCAGATACACTGATCGAAGCTTATGAAAAGGCTTTTCTATTTCGATATGGAATAAAGAAATAGAGAGCCTCAGTCTATCAAGGAGCGACATCTTCCATGTACCTACATACTAAATAAAAAAGTGAAATCGCAGATCAATAAAATAAAAGATAAAGTTCAGCAGGCCAAAATCGCTGCGGGCATATTGGATCAAACCATTTACACCGGCCCCTGGCAGGTGCAGATTGATTTAACGAACAGATGCAACAATAACTGCCTGGCCTGTTGGTGTAATTCGCCGCTTCTGGGAGAAGCGGCAATGGACCCCGGGACAAAAGCAAAAACCTTGGCATTTGAAACCGTAGTTGATCTGATTGATGAATTGGAGGGTATGGGTGTAAGGAATATCTATCTCACGGGTGGTGGAGAACCCTTCATGCATCCCCGTATTCTTGACATCATGCGGCATGTTAAAAAAAGGCAGATGCATTTGGGTATGAGCACGAACTTTACTTTGGTCGATAAGAAAATTGCCGCCCATCTTGTGGATATTGGTATCGATCAAATGAATCTTAGCCTGTGGGCCGCAACACCTGCCACTTATAAAAAACTGCATCCCAATAAGGATTATACAACATTTAGTAAGATAGAAGCGATGATTGACCATATATATCAACTAAAAAGGCAAAAAAAAACGGCTTATCCCCGGCTTGAGATGTATAATGTTATTAACATTTATAACTATCATGAATTACAGTCTATGCTCGAATTTGCATTTCAGCACCGAATGGACGGCGTTACGTTTGCGCCAATCGATACTATTCAGGGAAAGACCGATGGCCTGGTGCTCAGCGCAAAGGATAAAAGTGCGTTGCTGGACTCTCTTAAACAGATTCCGGAACTGACGGCTCTTTTTGGAGACAAATACCAGCACACACTGCGTATTAATAATTTTAAAACCTTTATGAAAAGAATTAAAAACTTCAACAAAGGGATATATGACAAGGAGATTCTTGAATCGATGCCATCATGTTATGCCGGGTGGAGCTTTGCCAGGATTTTAGCGAATGGAGAAGTCAACTCATGTTTAAAATCGTTTAAAACACCTGTTGGCAGTATCTATGAAAAAAGTTTTGCTGAAATATGGATGGGAGCTAAACAGAATAAATTTAGGAAATATACGATTAATTATGCCCCAAACGATCCGTTTCTAAAAAATATGGGAAACACTCGCTTTGCGAACAATCATGGCTGTATTAAATGCTGTGACAACTTGGGACTTAACATATCAATTCACGAAAAAATGATGGCATTGGGGTCATATACCCAAAAGGCGCTAAAGATGGTGAGATTTTTTAAGGGAAATTGTTGAAAAAACCGAATGGAAGACAAAAATGAAATATTTGGCCGGCGAACCCCACGATCACGCACCCGAAATTTTCTATATGGTGCCTGTGCTTTTCTTATCTTTATATTCTTGGCCGAAGTGGCCTGCCGCATACTTGTTCCGGAGTTCAGCGAAATGCGACGAGGACGATTCCGGCGAGACTATCAAATCGATCCGCTGCTGACAGCAGGGGTTTTTCTGCTGGATAAACACACTTTCTGGCGTCTGGCCCCGAGTCGTGAATACGGCGTTAACGCCCAAGGCTTTCGAGATCCTAAAGAGACATCTATTCACAAGCCACCTGCTCGTTACCGTATTATCTGCATCGGGGATTCTGTCACTTTCGGTGTTCCAGAGGAACTGAATAAGTCGAGCGAGGCTTTTCCGAAACAGCTGGAGGCCCTTCTGCGTACCCATTTCCCTGGCCGGGAAATTGAGGCGTTAAACGCAGGCACCCACGGGTACACGTCGTACCAAGGTCTTGCCCAACTCAAATATCGGTTGGTTAGATACCATCCCGATCTAGTTATCGTACAGTTCGGTATAAACGATCTTGGTGATGCTGTGGGCTATCCGGACAAAGACCAACACCCTCCTAGCTCTCTAAAGGTAACATTTCGCAATACGTTGGGAAAAAGTGCGCTGGTCTATACATCGCTACGCCTTATCACTTCCAACCGGAACAATGGCTTAGCAAAGCCCCAGAGTATCGAACGCGTGTCTAGCAAGGATTTCCGGGACAATCTCGCCCATATGAGAGTGTTGGCAAAGAAGCATGGATTCAAACTTTTATTTATCACACCCGTCCGTTTTGAGAGTGGTATGATGATCAAACTTGACCAGTACCAACCACCAACCGACGTCATCATTGCGGATATGTTCAGCGCTTTTGCGCAGTATGAGTTTGGTTTAAAGCGCCTGTTTTACGACGAGGTCCATCTGACTCGAGAAGGGCACCGGGTT
>CAZZIU010000061.1:0-4750 GCA_964654545.1 uncultured bacterium
TAAAAATCCTAAAAAAAAAGGTCCAGTCGATGGGGTCCACTTCATTATTCGTCAGTACTTTCCAAAAGGGTAAGACGTTAGAACAATCTCAGATGAGGAGATCATTCATGCCACGAAACCATTACACCACAGTCAACGAAAAGGACGTGGGTTCAAAACACCCAATCAGGTATTTTTCATCAATCAACCAATGGCGAATAAGCATTTATCTATTTTATATACTTTCTGTTACAGAATGATGTAACAGATATGTGACGCGATAGTGTTTGACAAAGTTGGACTAAATGAAATCAGGTTTTTACTATTTATTTTTGTGACCTGCAAGTATAGAGTATCCAATTATATATTTCTTGGTAACCTTACTTGAACTGTAAACCCGGTCGGATCACCATTCCTAAAAAAGAGGGAGCCATTATGTTGTTTTATTACCCATTCAACGATAGATAATCCCAACCCGCTACCAGGGATAGTGGACACATCCTTGGAACGATAGAATCGTTTGGTTAAATCTGGAATAACATTTTCCGGAACTCCGGGACCTTCATCAGTAACGATAAGTGAACTATGTGAATCATTGGATTCCATGCTACACGTAACCGTGGAATGTGATGGAGAATATTTTATTGCATTATCAATGACATTTGATAGCGCAATCCGAATCCAATATTCATCACCACAGATTGAAGTAGAAACAGTATGGCCAATTTTTAATGTAATACCCGACTCGATTGCTACAGGCAACAATCTTTCAATTTCAGAAAATAGGATATCGTTCAACCAAATTTCTTTTTTATCTAATCTGATACGCTCCGTATCAGCTTTTGCCAATATTGAAAGATCGTCAACGATCTTGGCAATTCTGAAGATTTCTCTTCTAACGCGCGGTGATATTTTTATTTCTGAAGATTCCCCAAGCTTTTCTTCTAAATCTTCTAATTCTAAGTCTATCACCGATAATGGTGTTTTTAATTCATGAGATGCATGGGCAGTAAATTGGCGAATACTATCAAAATTATTACGAAGTCTTTTCAATAACTCATTCATTGTGACTGCCAGAGAAGCAATTTCATCTTTTGTATTTGGAATCGGCAATGGTTCATTCAAATTATTGTGATTGAGCATACTGGCTTTATCGGTGATTTCCTGGATAGGCTTCATGGTTCTTGATGCAATAAAAATACTACCGCCGATACCAAGCAAGATGCAGAAAGGAAATAAAATAAAATAATGCTTTGTTATTACAATTAGCATTGTCAATAATTTATTTAGTGGCATAGCTAATACAATCCAACCCATGTGTTTAGTGGCTAAATGCAAAGGCTGCGTATACACGCGGGTTTGATTGTCATTCCAGTGAATTGTTTCAAAGAAAGATATATTTTGAGAAAAGTGGAGGTTCTCAATTGGAAATAATTTTTGGGCTATATTATCACTTTGCTTATAGATTGATTTATCCTGACTTAAAATCAGAATGAATATTGAGGATTCTGTTTCGTAGCGGTGATGCTCCTCACCCCATTCAATATCTTCGTTGATAAATAATTGCCCACTTGAAACCGTCAATGATCTCTGGATAGCAATTGCTTCACTGGAAAGTCGAATATCTAATTCGCTTAATAATTGTCGATAGACCGTTAAAACAGATGTGATACATAGCACCGTTATTACTATACTTATTAATCCAACAGACCAATAAACAATTCGTTTTCTCAGAGAAAAGTTATTTTTCATTTCGAAATTTGTAACCATATCCACGAATGGTCTGGATATGTGATTTATCGCTATTAGTATCAATTTTATTTCGCAAATAGTTTATATAGACATCGACGGCATTTGTCTCATCTATGGTAGTCTCTCCCCAAACATGCTCAATTATCTGTGTTCGGTCTAACGCTCTACCGGCATTCCGCATGAGGTATTCTAATAAACCAAATTCTTTATTTGAGAGGGGGACTTGTCGACCGTCCACGTACACAGCCCGGTCAAAGGTTTGTAATTCTAAATTGTCAATTCTAATACTCGGGCTTTGTTGGGTTGAGTTTCGACGGATTAAAGCCTGAACTCGCGCTCTAAGTTCATCCATAGCAAAAGGTTTAATAAGGTAATCATCTGCACCAAATTCGAGGCCCTCGACTCGTTGATCTAAATGAGACATTGCGGAGAGAATTAATATTGGAGTAGAAACACCTTCTTCCCTTAATACCTGACACACTTCCAAACCATCTGAATCAGGCAATCTTCTATCTAAAATAATACAGTCAAATTCGTCTACTCGAGCAATTTCAATAGCCTCTTTACATGTGGTAACCCAACATGTTGAATATCCCAGGCGCTGAAATCCTTTATGAATTCGTTCTGCAATAACATGTTCATCTTCTACAATTAATAACTTCATTCGATTATGGACCCGCTATTCACCATGAAAAATAATTAGGGATTATTAGAAAAATCTAATCTTCTTTTAAGATTGGTTTAATAATGGCTCCGTAAGCTTACACGCCTTAAAAACAGGCGAAGACTTTAATACAAATTGTTGAATTTTGGAGGATCCAATGAAACACATAGAAAGAGCAATTATTACCAGGACAATTTTAGTGGTTGCTCTATTATTCATAAACACAGGTTGTGAAAAGGAAGTACTGGTAGATGGAAATCAAAGCCCGGTAATTCAATCCTTATCCATTGATGGCGATAGTTTCAATTTTGGTGATACATTATCATTGACTGTTGTTGCAGAAGATAGGGATAATGATTTGTTGATTTACAGTTGGTCTGAAATCAACGGCTTAGGGAATTTTATTGCTACAAATACAGCTACTGTTCAGTGGGTAGCAAATTTCGCTGTGGCAGCCAGTGCCATATTTAAAGTTGAAGTCAGTGATGGTGATTTAATGGTTAGCGCCAGCGATGGGGTAACTATCGTGTCATCCGATGAAGCCGAATTTCATTATGTTGGTTCTGCAACTTGCCAACAATGTCACAATGAAATCTATTCGGACTTTATTTTATCCGGTCACCCTTATAAGTTCAATTTTGTTACGGGTAACGATGCTCCGGAATATCCGAATTTTGTAGAAGATTCTCGCGTGCTCAATTTACCAACCGGAGCAGCGGCGTGGGAAGAGTTGATCGGCGTTATTGGTGGATTTGGCTGGAAAGCACGATTTGTTGATACTACCGGCCACATTGTCGGCACAGCTGGAAGTGTAATCAACACCGGTGGTGGCGATAATCAGTACAATTTTTTTGGTGGGACTGATTGGGGATGGGTGGATTATCATCCTTCCGATATTAAAGAATACAATTACGGATGTTTCCGCTGTCATACGACCGGTGCTACACAAAACGGCGAGTGGCTACCTGGAATTAGTGGAACCTTTGCCTATGGCGGTGTGCAGTGTGAAGGGTGTCACGGTCAAGGAAATAAGCATGTTGAAAATAACGGCGCCGGCTTCATTGACAAAGCCGTTGGGAATGATGTGACAGAATTGTGTGGGCAATGCCATTATCGCAATGAAGATCATTCTGTTGCTGCTAGTGGTGGCTTTACAAAACACCATGAGCAATATGATGAGTTTACCCATACGGCTCACTATCAAAATGCCGGTCAAAACTGTACAACATGCCATGACCCACATAAACGAGTTATATGGGATGGAGACGGTATTACAGAAGAATGCACCACATGCCATAGTGGAATTACTCCTGCCTCCGCAGGCCACAACGACTGCGTAAGCTGTCATATGGCACGTACAGCGAAATCAGGAACGCAAACCATTGCCGGGTACCAGGGAGATGTCCGAAGCCATACTTTTGCAATTGCATCAGATACTACCTGGAATATGTTCTCTGATGATGGGACAACAATGCGACTGGATGAGAATGGTCGTACCAAATTAAATTTGGTCAATGTCTGTTATGGTTGTCATGCTGATGAAGCTGGTGGCGGTGGCACCGGATCAATGAAAACAAAAGCACAATTAAATGATTACGTATCTTCAATTCATTAAACTCGCGATTTTCACATCTATTAGAAAATAAAACGAGCTCATTATCACCATGTGGTTATCGTGTTTAAGGGGAGCAGCAATGCTCCCCTTTTTTAATTGCTTTATTGAGAAGTACGCTCACCGGTCTACGCTTTAACGAGCTACCACATGGCAGGCAAGGACTTCTTGCCGAAATAGCTTCATTCGGGCAGGGAACACCAATGGCTTTTTATCCCCGGTATTGCTCTGCAGGCGGAAAGATACCAAAGGGTTCGCGACGATCCTGGACCAAAGTGTGCACTAACTGTGCACTTTTTTTGTCTGGTTGTGTTGAGTTCTGTTGTATGAAAAAGAAAAGGGCAGCGGAATGACTGCTCCCTTGTGTTGTATATGGAATAGTCTGTTCTTTTGCAGCACCATCTTCCTCGTCCGGATAAAATTCCCAGCGTTGATTTGGTTAAGTAAACCCGCCGGTAGCATTTGTGGCATCCCATTGCATTGACCTGTAGCCTGCATCCCGGGTTTCGGAAACCAGGGAGTTTACTCCTGACCATCCTATCAATCTAAATGAAACGATTGATGTATATCGTTACTTCTACTTGACGCAAAGCCGAATTTTTATATGAATGGGTTGAAGAAACAATGGAACAAATCATCCCTGATTACAAGAGATTATTTCCTGAGAGCTATATGGATGCTTCCGTTATCAGCTGTTTAGAGAAAACTAGAGATGAAAGGCAAGACGATGTTGCTCAAAGAAC
>CAZZIU010000062.1:0-4574 GCA_964654545.1 uncultured bacterium
GTTGGGTTGCAGTATTAAGATTGGAAAATGCATTTCCCAAATTGACAAAAGAAGGTAGCATTACCAAATGATATGAAAAAGTCATACAACACCAAATTTGAAAATGGAAAATAAAGTGATTGATAATCGCAGTAAATATTTCGTCTTATTTATTGGTATAGTTCTTTTTATTATAGCTTGCCCGGAGAAACAAAATCACCCTGAACCAGGGGATACGACCATTCATTTGGATGTGGTTCATGAAGGAACGTTTGCGGTAAAACTAAATGTCAGCGTGGATGACAGCTCAGACAACTGGACATTTGAACTCACCCGCGATGATTCTGTTGTAAATACGGTCACTTCCAATCAAGCCGATACTACCATAACCGACGGCAATCTGAACCCGGGACAAACCTACACTTACAAAGCCTATTGGCTAAACAATAACACCAGGGCTGACTCCAGCACCGAAGTCATTGCCACCACCATGGATACCACCAGCCACAATTTCACCTGGGAGATTGATACCCTGGGAGAGTACGGTTCTTATCTCAATGATGTCTGGATAGTGGATGAGAACAATATTTGGGTGGTGGGGAATATTGAGACGGACAGCGGAGAATACAATGCTGCCAGATGGGATGGCAATGAGTGGGAAATGATGGAGATTCAACCTCAGGGATATGTTCAACCACTAAAAAGTATTTATTATTTTTCTGACGATAATATTTGGTTTGGCCAAAGTACTTTGCCTATCCATTGGGATGGAAGTACATATTATATTTATACTCCGGCAAACGATAACTACCCGGGTGGATCAATAATTAATGCCATCTGGGCCAGTTCGCCGGATGACATTTATTTTGTTGGTAGCGGTGGGGGCATCGTCCATTATTATGGGAGTGGGTTTGAAAAGATGGAGACAGGGACGGATGTAGATTTGAAAGATATTGAAGGTACCTCAGATGGAGAGCGTGTTTTTGCATCAGGATGGGACAATCACCCGCCAGGAGGTTATATTACGCTGCAATTAATAAACAGCGCTTGGAGCACATTGTTTTACAATGAAGACTCTCACGAGATTGAAGGAAATGTTGGCCGGGTATATAGTGTCGGTGTTGACAATGACACGCTGTATCTCTCAACTTATGAAGGCTTATGGAAGTATAATTATATAACCCATGATTCGGTAATGATTTCCGGGTCAATATCACATTTGAATGAAAGTGGGTTTATAGCAACTGATGCAAAAAACAGTAACAATATTTTTTTTGGTGGAGCAGGTTTCAAGTACGTCCATTACAATGGAAGCACATATTATTATAATCATGAACTTAGCGATATGTTCTATCAGCGGGCAATGCTGGGCGCGGATTACAATGGAAATTTGGCCGTAATGGTCGGGTATTTCGATTTTAGGGAACATGCTTTGACTGCCCGAGGATATCGTCAATGAAAGAATACAAACTAGATCAATTAACGTCGCAATGAGCATAAACAAATGAAAAAAATATATACTTTAATTCCAATACTATTGCTTACTGTAACTAATATGGTTATAGCCCAAGGATGGTGTTTAACTGACATGTCAGGACCCGACTATCTTATTCAGAATAACATTTCTGTTTCACCAAGAAACCTGGAAACGATTTCAATCCGGGTTTTTGCGCATAAAATTGGTTTGGATGATGGTAGTTTTGCAATCGACGATCAGGAAGTAGTGAACGCTATAGGTATTCTAAATCAGGATTATCAGGATCATAACATCAGTTTTCAATTGATAGGGATAGACCAAATAAATGATTTTTATTTCTTTCATTCGCCTGCGGTTTTTTATGATTCAATTTTCGCAACGAATTCTCATGAAGATGCCATAGATATCTATTTAATTCCAGCCGAATCATATGACAACCTGGGGTTAGCACCTAGCGCTCCTTCGACTGCTTTTTTAGTCGCCGGTACATGGTCAACCGGCGAAGAACTGATTACAACTTCGGTTTTATCGCATGAAATGGGGCATTGTTTGGGTCTCTGGCACACTCATCATGGTCCTAATGATATATCGTCTGATACATCAACAACCTGTTTAGAGCTTGTGGATGGTTCCAATTGTCTGGAATGCGGGGATTATGTCTGTGATACTCCTGCGGACCCAAACATGAATTTCGAAAATGGTGTGGATGAAAACTGTAATTATATCGGCGGTGAAATAGAAGAAGGAACCGGAAGTCTATATAATCCCGATCCTACAAATATAATGTCTTATACACGTATTTCATGCTATAATCATTTTACAGGTGGCCAGGGTGATAAGGTGTCGGCAACAATTGAAAACCATCCTATTCTGGCAAATATACTGAGCGACCAAACAGTTTTAGCAAATCGCCATAATGGCAATCCAACCAGTAACCTCGGAGGCTATTTAAGTATTTACAATGTGCAAACGTTGATGAATGATTTTGAGCACTATTCCTCTGGTTCCGAACCTGTGAATGTTATTTTAGGTGAATGGTATGCATTTCTTACAGAAAGTCCTGAACTACAGGGAGAACGACATTTAAATTGGGGAATTGAAGGAAATGATTACTTATTGGAAATTGCAACTCTAATGGAACCGGTTTATATAGAATCCGGGATCAACGCCTGGTTTGAAGCGCAACAGGAAATAACCATTGCTAGTGAGGATGTTTTGACATCTGCTGCGCTGAATGTAAATCTTAATTACCACGACCCCTGGTACGCTTACCAGGAAAATGGGAATTGGATCCAACCGGACGCATTCCGTCCCCTTTCCGAACAAGGCGACGGCAATGGGAATGTCCAGGTGTTTTTGAATCAAGGTAATATTAACGATCCCAATGATCCGACTCCCATCTACCGTCTGAAAGCGCCGCGATTATATGCCACGGCCTATGGTATATACGAGTTTTTGTCTTGGTCTGGGGTCTCAGGAGAAATTGATTTTGGTGGTGGCGCCACAGCAACATCCGAATTAGAGACAGATGTGGTTTTCAAACAAACAGGAGTCACTGTGACAGCACATTTTGTCAATGCAATGACAGGTAATGGCAGACCCATTAACATCGCTACTGGAGAAACTTTGGAAATCCCTGCCGGCGGAACCTATTTATGGGAACCTTCCGCTAACAATTTCCAGTTTAATGTAAATGGTACACTAAACATAATTGGAACTGATAATAATCGAATAACTTTAAAACCTCAAGAAAGTGGTTCTTCCTTAATAGGTGGAATCTATATTTCTAATGGTGGAATTCTAAACTGTGAGTATGTTGATTTTGAAGAATTTAATTACAATCTTAGCTTACCCTTTGCTGTTGTGGTAGATGATGGAGAAGCAAATATATCAAACTGCAGATTTAAAAATGTTGAGAACAATGGAGTTTTCATCAGTACATCGGGATCTGGTAATTTTATCAACAATGAAATAGTTGGAAAAAGATTGGGACGATCAATAGGCATTGAAACAGAAGTAAATGGGTCGGGGAATGATGTTTCTATTCACAATAATACAATCGTTGACTTTGATATTGGCGTTAAAACCACAACTACAGGTTCAGGCTTTGATATGCGTAATAATATACTCTATTTCAATAATACCGAAAATGATGGCGACATTTGTTTTCAATATAATATTAGTGACTGGTTAGATGTCTCCATTGACTATAATAATTCATATGGATTTAGAGATGATGGCTTGGGTTTTCCTAATGCGTATACTCAGCATTGGGAGATGGATCAAGATCCACTTTTTGCAAATTCTAGCAATGGCGATTTTTCTTTAACTGCAAATAGTCCTATTATCGATGAAGGAGATAGAGACCTTGATGATGATAGCTCTTACTGGCCAAATGATGTAGATGATAGTGATCCAGATGGAACAAGACTTGACATGGGAGCTTATTACTATGATGCCATACCTGGTAGTCCCACAAATTTCACAATAACTGGGAATGTAGGTCAACATCCTCAATTAAGTTGGACATTACCCTCTGATTTAGACCTTCATGCGGTAGAGATATTTAGACGGCTTACAAATCAGGGTTTAAACTATATTCTACTAGCGAGTATTAGTGGTACATCTACAGATTATACAGATAATGAAATCTACATAAGTAGTGGCGGTAAGTTTACACCTAATGCCTGTTATAAGGTCAGAGCAGTTGATCATATTGATCAACCGAGCAATTATACAGGAGTACAATGTAAACCATTTAATGCTGGGAGAGAAATATCATCGATCCATTCAGTTGTTCCTGATGAGTATGCATTATTTGAAACATATCCTAATCCATTCAATCCAAGAACAACTATCATGTTCAATATTCCTGAACAAACCATTATAAGGATAAATATCTATAATGCACATGGTCAATTAGTCAATAAATTAGTAAATGGTCAAGTATCACCAGGGTATAAATCGATAGAATGGGATGGAAAGAATAGTAGCGGTCAGCCTGTTTCAAGTGGAGTATATATCTATACAATTTCTGCAAAATCGCTTGAAAGTGAAAAGCTCTTTTCAGATAGAAAAAAGATGATACTTTTGAAATAACTGCAACCCAACACACGCT
>CAZZIU010000063.1:0-4511 GCA_964654545.1 uncultured bacterium
CTCCCTGATCGGCTGCTTCTCTAATCTTTAATGAAGTCGCTCGCTTCTGTTTATCCAGAGATTCATGATACCATTAGTACAATTATTTTTACCCGGGTCTTGTCGGCGTTTTTCGTCTACCTTTTTGAGCCCTGATCACCATAGGTATCTTAAACTCTATTAAATGCATTAACGCTCCGAAGTGTTATATGGGGGGATAAAAATGGATCCTTCACCGGTTCTTCCCTTAAAAGATCTGTGCTCAAATATTTTTTATTGTCATCTGGAAAAACAGTTACAACCACCGCATCATCCCCTAAATTTTCCATGATGAATAAAGCACCAAGGAAATTCGCACCAGAGGAAATACCGACTCCCAGTCCCAGCTCCACTGCCAGTTTCTGTGCCATGAGGATAGCATCCCCATCGTCAATACTAACGACGTCATCAAGATTTGTTAAATCCAATATAGGAGGTATAAATTCATCTGAAATTCCCTGTATGCGATGGCTCCCAACCTTGCAACCGGTTGATAAGGTTGGTGAATTGGATGGCTCCAACGGACATATTTTAATATGTGGATTCATTTTTTTGAGGTAACGACCGGTGCCCATAATTGTACCACCTGTACCAACACCGGCTATGAATGCGTCTGGTGTTAGATTTCTACATTGTAGTTGCGACCAGACCTCCGGACCGGTGGTTACATAGTGAGCCTGACAATTGTCATCGTTAGAAAATTGACGTGGCAGGAACGAGCCCTCAATGGTTTGGGCCAGTTCTTCAGCTCTCTGAATGCTGCCCAGAAATCCTCCGCCATCCTTGCTGATTAAAACAATCTCAGCTCCCAAACTTCGTATAATATTGATCCGTTCCTCGCTCATCCAGCTTGGCATGAAGATGGTAACAGGATGACCCAGTGCTCGACCAATGGCAGAAAAGGCAATCCCCGTATTTCCACTTGTGGCTTCAATAATCAGATTTCCTGGTTGCAAAAGACCCCTTTCGTACCCGCATTTTAAAATATGGAATGCCATCCGGTCCTTGATGCTTCCTGTCATATTCAGATGTTCTGCTTTGGCATAGATTATCCTTCTCTTTTTCTTATACTCAAACGCGATCTCCAACATAGGTGTATTTCCAATTAAGCAAGATAAACCTAGAATATGATTTTTATTTTTCACCGGGTATTCTCCTGTCATCTCCGAGGGTTGAGAAAACATTATCAGAATTTTTCACAAAAGTTCTTATGTATAGCACACTTGGAATTTGGTGTCACTAATGGGATCACATGGTAATCATGGATAAAAAGAATAATACTATGTATTACATATACACGTCAACGTATAACAATCATACAGGTGCCAAGACAATTGCAGATGGATGAGTACTTTAGAAGTTAAGGGCAATTGAAAGCGAGAATTACCGTATCTCTCGTCGATTAATACCAAAAAATAAAAACAGGACAGCGAATGCCATCCTGTTAATAATTGGTGAGCCCCGATTGCGCAGTGCTCATCGGGAATGGCCGGTCTGCGCTCTTTGAGCACCGACATGGTCAGCAGGGATTGGCTCCACTTTGTTCAGCCGTTTCTCATCCGCCAATTGGCGGATTCGTAATCGAACCTTACAGTGTTCTCTACCTCTGTCCCTAAAAAAAACGGGCAGCCGAAGCCACCCGTATTATTTTTAGTGGGCCCACAGGGATTCGAACCCCGAACCAACGGATTATGAGTCCTATGCGTTCACGAAGAGCTTTTTAAAAAAGTGTGCACTAACAGCGCTGTGATTTTGTCTAGTTCTGTCTAGACGTGTCACATTCATCGCTGGGTATCGCTAATTGGAATTACCATTGCTACTTTACTCTACAATGAGTAATTGTTTTTAACAATAAGCATTACAGGGGATTTATGCGATATATCAAAACCACAATGATGGCAATAGGATGGGTTACGTTGACAAACCTATTGGTAACCTGCACCAACCCCATCGACAGCCACACCAATTCCTACCAATAACACCAGATTGACTGGCCTTCCCTAGCGGATGCGCCCTGGCCTATGGCCAGACACGATCCACAAGGGACGGGGAGAAGATACCATAGGATATGCTACTACATCGAAACTTAACATGAAGTCAAATATTAAGAGCGCCTTCAATGGATAGATTATGTTTTTGATAATCCACAAATATCATACTAAATTTAATTAGTAAGTTGGGTGGAGGAAAATGAGATACATAATTTTACTTATTTTAGTATCATTATCATATTCAGAAGACCCCTATTGTAAGACAACTGAATCAGAACCAACTCAATCCCAAATAGCTTATTGGGCTGGTTATTCAAGAACGGACTGGCAACCGTTATTAAAAGTACATATACATCTTATTAAAAATTCAAGTGGGGGAGGCGCCCACGCTGTTACAACAACTGAATCTCACATTGCTATTAATCGAGTGGCCAAATATTTTTCAGATGGTGATATTTATTTCTCAGTAGACTCAATTACGGAAATTCATAGTGACTCAAGATATAGTGGGAATATCATTTCATGGATGAATGATAATCCCCATGATGATGCGATTGACATTTATTTATATCCCGATAATGTTTATAACGGCGGAAGCTCTGATACCGTACCTTCAATTCATTTGATAATTGGTGGCGAAAAGGATAACACCGAGTTAGTCCAATCTGGAGTTTTAGCACACGAAATTGGTCATTGTTTAGGATTATATCATACACATAGGGGATACGATGGCGTTTCCGGTGCATGTGAAGAAACCGGTCCAGAGAACTGTGAAGATTGTGGCGATTTTATTTGCGATACTCCCCCAGATCCAGGATTATTTAATAGAATTACTGAAGAATATTATGTAGATAGCAATTGTCAATTTTGTTGTACCGAGGATACATCTACTTTTGATCCAGATACTTATAATACAATGTCCTACACGTTACCTAAATGCAATTCTTATTTTTCTGAAGGTCAATTTGATAGAGTATTTGCTACACTTGATTCGGTGACTGTGGCAGACAGCGCTCTGATTGATACATTAGGGTCATATAGTTCTCCATCAACACCGTCAGGGTTATCTTGGTCTAACCTAAATGGTCACCCATTACTTTCCTGGAATATTCATCCTGATATAGACGTAGCAGGATACGATATTTTTAGGAAGTTTAATAGTGGCGCATGGATAAAGATAGGTTATTCTGCCGGTCGTGTAATAAATCACTTTTATGACTCTCAGATAGATATTGTTAGTCCTAAATTCCCTCCTGGGTATGTCTATTATAAAATAAAGGCGTATACTATAAAACGAAGTGTGAAATCCTCATTTTCAAACCAGGTTTCGGTTCCGACGAACACTTCCGCAAAGCAACTCGTAAATGAGAAAAAGTTCACAAATACACAGAATGATAGTAAATTTTCAGTGTATCCAAATCCTTTCAATTCAACTACAACAATAAACATTTCTGTAAAATCAAAAAGTAATATTTTTATCACAATTTATGATCTACTCGGACGAGAAATAAAATCATATAGTAAAATAGATTTAAACGGTGGTGTGAATGCTAAAATTGATTGGGATAGAAAAAATAACAATGGATTAGCAATTTTATCCGGAGTTTATTTTTGCCAGATAAGAATTGAAAATATTGCTACAAGTGAAATAAACTTATTTAGTAGAAAAATTGTGGTAATAAAATGATTATCCGAAAGACTATATTATTATTTCTATCAAGTTTATTATTCATTTCTTGCAACCCGGAAACAAACGATCACAACCCAGATGTTATTGATGGTGCTTTAATCCCATCAGCAATTGGCAATTATTGGATTTATATCGATTCTTTGTACATAGACGGGGAGTTTAATAGTGTTTCTTTTGACACGATGACGATTGTAGATACAATGCATACATTAGGGAAGAAATGGTGGAAAGTTGAAGGTTATCGTACTCTGCCATATATTTGGGAATATTACGCTATTGAGAATGACAGTGTTTACAGCATCCAGGGTGGATGGTCGCCAATCCTTTCTCTCGATTATATTTACCCAACGGATTCACTAACGGTCCTTCAGACATTAATAGAAGGAGATTTAGGGTTATTGAGGTATGTAATTAAATCAACCGCACCTGTTACAACGGATATTGGTACATTTCAAAATTGTGGGAAGTACTATGGTGGATGGTCAAAAGATTCTCAATACGCTGAAGAATATATTAAGCCGGGTATTGGTTTTGTAAAGAGTATATTCTGGTACAAAAATCCAAATCAACCAAGATATAGGCACTCTAGATATTTATTTGACTATCATTTTAATTGAGTAAGCAGAAAAATGTATCTTAACTGTGCACTTTTTTTGTCATTTAGTGACTATTTCTGCGTTTTTTGACATATTCTGACGAAGTTAAAAACCGAATAAAAACCCCCTTTTTCTCGAGGAGAAAAGGGGGTTTGTCGACATGTGGGCCCACAGGGATTCGAACCCCGAACCAACGGATTATGAGTCCGCTGCTCT
>CAZZIU010000064.1:0-4382 GCA_964654545.1 uncultured bacterium
GTTGGTTTCTTGCAGTGAGCAAATGGATACAAATAGTATTTAATAGAATCATTTGGTAAAATTAACTGTATTCAGGGAGGAAATATGACAAATCAACTTTTCAAAAAATTCGGTTTGCTGTTTTGTAGTATGGGATTGCTTTGGCAGGCGGGGTATAGTCAAGGGATAGGGGGAGATTTTCTCAATGAGGTTCCCATAAATCCAATACCGGCCTCAATGACATTTGAAGAATATCAGGACATGAACCGTCGATTGACAGTAGGAATGGCATTATTTGCCATACCGATCCCCGGAATGATCCATTACTATGCGGGAGAAAAACGTTCTGCCAAAATTCTATTTGGTACTGCGTTGGTTGGCGTTGGCTCGATTTTAATGGGGGCTTCCAATCTGGAACAGGGAGATTTCCCAACATCTGATTTTGATCTCCTAATATTGAATCCGGGTGACGACAAAAAAGAGCGGCAGTACGAAAAGATTCCCACTTTTATTTCGGGGACTGATACTACCTATAAACTCAATGAAATATATCGCAAAGAAACAGGAGGAAGCGGTGGCTTGATTGTGCTTGGGGCAGCGCTCATTATCGGTGAATATTTGTATGATTATATTCATGGTATCCGAACCATTGAAATGAAACGGGATCGTGTCAGATATAAATATGGACAAATGCTTGAATTTTCAATGTCGCCACAAATCGACCCTTACAAAAACTATGCTGGATTGAATTTCGCCCTGGAATTTTAATGCAAAAACAAGCGGCTTTATTTTAAAGAGTTTCGATCATTTCTGCTGGGAATCAAAACAGAAATCCGTGTGTCATTGACTTTATATAATTTGGAAACACTGTTATGACGAACTGCAAGTTTTGCGAGAAATAAAAATACCCGTTTAAAATCATTATAGCTGCTAATTACACCATGGAGTGAAACAGCATGATCTGCTATTCACGTAAATAATTATAAGCTGTTAGGTGTTCAAAATGAAAATCAACATGCATTCTGTTTTTGGTTTCCTTTCCCTATTCATTGCGGCTATTGGACTATCAGGATTTGTGTATGAAACAGATCTCACGAGTCGGGTCATTTGGTGTGCAATTTGGGTTTTAATTGCCTGGTTTTGGTTTAGCCAAAAAATACAAATTGGCAAGTAAGCTGGCAGCTATTTAGACCTCCCCCATCAGACATTATGATAATAAAATTCCTTTACTCTATTGCAAGAAGTGCAATTTGCATACCCGAACTCTAGATTGACGTAAACTGTCAAGCGCTTGACAGAACATTCCCTGCCCGACCTGTAATCTTCAACAGACTTTAAAACCGTATTTAACACAGATGGAAAAGCGTATCGCATGCAACATATATTTAAAACCGGAATATTTCTGATGATGACAATGGCAATAAGCGCTGGTCAGGACCCTGCCGATTCCACGCTGGGAGTATTACCCGATTCGGTAATCACATCGAGTGGACAGCGTGAATCTTTGGGGGATTTGATCGGAGCTGAATGGACATTGCTTTATTTCTACAGGGGCCACTGGTGAAGTCATTGTAACCGGCAGGTAGCCGAATTAACAGAGCATCAAACTGAGTTAAAAAAATTAGGGTTGAAGGTAGTTATGATAAGTGCTGAGTCACCGGGAAACAGTATCAAAATGAAGAATCGTCATCAAGCACCATTTACATTTATAGCCGATGATGAGCTGGAAATAATCAACGTATTTGGTTTCCGCAACGGATCAATTGCCAGGCCCGGTTTTGTATTACTAAAACAGGGACGGGAAGTGTGGAGGAGAAATGAAAAGAAATTTAGACGAACCGACACCGCTGAAATCATCCATGCTGTTACCGGTGCAATGGCAGAAAGCTCACAGCAGTCCGATGGCAATGAATAGCATTAAAAAAACGCCATACGATTTTGGACCTATTGCCATATGGCGTACGAAATATTTTACCGTAACCACTTTTGGGATACTGGTTGGATTGGGGTTTTTTCTGGCAGCCATTCACACCTGGTTTTTTCTGGGGTATGAAGGGCACAACTATGATAAAAGTCAGATCCTGAGTCTTGGAATCAGACTAAGTATGGCCATTCCCGTGGGGGCCTATCTGATGGCCAGAATACTGGATTTGCACAGACTCTTTCGAGGTGAACTCAATCTATCATCTTTTTTGCGTATTCCCGGTTTTGGCTTGTGGGGAGGTCTGTTCAGCGGATTGCTTACCATTTTTCTTTCCTCATGGGAATACGGCTGGAATCCATTAATAATTCTGGATGCGGTGGTCATTGGATTGCCGTTGGCGCAAATGTTTGGCCGGTTTGGATGCCTGAATTATGGTTGTTGCCATGGTAGAATTCATCATGGATGGGGTTCAATTCGCTACCAGCATCCCGAGTCAAAAGTTCTTAGAACGTATAAACATCTCAAAGGAATCCCGCTGTACCCAACCCAACTCTTTTCAGCCACAGCCAATTTTGGGTTGTACATTCTAATTGTATTTTTGGCAAAGACATTTCCCAATGCTGAACCGGGATTTCTCACAAGTGTCTATTTAATGCTGTACGGGGTTAAACGTTTTACCATTGAATTTTTTCGTGGAGAATTCCCCCGAACCAACCTGATAAACTTGAGTTTGTGGCAGTGGTTTAGTCTTGGTTTTGTGGCAACCGGAACATCACTATTTATTTCGCTTGAGTCCCCATTTAATGCATTGCCCATTAATGCACTTCATTTCGGTACCGGATTGGTAATGGTAAAAATGTTATTACCAATGACACTCATCGCAACCATCATTGTAACGCTGATTTACTCCCTACAGGGACGTCGAATCGGAACCTGGTAATTTCCGGTATGGAATATCCTGTTGCAATTGTGGGTGCCGGACCGTACGGTATTTCACTGGCAAATCATCTACATACCCAGGGCACACCGTTTATCCTTTTCGGGAAACCAATGGATTTATGGCGTAATCATACCTTTGATTCCATGACATTGCGTTCAGATTACGCCACATCGGAAATCAGTCATCCCCGGCGAAAGTACAGTTACGAAAATTTCTGTCAGTACCAGGGAACCAATATTTCTGACATGAAAGGGCAATTACCCGTGCGTGTCTTTCGCGAGTATATAAACTGGTGTTTCGATCAATTCCGCTTTGCGATAGAGCCACAAATGATTCACGGGATATCCAAAACCCAGGGGGGATTTTCCCTGCAAACAGAAAGTGGAAGTAGATTGACAGCAAAACGAGTTGTAATCGCCTCAGGGATCGCCCATCATTTGTATGTACCGGATTTTGGTGAAAATCATCAAGCGATTATTCACAGCTATCATGTGCAGGAAATACAAAAAATTAAAAACCGTAAAGTATTGGTCATAGGAGCGGGGCAATCAGCAGCGGAAAGCATTGCCGTTTTAAAAGAAAATGATAATGAAGTGGATTGGTACACCAAGACAGATCCAAAATATTTTTCTGAACCTTTAAATATTCCGAAATGGTTGTTTGATCAGATTATTCGCTTACCGGGAATATTCAGAGGCATACATCCAACCATTATTCAGCGAACATTGGGGTTGTTTTCCGCAACGACTATTACACCCAACTTCCAGTCTCTTTTACAGACTGTTGTTCATCATCACATTCAACCGTCATTTCGTAAGTATGACATCATTATTTCCGCAACCGGTTATCACTATGATTTACAGGATATACATTTTATTTCGGAACCGGTACGATCGAAAATACGGCAACGACAGAATTACCCCATTCTTTCTCGACACTTTGAAAGTAGTTTACGGGGCCTGTATTTCATGGGGGCTATTGCAGAACCATTTTTTGGCCCATCGATGAAATTTATGATTGGTTCACGTTACAGCTCGGCCGTAGTTGCCCGTGCCCTGGCATGATAGATGCACACTAGTTCCACCATACCATTGCCTGTATTTATTGAAGATGCACCCCAACTGGCTGACTTTCTTCAAGTTAAAAAAGTGACTCTTATCCGGGATGATTACCTTCCCGATTTCGGTGGAAAGAAGCGACGTAGTCTTCAATCCTTTGCGGATAAAATCCCTGCAAATATTAAAATCCATGTGTTTTCCTATGAAGGCTCCCATACGGCGTTTACTCTATCCAAGGTATTGCCGAACAACCAAATTATCCTGTACGGAAAAACGTACCCAGGTGGAACCTATAGGCGATTTATGTCGAAGCAATTGGATAAGCGACGGAATGTGGTACAACTAAAAGGAAACCTGTTTACGCTGGCCATCACATATTTTTTGGCAAGATTATCCAATAGAAATGACTATTTTATGAAAACAGGCGGAGCCGTTGGAGATGACCGGGCCTATAAAATGGCAGCAATGGAAGTACGTAAAA
>CAZZIU010000065.1:0-4081 GCA_964654545.1 uncultured bacterium
TGTAGCTCGTACGGGAATCGAACCCGTGTTACTGCCTTGAGAGGGCGAGGCTTTCACGACGGGTGAAGGCTCTCTGTGTCCTTCAAATTCGTGTCCTACAACGCTATTAATTGAGGATTGATAGCCTCAAGGAATGATTCATCAAGTGATGGTTTTACCAGACGGGGAGTAATCCATTTTTCTAATGTTGGAAAGTCCACAAGCAACGACTCAAGTTCAAAGTCAGCATACTTCTCTGTTGTTGTTACAGATGTATGACCAATTTCTTTACTCACCAAGTAAATATCTCCAGTTACAGCCCAGCGACGTACAGCGTACGTATCTCTTAAGTTGTGAAAATGATACCTATCGGGTAACCCAGAATCCCTAACAGCCTTCTTAAATACTCTGGAGTAATTTTTAATAGCAAATTTTCTATTTCCAGAACATTTGCTGACGTTATTTCTCATTTCTTTTAGGATTGCCAACGTAAGCGGATTAAGGACGACAGTTCGTTTTCTATGAGTTTTGGAATTGGTGGGTGGGATAATTAACGTATTGCCTTTGATATATCCATCAAACGGTTCAAACAATCTGCATCCCGTTTCAACGTAGAATGCAAATGTACGTTTGTAGTGATTATCAATTTTATCAAATTTTAGCAGGTCGATGAACATTGCATCCGAAAGATAATCCACTTCAGTAATCTCAACCTTCACCATTTCTATGTAGGGTATTTCCTTTATGTACTTTTTGCGAAAACACCAATTCAATAATGCTTTTATTTTTGAAAGGTTGATATTTATGGTATTCGGTTTCAACTCACACACTTCCCTACAATGACGCTTATACCGAAGTATCGTATTTTCATCAAACGAATCAAGTTGTGCTTTTTCACCAATCAACGAATACACTGATTTCATCGCACATTCAATACGGGCTATCGTTGACTCACGAATACCCTCTATCCTGCGCACTGCAAGGTATTCCTCTACTGTTTCAGAGACAGTCCGTTCTTTTACCTTTGTTTTTCCGCCTCCATTAAGCCATGGAAAATCAAACGCTAATCCACCCTTGATATCCTCTTCATATTCTTCTACTATTGATTTGCGTTTGTATGCTGATATTTTATTAGTCGTACGAAGTGATATTTGTTTCTCTTTTACCCTGCCGTTTTCTCTCCATTGAATTCGAGAATACCACTTATTTCTACGTTGAATTAATGTAGCCATTACTAACCCCTAACAAAAATCCCCTACAAAGATGACTTCCGTCACGATGTAACGGTGGGGCATTACTGCTGACCACATCTCGGCAGGGGAATTGGATTTAGGATGTATAATCATCGTGTTTAAGTATCATAAATATACGGATTTTTCACGAATTTTCCTCATCCAAACACCCTAATTCCGCCAGTATCTTGATATGTACAAAACTACCTTTCGATGGTTCTTTTTAACTACTATGCATGGTATACTATTAGATACCCTACTAAAATAGGGGCTTAACCAGATTTTCAGGTTTTTCAAAATATTCTCCCATATGCTGATATAGAAACGCATATAGCGTTATATCCTATCTTTTAGGGTGAAATTTTGTAGGGAGTAAAATTCCATTAGGGGATACTCCAATAGGGGGTTTACTACCATTAAGGGTATACTTTGGTAGGGTGGGTTCTATCTTTCCACCGGATTTTCCTTTCTGGAATCTGGTTTCTATTCCCACCTGTGTATCCTTTGCCTTGGGTATCTCATCTGTCCAATTCTTGTTTGGATAATCCTGCCATCTCTGTTCTCGAAGTAATACATCTGAAACACAAAGGATTTTATATTGTGCCATGTCTCCTCTGCATTTACCACCTCTGTAGGTTTGCCGGATTAATCCCACTTCAATTAGTATATTCCTTGATTTAAGATATGTCCTTGACGAATATCCAAACATTTCTTTGAATTGTAATTCAGTGAATGATATTTCGCCATTGTTGGGATATTGCTTTTCTCGATTACCTCCTTTCTTCCGACTAAACCTCAACTCACTTAACATACAATGGAGTAAATCCCTTCCAGCCTTTGTTAGAGTCTGATATGATGGACTGAAATAAAACTCATTCGAATAATAATGACCATGATGATACAAACTATTTGGAATCTTGTCTATAACAGCCATGACATTATAACCCAACAGCACTTTCTTGATAAAAAGTACCTAGTAAGCTCATAGTTTTTCATTGTAAAACTCATTTATGGTATGAAGTGTCGACTCATCTGGTCTATGACCAAATCTATAGGCGTATAGTGCACAGTTTTTAACAACACAATACCGCACTTCTTTAAATTGCCCACAGCAACAATCGAGGCATTTTTTCCTGATGGCTTTTACTGGAGTATCATATAGCTTACCCAATGAACCTCCTCCAGACTTTAACCTATTATCCATTTTTCCACCCATTCCTTTCGTATCATTCGTTTACCTTTGTTCTTCACACTCTTTAACTCACCAAGGGTAATAGCACGATCGATTGTTGAACGGGAACACCCGGTTGTTCGGATTACATCGGTGATTGAAAACCAAGTTTTGTTGAGGCGGTTATCAATTTTCTGTTCGATGCGATCTAACTGATCTATGATTGCATTTAACATATTCTATCTTCCTTATCGATGGTTATTCATTGATTGGAAGGTAGTTTAGAAAACAGGATTAATAAAAAAAACGGGGACTGGAAACAGGGTCTAAAAAAGGTTTTTAGTTACTTTACAGAAGGGCTATTCTTCACTCCAAGATTTCTGTTTTAGTACCTTTAATATTTGAGATTTTTCGTAGGGCTTACTAAAAAAGTGAGGGGTCTTCTCTTGAAGTTCAGAATAGATTAAATCAGCAAATTCTTTTAGAGTTGACCCACTGCGTTTATTCCTCAAAATCTCATATTTATCACGAATCCAATTATGGCGTTGTTTAGTTATTTGGGATTTCCCTCTTGGTCTACCAATTTTAGCCTTGGATTGATTTTCTTTTTCATCGGTTTCATGGGAAACTATGGGCAGAATGTCATTATGGTTATATCCATTTATATCAAACCAGTGTGCGAATTCTTTATTGGGCTGATACCAAATATTATCGCTATCCCAAGAATTTGTCTCTTTAGCCGCCTTTACTTTTTTCTGTATATAATCAAATATCGTTTTATTGAACTGCTTGGCGAATTTTATTTCTGAAAGCTGTTCTTTTAAAAGATACAATTCTTTTTGCTTAATAGACTTCATGACAGGTTGAACCCTATTACCTCTCATATCCTTCAAGGGCTTTGCCAATATGAATTCCCAAGGATTTATCTCACCATGTTCAAAGTAGTGTTTTGCTTTTACACCCAATTCTCTCTTTGCTTCATAAACCTTACCATCGGGTGGAAGTTTTGAGGACACTTCTTTATTATGAATCTCGTTCTTCTCTGTCACCCAATTATTATATTTTCGAACTGCAATGTTATATTTTTCAAAGCCGTTAACCCTCTCACCATTATCATCCACATTAATCTCAATCTCAAAAGATTTGCCATATTCTTTTGGAAAATCAATCTTGAATATTGACTTTCCTTGATGCCTTGGATAGTCCTTATACACTGAATTAATGGGAAGCAAATTACCGATGTTTGTTTCTCTGAATGGACTGTTGGGTTCATCAACAAGCTGACAGATAACGTCGTAAACATTTAATTTTATTGAAGGATTGTCTTTTTCCGTGTTCTTTTTAGTCATCATACTGCATACAAATACTGTACCCCCCTATAGGCGTACAGTAAATCCTTCTCTGGTGTGCATCTACGCCCCTCTCTAGAGGTTGAAAACAAAGTCCATTGTATTATGAAATTAAAGTCCATCGATATTTTTTTAGAGTCTACTTGGTTAAATCCTATCCCAACGACTGATAATCAATTTAATCTGAAATTCACTGGAATACTTATCCAAACTCCTACAGGTTTCCCTCTCTGCTTTGCGGGTTTAAATTTTGTTCTACGAATTGCTTCAATTGCCGCTTCATCAAGACCAGAGCTGGGGAAGCCATTTAAAATCGTTGTTTCCGTAACACGACCTTTTTTATTAACAAA
>CAZZIU010000066.1:0-4066 GCA_964654545.1 uncultured bacterium
ACCACTTCATAATAACCTCCTTTTTCGAGCGATTAATAGAAATTACGGAGAAAAACTAAGGAATTGTTACTAAATAACGTGTACAATATTAACGAAGTTATTTTGTTTATTTTCAAGGCATAAAAGTAGCGAATAGCCACAGTTTATTTAATACTTTTATAACGATGAAAATACACAAAAGAACACGTCAGGATGTATAGGTTATTTTGTAACAGTTCCTAAATAATCAAAGTTTCTGACTATGAGACAATCCTGATATTTTTATTTTAAATTATGTGTTCAAATGAAACAGTTTTGTATGACAGACCTTCGTGTCTTTCATATGACAATCAAGAGTGTCTATCGTACATTGATGTCGTGGTTTTCCTTCTGTCAATGCTGTATTTTTATTATGTAATAATGTTTGGATAAAAAATGTTACTTACGACCACAAAGCTAATTTAATTTTTTACATGCAATTTAAACATTGGTTCATCTGTTTCCTTCTTCTTGCTTCCAAATTGGGGGCAAGTGTCATTATACAAGGAACAGTTGTGGATAGGGATACAAAGAAACTTATCGTTGGTGCTAATATTGTACTTGTGGGCACTCAACGTGGGACGGCTACAAACACCCAGGGAGTGTTCACGCTGGAGATGGATGTAGACTTTCCCTTAACCCTGAAGGTTTCCCACATCGGCTATAAAACCCAGGAAGTTTTTGTTAAAACCGCTGGAGACATCACGATTCAGTTGGTATCTACCGTTATCAAAGGAAAAAAAGTAGAGGTTGTAGGTACAAAGCCTAAATATGAACTGGATGTAGCCTCCTCCGTAGATCTGCTGGATATTAAAGCAATTGAGCTTCAGGGCGCCCGGGATTTAGGAAGTGCTTTGCGACGGGTTAGTAGCATAAAAATGGATTTATCCTCCAGTGGAAAACAGACTGTAAGTATTCGAGGCAGCAATGCGAATGATGTGGCGGTGTACCTGGATGGCATTCGGCTGAATGACTCCAATACCGGAGTCGCGGATCTGTCCACTATTGATCTCAATTCTTTGGAGCAGGTTCAAGTAATCAAAGGAGGAAATTCTTCCCTATATGGCAGCGGAGCCATCGGGGGTGTACTAAACCTTGAGTCCAAAGCGGCTACACAGAACTCAGTTTACTTTACTCGCGGGCAAGGACTCACCTTTGCAGATGATCTGGATCTTTCTTATGGCGCCACAGGAGTTTGGGGCCTGATTGGAGTTGGTGGGCGTTACGCCGGTCGGTCCCGAGCTTATGCCGGCCGAACTCTTACAACACATCTCTTCCAGAATCTTTTCACTGGTTTACAACTTGCCTTCGGTCGCATCGATGCCAGGTGGTATCATCTGGAGAAGACCTTGCAATTCCCATCTGGAGGAATAACCGCTGTAGATGGTTTGACTCTCATAAGTTTCAGGTACCATGGTCGTATTTTAAATACAACTGGATGGGATCTTTTGGTTGGCCAACGTCAATGGTCATTAACCCAGGACTTTTTCACCAGTTTAAATGAGAGCTTGGAGGATGGAACACAGAACATCCATTTATCCAAGAGTTATTCCAAAGGTGATTTCGAAGGGACGCTCCAGTTTGAGTCTGACCAACAGTTTTTTAATAGTGATAAATCCTACTACAACACAGTTGGAAATGTTACCGTAAAACACCTGGCAAAAATGAATCAACAGACCAATGCAGTCGCTGTGGTTACGCGTTGGATGACACCGAGTGAACATCCATATATCGACCATATTAACTGGGAATTAGGGTTCCGGATTAATCGGATTGGAACTACCCAGGAAGAATGGTTTGAATTTCCTTTAATTCTGCTGGATGGAGAACCTATTGCCTATAAAAATCCTCGTTCGTACCAATTTACTACTGTGAATAGCAAACGGCTCGGAGTGCAAATTGAGGGTCAAGACAAAAATTTTCGCTACTCCTTGTTTATGAACCAAAGCAACAATACACGCCTGCCGACTCTGACCGATTATTTTCATTTGGCCTATGCTGAAAATGAGACATCAGCCGATTCCTCTTTAACCCCCGAGCACCTCGGCAATACTGAAGTCAGTCTGAATTTTACCTTTCCTAATATACAAATCCAATTGCCGATATCAAAGATAGAGCTGTCCCTGGACCTGTTTATCAACAATTATACCAATAAAATCGCTTACCAGATTGTCGAGAAACAATCCCCTATTCCATTCAATGTTCCCATTGCGGATATCCGCGGCGCGGATGGTAGCCTAATCATAAATATGTTGGATGATAAATTTATTTTTTCAATCAGTGCTACTTGGTTGGATGTGAGTAATCTCTTTGTTTTTCCCAACAAACCCGGTTATCGATACGTAACGACCGGAGAATTAAACTTAGGCTGGCTGGTTCTCAGTTATGACCATGTCTTTGAGGGTAAACAATATTATTTTATCCTTGGTGTTGGAGAAGGTGTGCAGGTTCCACGCGAGATAGCCAATTTAAACCTATCTCTACGCAAAAAGTGGATGAGAGCAAACTGGACCCCCTCTTACACCTGGCGTAATCTGTTAACACAAGATGAAAGTGATCTCTCATTAGAGGAAAGCTTGAGGCAAGGTTTTAACTACTTCGAGAAATACCGGGAAATTATCACTTTGAATGTGAACATATAATCCATGATAGGACGGATCCTGATTTCCCTTTTGGCTGTTTTCCATTGGGCTTGTGAGTTGCCTTTTGAAACGAAACCTACTGATAAGGACGAGCTGTTTACTGTAACCCATGACTATGACGGTCGCCGCATTGTTCGCGCTACACCGGTTTTAATCCAATGGTCGAAAATAACCATTGAGAACTTCAAAGAGTTTCTGATTGAACGAGCCTATATAAATGAAGATGGTCCCCAGTGGGCAATAGTTGGGCGGGTTGCCGATTCCCTGGCCACCTCCTACGCTGATACACTTTGGGATGATGTCACGCATCAATATCGTGTACGTATGGTGGATAAAAATAATCAATACCTGCATGATCTGACCGCACCTTTTGTTGTGCCGGAGGTAACGTCGATCATTGTACCGGATAATTATACTTCCATCCAGGAGCCATACGACACCAAATTCATAGACTCCGGGGATACGGTGTTTGTTTTGCCGGGGGGATATCAGGATAATTTTACGTTTACGAACAAAGACGTCGTTATTAAAGGAGTCCAGGGTCCTGAACGTACGGTATTAGTGGCATTGCATGTGGGAGTTACGGAATTAGAAGGTCATTTACCCATAGACAGAAAGTATTACTCTCCATCTGTAGTGGAGATTAGCCGGGGTATTTTAGACGGGTTCACCATAACCGGCGGTGTTGCTCTTTATGGTGGGGGCGTGAAGGCCCTGGGTAATGCCAAAATTACAAACTGTATTATAACTGAGAATGAATTAATAGAACATCCGAATCCGAGGGGACAGGAACATCCGGTGGGTCACGGCGCGGGTGTATATGCTTCGGATTCAGCCCGTGTCCACAAATCCACTATAAGCTGGAACCGGCGTGGTGATGGGATTACTGTTGATGGCACAGCTTCAGTTATCAACGGCACGATTTCAAATAATTCGCGTGGTGGCTTGGTAATAGCCGGTCAATCAAACATAGTTCGGAATAACAGGATAATAAGAAACGGGGTTTGGGGTAATTATTTCGGCGTCGCAATAGAAAGTGCAAATGCTGTAATTCTCAATACTATTATCGTCTACAATTCCAGGCGGGGAAATGGCGGCAGGGCGATACGCTCAGGTCACGGGACCAGTACAATTCTGAACAATTCTGTTATTTATGCTAATACTTCGGGTAACTTGGATGAAGGACCATTCGTTATTAACGGAGAAATACAGATATTAAACAGTATTATCCGGACGAATTCAGGCGAGATAGACAGAAAGCTATTCATTATGTCCGCATCGTATTCTAATATAGAAGGACTTGATTCCTGGCTTTCGAGCGGTAATATAGATTCCGATCCGCGTTTTGTAGACGCAGAGTCAGGCGACTTTCATCTCCTGCCGGACTCCCCCGGTATTGACGCCGG
>CAZZIU010000067.1:0-3807 GCA_964654545.1 uncultured bacterium
ATCCATCAATAGCGATCATGTCTTTTTCAAGCGGTATAACTTGATTAATGGCGAGATCAAACGATTCCTTGAATATTGCTTCAAGTTTCTTCATCGTTTGTTCAGTTCTCCCTTTTCGGCTACATTTCTGAATTTTTTAAACTTGACAAATTTTATATCACGCCCCGTAACCTCCGACAATTCTCGAAAGAATTCAGTCGGTTCTGGTCTAATCCTGTCTCCAGGCCCTTTCACTTCGCAAAAGAACCACCCTTGATAATCAGACGTGTAAATAAGCAAATCCGGACACTGGATATGACCCTCACTACCCCTGCTTATGATATATTCAAAGATTTTGGATGAAGTGAGTTTTAAGAGAATCTCCCGCTTTCGTTTATGATTCTTAAATTGGTATTTCTCTACAAGACTCAACATGCCGGTCGCGTGATAAATGAGAATTGCCGCCAACCATTCGAAATAATGGTACCCCATGCTTGCCTGATTCAAGGCTATGCGAACATCATCTGAATCAAAGAGATGAGGATAGGCAATTGCCCACTGCTTTACAAGTTGACCTGATCGAAAAAGATCATGTTGCTCATCTGAAGTAAAGAAGGTGGAAAAGGATGTGATCTTCATGGGATGTCTCCTTTTATCATAACCAACCAACCGACAAACCATTTAGATGGTCAACTAAGCTATTTCTCAAGATTTTACACCAGATGTTTGGACTTTATTAGGCAATCCCAAGTGTTGCCATCCTGCATGGGATTTCTTTAGATGGCCTCGGCTAAGATCAATTCGAATTGTTTATTTGGTTGAACTGTTCTCGAACACACTCTCGAACCATAACAGAGAGGCTTCTGCCAGTTTTTTTGTCGGGATATCAATCTCTCGTGAATGCATAAACGCATTACGGAAATTATTGATATTGGTTATATGCTTCAATAGTTCCTCCTGTGATCCAAAGATGGGCTTAAAAGCATTCCACTTCGATATTATTATTTTGTAATAATCGAATATCTGACAGAAATCCAAAGGCGAAATTTCTTCTCGAGTTTTTGATGGGTGGGACATTACCCACCGCTTGATTCTTGGTTCGACCACTGAACGGATGTCTTGGTTCATCATTTTCCAATAATTGGGTGAATAATCCGATAATTTGCGGTCAATAGTTGACCTCATTTGGCTTTCAAACTCGCCGATTGCCCTCTTTTCATCCTTTTGAAAGGTTTCCACAGTTCTGGAAAGGCTGCCGACCCTAGCTTTAATTTCATTTAAGATAATACCTGCACGATATGAGAGAAATTTCTTATAATCATCGTTTGCCAGCCCAGAATCACCATAATCATAGATGTAATGGGATCGTAGCGATTGATCGAACTCTTCGTTGCGGCCTTTGCATTTTTTGAGATACACGGAAGGTGCCTCGTCTTTATATTCTTTATTCAAGGCGGCGCCAGCTAGAGCAATATTCACGATACTGTCTTTAAGTCCATAAAAGTCCGTATCGTATTTCCTCAAATACGCCTGAGGAAATATATGATGTAATTCAGCCGAATTGAACTTTGAAAAGGCATTCAAGAGAACGGGCGATGTATTTATGAACTCTAGCGGGTTATTTTGGTTCATCAGGGTCAGAATCGATTTGCAGAAAGCACTTCCGAGATTGAGTTTTTGGCCTATGATTCTTTCATCGTCAATAACAAGACTCGAGTAGTCAAAATCAGGGTCATCGTCCATGATAATTTTGTCGAACTCGATCAGATCATCGTTAATCTTTGTCTCAACCGCACTATCGTACCTATTGGTGAATGCTGCTTTCCAAAACCACAATTTGACCTTGCTTTCCGCCTCTGCAGAGATGAAAGCCTCATCGTTGTGATAGAAGTAATATGCCAGCGGAACCAGAAGAGTGTTGTAAGGAATTATTTTCGAGTTAGTAAGATTAAGCGTTGATTTCAAAAAATCAACCGCTTTCCGGAGACTCTCGACGACTTCAGTCCACTTATCTCTGATGGCTTCCTTGTCCAGGGTTAAAATATCACGTCGCTTGATAGATTTACACAAAATGGCGGATAGGCACTGTATTATGGTGACATCGGGTACATCACCATAGCCTTCTTTTGACAATTCAACTAAAAAACTATTCAGCTTCTTTCTTAAATTGAATGACGGTGAGTATGACTTGGCGACCATAAGGTCCACGAGATTCAAAACTTTCCCGGAATTGTTGATCCGCTCAAATATTTCACATGCAACCTCAATCGGTTGATCAAGAACATAAATTGCGGAAAAAGGATAGTTCTGGAAGCTTGTAACAACCTTGTCCAGTGCATCATAACGTTCATCGCTCAATCCCCTGGCAAGCTTCAACAAGGTCGAACTGACGATCTTTTTCACTGAAATGAAGCGGCTTTGGTATTCGGCTTTCAGTTCTTCCTTGCTTTTCCTCTCTTCCTCTCGTTCGACCAACAAGTTATCAATTACGGTTCTCCCATTTTCAGAAAGCGTGAACTTTCCATCCTCATAACTTCCCAAGCCCAACCCTTGCATCCAATGCAATCGTTCCCTAACATACCAAGGGTCCTTTATTTTCTCCTCAACCCTTTTATTGATTTCATCCTTTAATTCTAATTCGTTTGTTTCCATTCTCATAGAAAGTTGCAAGTACAACTCATCAAACCACTGAAAATAAGTCGCCAACAGTTTCAACATGCGGGTCGCATCACCCTCATAAATGACACTCTCATTCTCACCAAACTGATAGCGATTGTTTTTCCATTCTATAAACTTCCAATCCAAGCAGCAGTTGAAAAACATACTTGCATAATATTCAGTAAAGATTTCTTCAGACAACCACCCACAAACAGCTTCTTTGGAATACTCATACTCCTCAAGTTTATCCTTGAACATTTTTAAAAATTCAAAGTAATTGTCATATCCAAAGACTCCAATGATTCTTTTCGGCTTGTATATGTCCTTCAGCTCGGAATTAGAAAATGGGTCGGCAAGAAAAACTTCCTCATCCAAGTCAAAATATATCTCAAGTTTTTTCTTTACCGTTTTACCGTTCACCTTCACCTTGATATCAGCCTTCTTAAGGCTTGCAAACAAAGAGGTGATTCTTTGCTGACCATCCAAAACATAATGCACAATGCCTTTTTCAGATGTGTTCAACTCAAAATGACCAATGGTTCTGTAGGACTCAATTTCCTCATCCGTCCTCCAGAGCAAAAAGGATCCGATCGGGTAGTGATGGTAAATACTGTCGAGCAGGCTAATGATCTGGCTTCTTTCCCAAACAAATTCTCTTTGAAAATCAGGAATTCTTACAAGCCTGTTCTCAACGTTCAGCATCAACTCCTGAAAGGAAATGTCATCTATTTTGACTTTTGAAATTCCTTTTTCCATAAACGAACCTCGCTGTTCAATTTGTAAAGCTTTATAAAAAAAGACTTGTCAAGGTATGCAAATCCTCCTGGCATTTGATAAAAAGTTCCTTTTCGCGAGAGGGATGAGGGTAAGTTTGAGGTTGAGTGCCGCAACAGTATGCATCCCAATATGTAGCGACAAAAACAACGGGATTTGCTTTCCCCCTTCCCCAGATCCTGCCGAGATGCAAGAGTTATTCTAATAACTTCTGCAAAACGATTTGACCATACCCGCTCCGCCTTGTGAACTAGCCTGGCATTTTTTCTAGGAAAATCGTCCATCAAACCCATAACCCTAATCTGTCAGGAATGAATATCTGACACTGTTGTCTTTTGTTTCTCTTAAAATACAATTGGTTTTTTAATGCGCAAAGAACATTTAACAAGTTTTTTC
>CAZZIU010000068.1:0-3685 GCA_964654545.1 uncultured bacterium
CTAGGAACTCTATAAATGAACATGAAACGAATATTTTCCATCCAAGGAGCCAGAATCCTAATATTCTTAAGTTTATTCGCCTCCTGTAGCAGACCAAGTGGCAATGAATACTTCGTGGATGCAGATCACGGTGATGACAGTAACAGCGGTACCAGCCGGGAAGAACCTTGGCAGACAGTTGAGAAAGTCAACTCGATGACCTTTAATCCGGGTGACAAGGTCTATTTCAAACGGCAGACAAGTTATTCAAATGGCCTTCAGATAAATGGTGACGGCACCGAAGTCGCACCAATCCTCATTGGAGCCTGGGGTGAGGGAGATCCACCGAGTTTTACGAACACGAATGACGGAAACTACAACGGAAACTGCATCCAGCTCAATGGAGACTATCAAATCCTGGAAAACATGTACTGCTTTGGCACCAATGCCGCTCCGAGTGGTGGATATTTGAATGTATGGAAGCTTGGAGGAATAAAAATCAACCTGGGCGCTGACCGCTGCGTAGTACGTATCTGCGAAGTGGAAGACTGTCCGATTGGAATCAATTCTTATGGTGAGCACACATTAATAACCGAAAACAACGTGCACGATTGCAACAGGCCAATCTGGTTTCCCTACTGGGGGCCGATAGGAATCCGCCTTGGCATGGGCAATCAGGAAGTTTCGTGGAATGAAATACGCAACTACCACTCTATGGGCGGTGAATGGGGCGGCGACGGGGGCGCAATAGAAATAGATGACGGAAGAAACCCGAGAAACAACATTTTCATTCACCACAACAAAACAAGTGAATGCATGGGATTTTGTGAGATTAGCTACAACTTCGATATTTGCGCCAGTGACAGTGTTAATTGTGCAACTGAGAACAGGATTTACGACAATATTGTCATAGCCTACAACGAATCTGCCGATTACAGAACCTTTACCCAATTCTGGGCGCCTCTAAAAAATTCATTTGTTGAAAACAACACCGTTTTCAGGAAATGGGAGATTGCTGACATTGAATCAAATGTTTTTTGCGAAAACGACGAGGATAAACTGGCAACAGACAGCCCAACCACATATAGAAGCAATCTTGTGGTAGTGGTCGAAGAGAAAACCCTTTCCACGTATAAAAACAGAGCTGGCATGGGGAACAGAATTTATCTTGGCTATCCCCTTGCACAGATCAAGCATAGCAACAACCTCTTTTATAATGTCGATGCCCCGCACGTTCTTTTCAGTCCAACTAATTCTGAAAACATTGCTCTTGGATCAAAAGCAATTATTGCAAACCCCGAGGTCGTGGACCTTAAAGGTGGGGACTACCACCTGACATCCTCAAGTCCCGCCAGGGATTACGGTGCTGACAAAGGGCACTGTCATATGGATCTGGATGGTAATCCAATTGTGGGAATCCGCGATATCGGCGCATATGAATACCAGTCAGAATAAAGAAATGGTTGTAGAATCACTAAAGCCGACCGATTAAGCGTGTCACGCTCTTTGCGAGAAGGAAGCAAATCCCGCGCCACGCTGCGAAGGCTTAGTTACACCGTTACACGACTAAAATATTATTATGGACAATAATGAGAAGATTAACTACGTAGAATATCCCGCTAGTGACATTAAAGCCACCACGGACTTCTTCATTAAAGCCTTTGGCTGGACCTTCGAAGATTATGGGCCGGAGTATACATCGTTTTCAGACTCAGGTATTGCTGGCGGCTTTTATAAGTCAGAGCTCAGGGCAAGGGTGGAAATCGGAAGTGCTTTGATTGTGCTGTATAGTAAAGATCTTAAGAGTACTTATTCAAAGGTAGTTGATGCCGGTGGTGTCATCTTGAAGCAAATCTTCCCCTTTCCAGGCGGTCGCCGGTTCCATTTTTCAGAGCCTAGTGGAAATGAATTTGCGGTATGGTCGGAGTAAGTGATATAACATCATTAAAGTTGACGAACCGTTTAGTTTTTCAATGATAAGCCTGTTATGAATTACACAGCCGAAAATATTAAATCTGGTACGGTTCGCAACTTAGTTCCACCGTTCTGATGATATCTCAAAAATTTGTTATATTAATTTTCGATTAACACCTGGATGAGATTTGAGTGTGTTTAATCTGCCAAAATATCGAAAGAGTACTTGTTTTTAGAACTAAATGCTAAACATGGGATCATTAAGAAAGGCATTTTATGTATCTGTACTTGTAATTGGAGGTCAATTTCTTTTCGGACAGGAAAAGTATGAAGCCAGTTGGCAATCGTTGATAAACTATGAGATTCCAGAATGGTATAAAGATGCAAAGTTTGGGATCTTTATTCACTGGGGGCCAACAACAGTACCTGCCTATGGTGCCTCGGAATGGTATGGATTCAATATGTGGAATGAAGGGGAAGAGGATGCATTAGGAAATCCAAGCACAGAACCTTCAGACTCTTATAAATACCACATTGAGTGTTTTGGAAAACCTGAAGAATTCGGGTATACTAAATTCATCCCCATGTTCAAAGCGGAAGAATTTGATGCCAGCAAATGGATCGATCTGTTTATCGAGGCAGGTGCCAGGTATGTGGTTCCTGTGGGTGAACATTGTGATGGCTTTGCCATGTACAACTCAAGCATTACCCGCTGGAATTCGGTAAATATGGGACCTGAAAAAGATATCATTGGTGAGCTCTTCAAAGAAGCCCGTTCCCGTGGATTAAAAGTTGGGGTTTCGTCTCATTACGCCTATGGCTGGCATTGGTGGACCTATAAGGAGAAATATGAAACCATGGACCCTGCACTGCAGGATTTTTATTGGACAAAGCACGAACGCTGGGAACCCGCCTCTGAGAAATATGTTCAACGATGGTTTGAGCGTTCTACAGAAATGATGGCCCAATACAAGCCAGACCTTTTTTGGTTCGATTTAGGCATTTGCGAACCCGCTTATGAAGAAGCCCGAAAAGTATTTATTGCTAATTATTACAACCAGGGATTGGAGCTTAATCAGGAAGTTGTTTTAAACTACAAAAATATTAAATGGCGCCCCGTTCCTGATGGTGCGGCTGTGCTGGATGTGGAAAGCGGAAAACTCGACCGAATCCGTGATGAAGCATGGCAAACGGATATGTCACTTGGAGGATGGCGCTGGGGCTATACCAATGACTATCAAATGCGTAAAGCTGGTGATTATATCAACGATCTCATCGATATAGTTAGTAAAAACGGATGTTTGTTACTTAATGTGGCACCCAACAAACATGGAGTTATTCCCGAGGACCAGCAAGCCATTCTAAAGGATATAGGATCGTGGCTAAAGATAAATGGCGAAGCAATCTATTCCACAAGACCTTTCGAAGTATTTGGACAGGGTCCAACAAATGCGAATATGGTATTACATGGTAATTTGAAAGACATTGGCTATACGGAGGATGATGTAAGGTACACAAGGAAGGGGAATGTTGTCTATGCGTTCGTACTTAAATGGCCTGAAGAAAGGAGCACCATGATTTTGTACGCCCTCGGTAGCGATTTGCGAATAATAAATGACGATATAGTTGATGTTTCTCTTCTGGGAAGTGACCAGGAAATAAATTGGATACAAACCAAACAAGGACTGGTTATTGAATTATCGGAAACAAATCCGGTGCAATATGCAGCTTGTTTTAAAATTCAGCTGGCCGATCCGCCTTCCGATATCCTTAAGATTAAATAAAACAAAAC
>CAZZIU010000069.1:0-3300 GCA_964654545.1 uncultured bacterium
AACAGTCAAGCTCTGCGGCGCTCCCGACTTCCTTTTGTTTTATTCTAAACATCATTTCGTACTCCAAACATACTTTTTACCTGCCCTACGAAGACCTACCGAAGCGGAGCGTAGGTAGGCGTAGTAGGGCGCCGCCCGCTACTGGCGTCCGTAGCAGCGCATTGTTGGGGGTAAAGCTCTTTGTGACACTCTACCCCATTTGAGATTAGTTGCTATATTTATCGAAGTAGCAACACTTTTTGTTTGTCTAGGAATGTTGATCCATCTTCCATTGAAGATGCATTGATTACTATTAGGTACATACCAGAAGAAACTGGCTCACCAGCATTATTTACGCCATTCCAATCTATTGTATAATATCCCGCGCTTTGATTTGAAGACACAAGTGTCCTTGTTAGTTGCCCCTGAATATTATAAATAGACATTGTGACTATGCTTACCGAAGGTAATTGATAGTTGATAGTTGTCGATGGATTAAACGGATTCGGGAAAGCATTAGCCAAATAATATTTATCAGGTACGATGTTCATATCGGCCATTTCTTTGCTTACCGAACCAAGTGGTTTGCATCTGGGCAATGTTGTTGCTGATTCCTGATTAGTTATATCGAAGGCTGATACTTTGTAACAGACATCATCCTCACTAAATCTATTACCAATGGTAACACTTACATCTGTATAAGAAGTTGTGTTTTTATCCAGAGTTCGATATAATGACCAACCTGAATTTGCCTCATTTTTATACAGCTTGTAACCATCTAAATCCGGTTCAGTGTTTGCTGACTATGAACAAACAGGATTTTCACCTTCATTACCTGATACAGAAAAATTTGTAGGTGCAGAGGGGACACTTTCAACCAAACTCAATGCGGCATAAGTATTTATTCGACCGTAACCCATATGATCATTCCACCCATTTGAATCGTAACTATATTGCCCAACCTTATCTGCTGTGGCGGTAATTATATCATATACGATTTCTGGCGTTGCTTTTGTCGGGGCCATACTTATAATTAAGCCAGCTAATGAAGAAACTAAAGGTGCTGAATATGAAGTTCCACGTCCAGATGAATATCCGTATCCCCCAATTGGATCCGTTGACCAGATATTTTCACCAGGAGCGGATATATTAACAAAGTCGCCATAATTCCAAGGTTCTCGAAAATTATCCAAGGGGTCATCATCGGTTGCAGTAACGGCTATTACTTCCGGGTGTGCGGCGGGATATTGAACATATGGTATTGTACCACCATTGGTACAGCCGGGCGAATACTCTCCATTCCCGGCCGATGCAACAATAGTTATTCCGGATGCAAAAGCATTAGAAATTATATCCGAAACACTTTGAAATTCAATAGGGCAGGAAGGGCCACTTGAGCCATCTTCTGGGCCCAAAGTTGCAAAACTCATATTAATAACATGTGCTCCAGCTTCCATCGCATCGCTTATTTTTTGTACTATTGTACTTTCATCATCTTGGTCTATCTGATATCCTAATAATGATAATTCCCATCCCAAGCCGGCAATACCAATAGTGTTATTTGTTGAGGCTGCTGCAACCCCTGCAACCTTAGTTCCATGGCCCCAACCACTGTATTGACCGTCACCACCACTGTTTTTGTCAGTCAAGTCGGGGTGGTTGAAGTCAACCCCATCTCCGTCAATAATGGCAATTTTAATATCGCTACTTCCCATAGTTATATCCCATGCCTGCTCAGCATTAATAGCCTCCAAATACCATTGATCACCATTGACATATAGATCATCATTTGGACTTTCAAGATGTCCTATCTGAACCGGTTGATGGACATATTCTACAAACGGAAGAAAAGAAAGCAATGTCATTAGACTGTCAATAGGAACAAATTGCTGGAATTTTATACTAAACAGCTGTGACAAATCCATGATGGTTACACTTTCACCTGTAATAATATTTATTCTTGCGATATATCCCGGATACGTATTTGGCAATTGTTTTATTATTTCAATATCACCGTATGTGGTGATTATATCCTGAATAAGATATATTAATTCCGTATAATTCAGCGATATTCTATTTACAGGGATTATTTGTTCTCCGCCAACTGTTGGGATGACATTTTCACTGAATTTAATAGTAAATCTATCCGACATTATATGCTCGTTCTGAATAAATATCGGAGCTTCTGAATAGATTTCCTGGCTATTAACCATATTGGCTAAAAACACTAAACATATCACTATTTTGTATTGTTTCATTTTATCCTCTGTTTTTTCTTTTCTTGTTATTGAACTCTGAATGATGGAATACCTGCCTTCGGGAGAAATGTATCCAGCCCTTCAATAGTGTAAATCCCTTCAATAACAAATGTATAGTTTGTACCAGTTGCATAAAGATATCGATATAAATCTGGAAAAACTGCGACCTCCCAGAATAATTGATAGAAACCTTCATCATCAGTCTTCATTTCACGAATTTCGGGAACCCAGTAATACTCGCCTGGGCGAAGGAAAGGATATGATAATGTTTGATCGCAAGGGGGCACGCTATCGGAATTAGTACAAATTATAAAGTAATTAGCAAAAGTATTTAATGTATCGCCTGCTTCAATCAATATTTCATTAGGCGCAACATCTCCCGGCCAAGCACCCCAATACATCAGCGAATCGTTTTCAGCGGAAAGGATATTGAAAACAACAATTGGGAACAATGGATTTTGGGCACTAGAAAAATTTATCCCTAGCATTATATCCGAACCGGAACGATTAATTATATCAGTCCGGACCCATAGGGTATCCCCCTGAGAGTATATTTCTTTATCAAAACTCACATTAAAAGCAACAATTTGCGTTAATTGCTTTTCAGAAACCTCTCCGTCTTCATTAACATCAGCCTGTTCTCTGAGAATTGAGTTTCCCTCAATAGCAATCTGTACGGAGTCTACTCTGTACCAGCCGTAATAAAAATAGACCGGAAATAACCCATCGACATTAATACTGTCGTCAAGAGTTATGGTATATTCGCCATCAGGGTTGGTCTTTATAGCAATATTTAACGCGGAAACGTAAACAATAATGCCATCATGTTCCATCTGATTTTCTAAAATGACCTTGCCTCTTATTTGGTTGTCTGATAATCCGTTATTATCAGATTTTTGTTCACAAGAGGATACAACACACCATAACAATGTCCATAAAATGAAGTCGTATAAATAGTTATTAATCATTCAAATCTCCTTTTTTGCACGAGTTATCACATTCACAATTAAAAAATACTGATTTAACCCTTAAAAATATTATAATAATCGCTTTACCCCCCAAC
>CAZZIU010000070.1:0-3264 GCA_964654545.1 uncultured bacterium
CAGAATGGGATGAATTTCAGGCAAATCGCCGCAAAGCGTTAATAGAGAAATTGCCGGAAGATGATCGGGAGGTCTATGGTGTACTTCCGCTTGATAAGTTGGAGATACACGTTGAAAAAATTACTAACAATAACGTGCCTGGTGTAAGCACTTCCCCGCCAGCCAATGATGGGGAATTTGGTGGTTACGAATCTTATGCCGATTGGGCTGCAAATGATCCGAAAGGATACAAAAAGGCAACGCAGAAAAAAAGAAAGTTTACTTTAGGATATGGCGGGTAAATACAAACCTTTTGGAGTCGATCTTGATCCCTCCGGTGAATTAAATGAAAAAATAAGACCGGACGGAGATGTTGATGGATACATTAGGGGCGAAAAGGTGAATTATGATGAAATCATTAATGAGCTTGAGGAACGTACTACACGAGCCGGACAAGGTAAACCAGCTGCAAAGCCTAAAATGTATTTTGGTGGATATGGTGCAGGAACAAATCGAAAGGCGTGGGAATCTGACGAAGATTACGCAAGGCGCATAAAGGAGATATAAATTGGCTGTTACAACTACATCGGTCGCCGCTGGTGGTTTAGATAAAATCATAGGCGATGCGATCATAGCATACAACGAGGTGAACGTGATGCAACCACTGGTAACGGTGGAACAGTGCGTACCTGGTTCATTAACCGTTCAATGGCCGGACTATACAAAGGTCTCAAGTTCTTCGGTTGCTGAAACAGCACAGGCTTCGGATCATACGACCGTGACATCAATCACAACTAATGCAAGAAGCGCAACCGTGATTGAGCACGTTATTCGTGCTGATCTAAAAGACATGGCTGTCATGGGCAATCGTGATGATATTGCTGGGAATACCGGAAACATTCTTGGAAATGCGGTAGCTGCAAAGCTGGACGCTGATCTAGTTGGTTTGTTTAGCGGATTTTCTCAAACGGAAAACGGAGCCTCTACGGCTCTAACGCTTGATCACGTATTCGGGGCAATGAGACAATTACGTGCAGCAGGCGCACCAGCACCATATAATCTGGTCATGAGTGACGAGGGTATTTGGGGCTCAAAGGGATTGCGCAGTCTGTTAATTCAGGGTGGAAATACCGGCTCGAATGCCGTGCCTCATTCCCTGTTGGGCGCAGAAGGTCAGGAAATGCTGTCAAGGGGATTCGTTGATCGTTTAGGTTCGATTGACATTTATTTCTGCAATGAAATAAGTGACGATTTAAACGGCGGCGGAGATTCTGAAAGCGGAATGTTCTCCGCAGGTGCAATCGGTTTGGCGGTCGGACCTGATGGTCTGTTCAGAGTTGAACCACAACGGGACGCTTCTGCTCGGTTGACTGAGTACGTCGCTACCGGCTTCTGGAAAGGCGCAGAAGTTAAAGATGCCTTTGGAGTTTACATCGTTCACGATGTTTCATAGGTTGCAAATTGACGGATAAGGTAAAAGTAATGGTCGGGGTATGTACGTACTCCGGCCATTCATACTGCCGACAGCGATTTGCAGACAGGTTAAAAGAAATCTGCGATCCCAAAGATGTTTTAATCGTCTGGAACGGCGAAAATTTGTGGGGATTTGACGATTTTAAAGTGATTACGATTGAGAACAAGAAAGACGAATCAAATGTCGATTTGCTGGCAAGGAAACAAAATTATATAAGATCAGAATTTTTAAAAAGAGGATCCTATACCCATCTTTTGCTTTTGGAATCTGATAACATTCCATCAAAAGATGTAATTGAAAAATTGGCAACACATAAAAAGGACATCGTTACAGCAATGTATCTTGTGAAGGTCGCAGAGGGTGACGTTGTTCCCACACCACAGGCGGCTATTGATTGGGCTAAGAAAAATAATAAACCACAGGCTGATACAATTTTTTTAATGAATCAAAAAATCATTCCAACGCTTTGGGGAATATTCAATTCTTCTTTATTCGATTCCCCACGTGTAAGGATGTGGACGGTTGAAGATTGGTTCAATTATAAAATAGAAGGTCATTCGCTGGTGCCGATTTATTCGGGTGGTGTAGGGTGTACGCTTATATCCAGGAAAGTTTTAGCGAAACTTGCATTTGATACTAAACTGCCAACACAGAAACAACAATTAACTGATTTCGTATTTTTTAGTCAGGCACATAAAATGGGATATGAGGCTTTTGTTGATTTGGATTGTTTATGTCAACATTTGCACATTGACTGGTTGGAAACGGATTCAATGAAAAAATGGTTTAATCCGCAAACCTTGGATAAGCCGTGATTATTGTAATGGGAATGCATCGAAGCGGAACTTCGATGCTGGCGGAATTAATTTCATCGACCGGGTTTTCCTGCGCTAATAATATTGGGACTGACCGGTGGAATCGGCATGGGTATTTTGAAGATTCTAAAATTATGAGTTTAAATGATAGCATTCTCAAATTGTTGGGCGGTTCGTGGGATAATCCGCCTCAAAACAATGGGAAACCGCCACGACGATTCAGACTCCCGGAATGGGAGGTAACAAAAGACCCGAGATTTTGTTTGACGTTGAAATATTTTGATGGTGAGTTTAAGATTGTTAAGATAAAAAGATCGTGCCGTTCTGTTGCGAGGAGTCTAAAGAAAAGAGATGGGTTTCCATATGCCAAAGGATTGAGACTGTGGAAAATTTATAATTTAGCGATGGATCGATACCCAGGATTAAATTTGGAATATGAAAGACTGATAGAAAAAAAAGATTTGGATAAATTAAGCCGTTATATCGGGAAAACAGTAACGGGGAAAACAATTCGCAAGGGATTAAAACATAATTAAGGAAAATTTATGCAAACACGTAATAATGTTTTAAAACAATATTTCGCAGACATTTTAGATGTGCCAATTAGTACGTATAACATTAATACGACCATAAAATTAGCTTTGGAAAAACTTGGTTATTCCGGCGGGATGAACAAAATGCTTCTGGCTTACTGGACTGATCAGGGTGGAACCGGATCAGGCTTAAATACTGTTTTCCGCACAGCGTTAATCGCTATGGGTGGAACAGGGAACAGCATTAATACGCTCATAAATGCTTTAGATGACACGGGTCTCACATGGGATTCGTGGAACGTGGACATTGATAAAGAAGATCGAACTTGGGAGAATATCGGATGAAGAAATTACTTTTATTATTGCTTTTTACTGGGTTATTTGCCCAGGATGACTTAACCGGAACGGCTCCGTCGTCTACCTTCCCACAACTATTGCACATGGGAAACGCTAGTGGTGTTTC
>CAZZIU010000071.1:0-3238 GCA_964654545.1 uncultured bacterium
TTTCTACCAACCATTAATCATTGTCGGTTTTTTTGTTTTCTTGTTTAATCTCATGTACCATCCATACACCACCACGGTCACCGCCAATGCGTTCTAACAGGTTGTAATTCTTTAATTTGGCAATGTGCTTATCCACGGTGGTGGTGCTGGTGCCGATGGTGGAGGCTATTTCATTTATGGTTATCTTTGGATTATACCATGTCTGTTCCAAAACCTTCCATGCGTTTTCTACCAACCCTTTTTCAATGTTTTCTACCAACCCTTTTTTAATATTCTCCCAACCTTTATTTGGGTGAACTTCTTCTGTGACCATGGTCTCTCTTTGCAACGTGACAATAGTGGTTTGTTGGTGGATCCGGACCTCCGGTTCCGGTAAACCATATTCCAACATCCACTTTTTCATATTCTGGAACCCGGTACCCCAGCGCTCAATATACCGGACAAGATAAAGAAGCTCAGCAATCGTACTGTTTCGTAGAATGGATTTGTGGGGTTGGTATAGTGTATCAATGGTAATCCCATCAGGCAAATTTCCGGGAGACCATATTTCAATGCGATCATCAAAGATAGCTACATCGATAGTAGAGGAAATACGATAATCCCTGTGAGCAATGGCATTGGCAATGGCCTCACGAATGGTACGATAAGGGATTTCGTAACGGCTCTCCCTACGTCCGGTTTCATTATTGACTTCAGCATGTTTACGTATATTCCTGAGAACAAAATTCTCTGCCTGATCAATCTGGCTGAATATATCTGACTTAATGTCCAGGTGATCAAGCATTCTCCCCGTCTTGTCTAACCCTTCAAAAACAGCACATTTGATAAATGCAGTTGGATTGTATTTGGGAATATCATTCCCGAAAGCAAGAATACCGGCAACATTTGGATTGTCACCGGATAGAATATTTAGTTTAGATAATGTATCCGGAGAATCCTCCAGTGGTAGATTCCTTTCAACATGGGCAAGATTGTAAAACCATTTAATTTTCTCCTTATTGAGATCAGCGGAAGTTGAGGGTAATGTGGATCGATCGTATTGAAACTCTGGATTCTGTCTTTCATACATCATTCTTTGAATCTCAGCCTGAGACATGATTGTATTGCTTGTTCCCACTCTTTTGTATGCTTTCCCTCTATAGAAGTACGGTCTCTCAGGGGTGTTTTTTAGCTCAACAATCATAATATCTTTACCGTCAACTTCATCTTGATAAATATTGGGATAGATTTTCGGATCAAATTGCGTGAAACACTCATTTTGAATATCCTTAAACGTTCTATCCGATATCTGGAATCCAATTGGGTCACCATTGTTATTTATTCCAAAATAAACTGTTCCCAAGTCAGTATTTGCAAAAGCACACAGAGATTCCATTCCTCTTCTGAGCTGGCTTGTAGAAGGTTTTAGTTCAACTATTTGAGATTCGGTAAAAGACATACACTATATAATACGTTGTATATTATTCTTAATTCTGTATTCAAGAGCAAGCGCTTCTTTATTTAATCTTTCAAGTTCATCGCTTAATTCGGCTAACCTTGTTTTAAAGTCCACCCCATCCTCCTCAGCATCAGCCACACCTACATAACGACCGGGATTAAGGCTATATCCTTGAGCTTTTATTTCATCAACTGTAGCAACGTTGCATAGCCCCTTAATATCAAGATATTTGCCTTCAGGAAATCCTTTTGCAAAGTATTTATTACCCAATGCATCCTCACCAATCGGTTCACCTCGATAGGCAAATACAATATATTTGAGCCAGTCCAGTTGATCAGGTTCAAAGTCACGATGGGCTCGGTCTATCTGGTTGTAAATGTTTCGTGCGTCTATAAATAGCACCTTATCTTTTCGCCACTCTGGTTTTCCTTTATCCAAAAACCATAGGGTTACAGGTAAGGTAACTGTGTAGAAGAAATTAGGTGAAATAGCAACCATCACATCTACATGTCCACTCTCAATGAGTTTCTTTCGTATCTCAAGCTCACTTTGTCCAGCATCACTGGCAGAATTAGCCATAACAAACCCGGCACGACCTTTTTCATTTAAAGCAGAGTAGAAGTCTTGTATCCAGAGATAATTGGCGTTGTCATTACGGGGGATCCCCATTTGATAACGTGGGTCATCCTTGATACGTTCTTTATCCACTCCATTCACATTGAAGGGTGGATTAGCCATGACAAAATCAAACTTGTTCAAGCTTTTATGGGGATCTTCATAATAGGTGTTACCCAATCGAATATCACCTGAGAGTCCATGCACAGCCAGGTTCATTTTTCCATGTCTAAGGTTAATCTCTTTTGCCTCAACACCGTACACACTTAATTCATCAGCAGGGCGTTTATTGTGTTGTTCTACAAAATGTGCAGATTGGACAAACATACCACCTGAACCACAGGCAGGATCGTAAATACGTCCATGGAACGGTTCAATGAAGTTCACTATGAGTTTCACAATAGAAGTTGGAGTGAAGAACTCTCCACCGCCACGACCTTCACTGGCAGCGAATTTGCTTAGGAAGTATTCATAGATTTTTCCGAATACATCGCCTTCAACATCCATGGGAATGCTATTGAATATCTTTAATACTTCAAATAAGAGCTGATTATCAAAACTGTTATACTGACGGGGGAGAATGCCTTTTAAATCTGCATTCTCAGCCTCAATGGAATCCATGGCTTCATTGATGTACCTTCCAATATCCGATCCTTCAGGTTGCTTGATGAGGTATGAATACCGTGATTCCTCAGGTAGATACATGACACCTTTAGCCTGGTAGTCGATCTTATCAATCGTCCTACGACCTGAAGTATTCGCTTTATTCAGTTTCTCATGTGCAATTGAAAAGCGATGATCTGCATATTTGAGAAAAATGAGTCCAAGAACAGGACGTGAGTATTCTTGGGCTGTTAAACTTGAATTTGCGCGAAGCTGATCCGCAGCCTCCCATAATCGTTTTTCCAGTACATGATTACCAGACATAAATGTTTAACCTTGAATTGTGTAAATTAATTGTGACAAAGTTTAGTAATACAGGAAGAGAAATGATAGAGGGGAGAATGGTATATTATTATTGGCCAAAATATTAATTCCCACTAATTGGAGTGTAATGAATGGGACAGACTTTTAAATTTATTTGTAAGGGGTGCGGGTATAGTCTTGAATCCACAGGTGATAATGATTGTGGCATGATTGCAAGTGTGAAGCCATATATATGCAAAAAATGTAATGATGTTGTGG
>CAZZIU010000072.1:0-3027 GCA_964654545.1 uncultured bacterium
AATGCTCGAATATAATGAAGATGAAACAAAGAGGTTACTGGAAATGTACGTCACTCCTGATGTTGTAACACAACGAGTTGAGTTCCTTAATTCACTAAATATTGAAGAAGGAGAACGTGTTTTGGATGTAGGTACTGGTCCTGGCTTCCTTGCACGGTCAATAGCTGAGTCTGTCGGTAGCTTGGGTTCAGTATGTGGTGTTGATATCAGCGAGTATCTTCTCAGTGTAGCACACTCTGAAAATAAGGATAAACCCAACATCGAGTTTGTGTATGGGAATGCAGCCGAATTGCCATATCCCGATGAAGATTTCGATACAGTCGTTTGCACGCAAGTATTAGAATATGTGCCTGATGTAGATACTGCGCTATTAGAGTTCCATAGGGTTCTTCGAAAAGGAGGTAAATTAGCTTTGCTGGACACAGATTGGGGCTCAATCGTATGGCATACTCCCGATCAAGCAAGGATGAACCGAATCTTAAACGCATGGGAAGGCCATGCGGCCCATCCATTTCTTCCACGAACTCTGGCAGCAAGGATGAAGCACCGGGGATTTCAAATTACAGAACAAAAAATCATTCCAATCTATAATCCCTCTTTCAAATCAGAAACATATAGCAATTGTCTAATCGACTTAATTACTCCCTATGTCGTAGAACATGGAGAAATTAAAAAGGAAGAAGCGGAATCATGGGCAATCGAAATACGAGAATGTGGTCAAAACGAGAATTATTTCTTTAGTCTGAATCGATATTTATTTCTTGCGGAAAAAATCTAAATCGCAATCCATCTGTGATTTATCTTGTCCAATTTGTTCAGTGAAAAATCCAATACAATTAGGTTACACACACATTTCCAACGAGTGTCACTCAGTACACACCGTAATTCATTTTGCTAAAGTTTTGGTTACAGGGGTCATTGTGGTGATTGGTGGGAAGATCAGTTACATTAGATGATGTTTCCTTCGGAATATTTACCAAAAGACATTAAATTACTCATCAAAAAGAATGCATGTGAAACTGAAATACATTCCTAAAGGCAGATCAGTATATTTCATTTTGCTATTTATTATACGTCCTCTATTAATCGATGGTCAAGTAAGTAATTTACCCGAAAGCCATACAAATTCAATTCGAATTATTAATCAGGCAATCTATAATTGTAAGGTCCAGTTTCCTGATAATTATAACCCGAACAATGGATATCCGGTGCTTATCGCATTACATGGTGGCGGAGGATCTTATGAGACCTTTATGGATATATGGACCCATTTTGCTGATCCGCAACTCATCTTAGCCACTCCACAGGCACCCTATAAATGGCTTCTGGGTGATCAGATGGGGTACGATTGGGCAGCCTGGCCAAGCAACGATACATCATACATGAAAGAGGCTATCGTCCTTACATCCAAATATATTGAAACTATTATTACGAACCTGAAATCAAGATACAAGGTAGAAAATATATACTTGCTTGGATTTTCACAGGGTTCAATTATCGCGCAAATAGCAGGAATTGATAATCATGATCAGCTGAAGGGATTAATAATTTGTTCCGGTCCGGAAATGTATCACCCAAATAAACCTGAGATCATATGGCCTTCCGTGGATTTAACCAAAAGAGCTAATCATCTTAAGGTTTTTATTGCCCATGGCAAGGACGACACTATTATAGACCTCGAGTTGGCGAGGAAATCAAAAGACCAATATTCCTGTTACGGTTTTGATGTGACCCTTTATGAATTTGAAGGCGGGCATGAGATATCAAAGTCTGCAATGCGAGAAATACAGAAATGGATGAACTAAAGTGCATAAAATTTCCTTTCTGCAAACTGCCATTGGTGAAACTGATACCCTTTCCGATCATGATGTAGTTACCCTTTATTTGAAAGAGAGAAAGTTAATACCTATACAATTACGTTACGGTCGGATTTCCGACTAGGGTCACATGATTTACTCCGTATTTCATAATTGTTTGATTTTGGTTTCAGCGATTAATGTGATGAGGGGTGGGGAGATCGGTTAGCTATTATCTTATTATAGTATCTGATTTTGTTTTAGTAATTTTGTGATTATGACAACTAAGGGTGAAATATTGGAATTCTTAGCCAGGAATAAGGAATATTTCCGAGTGAAATTTGGAATTACTAAAATAGGTCTGTTTGGATCTTACGCAAAAGATGAACAAGCTGAAAATTCTGATATTGACTTAATCGTGGAATTCGAAAATGATACGCCCAACCTACATGATGTGAAGAATGAGCTAAAGTTCTATATCAAATCGAGGTTCTATATAAACGTTGATATTGCCAGAGAGAAGTATTTAAAACCTTATTATAGGAAGACCATATTAAAGGAGACTATATATGTCTGAGAAGGATGCGATAATTCTAACATCCATCCTGGATGCAATCTCCAAGATCACTCAGTATACCTGTGATATTTCTGATCCTGATAGTTTCTTTCAGGATGTAAAAACCTTTGATGCGGTCATGATGAACTTCATCATCATTGGAGAAATGGTAGACAGGATGAGTGTGGAATTGAAGAATGATTCTCCTCAGATCTCGTGGAACAGGATTAAAGGATTCAGGAACTTGGTGGCTCATGACTATTTCGGGATAGACGCTGAAGAGGTCTGGCAGATCATAAACAATGAATTGCCTATTCTGGAAGAGGAAATACAGAAAATCATATAGAACGAGATCCCTTCCCCGGTTACAACATCCACAACAGAGTGGTGCCATTCGGTTTTTGAAATTTCTTCGCCCTCTTTGTTGCGATAAAATTCATTTGTTGCAAGCGGAAAGTTTGCCACAAAAGCCTCCCCGTCCCTTTCTGATACCCTGGGTTCATCGCCCACGTTTCCCACGAGTGTTACCCTGTTTACTCCGTATTTCATAATTGCTTGATTTTGGTTGCAGGGATTAATGTGATAAGGAGTGGGGAGATCGGTTAGGTTTCCCCTGAGATGTTGTGGATCAGTTGACTTAGGTGCATAAATTCAGTACTTTAGGAGTAGTATATA
>CAZZIU010000073.1:0-3025 GCA_964654545.1 uncultured bacterium
ATCTAGAAGTACCATAATGGAGTGCAAATGGCGTACATATAGCGTACACTTTTTCAGCATTAAGTATGGATAAGAAAACTATTTCATCAATATCATCTTCTTCCTATCAGTAAAAACTTTATTGCTTTCAAGAGACTTAGCTGAGATATTATACAAGTATACTCCACTTGCAACTGGGATATCATTGTTGTCAGATCCGTTCCATTGTATAGTTTTGAATCCAGCGTTCATTGAACCATATGTTTGCACCCTAACCAATTGACCATGTGAATTATATATATTAATAGTTACTTTACTTTTCTCTGGGATATTATATTTTATTGTTGTTGTTGAATTAAATGGGTTTGGGAAGTTTTCTAATAAACAGTAACTATTTATTTGTGAAAAACTATCATCTATGTCATTAAAAATATTTTGAAATTTATATATCGTATTTGATGCACCAAAGATATAGGCGGTTGAATCCTCTTGAACAAAACTTATCCTATTCAAAGTTTCTGTTGTTCCAATGTCTACTAATTCCCAGTTTATCCCTGCGTCAATTGAATGCCACACAAAACCATACTCTCCAACAACCCAAATATTATTCGCATCAAAATAACATATATCATTTAGCCAAGCACTGCTGATATCTGCAATATCCCAGGTGTCCCCCCCATTATTTGTAGTCCAAAGTTCTCCACCATAAAATGGGTTCAATCCTGCTATTCCGCCATGTAATGTGTCATGAAAAAAAAGGTTCGTTCCATAAATACTTGTTGTACCGACATTTGACCAACTATCACCTCCATCTTCAGTTTTTAGTATAATCCCTGTCTCAGTAGCATCCGCTCTATCTCCTATAGCCCACCCATATTGATCGTCAAAAAAATAGAATTTACGAGCAACCATATGAATATCTCCAAAATACTCAGTATCTACCCACGAATTTCCACCATTAATCGTTTTTTGTATTGTGTCAAGTTTTCCACCTAAAAACCCAGTAAGTGAGTCGATAAAATATAAACCACCCCAATTATTAGTTGGCGTTTGATTCCAAGTTTCGCCTCCATTTTGTGAATACTTGAGATACTTGGTATCGTCATTAATATTTATAATTAAAGTCCAAATATCAACAGAATCAACTACATCAAAGTCAAGTATCCAATATTCGCTACTATCTGTAATTGCCTCCCAATTTAATCCACCATTAATGGTTTTCCATATGCGTCCACCCCGATCTGTGCACCAGCCAATATCTTTAGTATTAAACTCTCCAAAGCGAATATTATAATTACCAGATGGATTAAATTGAGGATTTATTGGAATCCACTGTTGTGAACAAAGCGTACTTTGTAAAACAATAATTATCGCTGTTAATATTATCCTTTTTCTCAAGGGGCACCATTGTCATATCACTTAAGCAATATCATCTTTTTCTTATCTGAAAATATTAGATCACTTTCTTCTGATATTATACTAATTGTATATAAATATACACCATTTGCCATTTCAATACCATTATTATCAGTACCATCCCATGAATAGTTATATATTCCAGCAGATTGGTTGGCATTAACAATGGTTACTATTTCTTCACCTATTCCCTGAATTCAACTAGCAAGTGCAACTCAAGAAGAGTTTGTAGAGTAAGCAGAGCTGCCGTAGCATCTCCGCTTTCACAGACTAATATGAGGAGCACAAATGAGACACTACAGCCAGCTCACACTGGAACAAAGGTACACAATTTATACAATGCTTAAAACAGGACATAATCAGACAGAGATTGCATCATTGATCGGCGTCCATAAATCAAGCATTAGTCGTGAAATAAACCGTAACCGAGGTAAGCGAGGTTATCGGTACAAACAAGCACAAGGGAAAGCTCTCCATCGTCGACAGATGAACTCTTCTTCCCGAATTGATGTTAGTACATGGGTTTTCATTGAGGATCTTATTCGACAGGAGTGGAGTCCGGAGCAAATCTGTGGGTGGCTGAGAAAAAATATGTCCTTTACTGTCAGCCATGAATGGATCTACCAGCATGTTCTTCATGATAAACACAATGGTGGTTCTCTTTACACCTATTTACGGTGCAAACGTAAACGGAAGAAGCGATATGGAAGCAATGACCGCCGTGGTCATATCAAAGACCGTAGAAGCATAGATGATCGTCCTGATATGGTAGATACCAGATCCAGGGTTGGTGATTGGGAAGCTGATACGATTATTGGGAAAGCCCATAAGCAAGCACTTGTTTCCCTGACAGAAAGAAAATCAGGATTAGCACTTCTAATAAAAGTAGAACACCGGACGAGAGAAAACACAGCCAATGCCATCACCCGATTATTAGGTTCTCTTTCAAATCAGGTCCATACTATTACAGCGGATAACGGGAAGGAATTTGCAGACCATAAATCCATCGCTGATAAACTGGATTGTGACTTCTATTTTGCTCATGCTTATTCATCCTGGGAAAGAGGAACTAATGAAAACACCAACGGCCTTATCCGTCAGTACTTTCCAAAAAGTAGAGACTTTAGAACTATAACGGATGAAGAAATAATCCATGTCATGAAACGTTTAAACAATAGACCAAGGAAAAGACTTGGGTTTAAAACACCCAATCAGGTATTTTTTAACCAATTAACAAATGTTGCACTTCAAACTTGAATCCAGCATATATATTCAAATACTATAATCAAAATTAATTGAATTCAGTTAGTTGGAATCTACATCCCATTCACAATTAGACTAACCTTTAACGAATTGATCCTGCTTTCCAGATTTGTTTTTCTGGCCTATTGAGATCTGATTTTATTTGTAGTTGATTTTACCTTTCAGGATTTCGCGGAAATTGTTCATAGTCAGTTGAGTCAGATTTAGCCAATTCGATTTCTGCAATTACTTGGATTTGGGTACCGTTTCAGAACAATTTGAGGTTAATATATTTCCACATCAAAATGGAGTACATATGGCGTACAAGTTTAATTTCACGACTAGAAACAAAAGGCCTGAAAAGCCTTGTGTCGCTGGTTCGATTCCG
>CAZZIU010000074.1:0-1493 GCA_964654545.1 uncultured bacterium
TGATAATACTTAAATTCAAACGGGAACTCTATTTTCCTCTTAATATTGCCCACCATCACGATACCACCAACCTCTGCCACATCTTTTGCCACGGGGGCGACATCATTCTCGTAAGATAATAATTCCGACGGGTCTGGCGAGGTAGCTACTGTATATTCGTTAGTAGTTGTTCCGCTGGTGGTTTTATCGGATATTTCATGTTGACTTACAAACTCAAAATTCTGTGATGCAGGTGGTTCTGAATACTTAAATACCCTAATATAAATATTAAAATATTTAAGTTTATCCTCAATGTCTTGACCTACGACAGGGATTGATAGGTTCTTTACAAGGAATTTATTTATCCACCGTGCATCTGCCCCAGATGAAAGTTTAATAAATTGCATATCCCGGGTAAGGCTGATCGGGGATGGATTCGAAACATCACCGTCCTCCGTTTCCACTGTATAGCACGCTTGCACAAGTCCCGGAGTTGTAACATAGGTATTGCTTGAGTTCTCTTCGTATTCTGATGAGTCATATTCTGTTACGTCTTCAAATTCGATTTTGTTTGTAGGGGCAGGAAGCCCTACAAACCCGTCTACGATATTGCCATCGTTATCAACTGTGCAATAATGTATTTTATTTACACCGTCTGCAATCAAAACCCTGTTTTCGCCTACAAAAAATGTCAAATCAGACGATGATGTATAAGTGGCGACGTCTATTTGTGTAGATGTCCATGAGGACGCCCCATTTTGGTAAACCGCATAGAGCTTATATGCCCCTAAATCGATGCCATATACCAGAACAACAAATTCACCATAAATACCGGTGATCGTTTTTTGAGGATACCACAGAGGAGATAATCTCAATATCGAAGTCCCAAATAAGTTTCCCAAATAAGTATCCAAATTACTATCGTATTGGTCGGAGTCTTTCCTTATTTTTAAATCCCCGTCCATATCGTAATTTTGTGCATCCTGAAGAGCGTTATCCGGCAATACTTTCGCATCATTTACATTATCAACTCCCCCTGTAAAATCTGGTATTATTTTAATAGACATAATCTCTGGGGATATCTTCTAATTTCATTTTCGCTGATTCTACTAACGAGGCGTTATATAAAGCCCTCTCGAAGTCTCTTTTTGACAATGGGATCATATTCTCATCAAAATATCTCTTCATCCTGTATAGTTCGCTGTATACCCCTAACCTTAACAACTCCTCATATCTCTCTGGAATATAGATAGAAGTATATTTGCTCTCTGCTTTAGGTACTACCATATTAACACAGTGTTCTATCGTTAAAATATCACCAGACGCCCCAAATTTGCCAGAAGGAAGTAACAGGGAATCAGAGGAATCTATGGCAAAGATGTCGTCGGAGGCATTCTCGATTACTTCCTGTCTGGACTTTAATTCAAATTCTTCATCATTAATTAATAACCGGTTAACAGATTTAACCCAAGATGGAAGCGTTATAATGTTGTTTGCATCAATCGAATAATGGT
>CAZZIU010000074.1:1593-2982 GCA_964654545.1 uncultured bacterium
TCCAATATTACTTTCAGAGCTTCTTTATCTGTCCCTAATATTCCCATTGATATTTCATTATTAATACGTCTTATAGTCCTCCGGGTCGCAATATGAACATCGTTGTGTAAAAGATCGCTAAATTCATGACCCGCTTCTTCGTAGATATTTTCTAAAGTTATCATAATCTGTCCTCTGATAATAACCCCTGACCGGCTTCTTTAATAACCATTTCTATAAAAACCCTGCTGAATAATGGAGTCGGGGTTAAAACACCACTATCATACGTCGGTGTTGCAGTTGCATTGGCAAGGTAGGTTACGCCTAATATAGGTATTTTTACATCAAGACAATTTGAAAAGTCTGCACTCCCCCCGGGGGCGGTTGTAAAAATATATGCCTTGTTAATTGTTAAATCACCAGACGATACAGTAGTAACCGAGACATCATCAAGTATGGTTTCCGAACTTGCTGTCGCTGAATAATTAGTTGGGTCTACATATTGTATATAGTTTATCGTTAATTTGTCAGATGCTTTTGTGAATATCCCATTTGGGTTTTCGATTATCCGTAATTTTGTACCGTCCATGTAAACATATAGTTCATTTATTCCCGGCTTATTCCACTTATTATTCTGAACCCATGGAACGTCACCTTTCTCTATCACTTTTACCTTTGTGTCTATGTTTGCACCAGATGAGTTAACAGCCACCGATACACCAAGAAGGTGCCCGATAAACACGTCACCAAGTTCTGCATAGCCAGATGAAACATCTACATCTGATTTTACCTTGTAATATCCCGGTATATCCTGCGGAGAGGCTGATAATAGTTTTGAGTTTACAACCTGAAAGAACCAATCAATCGCTCTGGTTTTCAGCGAATCAAGATTCGGATCATCAGCCATCGCACATATTTGACGGATTGCATCATAAAAATACATTATCGGAATACTCCTATAATGTTCATTCTACTTTTTAAGATTTCTACTGACTCCGGGTTTGGTGACTCCGGAGCATCCAAGTCTTTCCTGTGGAAATAGAAACTGTCATTGGGGGCGACCCCACGCAAGAGAGTCGCAACGAAATATAATCGGTCATTCTTCATCCCCATCGCCTCTCTGTAACTAAATATTTGGAATTTACATATAAATCTGATCGCATCTTGCCGGCTCCACCCATGTATAATTTTCCTATCAATCGGAGTATAATCCCAAGTAACTAATTGAAGTCCTTTATATTTATAATACAGGAAACAGGCAAGCCAAAAATCAATAGATAAGGGAACTCCGGGCTTAAATATGTAATCAACTCTGCGTGCTGGCATAAAAGTGCCGTGTATACCTAAATATTCGTCTTTGCCAATAAACCTGACAGTCTTTTCTGCAATTGTATTATCAATTAACAGTGC
>CAZZIU010000075.1:0-2625 GCA_964654545.1 uncultured bacterium
ATAAATAAATGCCAAATCTTAATCGGGATAGCTGGACTGCTTCTGGGAACTTTGGTATATCTCGTTGATCGTCCTCCAAATCAAACCTATTTTGTTTACATCAGCCCTATCAACATAAGTCTCCATAACGCCATCCCTAATATATTCGGGCTTGTCGGTAATACCATACCTGCATTTATTCATATATTTTCATTCATTTTGATTACAGCGGGTTTGTTGTCCTGTCAAAAAAGAGGTTGTCTTATCATTTGCATAAGTTGGTTTCTCATAGAATGTGCCTTTGAGCTGGGACAAAAATTCAATTTGTTTACTTCAAAAATAATACCTGATTGGTTCAGTGGGATTCCATTTTTAGAAAATACTGAAAACTTTTTTCACAAAGGAACTTTTGATTATTTTGATTTAGCTGCCATTATCTTTGGTACGGCAATAGCCTATTTTGTGTTACTAACCACAAATAAAAAGGGGGCAATGCCATGCAGAGCACAATAAAAGGGCACCATAATAATTTGCGTTACTTTTTTCTAATAGGTGTAATTATCCTCGGGTTGGTGACTATAATTGGTACTGGCGGTGGTGGCGGCGATGACGATGACAATGACGGTATACCCAAAGGATATAAAGTTTATTCTAATGTAAAAGGATATTTTAAGAATGGACATTTTAAAGTAAAAAAAGAGGGTTGGTCGACGTATTTTGGACAATTTGGAAAGAAGGTAACGATATTAAAGTGGCGCGATCCGGAAATGGGTATTAGATTAGATCTACAATTACCGTTTTCTCCAAATTATAAAATTCCAACATTTCCAATTACATGGCAAATAAATCGCGGTGGTTACATTTTTGATAATTCAAAAGGAGGGGTATCTGTAGGGATTTATGGAGCAGGTCGACCTCCTGGGTATGAAAAATTTTTAGGTGTTTCTGGTAATTTTACACTCACTGAATTTGATGCCAATTTAGAGTTGTTTAAAGGATCATTTAATATAGTTGTCGGAGCTTTTTATTTAGATAATGGGTTTAAATATAGTAAGGATCCTTACTATGACACTACTTTTTCAGAGGGAAACTACGATTATCAATTTGCTCCATAGATATTTTTCCGATTTTTTTGCGAAATTATAAAATAGAGTAGAGAAAAATATTTGAGTCTCGCGACGGTAAAGGGAATATAAGGAAACTCGACTATTGGAAAAAACTGCTCAATAAACTGTTTGCTCTCAGAACGTCGGAAATTGTCACGATGGAGGGGCTGGACAAGAGAAACAGCTCCGTCCGGCAATTAATCCTCCGGGTGTCTGATCAACTCAAAGCAGGAGAGATCAGCCTGATGGAAATCACACCGGAAGAGGCCCATGCTGCAAAAGCCCGCCTTGATGCCCATAACGCCAAACTACGGGAGCGCCACGCCAGAAAGATGCAGTCCCACTAAACCACACACCGGAAAACCCTTTGACTTTTTGTATCTGCAGATTATATATTTTGAGTTTTACCAAAGTTTGACTACTCTCAGTCCGTATAATCACTTGATGGCCCCGCTTCGCGGAGACATCGCTCAGAGGGAGAACGCTTATGAATTTACTGAATACCAAAGTCATAGCAGGGTTTATTCTGATATCATTTTTCTGTAGCGGTGTAGTTTTGGCTGGCCCAACGGGTGCGCTAAAGAAAGGTTTTATACAAAATGATAAAGGTGAGAAATGCTGGTACACGCAGATCGTAAAAGAAGATAACACCTACTTTCACGGCTCCCTAAAAGGTGCGAATGGGATAATCACTTTTGATAATCAAAAATGTATGTCAGATAGTGGAATAGGCTTGGACGTGAATAAGATGATGATTAACAATCTAATTTCAAGATGGTATTCCCACAGCGATGCAGATTTTCAAACTCGCGTATCTGAAATGTACAATGGAAGCCTGATGCAGAAAAAAGGGAAATGCATCCAATCCAATAAATATCCCATCATCGGAATAACAGTTGATTATTTCATTGAGGGTAACAGCATTACCGGCGTCATTCATGGAAGCAGCATTCAGGGCTGTACAAACTGAAACCAAACAATCAAATCCAGCCGACCTCCTTCGTTGCCGCCGGATTTGTGGCCGTTGAAGGCAACTATATACATAGGTATTATCATGAAATTACCCAAAATTGGTACTATTGAAGCTTTCGCCGTGATTGTTGACATCAATAGTTTTACACCGATGGTGTCAAAATCTGCACACAACGACAGTATCGCTCAGTTTGTAAGAGACACTTTGTCTGGTGGCGTTGATATGGTTCAGAAACATGATGGTTCTGTTGTCAGTTTTATGGGCGATGCCTTTTTAGCTATTATGTACAATCCAGATTCTGTCTACATGTCTTGCGCAGGCATAGCCAAGGATCTTGACCGTCAATGTGAATATATTTCAAACCATCAAGATGATTATCCTGATGATTGGCACTATGCCAAAGGTGGGCCAAGTTTGAAAATTTCAATTGAGTACGGGTGGATTGATATTTCTACCATTTATAGCGAAGTGCTCGGGGAGCAGCGGTTGTTGATTGGCCCAGCTATTAATTATGCAAGTAGAATTTCATCAGGAGGAGAAGGCAATAGATGTTTAGTTGGACCTGAG
>CAZZIU010000076.1:0-2558 GCA_964654545.1 uncultured bacterium
AAGCGAAAGCTGACGAGTGGGACACATTCCAAACAAAAGAGAGAGAAGTTTTATTGGCGAAAATCCCCGAACAAAAGCGGGAATCATTTAAAGATGCTTCTCTGACTATTTTAAAAGAGGTGGTTGAAATTTCACAAAATAAGTCTAACATAAAGATTGATAATCCTGCGGGGTCGGGAAATGCTAAATATGATAGTTTGGCAGGGTTGGCTGACGCATTTGCTACAGGGAAGATTACGAAAGAGACTTATATAAAGGAATCCGGCAAATTTAAGAAGGTAAACCCATTCGGTGGCAATTACGGATAAACTCAAAAAAATAGACAAAGACCCGACCAAAAAGAGTAGTATAAAACCGGACAAAGAAAAACGGGTTTCTACTGCACTTAACGAAAACAATCAAATGGTCTATGTCTGGGATGATAAAGAAATTATCAGTGATGCCGACGGTTTTGGGATGTTGGCAGGGAAAATCCCCGTTCCAAAAAAACTTACCTCTTATATTTCGATGCCAAGACACCGCCACAATTCTATATTTAATAAAACGAGGTAAATTATGTCCACTATTGGAACTACCGATTATTATGCCGGCTCGTTAGTAGAGAGAATTATTGCCGCAGAAGCATTAGTAGCACTAAGCGATGCTAATGTATTTCTGCCTTTGATAACGACCTCCGGGCAGGCATCCGCCGACACTATTTCCTTCCCGAAATGGAATCTCGGAACAAATACGATTACTTCTTCAGATATGGGGTCGCACACACTCGGGAGCGATGCCAGTGCAGTTGCTATTGATTCTGCGAAATTAACACTTACTCCCGCACCCTATTCATTCTATATTCCAAACTACGATGAATCCGGTGATTCTTCCATTGAAAACATAGCCCCTATTCTTGGACGATTAGGTGCAAATGCTGTTGGTGCGAAAATTGATGCATTAGTTGCTGCACAGATGGCTGATTTTAATAACAATGTTGGGACTTCGACTGTTGGTATTACACTTGACAACCTATTCAGTGCCATAGAGGCATTGAAGGTAGATGGGACGCAAGGGAAATACCGTGCCGTCCTCCATCCATCACAATACTGGGGTGCATATGGTCTTTCAAAAGACCTTGTCACGACTTCAACGGCGAGAGCGAGTTTGCCGACCAAAGCCGACCAATTGGTTAGCAATGGTTGGATAGATAATATCGCTGGTATTGATATTTATATCAGCCGGGAGTTAAAAACTGCCACCAACTCTCATTATGGCGGTGTGTTCGGAGACGGGGCATTATGCTTTGGCTATGTGAACCCGCTTATGAGAGCTGAACCTGAACGTGAAGGGAAGTTATTAAGAACCGACTATATATTCTCAATGTTCTGTGCTACATCTGAATATGAGGATGACTATGGTTGCTACATATTAACTAAAACATCATAACAAAATAAGCAGGGGGGAGATGCCGCTCTCCCCCCACCTTTAAGGGGTGAAATGAAAAAGGTTTTAATTGGTGTTCCTACATGGCAAGGACATTCCTATTGTAGAATTGAGTTTATAGAAAAACTCTTATCTATTAAGAAAAATTCCGATGTTCCAACAGATATATTTATTGTATGGAACGGACACCGAGATGAGAACCCTCGTGGTGTTGAAGAATATGAAAAGGCGGGGTTCAAAGTTAAGAGAACTATTGATGGGCTTGGTGAGAGGGGGGTTGATCTGTTATGTCGAAAACAGAATATGATTAGAGAAGAATTCCTTAACGGCGATTACACCCACCTTCTAATGCTTGAATCAGATAACTTCCCGCCAGACAATGTAGTTGACACCCTCCTTTCCCACAATGTAGAGGTTGTATCAGCCTTATACTTCGTAAATTCTGCACAATCTGTCGTTAAGGGTGTTAATGAAGATATGAAAAAACAGGCTAAAGCGAAAGGGATGCCTACATTTGATGCTGCTATTGTAATTAAACAAGTTCCGATACCTACAATATGGGGTATATTCAATTGCGAAATATTTGAACATTCCAGAGATACCACAACTACGGCGGTAAGGTTGTGGAGTTTAGAAGATTATATAAATTTTAAAATAGCAGGAAAAAGACTTATCCCTGTTTTTGCTTCTGGCGTTGGGTGTGTATTAATAGAAAAAAGTGTAATGATTAATATATCATTTTCTGCAAAGATGGACGATAATATAGAACAATTAACAGATTTTATTTTTTATCACAATGCCTATTCTATGGGTATTACTTCATATTGTGATATAGAATGCCTCGCACAGCACAGGCATTTTAGTGGTGTTGATTCGGTGGCTAATTTTAAGAAATGGTTTGATAAAAACAATTTTCAGGGGTTTGATACAGGTGAGAACGTTATTAATGGACAGGAGGGGATGTAATGTCTACAAATCCTGAACTCGTATTTTATTACAGATTACTTTTGAATGACGGTACTGATAATGTACATACAAACATTAGGAATCTCCTCGAAAATCTAGGATATTCAGGTTCATTAAACACCATGTTATCTGATTCAAACGATGCTGCTACAATTACATATTTACAACTA
>CAZZIU010000077.1:0-2543 GCA_964654545.1 uncultured bacterium
TATTTATGACTTGCAACTACTGGGATCACTCATGGAAGGCGATGAAGTCGCTTTAATCCTAAATGTTGCAGGAACTGCCCGGAATGTCCGGTTAACTATCAGTGTTGATCAAGAGGGCATTCAAGAAAGAACAGAATTTTTCTCTGGAGGACAAAGATCTTACCGCATCGGATGGCGTTTACCAGTAATCGATACACCTGAACAGGATGAAATCGAGACCGGTTCGACAAACCGAATTGTGACGGTAACGGTTTTGTATTATTACAAAGGTAAATCATATAGAACCAGCAAGACTATTGATGTAAAAATTCACCTTGATAGCAATCGCCTCAGACGTCGTATATCCACAAAACTTGATATAGTGCTTGGAATGATACCAAAGGGTCTACGTTGATGAATGAGAAGTTTAAAGAAATATTTAAAGGAAAAGTCGTAAATAAAAAACGAACGATTAACACCGGTGTGGATGAATTTCCCCGATATGTTGTTGAATACCTGATTGACAATTACTGTGAAGAGGAAACTTTTGATGAAGATCTGCATCGTGTAGTGAAAAGGCTTAGGGAGAATTTTGTACACGGGGCTGAGGCTGAAAAAATACGGCACTTTATTCGTGAAAATCGTAACCACTCCATTATTGCTAACCTGGAGGCTCGTTTAATTGAAACCGAAGATAAATACTGGGGGATGATAAGCGCTATTAACGAGAGTTTTGTCAATATACCTGATGCACTTGTTCGTCAGTATCCAATGATTCTCTCAGGTGGCATGTGGGGTACCATAGAACTTGAATATGATGAAACCGAAATTCATGGAGGAAAAATAAGGCCTTTTATGATAACCGGTTTTACGCCTTTTCAGATTTCGATAATCGATATCAGAGAGTTTATTGAAAAACGGCGTCAGTTCACAATCGATGAATGGATTGATATTTTAGTCAATTCTTTTGGTCTTGATCCTCAACGTATGACACGTCGGCAGAAAATATTATACATAATACGTGCGGTCCCGCTGGTCGAAAGCAATTCTAATTATATTGAATTAGGGCCAAGAGAAACAGGAAAAACCTACCTGTATAGAAACATATCATATTATTCCTATGTACTTTCCGGAGGAAAATCAACTCCAGCCGGATTGTTTATAAATTTGAATACTGGTCGTGTGGGACTTGTTGGAACAAGGGATGCAGTTGTATTTGATGAGATCGCTAATACGGATTTTACCGACCCCAAGTCCCTTGTTAGTATAATGCAGGATTATATGCAGGAAGCCAAATTCAGCCGTGGTAAAAAGGAAATCCTTGCCTTTGCTTCGATTGCGCTGGTTGGAAATCTGGATGTCCAAGGAAAGCTCCCTCATGAGAAATATCAACACCTTTTCGAACCGCTTCCATCCTTTTTGCAAGCGGAGGCATTTATCGATCGTATCCATTGTTACATCCCCGGATGGGAAATACCCAAACTTGGACCGGAAAGTCTTAGCAAAGATTATGGGTTCATAAACGATTATTTTTGTGAAATTATGCACGAGTTGCGTAGAATCGATGTCCTTGGCCCTCTTAAAAGAAAGTTCAATCTGTTTGATACGTCTGAAACATCTCAGGGACTTTCAGGTCGTGATCAAAAGGGAATAATGAAAACTATTTCCGGGATATTGAAACTTCTCTATCCCCACGGTGAAATAAATGAGGAAGAGCTTGCCGAGGCTCTTAGCTATGCAATAGAAGGGAGACAGCGGATACGAAACCAACTTCAGAATATTGCACCAGGTGAATACCACCCAATAAAAATTGGTGCAAAACTGTCTAAAAGCGGCAAAACCATTGTCCCGACATTGCTTGATGCTGATAGAAAACAACGAATAACCCTTTCCGATAAACCGGTTGTTGGTGAAGTAACTGGACTTGCCGTAGTTGGAGAAAATCAGGGAGTTCTTATTAAATTTGAAATTCAGACAACTAAGGGAACAGGGCGGATTATACCATTGGGATCAATCCATAGAGTTATGAAAGAGTCCATTCAGGCAGCAGTTCAGTACCTCAAAGGTAATTACCAAAAACTTGGCATTTCACATGACTGGAAATCCAAAGACATTGCCATTCTTGCAACAATGATGGGATTGCCAAAGGAAGGCCCTTCAGCCGGGATTGTAATGGTGACTGGCATTGCTTCAGCGTTATGCAATATCCCCGTGAGGCATGATATCGCGATGACGGGAGAAATTACGCTAATGGGAAAAGTTCTCGCTGTTGGGGGCATTCTTGCAAAAGTCCAGGTTGCTATTGAATCTGGCATTAAAACAGTCATCATCCCAAAAGAGAATGAAAATGACATCCGTTTTCTGCCAGATTATCTAAAAGACCGGGTAAATGTTAATTATGTTTCTGACATAAGTGAGGTATTAGATATTGCATTAGTATCAGATGGATAATCTACATAAAAATCCTCTTCCATAGGGAATGTGTAAAGCGGAGTTGAGTTTAAATCTCCTCAATAATGAAAAAGCCTTCGATCAAAGATTCTACCAATCACGAAGAATTTATC
>CAZZIU010000078.1:0-2525 GCA_964654545.1 uncultured bacterium
CTGTTGACCACATACTGGAATAGTTTGAAAAGTGAATGGTAAAATTCCGGAGTAGCTCAATGGTAGAGCGGGTGGCTGTTAACCACTAGGTTGGGAGTTCGAGTCTCTCCTCCGGAGCCACGTGATAAACGGACATGGAAAATCCATGTCCGTTTTTTGTTTATATTCGCAAAACACAGTCGTTAACAGTCAGTTTACTACCTATCGTAATATCTGTAGATACAGCAATATTACACTTCATATTTTTACAAATTCATAGGTATCGTATCACATGGGAAAACCTCGTTAACCCCGTCGTATCAGGGTTACCCCTTGCGTAACGGTACTTAGAACTCTCTTTTTCTCTGTTCTACATTACCCGGTGGTTAACACGATTTTAGTGTGTTAAATCTTTGTATCTCTAATAATATATTCATATAAGGTGAATTTAAGGTTAAAAATGTGTGTTAACCTGCGTGTAGGCTTTTTACGGCTCTCACAACCTCCCCTTGCGTAACCAAAATGATGAAAAAAGAATAAAAAAACCTCCGAATTATTTCGGAGGCTTGGGTATAATATTGATTATGAGGAACGATTAAATCATAAATATCTTGTTCGATATGTTTTAGTTTTTCTTTCAAGTCTGCTTCTGTGGGTTTTGATTTATCCATATTTTCTTCCTGTTTTGCTTAATATTAAAGGGGTAAAGTATCAGAATTATTTATCGGTTTTGATTTATATGATTTAACTAACTCCAACGCCGAGTTCAAGGCCAATTCTGAATATTGTTCAATTGCTGTGAGTAAATGACTGTCCATACATACTTCGATCATATAATTGTTCAATAATTCCATTTTCTTAATTTCAATGGCTGTAGATGTAATTTTCTTTTTCATTCTATTTTATTTGCGCATGTTTCCATCGTCTCATTCTGAACGTTATTCTAGGTAGTCAGTTTCCGTTGTAATTCTTTAAATTGCATAGAAAATCCTCCTTTAAGCCTGAAAACCAATTGTCTGATATTTATTATCAAACATACTGGCTGATTCGATTTCACAATACTTTATCAAATCTATTTGTTTTAGTATTCTGTTTCGCTCTTTCCGAGATGCGGCTTCTGTTGCTGCATTTTTTACAATAATGGCAATCTGCCCACCTGTGAGAGAATAAGATTTTGCGAGTGTTGTTGTATCAATATCTTGTGAACCGGGGATTGAGGAAGGTAAATGCAGCATCCAGAGCATCTTCCTTTCTTTCGCTTCCGGAAAAGGAAACTCCAATTTCAGATGAAATCTTCGACTGAAAGCCAAATCGAGGTTATCCCTGAGATTTGTAGTAGCAATCATAATTCCCTTGAGTTGTTCAAAAGCTTCAAGAAAAAGATTTTGCATGGTATTGAACATGACATCTACGGATGTATTCATAGATCCCACACGCTGGCTTAAGAATTGATCCGCCTCATTCAATAATAATACCGGGGGATTGTTGGTCCGGCGTACGATCCTTTCATAAACAGAAAATAGTCTCCGAACATTTTTTTCACTGTCCCCGACCCACTTGGACTGAACCCGGGATATATCTGAAACCAATAATTTTTTACCAAGTGATTTTGCAATTGTACCCGCTGCAAACGTTTTTCCCGTACCCGGCGAACCGTAAAATAACATTAACAATCCCGGTTCTAATTTTTTATTCATTTTACCCACAATTGATGTTTCTCCATCAAATAATCCCCATGAAGAAAGCGTTTGATCTACATTATCCCGGTATTGGGAAAGGGAAGTTCGGATGGTTTTCTTCATATCGGAAGGTAGTATCAAATCACGCATTCCATGGGTCGGGTTTAGAAGCGTAAAAATATCATCGCCCTTGAGAATTTGTGTCAGTCTTTCATCGTCGTTTACCGGCGTTTTCATGATGATTTGCCGGGTGATATCAGGAGATATTCGGACTTCACCACCCTTGCTGCGAAAAAAGATATTTTCAGAAAGCTCCACCAATCCATGTTTAACTAGTTTTGATTCAATCGAAATATATTTCTTGTTCATATACATCTCATGCTGGTCACGGCTGATGATGCCAATGACTTCATCAGTATCAACCTGACTACCCTCCATATCCTCTTTTACAAGATACATAAGAATTACGGTTTCGTTATGTTCTAATTTGTATTCGCTTACGATATCCATCAGTGGAAATTCTATTGTTGTCTTTTCCAGCCTTCGATCAATTCTTTCTTTCCATTCCATCGCTTTCAGGTAATCATTGGCCGAACCCTCATCCAATTCTCCGTTAAAGCTGCGATTTGCATAGCTGTAATAACTGAAATCACGTAACTGAGATACGTAGGAAAACCAGTCGGCTGCAAATTCCTTATTGGTATGATAAGGTTCATCAAATTTGAGACTGACATCTTCAGCTTCATTCAGCAGTTTTCTGGTGAAAGTGCGATGAAAGCATATATCATATTCTAACAGATAGTATTTGAAATATTGAATATGGGGTGAAGGCTTTTGTTCATTGAGATTAATCACCTGTTTTTTCTG
>CAZZIU010000079.1:0-2323 GCA_964654545.1 uncultured bacterium
AAATATTATGATACGCTTCTAATTTATCAGTTTGGTTTTCCGTCTCTGAAATTTCCTGCTTGAAATTAGGATAATCAATTGATGCCTGTAATGTACTCATGATTTTTGAAAGTTCTTCATCATTCAGCAATACCCGAAAAGTATAATCAGCTTTATTCCACTCTTCTATGACAGTGTCAATCCCTGCTGCTTGGATTAGGTTTTTTAAATCATCATATTTCCTACCACGAACATGATAATATTTTCCTTCTTCATTCTTGATTGAATAGAATCCATATTTACTTGGTATCCACATAAAACATCTCTCATTTTTCTTCAACCAAATTAAAATTCTTTTACTCGTTAATCAAATTGATCTTTCCCATCATACCGTCATAAGGACTTAACTGCTGCTGCCAATATTCTAAAAAATTATCAGGCAATGGAAAGCTATCAGCTTCAACCAACCGATTGATTATCCAATTTGCTTCCTCTTTTTCAACTTCGTATCTATTATCAATCTCAATCTCCAGACTCATTCGATCTACAGGCATCGTCCAAAGCCCAATTTCTTTATACTCGCCATCTATGAGTTTGTACTGTTTCATCTGATATTCTTTAATCTTCATTTAACCACCCTTTTCGAATAATAGAATCCACAAATTCTTCTCTCACTTGGCTCATCGCCAGTTTTAACCTCTTGGGATTTTTGTGTTTGAAGTCATTCCACTCTTTTACCATTTTAGCATCTTTCTCGTTAATCTCAACTTCAATGGTTGATAAAATGAGATCGTAGTTTCCTTTGGTATCGCCAGTACCGATAAACTCTAATCCACCCCGAACCTGTGTGATTTTAGAAAAACAAGCAGCATGATTGACCTGCCACCCGCTTTCTAAAAACCAGAATGGAGACCAGTATCCGTAATATTCATAAGATGTGAGCTTACCAGTTTTGTCGATGATTGGGATGACTTCCACAATCTCAAAGCTGTCCAGTACGGTACTTTGCAAATAATATTTATCTTTAAAATGGGGGGTGGCGTAATCATATACCATCAACTTTCCACCAATATCCTCACCTTTAAATTCTTCCCAATCTTTAGTTAAGTATTCACTGTCACCCTTGGTATTTTCCAAACGGCTGGAATCCATCAATCTTTGAATCAAATTATTGACTCTTGTTTTTTCTTTTTCGATTTTGTCTCTTAAATCCATTATTTCTTTCCCATAACCAAAATTACATCTTCAATCCGACGACCATCCGGAAGTTTCTTAATTCCATGCTTGTGAAATACTGCAAGGAGTTTATCTTTATTCGATCTGCCATAAACGTTAATATGTTCAATATTATCCAGCAAGGTCACTGTGTTTTTAAAGATCGTCTCATCGCTTCTATATTGCCTTGCTATGTTTCGATACATATTTAAATTTGAATATCGATTATTTCTCACAGTACTCCCGGTCACCCTGCCATATTTATCTGCATCATAAGTAATGGCATCTAATCTACGGACCATATTCTTTTTGAAATACAATCCCACGTCCCCAGCTTCGCCTCTGCTTGGGATTTTACGAATACGAGTGAAAAAGTAGGATGCTCCACCGCTTCCCATATCGCTTAAGGGACTCATACCGCCAACAGGGAGCCCGAGTCTGATTTTCTCCACAGTAGACACAAAAGCCCCATTGTTAGCAAGAACATTATCAATCGTTTTAATTAGATCTCTGCCGTTTGTCATTCTATGATACAACCCATAGCCTTTCAAATCCCGTTCAAGTTCCTGCTTACCTACATCAAAACGATATGTGTTTTTATAACCTGCTGTTTTGGTAAATACCTTATTTCGCATTGCATTTGAGCTTAAAGAATATTCACCATACGGATTGTATTCAGGCAGTTTGGTAATATCATTCACACCCAGCTTACTTGCCCAATATTCTCTTAAAGCTTTAATCCGCTGCTCCTTGGTAGCCTTTTGATTGTCCAGTTTTCTTATTAGATTTTTATATCCCGGTTCAGTGTCTTCCTTAATGAGGTACGCCTGTTTATAGAGGTACACCAGTTCCTGATCTTCTAAAGATGCCAGCCTGCCATCCAATCCCAGATCATTTAATTTGTCAATGAGACTCTCAATCGTTTTGCTATTCGGATGTCCTGTTATTTTTAATTCCAATTCACCCTGATGGGCATAATAGTTTCGGTCATTCCAGGGCTTATAAACCGCTTCCACACCATCTCCCAGATCAATCCGATATTCCAATCCCTCATTTGCACCATCTCTGCGTAAGACTTTCCTTAAATCATCATCCTTGGTTTTTTCAATAATGATGTCACCTTTTTTGT
>CAZZIU010000080.1:0-2191 GCA_964654545.1 uncultured bacterium
AGACGATAGAATGTCTTCAGGTAGTATCCGGATTGAAGGAAAATCCGGGGGAATGTTAACGTTACATTAAATCACAGAGTGCATTTACAGCATCCTTGGACCCAAACAATACCAGTTGATCATTTTTTTGAATGCGCATGCTTACTCTTGGTGTATTGTCGACCCAGCCCTCTCCCCGTTTTCGACGAATTAACAAAATATCCACATCGTATTTCTTACGAATATTCAGTTCTTTTACAGATTGATTAATAAAGGCACTGGGAGCGGTGATACGGGCCATAAGAAAACCGGGAATCACTTCAGATTTTTCATGAAAATAGGAATGGATAAACCGCAATGATGACGCCATGCTATCGGCGCTGTGGGTGCGCAATTGCGCTTCCTGGTATTCACGCAGGATATCACGACGATGCACCTGACCGGTAAGTTTACCCTCCTTATCTGTCACCGGAACGGATAACAGATCCTGATCCAGCATCATTTTTAGAATTTCCTGAATCGGGGTATGGTCATTGATGATGGGAAATTGCTGCCGGTACAAATCTCTCACGCGCGTTTCCGGAGGTAAATCTTCAAAGCGGTTCATATAGCGCTTCACCATCCCAAAGGTAATATAACCGGTCAATTTTTCATCCTTGTCGTGTACATAAAATATGTTCTGGTCGCTTTTTGCCATTTCTTCCAACAGGTTCATCAGGGTGGCGTCTTCCTGGATGGTTTCCACCAGTTGATGTTTCAGTTTTACAACCGTCAGTTGGTTAAGCACATTTCGATCGGCACCACCATGGATGTCCACACCGCGACGTTTCAGTTTCAGTGTATAGATATTGCCATCCAGCATTTTTGTGGTGATCACGGTTGCAATTATACTGGACACCATAAGGGGCAATATAACGCTGTATTCCGATGTCATTTCAAAAATGATCAAAATTGCTGTAAAAGGTGCATGGGTGGTGGCAGACACGAGCGCCGCCATCCCTACCAGTGCATAGGCACCGGCCGGGGCTACAATTCCCGGAAATAATATATTTAACAGTTGTCCCAGTGCACCTCCCAGCATGGCCCCCATGAATAGAGAGGGTGCAAACACACCACCGGAAGACCCATAACCTAAGGACAGACTGGTTGCAAATATTTTCGCAAACAAGAGCATCAACGCGACGGCCAGTGAAATTTCGCCTGCAAGAACGCCATCCATGGATTCATATCCCACTCCAAGAATTTCCGGTGCAAACAATGCCAGACATCCCAAAATGGCACCGCCAATAATCGCCTTCACTGGAATGCTCAATTTCCATTTTTCAAATAGATCTTCGGTATAATAAAGGCTTCGTATATACAGCACACCAATGACTCCGGCAGCCAGTCCAAGAATGGTATAAAACAAAATTTCTACGGGTGAATGCAAAATGTATTCCGGCGGAATAAATGCAGGATAATTGCCAAAAATACTTCGAGAAATAATCGTGCCGAACACGGATGAAATGATGATGGGACCTATGGATGCCACACTGAAATCACCCAGGATAACTTCACTGGCAAAGAGAGCCCCGGCAATGGGTGCATTAAAGGTGGCGGCAATTCCTGCAGCAGCACCGCACCCGATAAATGTGTTTATCCTTCGTGTGGATACCTGGAAAAATTGCCCAAAAGCAGATCCAAAGGCAGACCCCATTTGCACGATTGGCCCTTCACGACCGACGGCAGCACCACTTCCAATAGAGAGCGCCGAAGCGAGCGCTTTGACGAGCACCACCCGTACTCTAATGATTCCGCTTTTGGTAGCAACCGCATCCATGACTTCTGGTACACCGTGCCCCTTCGCTTCTTTCGCGAATCGGTTGACAAAGGTTGCTACAATTAATCCACCAACTGCAGGTACACCAATTTTTAAATAAATAGGGGCATCCAAGACCCCTTGAACGAAATTATCCGTCCGCCAGAACTGATTCTGGAAAAATTGGATTAAATACCGAAACCCGACCGAAAGATACCCTGCACAAACGCCTATAAATATTGCCGATATTATAACAAAGGATTGGTCAAATGATTTGACACGATATAAAAGTCTTTCAAGGGATGACAGCAGGAAATTCCTGCGCTTGATAAATTTGCGAATCCGGCTTATTCTGTGTTTACTATTATAACTCATTTCCTGCTATTTACCTTGAAAAAATGGGCAGAATTTACA
>CAZZIU010000081.1:0-2068 GCA_964654545.1 uncultured bacterium
TAGGGGAATAATATGTGTGGAATATGCGGAATAGCAAATTATAAATCGGACGTACAAGTAGATCGAAAGCTTTTGATATCGATGCGAGATTCTTTAATTCACCGAGGACCCGATGATGAAGGCGTACTTCTTGAAGGAAATGTTGGTCTCGGACACAGACGGTTGAGTATTATTGACTTATCAACCGGCGCGCAGCCGATTCATAATGAGAATTCCACCTGCTGGATTATATTTAATGGTGAGATATATAATTACTTGGAGCTTAAAGAAGATTTAATGATATCCGGACATCAATTTTATACCAAAGGTGATGCTGAAATATTGATCCATTTGTATGAGGAATGCGGCGAAAACATGTTGATAAAGATTAATGGAATGTTTGCATTTGCAATTTGGGACAGTCAAAAACAACAGATATTGATCGCACGAGATCGAATCGGACAAAAACCAATCTACTACACTTTGACAAACGAGGCCTTTCTTTTTGCTTCTGAACTAAAAGCTTTGTTGCGACATCCTTCGGTCAACCGTGAGATTGATCTTCTCTCATTGAGCAAGTATCTGACATACGAATATGTCCCTGCGCCTCATACAATCCTGAGAGGGGTTAATAAATTACAGCCCGGACATCATCTGCGTTATCAGATAGACACTCGGGCAGTTAGTATAAAAAAGTATTGGGATATTCCGCTTTCCGAGGATGCTATAAGTTATATGTCCGAAGAAGATTATACCGAAGAACTTATTATGTTGTTGCGAGATTCGGTTCGATTTCGGTTAATCAGTGATGTTCCCATCGGAGTTTTTCTAAGTGGAGGAATTGATTCCAGCTTAATTACCGCACTAGCAGCGCAAATGACGGATAAACTACAAACTTTTACCATCGGATTTGATGAGTCTTCATTTGATGAGTCGCAATATGCCACAGAGATTGCCAACACTTTTAGCACGGATCATCACTCCGAGATCCTTGATCTGACTAAAGCCTACACCCTGCTCCCGGAGATCATCAATTATCTTGACGAACCGCTGGCTGATGCATCTATTATTCCGACCTTTTTGTTGTCGCGCTTTACAGCGAAATTCGTCAAAGTCGCACTTGGTGGTGATGGAGGAGATGAACTGTTTGCTGGATATCCGACCTACCAGGCTTTGAAGTTAATTAATTACTACAATATTTTACCAAAAGAAATCCGTGCGTTTATTCATCGCATTGCGGCAAAACTCCCGGTTTCTCATAATAATATCAGTTTCGATTTTAAAATTAAGCAGCTATTAAGAGGAGCCGGTGTATCTCCCGAAATTATGTTCTTTTTGTGGATGGGATCGTTCAATGTGCAAGAAAAACGTAATCTGTTACAACCTGGCGTTCTCAACATAATCAAGCATGGAAATCCTTTTGAAGATCTCTTTATGTATCTCAATCAAAGCAACCTAAATGAACCCTTTAACAGATCATTATTTCTTTCAATGAAAATGTATTTACAAGATGATGTTCTAGTGAAAGTCGATCGTGCCAGCATGGCCAACTCTCTTGAAGTCCGTGCGCCTTTTCTGGATCACCGATTTGTCGAGTTTGCTGCAAAATTGGTTCCAGAATATAAACTGAATCGTTTGACAACGAAATATCTGCTTAAAAAAGCCGCAATCAAACTGATACCAAAACATATAGTGAAGAGGAAAAAAAAGGGTTTCGGGATTCCGATTGCGAAATGGATTTGTGAAGATATGAAGCAAATATTTTATGAATATTTAAGCAAAGAAAGAATTGTCAAGGAAGGTATTTTTAATTACCATTTTGTTGAACGTTTAATGAATGACCATTTGTCGAGAAAAAAAAATAATAGAAAATTATTGTGGACCCTTTTGATTTTCCAGATGTGGAAAGAACGGTGGATTGACAGGAAATAGAGGAAATTCGAGATGCCAGAACTCCTGCGATGATACGATTTTTAGAATTCTTGGACCAAAAAAAGCTGATAGTGGAACTCGCTTGATAGAACAACATGGCAAGCTAACGGAAAAATAAAAATAAATCCAAAAAGAAAACCTTAGGGTTATCTAATGG
>CAZZIU010000082.1:0-2067 GCA_964654545.1 uncultured bacterium
TACGTTTTGATGCACATTGAATTTGGTATTCCTTGGAAATTGACGACCCGGAATAATGTATTTCTTAGACACCATTCCTGTCGTTGGTTTTGGGTTTTAACGTTATATTTGTTCATCCAAACTGGTACGATTATCTCGGGTTTTGCAGGAGAGCAGATGATAGGGATGTGTTTTGGCAATCTCAGGTGTTAGGCGTAGATGAATCGGCAACCGCAAGAAGAGCATCTCTTGGTGAGATATTGGCAAGGGGGAACGGTATTTAAATATTTGAAACCCAAGTGCACAATTTTTATTAATTTGCTTTAAGGCAGTTTGGACCTGCTCCTGAAATCCGATTCCGAGACGCCTTGTTCTATCTTTCGCAGTGAATGGGTAAGTCAATCCACCCTCCAAGAGTAGGATTATGGGCAACCCGATCCATTGGACCCCACCGAATGCCATTACATCCCGCTTTTGCCGATTGCCAGTCTGTCTCCTTTGGTGAGCGACTTTTGTTCCCAGAATTGGAGAATGATCCAACCAGATCAAGCCCTCCAATCAGATAATTTACATGAGCACCTAAGACAAAATTGTTTTTAAGCGTGAGGGCTGTACCTCCTGCCACGTGTGCCCACTCTTGGCATGGGGTGTTTTCCACACATAATGTTCCTGCCGGCGGCATTGGATTTATTAAGCATAGATTAGAATTTCCTATCGCCGAAGAGTGGGCAAGTTCAACACAACCACCACCCCACATATGCTGACCTACATTTATACCCGCATGAATTCCACCACACTTGGTATCTCCCCTGTTGATTACCCGATTACCTATCACTTGGACACCTGAAATATTTCCGAAGATCCACGGGTGAATGGCGATTCCGGCAAACATGCCATAGTTGCCAGATCTGGCACGAATCTCATTGTAAGCGATAACTGTATCATGACCGCCAAAAAAGACGATTCCAACGTCTGATGCATCTACAATGGTATTATTAGCAATTCGATGATCTGGACCTGTGAAGGTGATTCCATCTGACCAGTCGCCCAATCCTTCATCGCTTTCAATTGGCATACATTCATCAGCGTGAACATGATCACCAGCTGATTGAATTTTAGAATTGCGAATGATGCTTGCTGCAGCGCCCAGAGAAAGGGCTGTCCCACATTCAGTATTTGCGATATGAATATCGTCCACCAAGAGACCAGTACTCCAGAAAGAGGGATTTTTATCATAATCTTGAAGTGCATCGGTCCAGTCCATTTCCCCGTCCATAGCTAGTGTACCTGGTGAGCACCATGGGTCATCAGTATCGGTGCATTCTGGAAGCCATGACCCCCAGTTATCATCGTTTCCATCTCCTGATTCATCACTACCAAAGCAACGACGCATTGCTCTGCCACCATCTAAATCTAAATGGCTGATAGTAATATTATCGACATCTCCTGGAGATGAAACTCTTGAACGAGCAAACAACCGAACTACGAATCCTTTGAGGTTAGCTGAGGCTTTTAATAAGGCATGATTAACGGGATCTGTTGAGCTGAATGTCACATGATTCTTCGCGTGTGTTGCCACTAGAAATATTGTTTTGTTAATCAAATAACCATGGTAACCAGGACTCTTTACACCTGATGTGAAGGTCACTGTATCTCCATTGCTTGCACTATCAATGCATGCTTGAATAGCATCACTGTCAGATTTCAAATCCCAAGGGTTCGCTCCACATGAATCTACATTGATTTCGATCCCGGTTTGACTCGCGCTGTTTGGTGAGCTGCAAAAAGATAAAAGAAATCCCGTGACGAGAAAAAAATGAACCACTATCCCTTTCATATTAACCTTGCTTTGGCTCTGCAAGTTTTAAAAATGTGCATAAAATGCGCCTTCTTATACCCTAGCTGAGAGACTTTAAGCTGTCGAACTTATTGAAACTATTGAAAATATGAAATGGAAGTTCCAAATTATTTTGCAATAGATTTTTAATCAAACATTGGAAAAATCTTCACAAGTGCGCTGTGTTAAAAAATCTGCAACATTGTAATGGCAATGTGCATTCTATCGAATTTGTTTTCAAATGTCAAAAT
>CAZZIU010000083.1:0-1986 GCA_964654545.1 uncultured bacterium
ATTTCTGATTCTGTTAATGCGCGATTATATAATCGAACATCATCGAGGTTACCGTCCCAATATGATGTGGATTGTCCAGACAATCTCTCTTTACGCCCCATTCCGAACCGTCTGCTTGGAGTTTTATTCCCGATTGGTCCTGCACCACCTGGGACTCTATGTTGGCTGACCCCATCAAAATAAACATATATTGAATCGTTTGTGTTGTCTCTAATTAATATTAAATGATGCCACGAGCCATCAGTAGCAATTGGCAATGCAGGAGTAGATGCGTCGGTGGTTGCGTTAACATAAGCATATAGCCCAGATCCGCCTGAGCCTAGAAAATATTGATTATATGTAGTTCCACCTAGCCCCGCAATCCTACTGTCACTATCAATTGAATTGGCAGAGTACCAGGCACTAAGTGTAAAATCAATGTCATCCATATCAAAATCTTCGCTAAATGGTGCTAATATATAGTCATTCACTCCATCAAAATTATAGGCACTATTTGCACTTCCAAACCTGTCAAAAGCTAACGTAGCACCATTTACCGTCCCATCATTTCCATTCCCACTTTCATCGTTAGCATTTCCGTTAAAGGGGTAGTGGGCAACGAGACCTTGCGTATTCGAGGATACAGCGTAGCCAATTTTATAAGGGACACTATTTTCTGTTCCACCATACCACATTTTGTAAACACCATTAATAAATAACACTTTTGGTCCCATGATAATCCAATCATCCCATTCCCCGCTTGCTCCTAGACCAAGTACAGGATTCCCGCTGTATTTAGTCCAATTAATTCCATCATCAGATGACGCGTATCCAAATTGATAACTGGATCCGTCACTAACTCCTGTATACCATATTTCATAGCTACTCCCATTATAAACAACACTCGGTTCATGGGTGGCAATATCATCCCATTCTCCAGTAAAGCCTATATCAATAACTGGATTATTACTATTTTTTACCCAGCTAATGCCATCCTGTGATTCTGCAAGTCCGATTCGAGAGTTTACTCCATCATAACCGGTATACAACATTTTATAAGTATTATCTATTTTAATAACCGCAGAATTGAGTATATAACTGCTTTCCCACCCGCTGAAATCTGGCGATAATACCGGATTCCCGGAGTGTTTAGTCCAATTAATTCCATCAGCAGAAGTGGCGTATCCAATTTGATAGTAATTGTACCCAACTCCAGTATACCACATTTTGTATCCTGTATTATCATGAATTACATTTCCGTCTACGACATGCTGACTATCCCATTCGCCTGTACCTCCTATGGGAAGAACTGGATTCCCCGCATATTTTGTCCAATTAATGCCATCAGTTGAAGTTGCGTATCCAATTTGCCAATGAAATGGGTGTTCTGCTGAGTACCACATTTTATAAATACCTTCTTCATAAATAACATTACTTCTAGTAATACCATTGTCATCCCAATTTCCGGATGCTCCTGATGTCAATACAGGATTCCCTTCATATTTTATCCAGTTGGTTTGTGAGAAAGAAATGTGTATAAAACATAATAAGGCTATAATAAGTTGAATGAATGAATGACGGTTTTTCATAGTTTGTCTCCCTGTTTATAGTATAATAGAGTCATTTTCCTTTATTTCGGAAATGATTGGTATTCGTGCTGTTCTGGAAATTTCCGAGAAAGTTACTATAATCAATCCTTGTTCTAACGAGTTTTTTGTCAACAAGTACTTTGATTGATGAAAATCTTCCAATAAAAAAAATAAATTCATCATAAGACGTTTCATATTTATTTCCTGAATTCATTGTATTGTAACAGATTGAATTATTGATTATGGACATTCCTCCATTGCCTAGCTCCAAATGACAAAGTTGGTAATAAATATCCTTAAAACAGCATGTATATGTTCAATTCCCACAATGGAAAATAAGAATTTTTACAGAAAAATGTTGAATAGGAAAATTGATTTGGATTAGGAGTGTGGATTGATAAAATAACTCCCATTTTCC
>CAZZIU010000084.1:0-1984 GCA_964654545.1 uncultured bacterium
CAAACTTTAATGGTATTAAAGGATCATCAACAATCTTTAGAGAAGTATCAATATCAAGGACTCTGATAATTAATCCACTACTGCCTACAAGCCAGCCAAGAGTATCATTTACGAAGTGTAATGAATTAAGCGATCCTCTTATTCCAAGGGAATGTTCGGTCCATGAGTCTCCACCGTCATTCGTTGCAAAGAAACTGCTCTTAAGCCATTCATTTGTAAACCAGCCATGAGATTTATCCACAAATTGAATATCTGAAGGTATAACACGGTTTTGTCGAAACTGTTCAGTCCAGGTAATACCACCATCTTCTGTTTTAAGTACGATTCCTTCATATGGAAAGGATGTACTTTCTCGATCAGTCCCGGCAACCCAGCCTGTCATACTATCGACAAATGTAAATGACGTTAGATAAGATTTGAAATCAAGGGTATCTCTATTCCATGTATTTCCACCATCTACTGTTCCACTAATTACACCATACCAATCGTGATAGTTATTTGTAAGATAATTGCCCATTAACCAACCATGGTTATAATCCGTAAATACGATGTTTCTTAATCGAATAGTCAAAAGCGAATCTTTCTTAATCCACGTATCGCCACCGTTGGTCGTACGGAGAAGATTAAAATGTCCGTTGGAATAACCTAATAACCATCCTGTTTGTGCATCAATAATCGAAATTGATGTGAAATCTAATCTTTCCCCATGATGTTGGTTAATCCAGTCGTTTCCTCCATTTTCGGTTTTCATGATCGTTCCCTTTTGTCCGACGACCCAACCTACTTCAGCATTAACAAAATGCATATCATAATACTCCACTAATGAATCGGTTTGTTGAAATTCCCAACTTTCTCCCCCATTCTTCGTGTGCAGTATCATCCCACGTTCACCGGTAGCCCATCCATGTTGTGTATCAACGAAGTAAACGCTATACAAGGGTGCGGTATATGACAATCTTTCCCATTTCTGTTCAATCACATTTAACCGAAAGGTTAGCCCGTCCCTGCCAACGCTTATGCCTCGATCTCCTTTGTAATGAACACTATTTAAATATTCTTCCCTTAATTGAAGTTGTGGAGAGTAGGTATCCCACCCATCATCTGTAACAAAAATATCTGTTCCGCCATAGCCGCCCCAACCGTTATACCAATAATGCAATGCCCAACTATTCAATTCACTACTAAAACCAATTTGCGTAAAGAAAGGATCATTTGATGCGAATATTTCAGTCCATGATGATCCACCATCTTGTGTATAAAGAATAAAACCGCAGGTCATGTCGTCGCAATGGTTTATTGTAGTGATCCAGCCCAGAGATTCGTTGATAAAATAAACATCAGTATAGCCATATGAATGACCGGAACCCGTCGCTTCCCAATTAACACCGCCATCACTGGTTTTTAATATATTTCCAAACCCCCCGACACCCCATCCTAGAGTAGGACTTAAAAAGAACAACGCTTTAATGGGTTGATCAATATTCGTTGTCTGCAATTCCCAGGTTAAACCACCATCACCCGTATGAATGATGGTTCCGCTATCTCCGGCTGCCCAGCCAAAGAGCGTGTCAACGAAGACAACATCAAATAAACCGACGCTTAATCCGGACTCCAGCAATTCCCATGATTCGCCGGAGTTTTTGGTGTGGACTATTTTACCGGAATTACCGACGACCCAGGCAGAACTATTGACTGATGTAATTGCATTATAATTATCAACGACTCCCAATTGATTCTTTGTTGTACTCCAAGTGGTGCCATAATCAGATGTTTTATAAATGATACCGTTTGTACCAACTGCAATGGCCGTGGCAGTGTCCATAAGTGTTACGTCATTCAATGTTTCACCAAATAAGGGTGGATTTTGAATTGTCCATTCTTGCGCTGTAACCGAAAATGAAAATAGTGCAACTGTAAATAGAATATTTCTCATTTCATCACCACCAGCTTTTTGGTGATCTGCTTCCCGGATGTTTCCAATCGA
>CAZZIU010000085.1:0-1676 GCA_964654545.1 uncultured bacterium
AGTTTTGTACAATCGAAGAAAATGTTATTGTTGAAATAATCCCCTACCGCCCATTCCCTTATTATATTAACACAATACTTGGTAAGATGTGGAGTGGGCGGTTTTATTATATTGTGAGATTAGGTTTAAACACGAGTGTAGAATATTGTAGCAAATGAAACGAACATTAATCGGACTAGTAATTGGATTCATTTCAGGTATTGTATTTACGCAATATTATGATTTAAATATTGATCAATACCTCACCAACGAAACAAATGGTAGCTCCTTATCTATTGAGCACAATTTTCGATTTAATAATCGTCCAGCTAAGTTTGATAAAGTATTATTACAAATTACCAAGTATCATGGATCAGAGTCACTGATATCGACTTACAATATTCCAAAAGCAAACACCCAGTATCCTTTAGATGTTGATCAAAGTGAAGTGAACAATGAAAATGATTATGATTGGGTACTATATAAGAACGGTGTTATTCATAGAATACCAGCAAAGCCCTCTTTTTTATCATATGATTCCGTTACTATAATTGAGAATATTAACATTAATGATATCAGAGTAGTTTCTCAAGAGCCCAGATTAACAGGGAAAGAGAAAGCCGCCCATTTAGTTGTTGTACATAATTATAATTCATATGCAGTTAAACCTACGTTTAAGATTACATATTTTACTTCAAACGATAATGAGGTATGGGAAACTGTGATGAGTGCGAATACTGAAATACCACCAGAAGATAATATAAAGATATTGTTACAAACTAAGTCTGAAAAGCTAAGGCGTGCAGAGACATCAAACGTAGCAATTATCAAAGTTGAACATCTTCGACCTTAAGAGGAAAGTATGACGAAACCAGTGTCGGATCAGGAGAGAATCAAGGAGTAGAGCCGAACAAAAAACCAAGTGGGGAATTCCCTGGTACATTATTAATGGTATTCTGATGGTTTGGGTAATTCTACCTTAATTTGGCATAGTCGTAAAATATACTACTATTTACTGACAAAACGGAAGACCACAATCTCCAAATGGAATTATGTTTAAATAAATGATTTCCCCTTCACAAAATAGTGATCATTTAGTATATAAATATATTTTACTGATCACTATGAAAACTGAAATACTTCGTCGTGACAATTACCGTTAATTAGTGATCTGCCATATTAACGTACAATTCATATTGGTTAATAAATTGCAGCAGCATGATATAAGGATTTAATCCTTACTTCTGGGGCTGTCGTTAAGATAATACCAGGAAAAATAGTAGGTGTATCGATAAAAAGTGTTTCGATTGGAGTCTGCAAGGTTGAAAACTGATACATTGAGAATTGTAGATCCCTGATCCGGGGGCCATAGGATATATATAAATGGAAGGATATTTGAGATGAAAAATATCCATGTGTTGAATATAAATGAAGTGCCCAGAGTGTAATTACTGCTGGGACTGTTCTGCAAATAAACCCACAAATCTGAATAATAATCCTGATCTGCTGTATGAAACACGCAGGTTGTATGGATTAATTCAAGAATTCAAAATCGAAATCCAAAATCCAATTCGCAACCGTTGGATGAGTACGTCCGAGGCAGCTAAATATGCTAATGTAAGTACGAAGAAAATTCGCAGTGCAGTAAAAGCCGGAGTACTCAAATGCGGGAATCGCAGTGGAAATTGGCGGTTCAA
>CAZZIU010000086.1:0-1657 GCA_964654545.1 uncultured bacterium
ACCATGAGTATCCTGACAAAAAATATGTCAGTTATGGCGATCCCGTGCATTTTGGGATGACGGTGGAATTTGTTGTGAAATAATGATATCTCCGGCATGCCTAAATGCTGATCGGTTTCTCCTGTGCTTCAAATACGATTTCTTCAAAATTTACACTTAACCCTTTTACGTGAAACATCAAATAGTCCCGTAGTTTATTGATACCGTCTTCGGTCACTTCGTTTGCCATCTGTTGTAAATAATAATCGATATCCACATCAATAAATGCCTGATCTTTGAATTGCAAAAATATGTCCGGATATTCTTTCGCAAGGTATCGATACACCGTCGTGTGGGCAATCAGTTGTCTGGGCATTTGCATTTGCGGTTGTTTGTTGATATATACTTCATGAATAAAGTCGTATAATCTGGAATTAGGGATCACCATTAATTCGCTCAGTTTTGCAATCAGTTCACCAAACTCATTGTAATTGTATTTAATGTCTGTTTTTGCGCCTCCTTTGAAGGCTTGGGAAATATGCAGTTCAGACGTCATCAATTCCTCATCTGACAAATGTTGGATATTTTTTTGAAAAATTTTATGACTCAATTCGTGGATAAAGGATTCTTCCAATTTATCTTTTTCAGAAAAAATGATTATTTCATCAACATCAGGGTAAGTAACTCCTTCCAGAATAAATTGCTGAAACTTTTTTTGGATCCATAAATCATAACGCAAAAGTATCGGTTGTTTACCGTATTCGATATTAAAAAATGTACCTTCAACGAATGTATCCATGAAATCGATTCCCCAAAAATCAGACATTTCTCTTAAAGGCGGCTTAACCTTTTTGGTTTCTATTACCTCGTATAACGTCGCAGTAGGAATCACAATTCGGTTAGAAACTCTTAACAAATGATAGCGGAATTTGTATTGACTGTTATTTAATTCTAGTAAATCTTTTACCTGTGGTAGAAAAGTTTCCCAGTCAATGATGCTGTCACCAAATAAAAATGAATATTCAGTTTTTGTGTACCCTTTAAATACGTCAAAATGATCATCAAAATACGCGGAATAAATGTTCTCGTAAGCTGTGGTAATGGCCGGAATCAAGTGAAAATGCAAAAAATGTTCTATATCTACATGTTCTATATTATTGACGACATGGTGACGGCTATTGGGCTTTGAGTCGCATTGGAGTGAAAATAATGCAAGCGCTATCATCCAAGTGATTATTGTCCGATGGTAATTCATTCCTGTTAATTTAATATGAATTCGGAAAATGATGTTTAACTAAATACAATATTAACGCGATCCTTTTAAGCTCACATATAGTAAACGGTGGTTTCGGTGTTGATCTGCATCAAGCGTGCAGCGCGCGTTTGACGCCCACAGTAATTCATAATTATTATCGTACTAATTTCTCCTGCCATAAATCCTGCAAATTTCTTGTCCCGTCAAATACACAATGGATTAATACTTGATTTTCCACAATTAGATAAAATATTCCGGATGCTCGGTTTGCCACCTGATGTTTTTATTTTGGATTAGAACCCATCTGGGATGAAGAGTTACAAGACCATGAATATCCTGACAATAAATATATCAGTTATGGCGATCCGGTGCATTTTGGTTTAACGATGGAATACGAGTATTAACGATCATATCATTCGTGCA
>CAZZIU010000087.1:0-1606 GCA_964654545.1 uncultured bacterium
CGTACTTACTTAAATTAAATCTCCTTAAAGGTTGTTTTCACAGGTACAAATTTTCTGGATGAAAAGTAAGGCTGTGGGAAACAATGAGTTAATTTCATTTGACCTTTATTGAATCCGTCGATAAAACAACCACTTTCATCATCATCCTCATCATCATCACCACCACCACCACCACTACTGCCAACCATCCTTTTGACGAATATTGCACCCTCCATATACGCATTACTATCATCCATAATAAAATGGCCACCCGGTACGAATGCAATTCCATAAAGTGTCCCATTCAATTTCAAATCTCCTAGAGCTGTCACTATAGCCCACACTTCGGTATATTCGGTTATTTCAACATCATTTTTTGAGTAGACTTCATTTAATGTTGATGGACGACATGAAGGTGAATTTCCGGACAAATCAGAACCAATTTGAGAGGCATCTTCAATCCGTATTTCATCTTCAGCGATCAGAATAATATTATCATCAATAAAACTCTGTGTAGAATACTTATCCCGAATAATAATTTCACCACTGGACACCAGAATTCCCGGTGAAGCCAGGCTACTATCCCCTCCACTTCCTGCCCCAGTAATTGTACTACCCTTAATTTCTATATCGCCATTCACGAAATAGGTTCTGTTTGTATAAGAACTCAAATCAAATGTTGTTAGTTCAATCTCTAAATCCCCATCATATTCGTTTCCGCTGGTAAATGAAATAGCATCAGCAATATTGATGAGACTATCGTAAGGGCTATGATTAAAATTGGGAAGTGTGGGTGTTGGATCTAGATAAATATCCCAATCGAACGTGGAATTGAATTCCCCGGTAACTGTATTGCCGGCTGGAACAAAAATGGTGGTTGGCCCACCATAACTTGGGGAACCAACGATTGCGCTGGATTCTACATCAACATCTCCTCCAATAAATATTGAGCAGTTTAAAATTACATTGTCATTTATTTCAAATCCGCTTGATCCATTATCGTCGTCGTCATCGTGATCATCGTCGCAATCGTCACTACCATAATTACATAATAAACCTCCATTACGGCTGTAACCGGATATAATTTCAAATGACCCTGCGACCATACCCGGACCAATGGGTTCTGAGCAGCTGGTATGGATTTCCACATTAAAGTCACCATTTTTATATATTTTAATTTTAGAGCCAAGAGTTCCTTTTTTATCCACACCGTTTATTGTAAAAGAACCCTCAGGTGACACAGTTTCGTTAAAAATTTTTTTCCATTTTTTTCCTTTTTTTTGTTTGACTTTAATAGATGCAGAACTGCTTCCATTATACTGTAGGGTAAGTTGAGTCACTTTACCGTCGCACTCACCACATTCGCCGACGTTAGATGCACTACCGCCTTCTAAAATGACAGATATGGGTGGCCAGAGACTATAGTCATTTATTCCTTTAAATGAACTTTCAACAATTCGTTTGGTTAGCCCATGAGTTCCGGTACTAATAAATCGAAGCGATCCATTATTTACGGGGCCACCCCCATTAGCTACCAAAGAGCTTTCTAATGTTATTGAACTATTGTAGTAAGAATATGTCCCGGGGACGGAATTAATATCGGTCACTGATTCTTCAAAGGCGTACT
>CAZZIU010000088.1:0-1578 GCA_964654545.1 uncultured bacterium
CGATTTTAAAGAAGATTCTAAGGCTTGAAAAACTTGAAAAGTTAAATAGAAAAGTAGTTAGCACGATAAATAATTGGCAGAATTTAACGTAAAAAAATGTCCATCAAGGAATTGCTCAATTCCATCTTGCAAACATTCAATATTTTGAAAGAGATTGCTATTTGTCACATCATGCTTCATAATTTTCCAACATGTTTCAATACAGTTAAGTTGTGGACTATATGGAGGAATAAATTCAATAAACACGTTTTCAAGAGAATAAAGATACTTTAAACTCATCTTGGCTTTGTGAGCTGGTGCGTTATCCAATACAAAAACATATTTTTTGTTTTTGTCAAGTGTTTTAACAAACCGTTTCATAAACTCAACAAAGAAATGTGCATTATATCTATCATACCACTCATGATGAAGTTTGCTTCCCTCAATAAGAGCTCCAAAAATGTTAGCTTTTTTATTGCTCCACCAAAAAATTGCTTTTGGTTTAGATCCCTTTGCCGCCCATATCCTTCTACGAATTGGTACTAACCAGAAGCTTGATTGGTCGAAATTAACGAGGGTGCAACCCAGATATTCGTTTTGGAGTTTTTTTTAAAGTCCATACGATAAACAACTTTTGCAGCATGGCTTGTTTTCCTATGCTGTGGTCTTGGTGTAATTAGGTTTAAACCAAACTTATGAAATAACTCTTGCATTCTTCTCATACTGTATGAAATACCATATGTATCTTTAACATATTGAATTGCCATCTTTGTTATCCAGCCCATACTTTCTCCTCCGAATCTTGGAGGCGGAAATCCTAATAGTACTTTCTTTAGTTCAGACATTTGATTTTTAGTTAGCCGAGACTTCATACCTCTACCTGGTTTATCCTCTAAACTACTTGTCGTTCTCCATCTAACTATCCAGAAAGAAACCGTACTTTGGGAAATATCTAATAAATCAGCAATTTCAACTCCTTTTTTCCCCTTCTTGTGTAGCTTAAATTCTGCTAGCCAGAAATCCCCACGTTTTAACGTTGGGGATGAATGGCGAAGTACATATAGGTAAGTTGAGACTAATTCTTTAAGGTAGAATGATGAGCCCCACACAGGAGGTGAGGCCCAATGAGATACAGCGACCACAGATACAAACATGGAATCAGTTGGATGATATGCCATATGCAATGGGTCACTAAGTATCGCTATAAGATATTTAGGGATACCAAGTTAAAAAACCTATGTGAAATTCTTTTGCATGAATGTGCGAAGAGACATAATTTCATAATAGACGAACTTGAAGTTCAACCAGAGCATGTTCATGTTTTGGTCAAACTAAGACCAAGCATGAGTGCAGCAAAAGCCATGAACTTAATGAAAGGCTATACAAGTCGTTTGCTTTTCCTTCTTGAGGAAGAGAAGCTGGATGAAGGGTATAGTAAATCCGAAGGCGAAAGAAGTTTATGGGGAGACGGGAAATTCCTTGGCTCAGTAGGACATATAACATTAGAGAAAGCAAAGGAATATATGGACAAACAAGAGGCTCATCATGCCAAATCCTTTAAATGGAATCCCCACCATTTATGGTTGGGGAGGATGTCAA
>CAZZIU010000089.1:0-1502 GCA_964654545.1 uncultured bacterium
TATTAAAGCAATTCTTGTTCAAATTAAAATAATCATTTACCATTTCTTACATCCTATCATGTATCTAATTGCATAAGATTCTTATAAATCTCTACCATCGCCATCGTATCCTGTCCGCAATATTCTTTTAGTTCATAAATCAATTTACTTTTTTCACCACCGTCCGGTAATCGAATCATTTCATTCCACGTAACCTGCGCTTCGATACCACCACTAACGTCTAGGTTCTCATAATTCATGGATGGAACGATCACCGGCAGAACGCTTTTGAGACTATTCGATCCTTTGAATCGATAGTCGGTATAGTAATTTCGGAAAATGACAAGCTGATCCCACAGTCGCTCAATAATTGACTGTAGCTCTTCTGAATACTCTGGAAACCATTGTGCAAGTTTATTTAACACTCCTTTTTCGAACCCAGCATTGTATGCAATAACTGATCCCTTATCTCCAATTGCTTCCACCAATGACTCAATAAGTGATTTCCTCGGATCACTTTCTGATTCATGCAGATATTCATAATGCTCAAGAGTTTCTTTTTTATCCATTACATGACAACTGTACTGGAAGGGAAACTGTTCGTAAGGGTGCATGCCGTCAAACCTTGGAATTGCCGGACCATCTGTTTCAAAGTCAAGAAAATGAAGGGGGTATTCAAGCTTATCTAATTCTCCGGCGATTCCATTCCAATCAATAATGGGTTTTTGCGTCTCTAAACTTTTTAGATAATTCAACTGATTATCGTTAAGAGAAAAATCTCCAGGGAGATCATTAATTGTAATTTTGTTTTCTGCTATTAACCGTTCTTTAACTGTCCAGCGTAACCTTGGGATATTGAAGATGGAATGTTCGGGAATGTTCTTCCAGCAATAAGCAACAAATTGGCAGTTATATGGATTACTGCAATGCTCTCCTATTGAAATATCTGGTTCAGACTTATTCAATATAGATTTGAATGTTGAAAGTTTATTGGGGATCGTTGGCAATATATCCTCAACCGATTCTGTGATATCTTCCGTTCTGAAAAGATTGGAGAGATTTGGGTAGACGCAATCTCGATTGATATGTTTGAGAAATACTCGCTTTACATCTAATCCACATCCCTGAAGTACCCATGTTTGTACTGCGACATCATGAATATTAACTTCTTTGACACCGGTTGATGATTTCACTTCGATCATATTCCAGCTGCCAAGATCATTTCGTAAAATAATGTCAGGTCTTACAAGAATATTCTCAAAAACAAAACAGCCTTCGAATATGACATCAACAAAATTCTTCAAGGCTTCTTTGGTTTGTTTTATAGCCTTCGGGATATTTAAGTAATCCGCATCGATTAAAATACCATTCGGAAATTCTTCCGTCGCTAATTCACCTATCATAGTACCCTGATCAAAGATTCGTTGTTGACCCGGAGGTGGAGGAGGTGCTAATGCGGGTTTATGGATTTCCAGCCAAAGTCGCTTGTGACATTGGAGGCCGGAGAGGTATTTAGATTTGGA